>NZ_JBFUGR010000006.1:0-431818 GCF_056402815.1 Mesorhizobium sp. P3_B5 | reverse complement strand
CCGTGCGCCGCGCCATCCGCTCGGCCGGCGCCAGGCTGTTCTTGCTGCCCAAATACTCGCCTGACCTGAACCCCATCGAGAAGCTCTTTGCAAAGCTAAAGCATTGGCTCCGTAAGGCTGCCAAGCGTACCGTCGAAACCGTCTGTGACGCCATCGGCCAAATCCTCGGCACCGTCTCTTCAACCGAATGCAGAAATTACTTCACAGAGGCAGGCTATGCGCCAACCTAGATTCATCCCGCTCTAGCGCCGAGGTGCCGCATCCTGATGCGACACCCCAGGGCTTATCCAATTACTTCTCCGACACACCCGCCTCGGCAAAGYTCGCCATCCTGGCATGGCATTCCAGCGCCGAGCGGACGATGTTAACCGCGAGGCAGGCGCCGGAGCCTTCGCCGAGCCGCATGCCGAGATCGAGCAGCGGCGGCAGCTCAAGTGCTTCAAGCAAGCGGCGATGGCCAGACTCGGCCGAGACATGCGCGGCGAGTGTGTGGGCGAGGCCGGTTGGGTGCAGCTTTGCCAGCGGCGCTGCGGCTGCGGTGCAGACGAAGCCGTCGAGCAGCACCGGCACGCCGAGGTGGCGAGCGGCGAGCGTCGCGCCGAAGATGGCGGCGAGTTCACGGCCGCCGAGCGCGGCGGCTATCCCCAGTGGATCGGCCAGGGCCTCGGCATGGCGCTTGAGGCCGGCTTCGATGGCCGTGACCTTGCGCTTCAGGCCGGCATCGTCGACGCCGGTGCCGCGCCCGGTCCATTTCTCCGCACCGCCGCCGAACAGCGCAGCTGATATGGCTGCGGCCGGCGTGGTGTTGCCGATGCCCATTTCGCCGAAGCAGACCAGGTCGATGTCCTTCGTCACCGCGTCGTAGCCGGCCGAGACGGCGGCAAGGAAGGCCTTGTCGTCCATCGCGGGTGCCTGCGTGAAGTCGCCCGTGGGATGGTCGAGGTCGAGCGGGATGACGTCGAGCTCGGCGCCGGCGATGCGGGCGAGCTGGTTGATGGCGGCGCCGCCACCGGCGAAATTCGCCACCATCTGCACTGTGACCTCAGACGGGAAGGCCGACACGCCTTGCGCGGTGACGCCATGATTGCCGGCAAAGACGAAGACTTTGACGCGGTCGAGCTTCGGCATGTCGCGGCCCTGCCAGCGGGCCAGCCAGGCGGCGATGGTCTCGAGCCGGCCGAGGCTGCCTTGCGGTTTGGTCAGCGTGTCCTGACGGCGGGCGACGGCATTGGCCGCAGTGTCACTGCCGGCAGGCAGGTCGAGACACGCGGCGCGCAGTTCAGCAAGCGATTTGAAGGGCATGGGGGCAAATTCTCCGAGGAAGAGTCAGGAAAGGGAAACGGAAGCGACGAGCAGGATTGCGATCTCGGCCAGTTGTTGCAGCGCGCCGACCGTATCGCCGGTCTGGCCGTCGATCTGGTTGAGGCAGAGTGCGCGGAAGGCGAAAAACAAAAGACCGAGCAGGATGAGCGCGAAAACCGCGCCGCCAAGCCCGAGCAAGAGGAGTGGTATCGCGCCGAGCACGGCGCCGGCTATGGCGACTTCCTGCGATACGGTGCCGGCTGCGGCCGAGAGGCCATGGGACCGCGCCGGGTGCAGCAGATGCATGAAGGCGCCGAGCAAGCCGCGCGAGGCCGCGTGTGCGGCCACGAGGGCGAAGAGGGCTTGGTTGGGATCGGCGAATTGCGAAAGCGTGCTCCAGCGGATCAGCAGCGACAGGCCAAGTGCCGACGCGCCATAGGCGCCGATGCGGCTGTCATGCATGATCTCCAGTTTCCGGCCACGCGACTTGCCGCCGCCAAAGCCATCGGCGACATCGGAAAGCCCGTCCTCGTGCAGGCAGCCGGTGGTGAGCAAGGTTGCGGCCAGAGCAAGTGCCGCCGCCGGCCCCATGGCGAGGCCAAACCTTTCCGCCGTGGCATAGACGACCGCGCCGATCAGGCCGACGACAAGGCCGGCGACCGGTGCGGCCCAGATCGCTGCGGCAAGGCTGCGGCCGCGAAAGTCGAAGACGGGCAGGGGCAGCCTGGTGAAGAAGACCAGGCAAAGCGCGATGTCGTCGATGACCTGCCGTGGCGAAAGGTTCATGTTCCGGAGCTTCATGTGCCCCTCGCAATGGCATGGAAGAAGGTGCCGCTGACATGGCCGCGCCGGTAGCCGGAGGCGCCGAGCGGATTGCCCTGGCCGTCGGCGAGGTCGGCCAGCGGCTCGTCATTGCCGGTCGCAATCATCTGCGCATAGTGGAATTCATGGCCGCGGATCAGCGCACCTTGCGACCCAAGGGGGCAATCGGCGCGCAGCCGCGCCTCGCGGTAGCCGAGGTTCATCTTGCGCTTGGCAAAGCTGGTGGAATGGCCGAGCAGCCCGAGCATCTCGTGCGTCTCGCCCGAGGCGTCCTCCAGCGCTTCGCCCAGCACCATGAAGCCCCCGCACTCGCCATGCACCGGCTTGGTTGCCGCAAAGCTTGCCATGCCGGCACGGAAGGTCGCGGCGGCAGCGAGGCGGCCGGCATGAAGCTCCGGATAGCCGCCGGGCAGCCAGCAGACATCGCAGTCCTCTGCCGGTGCTTCGTCGGCGAGCGGCGAGAAGGGGACGATCTCCGCGCCGGCCTTGCGCCAGTGCGCGGCGACATGCGGGTAGAGGAAGGTGAAGGCAGCGTCCTCGGCCAATGCAATGCGCTGGCCGGGCGGCGACAGCGCGTCGCCGAAACTGCCTGACGCAGGCGTAAATGGCGCCGCCAGCGCCCTGATGGCGTCGAGATCGAGCGACTTTTCGACCATGTCGGCGAGGCGGTCGAGATGCGCCATCAGGTCGGCGTATTCGCCGGCCTGGACGAGGCCGAGATGGCGTTCCGGCAGGTTCAGCGAGGGATCGCGCAAAATGGCGCCGACGACCGGCAGGCCAAGCGCCTCGATGGCCTCGCTGCACAGTTTGCGATGGCGTTCGCTGCCGAGGCGGTTGAGCACGACACCAGCCATGCGCACATCGGGATCATAGGTGGCAAAACCCTTGGCGACGGCCGCCGCCGTAGTCGACTGTCCCGAGACATCGAGCACCAGCAACACTGGCAGGCCATAGAGGCGCGCGAGGTCTGCGGCCGAGCCGGTGCGTCCCGGAGCAGCGGGGATGCCATCAAACAGGCCCATGGCGCTTTCGAGGAAGACAAAATCGGCATCCTCGGCGGCGTTGCCGGCCAGTGCGTTGAGCAGATCCGGCGACATCGCCCAGCTGTCGAGATTGACGCCGGACAGACCGGTGGCGGCAGTGTGGAAACCGGGATCGATGTAGTCGGGGCCGGACTTGGCGCCGCGCACCTTCAGGCCGCGCCGCGCCAATGCGCGCAGAATGCCGATGGTGACGCTGGTCTTGCCCGAACCCGAGCGTGGCGCGCCAATGATGATGGCGTGGGTCATTGTTCGCCCGCCAGTGCTGCGCGCATGGCAACGATGCCGCCGACGACGATCAGCGCCGGCGAGGCCAGCCCGGCTGCAGCGGCCTGCTCGGCGAGGGTGGCGAGCGTGGCGACGACGATGCGCTCCTGCGGCGTCGTTGCAGCGACGATCACGGCTGCCGGCGTCGACGGCGCCAGCCCGCCCTCGAGCAGAGAGGCCGCGATGACCGGCAGATTGGCCATGCCCATATAGATGACGACCGGCTGGCCGGTGCGGGCGATGGCTGCCCAGTCAAGATCGTCATCGGTGCCGGCGGCGTGGCCGGTCGCCAGGATCACCGCCTTGTTGATGCCGCGCATTGTGGCGGGAATGCCGGTCGCGGCCAGCGCGCTCAGACCCGAGGTGAGACCGGGCAGGACACGAAATGGGATGTTTTCACGCACCAGCGCCAAAGCTTCTTCGCCACCACGGCCGAAAATATAGGGATCGCCGCCTTTCAGCCTGACGACGCGGCGGCCCTCGCGCGCCAGCCGCACCAGCAAAGCGGTGATGTCGTCCTGCTTCATCGACGGTTTTCCGCCGCGCTTGCCGGCATAGAACAGTTCCGCCCCTTCGGCGACGGCGACAATGTCGGGCGAAACCAGCGCGTCGTAGACGAGAGCGTCGCACTGCCCAAGGGCGGCCAGCACTTCCAGCGTCAGGCAGCCGGGATCGCCGGGGCCGGCACCGGCCAGCCAGACATGGCCCGGCTCAAGCTGGCGCGGCTTGAAGTTCAGCCGGGCCAGCGCCTGCTCGACCGTGGCGTTTCCGCTTTTGTTTTTGGCGCTGCCGCTCACAATCCATCCCGTCCGCGAAAACGCCGCTGGTAATGGGCGTCGTACAATGAACTTTCGCCAAAGCCTTCCGCCGCCAGCGAACGGCCGACGAAGATGATCGCGGTGCGCTCCATCGGATCGGCCGCCAATTGTGCTTCGATGGTCGCCAGCGTGCCGGTCAGCACGCGCTCGTCCGGCCAGGAGGCGCGGAAGACGACCGCCACCGGGCAATCGGCGCCATAGAGCGGCGTTAGCTCGATGACGACGCGATCGATGGCATGGATGGCAAGGTGGATGGCGAGGGTGGCGCCGGTGCGGCCAAAGCCAGCCAGCGTTTCGCCGGGCGGCATTTTTGAGGCGCGGCCGGAGATGCGGGTCAGCACCAGGCTTTGGGCGACCTCGGGAATGGTCAATTCGCGGCGCAGCGCTGCGGCGGCAGCAGCGAAGGACGGCACGCCGGGCGTCAGCGTGTAGGCTATGCCGTGCTTTTCCAGCCGGCGGATCTGCTCGGCAACGGCGCTCCACACCGAGAGGTCGCCGGAGTGCAGGCGCGACACATCATGGCCGGCTTCGTGAGCCGCCACATATTCGGCCTCGATCTCGTCGAGCGACATCGGTGCGGTGTCGATTATTTTTGTCCCCGGAGCGCAGTGCTGCAGCAATTCCGGTGCGACGATCGATCCGGCATGGAGACAGACCGGACAGCTGGCCAGCAGCCTTGCGCCGCGCAGGGTGATGAGGTCGGCAGCACCGGGGCCGGCGCCGATGAAATGGACGGTCATGGCGCATCTCCGCTGATGGCGATGGCGCAGGTGACCGGGCCGAGCACGGTGCGTGGCCCGAGCAGTTTTGCGCCGGCGCCGGCGACGGCAAGGGCCGAGGCTTCGGAAACCGACGGCGTGCCGGCAAGACGCTGTGAGAGGTTGAGCGAAGCGGCCCCCTCATCCGGCCCTTCGGGCCACCTTCTCCCCGCTGGGGAGAAGAGACTGGCGGCGACGCCGGTAGTCTCCTCTCCCCTCGGGGAGAGGTCAGCCGAGCGAAGCGGAGGCTGGGTGAGGGGGAGCGGCGGTTCAACATCCACCACTATCACCGGGAGCTTGAGCTCACGGCCGGCGGCAAAAATGGCTTCTTCGTTGCGTTTGAATTCGCTCGTCGCCAAGGCGGACAGCGCCGTCATCGCCAGCCCATGCGCTTCGAGCGCGGTTTCGATCGCAGCAAGCACTTCACCTGTGCTGACGCCCTTTCGGCTGCCGATGCCCGCGACCATCATGGCTTCACCCAGCTCCATTGGGTGACCGGCATGGCCGGTCGCCAGGCTTGCATCGAGCCGACCGGCGTCACGCGCGACAGTGCGATGCGGGTGAGATCGCCGTCGAGCGACGCATGGCGGGCAAGCAGCAAGGTTTCCATCTCCAGCGTCACCGCATTGGCGACGAGGCGGCCGCCGGCGCGCAGCGCCTTGATGGCGGCGTTCAGCACGCCTGAATCACTGCCGCCGCCGCCGATGAAGATCGCGTCGGGCGTTGCCAACCCGGCAAGTGCCTTCGGTGCGCTGCCTTCCACCACGACAAGGCCGGGAACGCCGCAGGTGGCGGCGTTGCGGCCAACACGGGCGGCACGGGTCGGGTCGGCCTCGATGGCAATCGCGCGCATCGAGGGATGAGCCAGCATCCATTCGATGCCGATCGAACCGGAGCCGGCGCCGATGTCCCACAACAACTCGCCGCGCCGGGGGGCCAGCGCCGACAGCGTGATGGCGCGCACTTCGCGCTTGGTGATCTGGCCATCATGCTCGAACAGATGATCGGCCAGGCCCGATGTCAGCGGCAGGACGCGGGCTTGCGGACTTGATTCAATTTCGATGGCCAGCACGTTGAGCGGATTGATGTTTGTGAGGTCGAAGGCATCGGCTTGCGCCGAACGCAGTTTCTCATTTGGGCCACCCAAAGCTTCCAGAACCGTCAGCTGCGAGGCGCCGAAGTCGAGCTCGGTCAGCAGGCGGGCGATCGCCGCCGGTGCCTCGGCGTCCGAGGTCAGGGCCAGGAGGCGGGCGCTAGGCTGCAGCAGCGGCCGGATCAGATCGAGCGGACGCCCGTGCAGCGAGACGGTCTCGATATCCTGCAACGCCCAGCCGAGGCGTGATGCGGCCAGCGAAATCGCCGATGGCGCCGGGATGACGTGCATGTCCTCTACCGCAACCTTGCGGGCGAGGGTGACACCGACACCGTGGAAGAACGGATCGCCGGAGGCGAGCACGCAGACTTTTCTGCCGGCAAGCGCCAGCACGTCTTGCATTTCGGCATCGAAAGGGATTGGCCATGGTCGTGCCTCGCCTTTGGCGAACGATGCGACCAATGCGAGGTGGCGCTTGCCGCCGAAGATCACTTCGGCCTCGGCAATGCGCCGCTTGGCCTCGTCACCGAGACCCGCTAAACCGTCCTCGCCGATGCCGACGACAGTGAGCCAGGCAGGCGATTGACCCTCAGCAGGCATGATGACCCACCGCATTCTGATCCTTGGCGGAACCACCGAGGCCCGGCAACTGGCCGGCAAGCTCGCCGCACGCGCGGATCTCTCCATCACGCTGTCGCTCGCCGGCCGTACTGAGAATCCCGTCGCGCAGAATGTGCCGACAAGGGTCGGTGGCTTTGGTGGCGCTGGCGGGTTGGCGGCCTATCTCAACGACATGCGCATCGACCTGCTGATCGACGCTACGCACCCTTATGCGGCGCAGATATCGGCCAATGCCGCGGAAGCCGCGCGCAAGACCGGCATGCCGATCATCGCTCTGCGGCGTCCCGGCTGGGAGCCTGTCAAAGGCGACCGCTGGACACTGGTCGGCACCGTAGCCGAAGCGGTCGAGGTGCTGGGACCAGCACCGCGCCGCGCCTTCCTTTCGCTCGGCCGGCAAGAAGTCGCCGCCTTCGAGGCGGCGCCGCAGCATCACTACCTCATCCGCAGCGTCGATCCGGTCGAGCCGAAGCTGGCGGTGCCCGATGCGACCTATCTGCTGGCGCGGGGGCCGTTTCGCGAGTCCGACGAAAGCGCGCTGCTGCGGGACCACCGTATCGATGTCGTCGTGTCCAAGAACAGCGGTGGCGAGGCGACCTACGGCAAGATCGCCGCGGCGCGGGCGCTGGGTATCGACGTGGTGATGATCCGCCGGCCTGCCTTGCCGGACGTTCCCTCCGCCGAATCCGTCGAAGCGCTTGCCGCGATGGTCGATCATTTTCTTGGACCCGCTGCCGAACGCGGCGTGTAGACCAGCGCCGGCCTGTCGCTGCGCTTGATGATCCTGGTTTCCGGCGAGCCGATGATGATGCAGGTCGCCATATCGGCTTTTTGCGCGTCGACATCGGCCAGCAGATAGACCTCGATGCGCTCGTCCGGGCGGCCGGCGGCGCGGCCGAAAATCACCGGCGTAGTACCGGGCAGGATCGCGGTGAGGCATTCGAAGGCGCGGCCGAGCTGCCAGGGGCGCGCCTTGCTGATCGGGTTGTAGAGCGCGATGACGAAGCCGGCGCCCGCGGCCGCCAGCAGGCGCAGCTCGATCAGCTCCCAGGGCTTCAGATTGTCGGACAGCGAGATGGCGCAGAAATCATGGCCGAGCGGTGCACCGATGCGGGCGGCGACGGCGAGCATGGCGGTGATGCCAGGGATGACAGCGACATCGACGGCGCGCCATTCGGCCGGGCCGGCCTCGATCGCCTCGCAGACGGCGGCGGCCATGGCGAAGACGCCTGGATCGCCGCCGGAGACGACGGCGACGTCATAGCCTTCGGCAGCCTTGGTCAGTGCGTCCTTCGACCGCGCAAGCTCCTCGCGATTGTCAGAGGCGACGCGGGTCTGGTTAGGGCGGAGCTCGAGCCGGTCGAGATAGGGTTTGTAGCCGTAGAAGAATTTTGCCTGCGCCACGGCGCGGCTGGCTTCCGGCGTGACCTGGTCGGCATTACCTGGCCCGAGGCCGATGACGGTGAGACGGCCGCTCATGCTTCGCCCCCCGCTACGGGCGGGCGGCCGGACCAGCCGGCCACCAGCACAATGGCGAAATAGGGCGCCTTGTCGTCCGGCTTGTCGGCCAGTCGCATCGAGACGCTGCCCGGCATGGTGCCGCGCTCGACATAGACCGCGCGCGACAATTTGCCGGTCGCTAGCAGTGCGCGCCTGATGTTGGGCAGGTTGCGGCCGACCTTCATGATGACGGCGGCATCGGTGTCGGCGAGACGGCGGGTCAATTCGAACTCGCTCATCGTGCCCGGCAGCACGGTCAGCACGTCGTCGCCCTGGACGATCGGCAGACCGGTCGCCGACCAGCAGCCGGACATGGCGGTGACGCCGGGAATGACTTCTGTGGGGAAACGGTGCGCCAGCCTGACATGCAGGTGCATGTAGGAGCCGTAGAACAGCGGATCGCCTTCCGAGAGCACCGCGACCATTCTGCCGGCGTCGAGGTGTTCGGCGACTTTCTCGGCGGACTCCTCATAGAAGGCCGTGATCTGCGAGCGGTAGTCGTCGTGATCCTTGTCGATCTCCGTGGTCACGGGATAAAGCAGCGGCAGTTCCGTCATGCCGGGGCGGAATTGGGCTTCGACGATGGCGCGGGCATTGCTGTTGTTGCCGCGCTTGGCGAAATAGGCCACGACGTCGGCCTCGGCCAGCGCGCGGGCGGCTTTCAGCGTCAACAGTTCGGGGTCGCCGGGCCCGGTGCCGACGCCGACCAGACGTCCCCTAGGAAGCGCGTTCACAGGCCCGGCCTCGCCAAAGCGTTGAGCGCAGCGGCGGTCATGGCGCTGCCGCCCAGCCTGCCGCGCACGATGGCATAGGGCACGCCATAGGAGTTTTCGGCCAGCGCATCCTTCGATTCGGCGGCGCCGACGAAGCCGACCGGCATGCCGATGATGGCCGCCGGCTTCGGCGCGCCGTCGCGCAGCTTCTCCAGCAGATAGAAGAGCGCGGTCGGAGCATTGCCGATGGCGACGACCGAACCGGCCATGCGCTCGCCCCACAGGTCGATGGCCGCAGCCGAGCGGGTGTTGCCGATTTTCGCGGCGATGTCGTGCGTGCGCGGGTCGCGCAGCGTGCAGATCACCTCGTTGCCGGCCGGCAGCCTGGCGCGAGTGACACCGTGCGAGACCATCTCGGCGTCGCAGAAGATCGGCGCACCGGCCGAAAGTGCAGCGCGCGCGGCGGCAACGAAGTCGCTGGAGAAAGCGAAGTGTCGCGCGGCTTCGACCTGGCCGCAGGCATGGATCATGCGAATGGCGACATCGGCCTCTGCTTCGGAAAAGCGCGACAGGTCGGCCTCGGCGCGGATGATGGCGAAGGAGCGCTCGTAGATCGCCGTGCCGTCATGAATGTAGTCGTAGGCGGCCATGTTCATTCCTGTCGGTAAGCTTCGGCGATTGCCGCCGGCCCGAGCCGTGTCAGGCAAGCGGCGGCTGTTTCGCCCTGAAATCGTGCGCTGCGGACCATCGCGGCGACGCGACTGACGCCGCGCGCGGCGTCATAGCCCGGCCTGTAGCCGGCAGGAAGGGCCTTTGCCGTCGCGTTCACGACAAGTCCGGCTCCGTTTTCGCCGCCGACGAGTGTGAGTGCTGTTGAGCCGGGGTGAGCGCAGCCCTTGGCACAGCCGGAAATGTGCAAGGTGAAGTCGAGGATGTCGGGGTTTTCGGCGGCGATGGTCTCTGCAATATCGCGGGTGGCGATCTGGCCGGAGGCGCACGCCGGGGTGCCGGGGCACGCGGCGATGCGGGTGCGTGGGTCGGCAGGGGAGGTGACGAAGCCGAGGGTGGTTGCGGTGGTTTGGAGGGGGGCGTTGGCGGCTGGTGGTTGGCCCAGGAAAAGCAAGGCACGGCCGGGGGCGAGGCGGATTTCGGTGGCGCCGAGCGTGAGGGCGCTCTGCGCGAGGTTGATAAGCTTGTCGGCCGGCATGCTGCCATAGGGCAGGCCGATACCGAGGGCGGTGGCGTTGTTGGCGAGGTCAAAGGTTCCGATGGGGCGGCGTTCCTTCGCGCCCCCCTCTGTCCTGCCGGACATCTCCCCCACGGGTGGGGAGATTGGCAGCTTTGGCGCCGGCCCTCTGTCTTCAGTCGGTTCAATAGGGGGTGCTGCAACATTCGCGATAGGCGAAAGCGGTACTGAGAGTTCAATCTCCCCCCTCGTGGGGGAGATGTCCGGCAGGACAGAGGGGGGCGTGACAGAATGCCAACCGGCGAGAGATGCCAGCTGCCTCTCCGACAAATCCCTTCCGTGGGCCTCCCGGCCTTTCTCGGCAACCATCCTGAGCACGGCAACGGCTATATCGCGCGCTGCATCTTCATCGACCGTTGCAAGCGACTTCGCGCTTTTCCTGTCACCTGCAACCGATACGCTCCACTGGACACCGGTGCCGGTCCGTACCGCATTCAGCCGGACATCGGCGGTCACCGCATCCATGGCCAACTGTCCGCCGCCGTCGACGACGACCGAAACCTTGGGACCAAGGCGTGGCGGAAGGCTGGCCTGCTCGGTCGCAGCGCGAATGCGTTCGGCCAGCGGCCGGGGATCGGCAATCTCCTGCGGATCGATGCCGGCCAGCGGACCCGTCTCGACCGGCACACCGGTACGCACCGCGATACCCAGCGCATCAACCTCCGTCGCCAGCCGCGCAGCACCAGCCGCTGTCAGGCCGCGTATCTGCAAACTGCCGCGCGCGGTGACTTCCATGATGCCATTGCCGTGCCGCAGGGCGGATTCGCAGAGTCCGATCAAAAGCTTCGGCGACAATCCTCCCGCGACCGGGTTGAGCCGCACCAGCAGGCCGTCGCCGGTCTGCATCGGCGCGGACAGAGCAGGGCAGGCGCCGCGGCGCGAGAAGGCGTTCATGCCGCCACCCCCAGCGCCTGAGCCTCGGCAATCAAGGCCGCCAGATCGTCGTCGATGGAATTGCGCAAGGGATGCCAGAGGCCGCGCCGCCGTGCCGACAGGAAACGTTCGGCGATGATCTTCGCGGCGGCCGGGTTCTCGCGCAGGATGAAGGCGCGAACCTCGGGGTCGCCGAGATAAGCGTCATGCACGGCCTCGATCAGCGCGCCCGATATGGCATTCGTGGTTTCGGCGAAGCCGACCAGACGGTCGACCGTCTCGGCGAATTCCGAAGCGCCGCGCGGGCCGTGGCGCATCTGGCCTGTTATGAAGCGCGGATTGACCGCACGGGCGCGCACCACCCGCGCCACCGCCTCACTGATCGAGCGCGGCTTCGGCTTTTGCGGGTCGGTGGTGTCGAGCACGATGACGTCGGCATTCTTGCCGAGGGCGGCCAGGGCTGCCGAAAAGCCGCCTATGAAGGCGACATCGGCGGAGCCTTCGAGGATGTCGCGGCCGGGGTCATCGCCGGTATGGACGAGAAGATCGGCCTCGGCGATACGCCCTTCGAAGGCGCCGGGGGAGGCGATGCCTTCGCCGTCGGCGCCGCCATAGGCATGCGATGTCGCGTCGAGATAGGCGCGGCCGATCTCTTCGCGCGCCGCCCAGTCGCCGCTCGACAACAGGTCTTCGACGCCGGCGCCGTAGGTGCCGGGTGAGGTGCCGAAAATGCGCGGGCTGATCCTGCCGTCAGCGCGGGTTCTGGCGGCGAGCGGGTTTTCCGACGCGTCCTCGTCGCGGGTGGCGACGGCGTTGGCGGCGGCGTCGATCAGCGCGATCTGGGTCGGGAACATGTCGCGGAACAGGCCCGATATGCGCCAGGTGACATCGACGCGCGGGCGGCCGAGCGCTGCCGGCGGCTGCACCTCGATGCCGGTGATGCGGCCGGTCGCCGAATCCCATTGCGGCCGGCAGCCCATCAGCGCCAGGCCTTGCGCGATCTCTTCGCCGCCGGTGCGCAGTGAGGCCGAGCCCCAGAGGTCGATGACCAGCGAGCGCGGCCAGTCGCCATGCGATTGCATGTAGCTGCGCACAACTTCTTCCGCCGCTGCCTTGCCCAGATCATAGGCTGTAGGCGTCGGCATGGTGCGCGGGTCCGACGTGAACAGATTGCGGCCGGTGGGTAGCACGTCGCGCCGGCCGCGCGCCGGCGCGCCGGCAGGTCCGGCAGCGACATGGCGACCATCGAGGGCAGCGACGAGCGCTGCCTTCTCGGTCGCCGCGCTTTGTTTGCGCAGCGGATCGGCCTCGCCCTCGGGCGAGCGGCCATAGATATGCAGGCCGTCCTTGATGGCGAAATCCTTGAGGTCGCAGAGCCAGGCGTCGATGCGGCGCAGCGCTTCGTCGGGCGCGTCGCTTTTGGCAACGCCGGCCTCGGAAGCAAGGCCGGTCTTTTGCGCGGTCTCGACAATCAGCTTGGCCAGCCGGTCGCGGCGGCGGCGGTCGAGCCCGTCGGCCTGGGCGTACTCATCGACCAGCCGCTCCAGCCTGTGCTGGTTTTCGTCCAGCCCGGCGCCAGCCAAGGGCGGCGGCAGATGACCAAGGGTGACGGCGGCAATGCGCCGCTTGGCCTGTGCGGCTTCGCCCGGGTTGGAGACGATGAAGGGATAGATGACGGGCAGCGGGCCGGTGACGATCTCGGGAAAGCAGGTTTCGCTGAGCGCTACGGTCTTGCCGGGCAGCCACTCCAGCGTGCCATGGGCGCCGACATGGATGAGGGCAAGGACGCCCAGCGACTTGCGCAGCCACAGGCCGAAAGCGATCAGTTCGTGGCGCGGCGGCAGGGTCGGGTCGTGGTAATCGGCGCGGCGATCGGCCGAGCGGCCCCGATCGGGGGCGAGGGCCACGGTGATGTTGCCGAAGGTCGCAGCGCGGAAGGGGAAAGCGCTCTTACCCTCCCCCTTGTGGGGAGGGTGGCCCGCAGGGCCGGGTGGGGGTGGTGCGCCGCTACCCCCACCCCGTTTCGCGCCATCCGCTTCGCGAATGTCGCGAACCGACCCTCCCCACAAGGGGGAGGGTGAAGGAGCGCCCCACGCCGCATCTACCGCTGCAATTGCCGCTGTGGGCAGCTCCGTCGAAAAGGTACGATACTCATCCAGCCCCAGCCCGGCGCCACTCCGCTCCAGCATCTGCAGCAACTCGCGCGGCGTTTGCGGAATCCCTTCAACGGCGTAGCCCTGTTGCCTCAGGTCGTGCAGCATGGCGAGCACGCTGGACGGCACGTCGAGGCCGACGGCATAGCCGGTGCGGCCGGGTGCGCTGGGATAGTCGGGGATCAGGATGGCGAGCTTGCGCGTCGCGCGTGGCGCTTGCTGCAGGCGAACAAAAGCTTCGATGCGGTTTGCTACCTGCGCTACGCGGTCGGGCTCTGGTCGGTTGGCCAAGGCGCGGAAGGCCAGTGCCGGGTCGGTCTCGCTCTCGCCCTTGAAGGAAATGGCGCCGGCGAGGATGCGGCCATCAAGCTCCGGCAGCACGACATGCATGGCGAGGTCGGCGGGGGCGAGGCCACGTTGGTTGTTTTGCCAGGTGTCGCGGCGGGTCGTCGCCACGATGACCTGGAAGACGGTCACGCCGGCGCGGTCGAACAGGGTTTCGACGCCGGGCTCGGCGCCGGAGGCGAAGGCGGTGGCGGCGATGATGGCGGCGGGCTTGAGCGTTGCGAGCGCGGTCTCGACAAAGGCCAGTGACGTCGGGTCCTTGAGGCTGGAGACGAAGATGGGGACCGGGGTGATGCCGCGCTGGCGGAGCGCGTCGAAAAGGGCATCGATGGGCGCGACATCGGCAGCCAGCAGCATCGAGCGATAGAAGAGGATGGGGATGACAGGTGCGGCGTCTCCCTCCCCCTCGAGGGGAGGGTGGCCCGCACGGCCGGGTGGGGTCGGTACGACTGGATGTGGCGTTTCCTTAGGTCGGCGTGCGTCACGGGCGACCCCACCCTCGGCCTGCGGCCGGACCCTCCCCTCAAGGGGGAGGGGGACGACACCGCGTCCGGGTTCGTAGTAGCCGGCTTTCGGCACAGGGACAGGCTCGGCGACCGCCGTATCTTGCCCAGCCAGCCGCGCCAACCGCTGTACCAGCGCGCTCATATTCGCCGGGCCGCCCTCGCGGAAATAGCCCAGCAATGCATCGAGCTCTTCGCGCCGCAGCGTCGAGGCTTCGATCAGCCTGAGATCCTCGTCGTGGCTTTCGCCGGGCAACAGCGCCAGTTTGATGCCGTGCGCTCGGGCGGTCGCGGCAAGCTGGTCGCAGCCATAGCGCCACCAGTCGTAACCGCCGAGAATGCGAACCAGGATGACCTTGGCGTGTTGGGCTACACTGTCGACCCACAGGTCGACGGACATCGGATGGCGCAGGTCGCGCAGCGCTGCCAGCCGCATCGAGGGCAAACGGCCGGCATCGGCCTTCCATGCCGCCGCCAGTCCGGCAAGATCGCTGTCGGTGAAGGACAGCGCCACGATATCCGCCGGCGTCTGCCGGAGATCGACAGGCTCGGCGAGATCGTCGAGCGAGGCGGATGTGGTGGTGAGGATGTGCATCGCGGCTCGTGCCTGAGATCAGCCGGCGAGTATACGCTCGATTGCCGGGCGGTTCAGCCCCTTCAGGCCGATGACGACGAGGCGCGAGCGACGGTCATCGGCAGCAGTCCAGGCGCGGTCGTAATAGTGATTGACGCGCGGCCCGACAGCCTGCAGCAAGAGCCGCATCGGCTTGCCACCGACATCGACGAAGCCTTTGACGCGCAACACGTTTTCCTGCTCCGCGGCAGTGGCGACGCGCTTTGCCAGCTCGTCCGGACTGGCGATCGAGGCAATGTCGACAATGAACGTGTCGAAGTCGTCATGTTCGTGGTCGAATGCGCCGTCATGATGGGACTTGCGGTTCTCGATGTCGTCTTCGACGGCAAGGCCGAGCCCGAGCAGGACCGAGGGATCGACTTTGCCATGCGAGGTCGGCACGATCTTCACGGCGCGGGCGGAGTGTTCGTTGATGATGGCGTTGGCGCGGGCCGAGCCGGCGGCGTCCATCAAATCGCTCTTCGACAGGATGATCAGGTCGGCGCAGGCGATCTGGTCCTCGAACACTTCCTCGACCGGGTCGTCATGGTCGAGCGTCTCGTCCTTGGCGCGCTGCGCCTGCAGGGCGTCCATGTCGTTAGCGACACGGCCCTCGGCCAGCGCCGGGCCGTCGACCACGGCGATGACGCCGTCGACAGTCACCCGGCTCTTCACTGACGGCCACTGGAAAGCCTGGACCAGCGGCTTGGGCAGCGCGAGGCCGGACGTCTCGATCAGAATGTGGTCGACCCTCGGCGTCAGCGCGAGGATCTGGTCGAGTGCGGGCACAAAATCGTCGGCGACGGTGCAGCAGATGCAGCCATTGGCGAGTTCGACGATGTTTTCCTCGGGGCAGGTGTCGATGCCGCAGCCTTTGAGGATTTCGCCGTCGATGCCGATGTCGCCGAACTCGTTGACGATGATGGCAATGCGTTTGCCGCCGGCGTTTTCCAGGAGATGGCGGACCAGCGTCGTCTTGCCGGCGCCGAGGAAGCCGGTGACGACGGTGCAGGGAACGCGGGAGAGGTTGGCGGTCATAGTCAGTCCTTCAGCATGTCGAGGGGAGGGATGCGGGCAACGAGGCCGCGCTTGAGGGATTCGGGCCGGCCGCGCCACGGAATGAGGCCGTCGGTCGAGGTGGCGAAGAGTTTGGCGCCGGTGACGAGATCGGCGCCGCTGCTCGCGGTCAGGTCGCCGAAGACATAGCTCCAGCAGCCGTCGCGCAGGATCGCTGCGCTGAGGCGGCGCTTGCAATTGCCGAGGCATTCGACGGTTCGGATGCGGATCTTGTCATCCGCGGCGGCGCGGCGCGTGTCGTCGGCCAGCAATTCGCCGGCGCGGGGATGGGCGTCGGAGCCGGTCTCGTCACGACAGGAGGCGCAGACGATGACGGTGACGCCGGCCAAGGCATCATCGTTGCCGCCGGACAAAATATCCGCTGTTTCAGCCGAAAAACTGCTGTCGCGTTCCAAATCAGGCTCCTTGCCCGGAAAACCCGCCAGGCGATCGGATACTTTATGTCCTAGACGGCAGGTCTCCTGGCTCGCGGGTCATCGCCTTGGGTGCCGCCTTCCCGGTGTTACCCAGTGGTTTTCGGCCCAGGCTCTTCGCTTACAGTTGCGGGGACAGCCGCGGATTTGGGATCGAAATCCCGCACCGCATTCCCTCTTGGCCCCTCCCTTTGAAGAGAAGAGACCGTCTGGATCGGATTTAGGCTTGTGTATGCAGGCGTGTCAACGCGCGTCTACGACGCGGTGATGTCGGCGAGCGGCTGTCCGAGGTCGCCGGCTGGCGTCACTTCAATGCGCTCCAGGCCGAGCCAGCCCTGCATCAGTTTCAATTCCTCGAACAGTTCTGCGGCAGTCTCAGGCGGCGCGCCGGGCTCGGCGTAGGCGGCGTGGACGCGCAGCACGCTGGCGGGACGGTCGGCCTTGAGGTCGACGCGGGCGACGATGCGGTCTCCCAGCAGGAAGGGCAGGACGTAGTAGCCGTACTGCCGTTTGTCGGCCGGCGTGTAGATCTCGATGCGGTAGCGGAAGTTGAACAGGTTTTCAGTGCGCGTCCGCTCGAAGACGACCGGATCGAAGGGCGCCAGCAAGGCCCGAGCCTCAATCCGGCGCGGCAAACGGGCGTCTTTGTGCATATAGGCCGGCTTGTCCCAGCCCTCGACGCGCATAGGCAAAAGTTCGCCGGTCTCGACCAGTTCCTCCAGCCGTCCCTTCATGTCGGCCGGCGACAGGCGGAAATAGTCGCGCAGGTCGCTTGCTATCGCGATGCCGTGGGCGCGGGCGGAGATGCGCAGCAATTCGCGATGCGCATCCTCGGCGGCTGGCACCGGCAGATCGAGGATCGCCTGTGGCAGCACGCGCTCCGGCAGGTCATAGAAGCGCTCGAAGCCGCGGCGGTGTGCCGTGGTGATGCGGCCGGCCCAGAACAGCCATTCGAAGGCATGCTTGGCATGGCTCCAGCCCCACCAGCCGCCCGAGCCTTTCTGGCCCTCGAGCGCCGAGGCAGCAATCGGACCCTGGTCGACGACGTGGCGATAGATCTCTTCGATATAGGCCGCGTGTTCGCGGCCCCATTTTGCCAGGCCCAGATACATCTCGCCGCCGCTCTCGGCCCGCTGCATGCGCCAGCGCATCAGCGGGTATGTTTCGACCGGCAGGAAGGAGGCTTCGTGGGCCCAGTATTCGAAGACCGTGCGCTTGCGCGTCACGGCGGCGTTGTCGAGCAAAGTCAGCGGGTAGGGGCCAAGGCGCGAATAGAGCGGCATATAGTGAGCGCGCACCACGGCGCTGACGGAATCGATCTGCAGCAGGCCGGTGCGGGAAAGCACGCGGGCGAAGTGCCGGCGGTCGGGCGTGCTGGTGGGGCGGGTATCGTTGAATCCCTGGGCCGCAAGCGCGATGCGGCGAGCCATGGCGAGCGAGATCTTTTCCTTCATGGGAGACGAGACTCTGATGATTTTCGAGCAAATGGAGCC
Organism: Mesorhizobium sp. P3_B5; assembly: GCF_056402815.1. Taxonomy (NCBI): domain Bacteria; kingdom Pseudomonadati; phylum Pseudomonadota; class Alphaproteobacteria; order Hyphomicrobiales; family Phyllobacteriaceae; genus Mesorhizobium; species Mesorhizobium sp. P3_B5. The sequence continues at coordinate 414,171 of NZ_JBFUGR010000006.1, read as the reverse complement.
GATGATTCCGGGTCATGCTAGCAGGGTTTTGGCGGGATCCATGTCAGGAGAGAAAAGTGGAGTAAAAAGTGAAGGAAATCAAACAGGAGCGGAACGGACCAGTTTCTCTCGAAGTGCCGTCCAGCACCGTCTTTTGAACAAGGTTTGACTTGCTTCGCCGAAAGCGCTGCGCTAACCCTCGCCGCGTTGCAGCATAGGCACTTAAAACGGTTCAGCGGTTAAACTGTCACGCTTCCGCATTGAGGTTCGTTGCTGTAATCAGAGTGGATTGGCCGCCAACGGGAAGCTGCTGCATGACCGCACTTTTGAGTTCGTACCTGCCCATCGTCCTGTTCATCGGCGTGGCTCTGGTCGTCGGCCTGGCGCTGCTTGTGGCGCCGTTCCTGGTGGCCTACCGCAGCCCCGACCCGGAAAAGCTTTCCGCCTATGAGTGCGGCTTCAACTCGTTCGACGATGCCCGCATGAAGTTCGACATCCGCTTCTACCTGGTGTCGATCCTGTTCATCATCTTCGATCTGGAAGTGGCCTTCCTGTTTCCGTGGGCGGTCTCCTTCTCGAAAATCGGCATGCTGGGCTTCTGGTCGATGATGGTGTTTCTGGCGGTGCTGACCATCGGCTTTGCCTATGAATGGAAAAAAGGAGCGCTGGAATGGGATTGAGCGACAGTTCCGGCACGCTCGTCGCGCCGAAGCCCAAGGGCCTGATCGATCCCAACACCGGCCGGTCGGTGGGGTCTGACGATCCGTTCTTCCTCGAAATCAACAACGAGCTGGCCGACAAGGGCTTTCTCGTCACTTCGACCGAGGCGCTGATCACCTGGGCGCGCAGCGGTTCGCTGATGTTCATGACCTTCGGTCTCGCCTGCTGCGCGGTCGAGATGATCCACACCTCGATGCCGCGCTACGACTCGGAGCGGTTCGGGGTTGCGCCGCGCGCGTCGCCGCGCCAGTCAGACATCATGATCGTGGCCGGCACGCTGACCAACAAGATGGCGCCGGCGCTGCGCAAGGTCTACGACCAGATGCCGGAGCCGCGCTACGTCATCTCGATGGGCTCCTGCGCCAATGGCGGCGGCTACTATCACTATTCCTATTCGGTGGTGCGCGGCTGCGACCGCGTCGTGCCGGTCGACATCTATGTGCCCGGCTGCCCGCCAAGCGCGGAAGCGCTGCTTTACGGCATTCTTCTGCTGCAGAAGAAAATCCGCCGCACCGGCACAATCGAACGGTAGGCCCAATGAGTGCATCCCTGAGCGAACTCTCGATCTATCTGAGTGAAAAGCTGGCCGGCCGGATCGGCGAAGCGGTGTTTGCCTATGGCGAACTCACCGTTGCTGTCGAGCCGGGCAATCTGATCGAGGTGGTGACCTTCCTGCGCGACGATGCGCGCTGCCAGTTCATCTCGATCATCGATGTCTGCGGCGCCGACTATCCGTCGCGGGCCAAGCGCTTCGATGTCGTCTATCATTTGCTGTCGCCGAAGCAGAATGTGCGCATCCGCTTGAAAGTTCAGGCCGACGAGGAAACCTTGGTGCCGTCGCTCACCGGCGTGTTCCCAGGCGCCGACTGGTTCGAGCGCGAGACCTACGATCTCTATGGCGTGTTGTTCTCCGGCCATCCCGATTTGCGCCGGATCCTGACCGACTACGGTTTCGAAGGCCATCCGCTGCGCAAGGATTTCCCGCTGACCGGTTTCGTCGAGGTGCGCTACGACGACGAGGCCAAGCGCGTCATCTACGAGCCGGTGGAATTGAAGCAGGAATTCCGTAATTTCGATTTTCTCTCGCCATGGGAAGGGACGGACTACGTCCTGCCGGGCGATGAAAAAGCCAAGACGAATTGAGACGCCAGCATGGCTGAAACCTCCGTCCGCAATTTCAACATCAACTTTGGACCTCAACACCCTGCGGCGCATGGTGTTTTGCGGCTGGTTCTTGAGTTGGACGGCGAAGTCGTCGATCGCGTCGATCCGCATATCGGGCTGTTGCATCGCGGCACCGAAAAGCTGATCGAGCACAAGACCTACCTGCAGGCGGTGCCCTATCTCGACCGGCTCGACTATTGCGCGCCGATGAACCAGGAGCATGCCTTTGCGCTCGCCACAGAGCGGCTGCTCGGCATCGACGTGCCGAAGCGCGGCCAGCTGATCCGCGTGCTCTACTGCGAAATCGGCCGCATCATGTCGCACATCCTTAATGTGACGACGCAGGCGCTCGACATCGGCGCGCTGACGCCGCCGCTATGGGGTTTCGTCGAACGCGAAAAGCTGATGGTGTTTTATGAGCGCGCCTCGGGTTCGCGCATGCATGCCGCCTATTTCCGTCCGGGCGGCGTGCACCAGGACCTGCCGCAGAAGCTTGTCGAGGACATCGGCAAGTGGATCGACCCGTTCCTGAAGTCGCTCGACGATCTCGACGCGCTGCTGACCGGCAACCGCATCTTCAAGCAGCGCAATGTCGATATCGGCACGGTGTCGCTTGCCGACGCCTGGGCCTGGGGTTTTTCCGGCGTCATGGTGCGCGGCTCTGGCGCTGCCTGGGATCTGCGCAAGTCGCAGCCCTATGAATGCTATTCGGAGATGGATTTCGACATCCCGATCGGCAAGAACGGCGACTGCTACGACCGCTATCTGGTGCGCATGGAAGAGATGCGCCAGTCGGCGAAAATCATGCGCCAGTGCGTCGATCTTCTGCTCGGCAAGGAACTCACCGGGCCGGTGTCGAACCTCGACGGCAAGGTGGTGCCGCCGAAGCGCCAGGCGATGAAGCGCTCGATGGAAGCGCTGATCCATCACTTCAAGCTCTATACCGAAGGCTACCGCGTGCCGGCTGGCGAGGTCTATGCGGCCGTCGAGGCGCCGAAAGGCGAATTCGGCGTCTATCTGGTCTCCGACGGCTCCAACAAGCCCTATCGCTGCAAGCTGCGCGCGCCCGGTTTTGCGCATCTGCAAGCCATGGACTTTCTGTGCCGCGGCCACATGCTGGCCGACGTCACCGCCGTTCTCGGCTCCCTCGACATCGTGTTTGGTGAGGTCGATCGTTAAATGTCAGTCCGCCGTCTCGCAGAAGCAAGCGTCCAGCCAGCCTCCTTCGCCTTCAACCGGGCGAATGCGGCAGCGGCCAAGCAATGGATCAAGAAATACCCCAAGGGCCGCGAGCAATCCGCGATCATCCCCTTGCTGATGTTGGCGCAGGAGCAGGAAGGCTGGGTGACCAAGGCGGCTATCGAGACCATCTCCGACATGCTCGGCATGCCCTATATCCGAGGGCTGGAAGTTGCGACCTTTTACACGCAGTACCAGCTGAACCCGGTCGGCACCCGTGCCCATATCCAGGTCTGCGGCACCACACCTTGCATGCTGCGCGGTTCGGAGGCGCTGATGGATGTGTGCCGGTCGAAAATCCATCACGACCAGTTCCACACCAACGACAAGGGTACGCTGTCGTGGGAAGAGGTCGAGTGCCTTGGCGCCTGCGTCAACGCACCGATGGTGATGATTTTCAAGGACACTTTTGAAGATTTGACGCCGGAACGTCTCGCCGAAATCATCGACCTCTACGGCGCCGGCAAGGGCGCGCAGGTCCAGCCGGGACCCCAGAATGGCCGCACCACGTCGGAGCCGATCACCGGTCTGACGACGCTGAAAAGCGAAAAGGCGATCCTCAAGACGACCCGCGACAAGGAAGCCAGGGCAGCAACCAAGGCCGCCCAGGATGCAGCCTCTACTGCCTCGGCTCCAACCGCGCAGGCCGCCGCCGCGCCGGCTGCCAAGGTGTCACAGGCGCCGGCTTCCCCCGTTGCGCCGTCGAAGGCCGGCAAACCGAAGACGGACGCGCTCGAAACCAGCCCGTCGCTGAAATCGCCTTCACCGGTCAAGGTCGCACCCGAAGTGGAAAAGGCGGCGAGCGTTTCGGCGCCATTGCATTCGGCCGCCAATGCCAACAAGGCTGCGACGGAAGTCGAGGGCGTCTCGAAACAGCGCAGTGGCCCCAAGAACAAAGCGGAGCCGGTGACGGCCTTCAAAGCGCCGGAAGTCAAGATTCCAGCCGCCAAGGCCAAACCGTCGCTCGAGGACAAGAACCGTCCGGCCGGCATCGAGAAGCCGGCGCTGGTCGACGACCTCAAGCTGATCTCGGGCGTCGGCCCGAAGATCGAGGGTACCCTGCATACGCTTGGCATTTTCACCTATGCGCAGGTCGCTTCCTGGAAGAAGGCAGAGCGCGAGTGGGTGGACGGCTATCTCGCTTTCCACGGCCGTATCGAGCGCGACGACTGGGTCAAGCAGGCCAAGGCGCTCGCCAAGGGTGGGGTCGCCGAATACATCCGCGTCTTCGGCAAGAAGCCGGTCTGAGGGACGAACAATGCTGGCTGACAGAGACCGCATCTTCAACAACATCTACGGCCGCTTCGACAAGTCGCTGGCCGGCGCGATGGCGCGCGGCGCCTGGGACAACACCCCCGGCCTGATCGCCAAGGGGCGCGAGTGGATCGTCAACGAGATGAAGGCCTCTGGCTTGCGCGGCCGTGGCGGCGCCGGTTTCCCGACCGGGCTGAAATGGTCGTTCATGCCCAAGCAGAGCGACGGCCGGCCGAGCTATCTCGTCGTCAATGCCGACGAATCCGAACCCGGCACCTGCAAGGACCGCGACATATTGCGCCACGACCCGCATACGCTGGTCGAGGGCTGCCTGATCGCCGGCTTCGCCATGGGCGCGATCGCCGCCTACATCTATGTGCGCGGCGAATTCATCCGCGAGCGCGAGGCGCTGCAGCGCGCCATCGACGAGGCCTATGCGGCCAAGCTGATCGGCAAGAACCACACCTCCGGCTATGACTTTGATATCTATATGCATCACGGCGCCGGCGCCTATATTTGCGGCGAGGAAACGGCGCTGCTCGAAAGCCTGGAAGGCAAGAAGGGCCAGCCGCGGCTGAAGCCGCCATTCCCGGCCAATGTCGGCCTCTTTGGCTGCCCGACGACGGTCAACAATGTCGAATCGATCGCCGTCGCGCCGACCATTCTGCGCCGTGGGGCGTCGTGGTTCTCGTCCTTCGGCCGGCCCAACAATGTCGGCACCAAGCTGTTCTGCATCTCCGGTCACGTCAACAATCCGTGCACGGTCGAAGAGGCGATGTCGATCCCGTTCCGCGAACTGATCGAGACTCATTGCGGCGGCATCCGTGGCGGCTGGGACAATCTGCTTGCGGTCATTCCGGGTGGCGCTTCGGTGCCGCTGGTGCCTGCCGAGCAGATTATCGATGCGCCGATGGATTTCGACGCGTTGCGCGACCTGAAGTCGGGCCTTGGCACGGCGGCCGTCATCGTCATGGACAAGTCGACGGATGTCGTGAAGGCGATTGCGCGGCTTTCCTACTTCTACAAGCACGAGAGCTGCGGCCAGTGCACGCCATGCCGCGAAGGCACCGGCTGGATGTGGCGGGTGATGGAGCGGCTGGTGCGCGGCGAGGCGCAGAAGCGCGAGATCGACATGCTGCTCGACGTGACCAAGCAGGTCGAAGGCCACACGATCTGCGCGTTGGGCGATGCGGCGGCATGGCCGATCCAGGGTCTGATGCGGCATTTCCGCGGCGAGGTGGAGCGGCGCATCGACGAGTTTTCACGCAACGCGCATCGGGCCGAACCGGTGATGGTGGCGGCAGAATAGTCGAAGAATTTGAAATGCGGGCGAAAGCCCGAAACTGACATACCGCGGCGGGGCATACGAAGAAACGACCAGGAGATATTGATGGCCCTGTATTCGATACCCTACCCGATGCCCGACATGGACCAATACGAGAAGATGAATCAAGATCTGACGAGGATGATGCCAAAGGAGATGGCCAGCGCCGTCAACCTTTTGGCGCACCCTGTCGCGGGGGCCGCCGCGATGTCGGCGCTCGGCATCGGGCTGGCCAACCACGCCTTCGGTGTCTGGATGGGCGCGCTTTCAGGTGCCGCCGAGGCGTCGCAGCGGCTTCTCCAGCCGATCGTCGACGATTTCGAAGCAAGAAGCGAACGCTTTTCAGAAGCCACGACAAGTTCGTCCACCAAGGCGCGCGCGGCGACCAAAACCTTGATCGCCGAGGCGCAGACCTTCGCCCAAGATGTGACCGATATTGCCGCACGCACGATCAATGAGACGCCGGCCGCGATCGATGCGAGCGCTGTTGTCGGCAAAGCGGCGAACGGGCTGATGCCTGAGGATTTCCGGCAACCCAAGGCCATGGATCGGCCGGCCAAGCCGTCGGATCTCAAGGCGATATCGGGCGTTGGACCGAAGCTGGAAAAGGTGCTGAACGGCCTCGGCGTCTGGACATTTGCCCAGGTTGCCGCCTGGACGCCGGAAGAGATCGCCTGGGTCGAGGATTATTTGTCGCTCAACGGCCGCATCGGCCGCGATGAGTGGGCCCGTCAGGCGGCGGCACTTGTGCTGGCCGCCAAGGCCAAGAAGTAGGGGCGGGGCAAATTGAAGATAGAAACGCTGAGATCGCCGGCATGATGATGAATGGCATCAGGTTGAGCGATCTTTTTCAGGCAGATGAGACGGCGAAAACCGCCGGGGGCAATTGATGGCAAAGCTCAAGGTCGACGGGAAAGAGATCACTGTACCCGACCACTACACGCTGCTGCAGGCGGCCGAGGACGCTGGCGCGGAAGTGCCGCGCTTCTGCTTCCACGAGCGGCTGTCGATCGCCGGCAATTGCCGCATGTGCCTGATCGAAGTGAAGGGCGGGCCGCCCAAGCCGCAGGCCTCCTGCGCCATGGGCGTGCGCGACCTGCGCCCCGGCCCCAATGGCGAGCCGCCGGAAATCTTCACCAACACGCCGATGGTCAAAAAGGCCCGCGAAGGCGTGATGGAATTCCTGCTGATCAACCATCCGCTGGACTGCCCGATCTGCGACCAGGGTGGCGAATGCGACCTGCAGGACCAGGCAATGGCCTTCGGCGTCGATTCCTCGCGCTATCACGAGAACAAGCGGGCGGTCGAAGACAAGTATATCGGGCCGCTGGTCAAGACGGTGATGAACCGCTGCATCCATTGCACGCGCTGCGTCCGCTTCACCACCGAGGTCGCCGGCATTTCCGAGCTCGGCCTGATCGGCCGCGGCGAGGATGCAGAGATCACCACCTATCTCGAAAGCGCGATGACCTCGGAATTGCAGGGCAATGTCATCGACCTTTGCCCGGTCGGCGCGCTGACCTCGAAGCCGTTTGCCTTCCAGGCGCGACCATGGGAGCTGACCAAGACCGAATCCATCGACGTTATGGACGCCGTCGGCTCGGCGATCCGCGTCGACAGCCGCGGGCGCGAAGTGATGCGCATCCTGCCGCGCGTCAACGAGGCGGTGAACGAGGAGTGGATTTCCGACAAGACCCGTTTCATCTGGGACGGCTTGCGCACGCAGCGCCTTGACCGCCCCTATGTGCGCAAGGACGGCAAGCTCGTGCCGACCAGCTGGGCCGAGGCTTTTTCGGCGATCAAGGATGCGGTGTCGAAGGCTGCACCCGAAAAGATCGGCGCCATTTCAGGCGATCTCGCTGCCGTCGAGGAAATCTACGCGCTGAAACTGTTGATGGCCGCGCTCGGCTCGAAAAACACCGACTGCCGCCAGGATGGCGCAGCGCTCGATCCGTCGCTCGGCCGGGCCAGCTACATCTTCAACCCGACCATCGAAGGCATCGAGCAGGCCGACGCGGTGCTGATCATCGGCGCCAATCCGCGCTTCGAGGCCTCCGTGCTCAACACCCGCATCCGCAAGCGCTGGCGCATCGGCAATCTGCCGGTCGGTGTCATCGGAGAGATCGGCGACACGCGCTACGACTACGAACAGCTGGGCGCCGGGCCGGAATCGTTGAAGGATTTGGCTGACGGCAATGGCAAGTTCTTCCAGGTGCTGAAGAAGGCGACGCATCCGCTGATCATCGTCGGCCAGGGCGCGCTGGCGCGCCCGGATGGCGCGGCGGTGCTTGGCCAGGCGGCCAGGCTGGCCGCCGCCGTCAACGCGGCCCGCGCCGACTGGAACGGCTTTGCCGTGCTGCACAATGCGGCCGGGCGCGTCGGCGGCCTCGATCTCGGCTTCGTGCCGGGCGAGGGCGGCAAGAACGTCGCCGGCATGCTAGGCGGGATGGATGTGCTGTTCCTGCTCGGCGCCGACGAGATCGACATGGCCAAGACCGGCGGCGCTTTCGTCGTCTATGTCGGCACGCATGGCGATCAGGGTGCACACCGCGCCAACGTCATCCTGCCGGGTGCTGCCTACACTGAGAAGTCGGGCACCTATGTCAACACCGAGGGACGCGTGCAGCAGACCAACCGCGCCGGCTTCGCGCCGGGCGATGCGCGCGAGGACTGGGCGATCTTGAGGGCGCTGTCGGATGTGCTGGGCAAGAAGCTGCCCTTCGATTCGCTGCCGCAGCTGCGCGCCAAGCTCTATGGCGACTACCCGCATCTCGCCCGCATCGACCAGGTCGCCGCCGGCAACGCTGACGACATCGCCAAGGTGGCGAAGCTCGGCGGGCGGCTGAACAAGGGTACCTTCACTTCGCCGGTCAAGGATTTCTACCTGACCAACCCGATCGCGAGGGCCTCGGCCGTGATGGCGGAATGCTCGGCGCTGGCGAAAAACGGCTTCAGGCAGGCAGCGGAGTAGACATGGACACCTTCTTCTCCATCTACGTGCTGCCGGCGCTGATCATCCTGCTGAAGTCGGTCGTGTTGATCGTCGTGCTGTTGATCGCGGTCGCCTATCTGCTCTACGCCGACCGCAAGATCTGGGCGGCGGTGCAGTTGCGCCGTGGTCCCAACGTCGTCGGCCCCTGGGGCACGCTGCAGGCTTTCGCCGACCTGCTGAAGTTCGTGTTCAAGGAACCGGTGATCCCGTCCGGCGCCAACAAGGGCGTTTTCCTGCTGGCGCCATTGGTTTCCGCTGTGCTGGCGATCTCCGCCTGGGCGGTCATCCCGGTCAATGAAGGCTGGGCCATCGCCAACGTCAATGTCGGCATCCTCTATGTCTTCGCCATCTCCTCGCTTGAGGTCTATGGCGTGATCATGGGCGGCTGGGCATCCAATTCGAAATATCCGTTCCTCGGCGCGTTGCGCTCGGCCGCACAGATGGTGTCCTACGAGGTCTCGATCGGCTTCGTCATCGTCACCGTGCTGCTTTGCGTCGGGTCGCTCAACCTGTCGGACATCGTGCTGTCGCAGCAGGATGGGCTGGGCACGAAGCTTGGCCTGCCTAACACCTTCCTCGACTGGCACTGGCTGTCGCTGTTTCCGATGTTCGTCATCTTCTTCATCTCGGCGCTGGCCGAGACGAACCGCCCGCCCTTCGACCTTGTCGAGGCCGAATCGGAACTGGTCGCCGGCCACATGGTCGAATATTCGTCGACGCCGTTCCTGCTGTTCTTCCTCGGCGAATATGTCGCCGTGGTGCTGATGTGCGCGCTGGCCACCATCCTGTTCCTCGGCGGCTGGCTGCCACCCTTCGACTTCGCGCCCTTCACCTGGGTGCCGGGGCTGATCTGGTTCGTGCTCAAGGTCTGCCTGATGTTCTTCATGTTCTCGATGGTGAAGGCGTTCGTGCCGCGCTACCGCTACGACCAGCTTATGCGGCTCGGCTGGAAAGTCTTCCTGCCGATTTCGCTGGCGATGGTGGTGATCGTCGCCGCCTTCCTCAAGCTTACGGGGTTTGCGTGATGTCCGCTCTTTCCCAGGCCGCCAAATCGCTGCTGCTGCAGGATTTCGTCAGCGCTTTCTTCCTGTCGATGCGCCAGTTCTTCGCGCCGAAGGAGACGATCAACTATCCGCACGAGAAGGGGCCGACCAGCCCGCGCTTCCGTGGTGAGCACGCGCTGCGCCGCTATCCCAATGGTGAGGAACGCTGCATCGCCTGCAAATTGTGCGAGGCGATCTGCCCGGCGCAGGCCATCACGATCGAGGCCGGCCCGCGCCGCAATGATGGCACGCGGCGCACCGTGCGCTACGACATCGACATGGTGAAGTGCATCTATTGCGGCTTCTGCCAGGAAGCCTGCCCGGTCGACGCCATCGTCGAGGGGCCGAATTTCGAATTCGCGACGGAGACGCGCGAGGAGCTCTACTACGACAAGGACAAGCTTTTGGCGAATGGCGACCGGTGGGAGCGCGAACTGGCGCGCAACATCTCGCTGGACTCGCCCTATCGCTGACATTTGACGCATGGACGGGGCGAGGGGCCTCGTCTAAGGAAACACGCAACTTGCCGACCGGAGGCGGTCGCAAAAATCAAACAGGACGAGCGTCCTGTTTGGACAGGAACCCCGGGGGAACCCCATGCTGAGTGGACTAGAGGCGGCCTTTTTCTACCTCTTCGCCTTTGTCGCGGTGGCGTCGGCGTTCATGGTCATTTCGTCGCGCAACCCCGTGCATTCGGTGCTGTTCCTGATCCTGACCTTCTTCAATGCCGCCGGCCTGTTCATGCTGACCGGCGCCGAGTTCCTGGCGATGATCCTGCTCGTCGTCTATGTCGGCGCGGTGATGGTGCTGTTCCTGTTCGTCGTCATGATGCTCGACGTCGATTTCGCCGAGATGAAGGAAGGCGCCCTGCAATATGCGCCGATCGGCGCGCTGGTCGGGCTGATCCTGGCGGCGGAACTGATCGTCGTGCTCGGCGGCTATACATTCGCGCCGCAGCTGGCGTCGACAGTGTCAAAACCGATCCCCGATCTTGCCGCACGGACAAACACGGCAGCACTCGGCGACATCCTCTATACCGACTATCTCTACTACTTCCAGATTTCGGGCCTCGTGCTGCTGGTCGCCATGATCGGCGCCATCGTTCTGACGCTGCGCCACAAGCCGGGCGTCAAGCGGCAGTCGATCGCGGCCCAGGTCGGCCGCACGCCGGCGACCGGCATGGAAATCCGCAAGGTCAAGACAGGCGAGGGGCTCTGAGATGGTCGTCGGCATCGCACATTATCTGACCGTATCGGCGATCCTGTTCACGCTCGGCGTGTTCGGCATCTTCCTCAACCGCAAGAACATCATCGTCATCCTGATGTCGATCGAGCTGATCCTGCTCGCCGTCAACATCAATTTCGTCGCCTTCTCGGCGGCACTCGGCGATCTTGTCGGACAGGTGTTCGCGCTGTTCGTGCTGACGGTCGCGGCGGCTGAAGCCGCGATCGGTCTTGCCATTCTCGTCGTCTTCTTCCGCAACCGCGGCTCGATCGCGGTCGAAGACGTGAACATGATGAAGGGTTGACGGGAACCACCATGTATCAGGCCATCGTCTTCCTTCCACTGCTCGGCTTCCTGATCGTCGGCCTGTTCGGCTCGTCGCTTGGCGCCAAGGCGTCGGAATACATCACCTCCGGCTTCCTGGTGATATCAGCCGTGCTGTCGTGGGTCGCCTTCTTCGCCGTCGGCTTCGGTGACGGTGAAGTGTTCACCGTGCCGGTGATGCGCTGGATCCAGTCCGGCGGGCTCGAAGCGTCGTGGGCGCTCAGGATCGACACGCTGACGGTGGTCATGCTGGTGGTGGTCAACACGGTGTCGGCGCTGGTCCACATCTATTCGATCGGCTACATGCACCACGACCCGAACCGGCCGCGCTTCTTCGCCTATCTGTCGCTGTTCACCTTTGCCATGCTGATGCTGGTGACGGCCGACAATCTGGTGCAGATGTTCTTCGGCTGGGAAGGCGTCGGTCTCGCCTCCTATCTGCTGATCGGCTTCTGGTACAAGAAGCCGTCGGCCAATGCCGCCGCGATCAAGGCCTTCGTCGTCAACCGTGTCGGCGATTTCGGCTTCGCACTCGGCATTTTCGGCGTCTTTGTGCTGTTCGGCTCGGTCAATCTCGGTACCATTTTTGCCAATGCGGCGACGTTCATCCCCGCCGAAGGCGCCCCGCAAGGGGCCGCCGTGCTGACCTTCCTCGGTTATGCGCTGGACAAGCAGTCTGCGATGACCATCGTCTGCCTGCTCTTGTTCATGGGCGCCATGGGCAAGTCGGCCCAGGTGCCGCTGCACACCTGGCTGCCGGACGCCATGGAAGGCCCGACGCCTGTTTCGGCCCTCATCCACGCCGCCACGATGGTCACGGCCGGCGTGTTCATGCTGGCACGGCTGTCGCCGCTGTTCGAACTGTCGCATTCGGCGCTGACGGTGGTCACCTTCATCGGCGCCTTCACCGCCTTCTTCGCGGCGACTGTCGGCCTCGTCCAGAACGACATCAAGCGCGTCATCGCCTATTCGACCTGTTCGCAGCTCGGCTACATGTTCGTGGCGCTCGGCCTCGGCGCCTACGGTGCGGCGATCTTCCATCTGTTCACGCATGCCTTCTTCAAGGCGCTGCTGTTCTTAGGCTCCGGCTCGGTCATCCATGCCGTCTCCGACGAGCAGGACATGCGCAAGATGGGCGGCCTCAAGACGCTTATTCCGAAGACCTACTGGATGATGGTGATCGGCACGCTGGCGCTGACCGGCGTCGGCATCCCGGTGACGGTCATCGGCACCGCCGGCTTCTTCTCCAAGGACGCCATCATCGAGGCTGCCTTTGCCGGGCACAATTCGGTCGCCGGCCTCGCTTTCATTCTGCTGGTCATCGCCGCCTGCTTCACCAGCTTCTATTCCTGGCGTCTGATCTTCATGACCTTCCACGGCGAGCCGCGGGCGAGCCACGAGGTCATGCACCATGTCCATGAATCGCCGCCGGTGATGCTGGTGCCGCTGTTCATCCTGGCGGCGGGCGCGCTGTTTGCCGGCGTGATCTTCCATGGCGCCTTCATCGGCGAGGGCTATGCCGAGTTCTGGAAGGCATCGCTGTTCACGCTGCCGGACAACCACATCCTGCACGAAATCCATGAATTGCCGCTGTGGGTGGAACTGGCGCCGTTCATCGCCATGCTGATCGGCTTTGCGATGGCCTGGAAATTCTACATCCGCTCGCCGGAATTGCCGCGGAGCGTCGCCGCCAACCATCGCTTGCTCTACGCCTTCCTGCTCAACAAGTGGTATTTCGACGAACTCTACGACGTCCTGTTCGTGCGGCCGGCAAAGGCCTTCGGCCATTTCCTGTGGAAGACCGGCGACGGAACGATCATCGATGGCCTTGGCCCGGATGGCGTTTCAGCGCGCGTCGTCGATGTCACCAACCGCGTCGTCAAGCTGCAGACCGGCTACCTCTATCACTATGCCTTCGCCATGCTGATTGGCGTTGCCGCACTCGTCACCTGGATGATGCTCTGATGACCGCCTGGCCAATCCTCTCGCTGGTCACCTTCCTGCCGCTGGTTGGTGTGCTGCTCATCCTGCTGATCAACGATGACAGCCCGAATGCGCGCCGCAACATCCGGGCCATCGCGCTGTGGACGACGAGCATCACCTTCCTGGTCTCGCTGTCCATCTGGACCGGCTTCGACAATTCGCAGGCCGGCTTCCAGTTTGTCGAGAAGTTTGCCTGGCTGGATTCCGGCATCTCCTACCATATGGGTGTCGACGGCATCTCGATGCTGTTCGTCATCCTGACCACCTTCCTGATGCCGCTCTGCATCCTGGCGTCGTGGGAATCGATCGAGAAGCGGGTCAAGGCCTATATGATCGCCTTCCTGCTGCTCGAAACGCTGATGATCGGCGTGTTCTGTGCACTTGATATCGTGCTGTTCTACGTCTTCTTCGAAGCCGGCCTGATCCCGATGTTCATCATCATCGGCGTCTGGGGCGGCAAGCGGCGCGTCTACGCCTCGTTCAAGTTCTTCCTCTACACGCTGGCCGGCTCGGTGCTGATGCTGCTCGCCATCATGGCGATGTTCTACCAGTCCGGCACCACCGACATCCCGACGCTGTTGACGCACCAATTCCCGGCCAGCATGCAGACCTGGCTGTGGCTGGCCTTCTTCGCCTCCTTCGCGGTGAAGATGCCGATGTGGCCGGTGCATACCTGGCTGCCGGACGCCCACGTCGAGGCGCCGACCGCAGGTTCGGTGATCCTGGCCGCCATCCTCTTGAAGATGGGCGGATACGGCTTCCTGCGCTTCTCACTGCCGATGTTCCCGCTGGCGTCCGAGATGTTCGCGCCGCTGGTCTTCACGCTCTCCGTCGTCGCCATCATCTACACCTCGCTGGTGGCGCTGATGCAGGAGGACATGAAGAAGCTGATTGCCTATTCGTCGGTCGCCCATATGGGCTTCGTCACCATGGGTATCTTCGCCATGAACCAGGAAGGCGTGCAGGGCGCGATCTTCCAGATGCTGTCGCACGGCCTCGTCTCGGGCGCGCTGTTCCTGTGCGTCGGCGTCATCTACGACCGCATGCACACACGCGAGATCGACGCCTATGGCGGGCTGGTCAACAACATGCCGAAATACGCCACCGTGTTCATGGTCTTCACCATGGCCAATGTCGGCCTGCCCGGCACCAGCGGCTTCGTCGGCGAGTTCCTGACCATGCTCGGCGTGTTCCGGGTCAACACCTGGGTGGCGTTCTTCGCCGCCACCGGCGTCATCCTGTCGGCGGCCTACGCGCTCTGGCTCTATCGCCGGGTGATCTTCGGTGCGCTGACCAAGGAAAGCCTGAAGGGCCTGCTTGACCTGTCGACGCGCGAGAAAGTGATCATCTATCCGCTGGTCGTGCTGGTCATCTTCTTCGGCGTCTACCCGGCGCCGGTCTTCGACGCGACGGCCGAATCGGTCAAGACGCTCGTCACCAATGTCACCGCATCCATCGGCTCCGCGCAGACCGCGGCGGCGAATTAACCCAAGGGTTTTGCGAACCATGACGCCAGACCTTCTCTCCAGCCTGTCGCTCTCGACGCCAGAGTTGATCCTCGCCATCGGCGCCCTGGCGCTGTTGATGGTGGGCGCCTATTCTCGCGCAAACACCACCACGACGGTGACCGCTCTTGCCGTCGTCATACTGGTGGTCGCCTGCGCCTGGATGGTGTTTTCCACCGGGCAGGGCAGTGCCTATGGCAACGCCTTCGTCCAGGACTCCTTCGCCCGCTTCATGAAGGTGCTGTCGCTGGTCGGCTCGGCGGTGACGCTGGTTATGTCGATACGCTTCGCCAAGGCGGAGCATTTCGACAAGTTCGAATATCCGGTGCTGATCCTGCTCTCAACGCTCGGCATGTTGCTGATGATCTCGGCCAACAGCATGATCGGGCTCTATCTCGGCCTCGAACTGCAATCGCTGGCGATCTACGTGCTGGCGGCGATCAATCGCGACAATCTACGCTCGACGGAAGCCGGCCTGAAATACTTCGTCCTCGGCGCGCTGTCGTCGGGCATGCTGCTCTACGGCATCAGCCTCGTCTACGGCTACACCGGCAACACCGGCTTCCAGGAGATCGCCACGGCGCTTGGCAGCGGCGAGCGCCAGCTTGGCCTCGTCTTCGGCCTGGTCTTCGTGCTGGCCGGCCTTGCCTTCAAGATCTCGGCGGTGCCGTTCCACATGTGGACGCCCGACGTCTATGAAGGCGCGCCGACGCCGGTGACGGCTTTCCTCGCTGCGGCGCCGAAAATGGCGGCGATGGCGCTTCTGGTGCGTGTCACCATGGGTGCGTTCAAGCCGATCGCTTCCGATTGGCAGCAGATCATCGTCTTCATCTCGATCGCCTCGATGGCGCTCGGCGCCTTCGCCGCAATCGGCCAGACCAACATCAAGCGGCTGATGGCCTATTCCTCGATTGGCCATATGGGCTACGCGCTGGTCGGCCTTGCCGCCAACAGCCAGGCCGGCGTGCGCGGCGTCGCCATCTACATGCTGATTTATCTGGTGATGACGCTCGGCACCTTCGCCTTCATCCTCGCCATGCGGCGCAAGGAAGGCAATGTCGAGCAGATCAGCGATCTTGCCGGCCTGTCTTCGACCAATCCTGTCATGGCGACGATCCTGACCATCCTGATGTTCTCGCTGGCCGGCATTCCGCCGCTCGCTGGGTTCTGGGGGAAGTGGTACGTGTTCCTCGCCGCCATCAACGCCAATCTCTACGCGCTGGCAGTCATCGGCGTGCTGGCCTCGGTGGTGGGTGCCTATTACTATCTGCGCATCATCAAGATCATGTGGTTCGATGAACCGGTAGGCGGCTTCGTGCCGATGGCGACGGAACTGCGTGTCGTGCTCGGCGTCTGTGGCGCCTTCGTGCTGTTCTATGTGCTGATCGGCGGCCCGATCGGCACCTATGCCGAAGCCGCCGCCAAGACCTTCTTCTGACGGTGACGTTCAGGCTGGCTCCAACCGCTGAGACGGAAGGGTTCCGGCTCGAGTCCCATGACACGGTCGGCTCCACCAATGCGCTGGCGCTGGAGCATGCACGCAAGGGCGATCCGGGCAAACTCTGGGTCGTTTCCAAAAAACAGGAAAGCGGACGGGGCCGGCGCGGCCGGGTGTGGGCGACGCCCGAAGGCAATCTGGCGGCGACGCTGCTGGTCATCACGACCGGAGAGCTGCGGCTTGCCGCGACGCTCGGCTTCGTTGCCGGACTGGCGCTGGCCGACGCGCTCGACGCCGTGGTGCCGAACGGCAAGGTCGCCATAGGCCTCGACGGCGCAAGCCAGGGCAAGAACCGGTTCGAGCTGAAATGGCCGAACGACGTGCTGGCCTCTGGCGCCAAGCTGGCCGGTATCCTGCTGGAATCGGCAATCCTCGACGGTGGCCGTTTCGCGGTGGCGGTCGGCATCGGTGTCAATGTGGTGGCTTATCCCGAGGATTTGCCTTATCCGGCGACATCATTGCGCGCGTTGGGCGCGACATGCGATGCGGAAACGCTGTTTCTGGCGCTGTCGGATGCCTGGAGCGACAATGCGCGGCTGTGGAACGACGGGCGCGGATTGTCCGCCGTCAGGCAGCGCTGGCTCGCACGCGCGGCGGGACTTGGCGGCGAGGTTGCTGTCAGGATTGACGGTAATGTGGTGCGCGGTACTTTCGAGACCATTGACGAGGACTGCCGTTTCGTGATCCGCGACGATGAAGGTTCGGTTTTGACGATCGCCGCCGGCGATGTGCATTTCGGCGCGGTTGCGTCCGCCAGGGTTTGACCCGGCAGGAAAGGGAAGATCATGGCGAAAGCTGACAACGCCGAACTCGTGTTCGTGCCGCTGGGTGGTGTCGGCGAGATCGGCATGAACTTCGCCCTCTATGGCTATGGGCCAGCCAGCGCGCGCGAATGGATCATCATCGATGTCGGCGTCACCTTTCCCGACGCCTCGCATCCGGGCGTCGACTTGATCCTGCCCGACACGCGCTTCATCGAGGAGAACCTCGCCAATCTGCGCGGCATCATCATCACCCATGCCCATGAAGATCACTATGGCGCGCTGCTCGACCTCTGGCCGAGGCTGAAGGCGCCGGTGTGGATGACGCCGTTCAGCGCAGGCTTGCTGGAGGCCAAGCGGCAGGGCGAGCAAGGCGCGCCGAAAATCCCGCTGACGATCTACCGGGCCGGCGAAAAATTCACCGTCGGTCCCTTCGAGATCGAAGCCATCCCGGTCGCGCACTCGATCCCCGAACCGATGTCGCTGGCCATCACCTCGCCGGCCGGCACCGTCATCCATACGGGCGACTGGAAGATCGATCCGGAGCCGACGATCGGCCCGAAGACCGACGAGGCACGCTTCCGCTGGTATGGCGACAAGGGCGTGCTGGCGCTGATCTGCGATTCGACCAATGCGCTGCGCGAAGGCGAATCGCCTTCGGAAGTGGCGGTCGGCGAGGGGCTCAAGGGCGTCATCCAGAGCGCCAAGGGCCGTGTCGCCGTCACCACCTTCTCCTCCAATGTCGGACGCATTGTTTCCATCGCAAGGGCGGCGCGCGATGCCGGCCGCCAATGCCTGGTGCTCGGCCGCTCGCTGAAGCGCGTCATCGATGTGGCGGGCGAGCTCGGCTACATGGACGGGCTGCCTGAGTTCATCGCCGAGGAGGATTTTGGCTTTATCCCGCGCGAAAACCTGGTCATCATCTGCACCGGCAGCCAGGGCGAGCCGCTCGCTGCACTGGCCAAGCTGTCACGCGACGAGATGAAATCGGTGTCGTTTACAGCCGGCGACACGGTGGTGTTCTCCTCGCGCACCATTCCCGGCAAC
Source organism: Mesorhizobium sp. P3_B5 (assembly GCF_056402815.1). Lineage (NCBI taxonomy): Bacteria > Pseudomonadati > Pseudomonadota > Alphaproteobacteria > Hyphomicrobiales > Phyllobacteriaceae > Mesorhizobium > Mesorhizobium sp. P3_B5. Next base: position 396,114 of record NZ_JBFUGR010000006.1, on the reverse strand, counting down.
GAGAAGGCGATCCTCGAGATCAAGAACCGCCTCATCGATCTCGGCATCAAGATCATCGAGGACGGCGATGCGCTGGTGCATGTCTCGGGCCATCCGCGGCGCAACGAATTGCGCAAGATGTATGAATGGGTGCGGCCGCAGATTGGTGTTCCCGTGCATGGCGAGGCGGCGCATCTTGTGGCGCAGGGGTCGCTGATGTCGACGTCCGGCATTGGCCAGGTGGCGCAGGTGCGCGACGGCGATATGCTGCGGCTTGCTCCAGGTGCTGCCACCATCATCGACCAGGTTCCGTTCGGCCGCATCTACAAGGATGGCAGGCTGATCGGCTCCGACCAGGCGATGGGCATCCGCGACCGGCGCAAGCTGTCTTTTGCCGGGCATGTCGCGGTCAATGTCGTGCTCGACGACAAGTATGAGCTTGCCGGCGATCCCGATCTGGTCGCCATCGGCGTTGCCGAGGCCGATGCCAGCGGCGAGAACCTTGAAGACTTGATGATCGACGCAGCGGTTGGCGCGGTCGACTCGATCCCGCGCCAGCGTCGAAAGGACCTCGACCTCGTGCAGGAAGCTGTGCGGCGCGCGGTGCGCGGTGCCGCCAATGAAGCCTGGGGCAAGAAGCCGCTGGTGACGGTGTTCGTTACGCGGTGAGGGCGGCAGCAAATCGCTAGACGTTCAGCTGATAGCTGACAGGAAGCCAGCGAAAAGAGCCGTTCACCGGCACGATGTAGCCCAGACCCGGAAATGGCATGTGATGGCCAGCGATCAGCAGACGCTGCTCTGCGGCCATCTTTAGCAATCGCTTGCGGGTTTCGACGGCCCGGTTCTTGTCATCATCGAAATCAGCGTGCCATTCCGGATGCTGGATGGACACGACGTAGTGCAGGAAGGCGTCCGACCAGACGAGCAATTGCTGGCCGTCGCTTTCGACGAGAAATGCCAAGAGCCCGGGAGAGTGACCAGCTGCGTCGATGGCGGTAATACCCGGCACGACCTGATCTCCGGGCGCTATGAATGTCGCCTGATCGGCCAGGTTGGTACAAACTTGCCTGAACAGATCACGGTTGCTCAGTCGGGCCTCGCGCACTGCATTTCCCTCGGTCCAGAAGGCGAATTCGGCAGCGCCAAATACATAACGTGCGCGTCTGAAAACGGGTTCGCCATTGCTCACAAGGCCGCCGATGTGGTCCGGGTGGCCATGGGTGATGATCACCACGTCAATGTCATTCGGGCCGAGCCCAAGGTCTTGCAGACATTCCAGGAGTGAGCTGTCCGCGTCTCCGCATCCTGTATCAAACAGGATCTTTTCGGCACCAGTGTCGACCAGCGTCGGGATGAAACAATGCTCGTATCGATCGCGGTCGATAAAGTTCGAGACTGCGAGTTCCTGCACGGCGGTTGGCGATTGTCCGGCAGCGAAGGCCGATGCAAGGTTGTCGCGGATATCGACGGCGTCGAGCAAAGCGGCGGCTTTGAATGAGCCAAGATCGAACGCAAAGACGCGGGCGCGGGGAGGGCTGATATCGGACATTTGCCGGTTGTACTTTGCGGCAGCCGATTGGAATAGCCCGCATCGTGCGTTGGAAAAACTGTCATCAAGTGCGACAGTGCGCGCCACGTGAATGGCTGTTGATATCAGTCGATTTGACGTATCACGCCAACCATCGAATCCAGGAGGAAGAGGCTCGGATATGCTCGGACGCCTGAACCATGTCGCGCTTGCCGTACCGGATCTGGCCGCGGCGATCGCTGCCTATCGCGATACGCTGGGCGCCAAGGTGACCGCGCCGCAGGCATTGCCCGAGCATGGCGTCACCGTGGTGTTCGTCGATGTCGGCAACACCAAGATCGAATTGCTGGAGCCGCTGGGCGAGGGCTCGCCGATCGCGGCCTTCCTGGAGAAGAACCCGTCGGGCGGCATGCATCATGTTTGCTACGAGGTCGACGACATTCTTGCCGCGCGCGATCATCTCAAAGCAAGCGGCGCCCGCGTCCTTGGCGACGGCAATCCCAGGATTGGCGCGCACGGCAAGCCGGTGCTGTTCCTGCATCCCAAGGACTTTTTCGGCACATTGGTCGAGCTGGAGCAGGCATGAGCTGGATTTCGTTTGCGGCGCTGTTCTTCATCACATGGTGGCTGGTGCTGTTTATCGTGCTGCCGTTCAGCGTGCACACGCAGGACGACGATCACGACGTGACGCTGGGTACCGTTCCCAGCGCACCGCGCGGGTCACATATGTTGCGCGCCGTGATCCGCACGACGATCGCCACGATGATCCTGATGGGCATTTTCTACGGCTTGACGCGGGGGCTTGGTCTCAGCCTCGACCAGATCCCGCACATCATACCGGAGTTCAACCAGACACCTGCGCAATAGGGCCTGGTTCGTCCCGATGGAATCGGGGCCTACACAGGCTGACGCAAGGTCATGTGGTTTGGTAATCTTTGGCGCTAAGCAGGTGATTGCACAAAAAAAATGCAAGGCACAAGGCCTTGCAATTTAAACGCGTCCGATCTGTTTCCGGTTTCCGGCGGCAGCGAGTAACCGCGCCTAGATCGCATCCTCCCAAGACTTTGACCGCGTAGGAGAGCAGATTTTTCTCTACCCTCTCGGTTATCGGGGCACACTAGCCTAAGGCGGATGAAATTGTCACGCAGAATTTTGCCCGGAAACAGGCATTCTCGTGCTGCAGTGCACAATAGTACGGCAGGCTTTGCTTGTGAATCGATCAACAGGCCGTATGCGGCATTGTTGCGGCCCCGAGCGCCGTGCGTCCCTGGATGTGCAAAGGACGCTCCAGCACTGTGAAGCCAAGCATCGTGCCGGTCCAAACCGGCGCTCAGCAAAGTAAAATCGATTTTTCCGATTTCGGGCCGATGCGGCAGGTCGGGTTTCCATTCCGTCACGAAATAGCTATGAAGCCGGGGCAAGCAGCCAGTGCGCGCCGATTCCGGTGCGGCTATCCTCACTCACGGACCAGTCCATGCGTTTGTCGCGCTATTTCCTGCCTATCCTCAAAGAAAATCCGCGCGAGGCCGAAATCGTCTCGCATCGTCTGATGCTGCGCGCCGGCATGATCCGCCAGCAAGGGCAAGGCAGCTTTTCCTGGCTGCCATTGGGCAAGCGGGTGCTGGACAAGGTCTGCCGGATCATTCGCGAGGAACAGGACCGTGCCGGAGCACTGGAGATCCTGATGCCGACCATCCAGTCGGCCGAGCTGTGGCGTGAAAGCGGCCGCTATGACGACTACGGCAAGGAGATGCTGCGGATCAAGGACCGGCAGGACCGCGACATGCTCTACGGTCCGACCAACGAGGAAATGGTCACCGAGATTTTCCGTTCCTATGTCAGGTCCTACAAGGATCTGCCGCTCAATCTCTACCACATCCAGTGGAAATTCCGCGACGAGGTGCGGCCACGTTTTGGCGTCATGCGTTCGCGCGAGTTCCTGATGAAGGACGCCTATTCCTTCGACCTCGATTATGAAGGCGCCAAGGCGGCCTACAACCGCATGTTCGTGTCCTATCTCAGGACGTTCACGCGCATGGGACTGCAGGCGATCCCGATGCGGGCCGATACCGGACCGATCGGCGGCGACCTCAGCCACGAATTTATCATCCTGGCCGATACCGGCGAGAGCCAGGTTTTCTGCCATCGCGACTATCTTTCGCTTGCCGTGCCCGGAGCCAGCACCGATTTCGCCAACGGCGCCGAGATCGCCGATATCGTCAAGATTTGGACGACGCCCTACGCCGCCACCGATGAGATGCATGACGAAGCGGCGTGGGAAAAGGTGGCGACAAGCGACAAGGTTTCGGCGCGCGGCATCGAGGTTGGCCATATCTTCCATTTCGGCGACAAATATTCCAAGCCGATGGGCGCCAAGGTGACCGGGCCCGACGGCAAGGACAGTTTCGTCTCGATGGGCTCCTACGGCATCGGACCCTCGCGGCTGGTCGCGGCGATCATCGAAGCCAGCCATGACGACAACGGCATCATCTGGCCGGAATCGGTAGCGCCGTTCGATGTCGGCCTGATCAACATGAAGGCCGGTGACGCCGACTGCGACCGCGTCTGCGGCGAGCTCTATGCGGCCCTCGTCGCTGCCGGCAAGGATGTGCTCTACGACGACACCGACCAGCGGCCGGGCGGCAAGTTCGCCACAGCCGACCTGATCGGCCTGCCCTGGCAGGTGATCGTCGGGCCGCGCGGCGTTGTCGCCGGCGAGATCGAGATCAAGAACCGCCGGACCGGCGAGCGCGAGACGCTGCCGATCGCGGATGCCAAGAAACGCTTCGGGATTGCTGCATGAGCGAAGCGGCAGCAGCCAAGCGCACCGTCGCCGGCCCATTTTCCATGTTCGAGCGCATGGTCGCGTGGCGCTATCTGCGCTCGCGGCGCAAGGAGACGGTGATCTCGGTCATCGCTTCGATCTCCTTCCTCGGCATCATGCTGGGCGTCGCCACGCTGATCGTCGTCATGGCTGTGATGAACGGGTTTCGCGCGGAGCTTCTGACGCGCATCCTCGGCGTCAACGGCCATCTGATCGTGCAGCCGCTCGATTCGCCGCTGGAGGACTATGCGCAGGTTGCCAGCCGCATCAACGGCGTGGCAGGCGTCAAATACGCCATTCCGCTGATCGATGGGCAGGTGCTGGCGCAAGGCAATGTCGGCGGCGGCACCGGCGCGCTGGTGCGCGGCATACGCGGTGATGATCTCGGCAAGATCGCCATCGTCGCCAACAACATCAGGCAGGGCTCGATCGCCGGCTTCGACACCGGCGAGGGCGTTGCCATCGGCAAGCGCATGGCCGAGAATCTTGGTCTTGTGCTCGGCGACACTATCACGCTGATCTCGCCGGATGGCGACGTGACACCAATCGGCACGACGCCGCGGATGAAGGGCTACCCGATCACGGCGATCTTCGAGGTCGGCATGTCGGAATATGATACGTCGATCGTCTACATGCCGTTTTCCGAAGCGCAGCTCTATTTCAACATGGACGGCCGGGCGCAGACGATCGAGATCTATGTCGACAATCCAGACAATGTCGACGCGCTGAAACCGAAGGTCGAAGAGGCGGCGCAGCGACCGATAGACATGGTCGACTGGCGCCAGCGCAACGAGACATTCTTCTCCGCCCTGCAGGTGGAGCGCAACGTCATGTTCATGATTCTGACGCTGATCGTGCTGGTGGCGGCGCTCAACATCATCTCCGGCCTGATCATGCTGGTGAAGGACAAGGGGCACGACATCGCCATCCTGCGCACCATGGGCGCGTCGCGAGGGGCCATCCTGCGCATCTTCCTGATGACGGGGGCGGCGATCGGTGTCACCGGAACATTGGCCGGCGTCCTGCTCGGCGTTCTCATCTGCTTCAACATCGAGTCGATCCGCCAGTTCTTTTCCTGGATGACCGGCAAGGTGCTGTTCAATCCGGAGCTTTATTTTCTCAGCCAGTTGCCGGCGAAAATGGATCCGCGCGAAACGACCTACGTCGTCCTGATGGCGCTCGGGCTTTCCTTCCTGGCAACGGTGTTTCCGGCATGGCGGGCCGCCCGCCTCGATCCGGTCGAAGCCTTGAGGTACGAATGATGGCCGAGGCCATTATCGAATTGAAGAGCGTCGAGCGGCACTATGTGCAAGGGCCGCGCAAGCTCACCATCTTGAACGGCGCCGATTTTTCGCTGAAGCGCGGCGAGATGGTGGCGCTGGTGGCGCCGTCGGGCACCGGCAAGTCGACGCTGCTGCACACCGCCGGCCTGCTGGAGCGGCCCGATGCCGGCGACGTGATTTTGGCCGGGCGTGCCTGCGGCCGGCTTTCCGACGAAGAACGCACGGCGATCCGCCGCAACGATGTCGGCTTCGTCTATCAGTTCCATCATCTGCTGCCGGAATTCTCGGCGCTGGAAAACATCATGATGCCGCAGCTGATCAAAGGGCTGACGCGCAAGGAAGCCGCCGAGCGGGCGGCGCAGCTGCTCGACTATATGCAGATCGGCAAGCGCGCGTCGCACCGTCCGTCCGAACTGTCCGGCGGCGAGCAGCAGCGCGTCGCCATCGCGCGCGCCGTCGCCAATGCGCCGCTGGTGCTGCTGGCCGACGAACCGACCGGCAACCTCGATCCGGTCACCGCCTCCTATGTCTTCGAAGCACTGGAGGCGCTGGTCAGGCAGTCGGGCCTGGCGGCACTGATCGCCACCCACAATCACGAGCTCGCATCGCGCATGGATCGGCGGGTGACGCTGGCCGACGGCAAGGTGGTGCCGCTTTAGTAGGGCACGGCGATACTCAGGTGAGGTCGGCCTGCGAAAGCCGGCTTCCTGCGCTTCCGGTACTCATGTACCCAAAAGTACACTCCGTTCCGGTTCTCGGAATCCACCATTCTCGACTCGGCCTGACCTGAGTCTCGACGTGCCCTGGTCGGCGCTTGATGACCGGGCATTCGCCGCGTCAACCTTTCCTTAACCCTGCGAAATTGATCGCCGTCGATTCCGGAAATGTCCGGGATTGCGGTCGTTGACATTCGAACAAAATTAGAACAAATTATGAACATAGCAACAACAGGAGTGAGTTATGACCGATCTGGTTCAGGACGTCGTTTCGCTGGTGTGCATGAGTGCGTTTCTCGTTTCCATGGCGATGTGGATCGGCGCCATGTGAGGATCTGCGGTTTCGCCGCAGTGTTTTGAGGCGGGCAGGAGGGCGTTTGTGCCGTTAAGCTTTTCTTGCCGCCATGACGCTAGGGTGCCTCTGCAAGACAGGGAGCAACGCCGGTGTCGCCGATCGTGACGGCCATCCTCGTGGCCAGCAATCTCGGGCTGATCTTTCTGCTGATGACCGCGCCGCTCGGTCTGCGCACGATCAGGCTCAGCCGGCTGGTGTCGGCGGACCGGCAGCGTCTCTGGCAGGCGCTGTGGCCGCTTGGCAGCGATGCCGGCTGGTCGGGCGAGATCCTTTCCGCCGAGGCGCTCGACGACCAGGGCGTGGCGCGCATCATGCTGTCCTGGGAAGGCCGAGACGGCCAGCCGATCGAGCGCATGTCGCGGTTCGAAGATGTTGTCGAAGGCTGCCGTTTTTCGATGCGCGTCATCGAGGATACCGCGCCTCGATGCTTCGTTCTGGAAGGATTTTTGCGAGACAACCGAACTCGTCTCGGAAGGCAGTAGCACGCGGGTGAGTCTCAGCCAGACCGATCGCTATCGTGGCATCGCCTTCCTGGTTTTCCGCTACTTCGCCATGCGCCGCGAACTCGGCAAGCTTGAGATCTGGGCCAGGACCGGACAATACCGTAAAGGTGGTTGGTTCGAGCACCCGCTCAGCCAGGTCGGCTTTGCCGTTCTTTCGGCATTCCTGCTGTGGCCGTTCTTCGGGCTCAACCTTGGCGGCCTGGCGCTGGCGTCGATCCTGACCTCGGTAGTGGCCCTGCATGAGCTTGGCCACATGGCAGCCTTCCGGCTGGCGGGGCATCACCAGGCGCGGATGATCTTCATCCCGCTGCTCGGCGGCATCGCCATTGGCGGGCGGCCCTATGACAGCCGTTTCGAAGTGGCCTTCGTGGCGCTGATGGGCGCCGGCTTCTCCGCTTTCCTGGTGCCGTTGCTGATCGCCGCGAGCGTGTTTGCCGGCAGCGAGGGGCATCGGCTCGCCGCTGGATTGCTGGCGACGCTTGCCGGCTGCGCTGCCCTGTTCAACATCGCCAATCTGGTGCCGGTGTGGAAGTTCGATGGCGGCCAGGTGCTGCGCCAAATCTGCCCCGGACCGATCGCGCTGGCGCTGGCCTCGTTTTCCCTGCTCTCAGCCTTGCTGGCGCTTGGTTGGCTGGCAGGTTTTTCCCAAGGCTTTCTGCTGGTGGCGGGCGCTGTCTTTTCGATCCTCAGCCTGCTGACCATGGGTAGCGCGGTAAAACCGCGCCACGAGCTGAAGCCGATCCGCACCTTCGACCGTTTCGCCATGGCCGGTGCACTGCTGGCAGTGTTCGCCATTCACGGCTACGGCCTGCTGTGGGCCTCAGCGCGCCTCCTCTAGGCTGTGCCGATATTCAGGTGAGGCCGGCCTGCAAATGGCAGCTTCCTGCGCATCCGGTGCTCATGTACCCAAAAGTACGCTCCGCTCCGATTCTCGGTATCAGCCATTTTCGACTCGGCCTGACCTGAATCTCGACACATCCTAACCCGGATAAGAATTTACCCAGCCTTGCGGGTTGCCTCGACCGGCGGAGTTGCAGCCGGACCGAACACATCCTCAAAGGCGGACTTCAGCGCCAGGTCGAGGTCGGCCATGGTCACGGGCAGGCCGAGGTCGACAAGGCTGGTGACGCCGTGATCCGAAACACCGCATGGCACGATGCCGCTGAAATGGCCGAGATCCGGCTCGACATTGATGGCAATGCCGTGGAAGCTCACCCAGCGCCTGAGCCTGATGCCGATGGCGGCGATCTTGTCCTCGGCCGGCGATCCGTCGGGCAGGGAAGGGCGATTTGGCCGCACAACCCAGACGCCGACACGATCCTCACGGCGCTCGCCGCGCACATTGAAGGCGGCGAGCGTGCCGATGATCCATTGTTCGAGTGCGGCTACGAAAGCGCGGACGTCCTCGCGCCGCCGCTTGAGGTCGAGCATTACATAGGCGACCCGCTGGCCCGGCCCATGATAGGTGTATTCACCGCCGCGCCCGGCAGCAAACACCGGGAAACGGTCGGGCTCGATCAGGTCCTCGACGTGGGCGCTTGTGCCGGCCGTGTAAAGCGGCGGATGCTCGACCAGCCAGACCATCTCGCCGGCAGCGCCGGTTCTGATCGCATCGGCGCGCGCCTCCATCACCGCGAGCGCTTCGGGGTAGGTGGTCAAGCCGGGCTCGATCCGCCATTCGACCGGCGCGGAACCGGGCAAGGGCAGGAACGACGTGGCGATCTGGCTGCGTTCTGGCATGGCGTATCTCTTGCTGTCCCTCATATGGCGGCAATCGATCAAAACGTCCAGTTCCGGGCGCGGTCCAGGCCTTTGCAGACTTATGCCAAATCCCCGGCGATTATTGCGCTGCGCGCCCTTGTTTCGCCGGAAACGATTTGCTACACGCCGCGAGCCGGTTCGTTCCGGCTCCTACCACGTGCGGTCGTGGCGGAATTGGTAGACGCGCAGCGTTGAGGTCGCTGTGGGGCAACCCGTGGAAGTTCGAGTCTTCTCGACCGCACCATATCTGCTCTCGATTTGTTGTTCTTAACGACAAGGCGATCGAGCCCGCCGCTATCCAGGGCCTGCAACCAGTGTCGTCCCGGCGGGGGATGCATTCTCGTATAGCGCAGTCCGTCCGTCCTGAAACGGCCTCTCACCCTGTTGAAAAGCTTCCCTATAGCCCTCGCTGGCAAAGCCGGCACGATTTGGCGCCTGCCATTGCCGGCGCGCTCCATGCCGCCGATAGCTCCCAAATCAACCCAAGCAGATGGCATTTTTCTCCCAGCTGCAGATCTTTGAAATACTCTTTCTATGGAATTTGTAGAATTATGTTTGGATAGGATCTCGGTACTGGTCGCTAAGTTCTGACGGGGCCTTCGCCTCCTCGGCAAAGTTGCGCCAGCGATCTTAGAGAATGGAGGTTCCCATGACCAAACTCGTAGAGCAGATCATTCCGGAAGCCGATGTTGTGCCGCTGACGGGGCGTGTCGGCGCGGAGATCAGGAACATAAGGCTGTCCGGCGACCTGCCGCAGCAGACAGTAGCGGCTATCAACCAGATCCTGCTGCGGCACAAGGTGGTGTTCTTCCGCGATCAGGCGCATCTCGACGATGTTGGGCAGGAGCGCTTCGCCCATCGTCTCGGCGACCTGGTGCCGCATCCGACCCAAGGTCCCATCAAGGGAACGGCGTCCATTCTCGAGCTCGATTCAAGCCGTGGCGGCGGTCGTGCCGATCAATGGCATACCGACGTCACCTTCGTCGACGCCTATCCGAAATTCTCCGTTCTGCGCGGCGTCGTCATACCGCCGGCCGGCGGCGACACCATCTGGTCGAACACCGCCGCGGCCTACCAGGACCTGCCCGCGCCGTTGAAGCTGCTGGCGGACAATCTCTGGGCGGTTCACAGCAATGCCTACGACTACGCCGCGGTCCGGCCGCGCGCGAGCGCTGCCGAAAAGAAGCATTTCGAGGAGGTCTTCACCTCGACGGTCTACGAGACCGAGCATCCCGTCGTCCGCGTCCATCCGGAAACAGGCGAGCGCACGCTGCTGCTCGGCAATTTCGTGCAACGGCTGGTCGGTCTCTCCAAAAGCGATTCGGCGCGGCTCTACGAGGTGTTCCAGTCCTATGTCACCGCGCCGGAGAACACCGTCCGCTGGCGCTGGAAGGCCGGCGACGTGGCGATCTGGGACAACCGGGCGACCCAGCACTACGCGGTCAACGACTATGGCGATCAGCACCGGGTGGTGCGTCGCGCCACCGTCGACGGCGACGTTCCGATCAGCGTCGACGGTCGCCGCAGCGCCACCCGCACCAAGGTCGCGAAGCCCGCGACCGACAAGGCCGCCTGAGCGCGGTCGAACCTAGGGAGCCGCTGTAGCGCTGGGCGATGACGAGACAGCTCGGCAAAAGCCGAGCCTATCCCGTCCATCCAAGGCCAGCCGAGATGCAATTGATCGATACGAGCAAAGCGTCGGTCGCGCGTTTTTGATCCACTGTCCCGGTATTGGCGCGAACTTCACGCAGCAGGTCGACCTGCAGCCGGTGAATGTCGTCCATCTGTCGCCGCAGATTGTCGAAACGCCGCTTGAACATAGGAAAGCGCGAGGATAGATCGCCTCCCGTGAGGTCACCGATCAGGCGTCGCGTCAGCTCGTATTCCGCGACGATGCGGGCGTAGATTCTTGCCGCGGCATCGCTGTCGGACACCAGGCCGGCGTAGAGCCGCGCGATCTCCATGTCTGACTGGTAAAGCGTCTTCTCGGCCTCGTCGATGATCAGGCGGAAGAAGCGCGAGTGCTCGAACATGCGGGCCAAAAGGTCGCGCCCGGCCTCGCCGCGCACCGCGACGAAAGAGCTGAGCGCGCTGCCGATGCCATACCAGCCGGTCAGCAGATGACGGTTCTGGCTCCAGGCAAACACCCAGGGGATGGCGCGCAGGTCGGCAATGCCGCTGGCGCCGAAACGGCGATCCGGCCTTGAGCCCATTTTCAGGAGCGCCAGTTCCGCGACCGGACTTGCCTGGTTGAAATAATCGAGAAAGCCGGGCTCGGCCATCAACCTGGCATAGGATGCCTGCGACATGCCTGCCAGGGCTTCCAGCGCCTCGTCGAACTCCGGCGTTTCCTTCGGCTCGACATCACCGGGCGATCCGACACTGTGGGCCAGCACGCCGGCGGCGAGAACCTCGAGCTGGTGGAGGCCGGTGCCGCGATTGGCGAATTTCGACGATACGACCTCGCCTTGCTCCGTCACCCGCATGGACCCGGTGACAGTGCCTTGCGGCTGTGCCGCGATCGCCCGGCCGGTCGGCGCGCCGCCGCGGCTGACCGAGCCGCCGCGACCGTGAAAGAAACTGATCCTGACCTTATGCTTGCGCCCCACGGCAGCGAGGCGCTTTTGCGCTTTTGCCAGTTCCCAATTGGACGCCAGGAAACCGCCGTCCTTGTTGGAATCCGAATAGCCGAGCATGATTTCCTGGCGCGCGCGAAAATCCCGCACCGTCCGCCTCACCAGCGAAATGCCGAGCAAATCATTCAGAATGGCAGGGGCGGCCTGCAGATCGGCGATGGTCTCGAACAAGGGCACGACCCGCAGCCTGATTGTGCCGCCGCCACCGGGCGCGGTTGAAAGTCCGCAATATTGCGCCAGCAGATAGACAGCGAGCAGATCGTCGACGGAGCGGGTCATGCTGAGAATGAACGAGCCGACGGCGTCGGCATCCGAAGTGGAGATGTGCTTGGCGATGACGGAGAATGTCGAAAGCAGTTCAGCCGCTTCAGGCGAGAGCCGGCCAGCGTCGATCTCCAGCCGCTCGCCCTGGCTGAGGCCTAAGCGAATGCGCGCCGACCATTGCGGAGTGCCGGCCGCGACGGGATCGGCGGGATTTGTCAGCGCAAACAGTTCAGCCAGCACCCGGTTGACGACCGTGGAGTTCTGCCTGACGTCGAGCGAGACGGTGCGGAAGCCGAAGCTTGCGACTTGCCAAAGCAGAGGCTGGACAAAGCGCTTGGCGACAGCGCGCCCTCCGATCGCGTCGAGAACACAAGACAGCCCGTTCAGATCGGCACAAAATGCCTCCGCCGAGAGATACGCCGCCGCACCGCCACCTCGCGTGGCCTCCAGCCGGGCATACAAGGCCGATGCGAACTGGCGAAGCGGTTCGTCAGGGTTGCGGGCGGCGATCACTTGCGCCTCTCCGCTTCTATCAAGCGCCGTCTGCAGCACCGGCGTGAAGCTGGCCGGCAGGTCGATGACGTTCGAACTGGCGCTGAGCACCGTCACCAGCCGCTGAACCTGCGTCAGATACCAGCCTATGGCGGTATTGCGGTATTCGGCCATGGCATGGTTGGTGACCGCAGCCGTTACATTTGGATTGCCATCGCGGTCGCCACCGATCCACGAGGCATAGCGCATGAAGGGAGGAATTCTGATCAGCTTTCCCGGATAATGACGCTCGAAGGCGCCTTCAAGCTTGCCATAGAGCTGCGGCGTTGCCTCGAAGATGACCTCGCGAAAGAAATGCAGGCCCCAGGCGATTTCGCGTTCGACCGTCGGGCGTTCCAGTCGCAGTTCGCCCGTCATCCATAGAAGTTCGATCTCGCTTTTCAGATCGGCGACCAACAGGTCGCGTTCGCGCGGCGCCCAGCGCGGCTGGTCGAGTTCGGTCAGCTTGCGATAGATACGGCGGTGGATCTCCAGCACCGTGACGCGTTTGGCCTCCGTGGGATGCGCGGTCATGGTCGGGCCGACGCAAAGCTCATCGAGCGCCGCCTGGACTTCGTCCGCTGACTGACCGTTCGCTGCCATCTGCGCGATCACGCTGGCGAAGGACCCGGGCACTTCGTCGACACCCGCGCCTTGTTCGAGTTCGCGACGCGCGCGCATGGCAAGCAACTCGTCGGCAATCGCCAGCAACTGGAACCATACGCCGCTCGCCTGAAGCGCCGGGATGCGCTGCTCCGCGGCAAGCGAGACAAGCGACCTACGTCCGCTCAGAACGGCGGCGATCTCGGGCTCACGCGCGCTTGCGACGTGAAGCAGCAGGCGCAACAAAAGGCTGCGCTCGTCCTCACGAAAGTTGATGCGTCTGCTCTGTTCCAAAGCCGCTTCCTCGTCCGCATCGATTGCAATTGCAGCCGCGCCCTGGAGCGAGACCGGCGCCGGCTGTCAGGCGACCCGGTCGGGGACCGGACGACCCTCGAAGAAGGCGGTCAGGTTCTCCACCACCTTCATGCCCATCGCCACCCGCGTTTCCGCGGTCGCACTGCCGAGATGCGGCAAAAGCACGACGTTCTCCAACTGCTTCAGCGCCTCCGGAATGGCCGGCTCGTCGGCAAAGACGTCGAGACCTGCGCCGGCGATCTCGCGCCTTTGCAGCGCACCGATCAGGGCATCCTGATCGACGACGTCGCCGCGCGCCGTGTTGATGAGGAACGCGCCGCCTTTCATCAATCGCAGGCTGCGAGCATCGATGAGATGGCGGTTTTCCGCGCCGCCCGGACAGTGCAGCGATACGAAGTCGGATGCTGTCAGCAGCCCTTCCAGAGTCTGCATCTGCACTGCGCCCATGGCGCGCGTCTCGTCATCGTCGACCGGCGACCGGTTGAAGAACACGATCTTCATGCCAAAGCCGAAATGCGCGCGCCTGGCCGTCGCTTTGCCGATGCGCCCCATGCCGACAATGCCCAAGGTCTTGCCCGACACCTTGGCGCCGGCCATGTGGGTCGGCGACCAGCCACGCCACTGTCCGGCCCGCAGTTGCCGCTCGCCCTCACCGGTCCGGCGCGCGACAGCCAAGATCAGGCTGAGGGCGAGGTCGGCGGTGCAATCGGTCAGCACACCCGGCGTGTTGGTCACCACGATGTCGCGGTCGCGCGCCGCCGCGACATCGATATGGCTGAAGCCAACGCCGAAATTGGCGATGATCCGGGTGCGGGCGTCGCTCTCGGGAAACACCTGGGAAGGCAAGCGGTCGCTGACCGTTGCCAGGATCGCGTCAAAATCCGCGAAAGCCGATGTCATTGCGGCAGGGCTCAGCGGCGTATCGCTGGCGTTGAGCGTCGTGTCGAAGCGCTCGGCAAGGATCGCTTCGACGGGGGCCGGCCATCTGCGGGTGACAATCAAACGCGGTTTCATCTGATATCCTGCCAATCGGAGGACGGCGATGCTTGCGCCGACCCGAAACAGATTTCACATCTTGCTGTATGCGGCGTTCGCAGGTCGGCGGCTCACGCCGCCTTCTTCGCTTGCGCCAGCGTGTCCGCCACGACTTCGCCGAAGGACGACGGCGTCGGCACGATGACGACGCCGGCCTCCTTCAGGATTTCGACCTTCTCCTGCGCCGACTCGCCGAAGGCCGAGATGATCGCGCCGGCATGGCCCATGCGGCGGCCTTTCGGGGCGGACAGTCCGGCGATGTAGGCGATCAGGGGCTTGCGCATATTGTCGCGCGCCCAGAGCGCGGCTTCGGCTTCCTGCGGCCCGCCGATCTCGCCGATCATGACCACGGCGTCGGTGTCGTCGTCTTGCTCGAACAGCTTCAGAATGTCCTTGAAGGACGAGCCGTTGATCGGATCGCCACCGATGCCAACACTGGTCGAGACGCCGATGCCGAGCGCTTTCATCTGCGAGGCCGCCTCGTAGCCGAGCGTGCCGGAGCGCCCGACAATGCCGACGCGGCCGGGCAGGTAGATGCTGCCGGGCATGATGCCCATGAGGGCCTGTCCGGGCGTGATCATGCCGGCGCAGTTCGGCCCGATCAGCCGCATGCGATCCTCGAAGCGGTAGCGGCGCATGTAGCGCTTGACCTGCATCATGTCCTGCGAAGGGATGCCGTCGGTGATGCAGATGCAGAGCTTTATGCCGGCATCCGCTGCTTCCATGATCGAGTCGGCGGCAAAGGGCGGCGGCACGAAGACGATGCTGGCTTCGGCGCGGGTTTCGCGCACCGCGCCCTTGACGGTGTTGAAGACGGGCAGGCCGAGATGCGTCTGCCCGCCCTTGCCGGGCGTCACGCCGCCGACAAGCTTGGTGCCATAGCGCTTCATGTCCTCGGCATGGAAGCTGCCGATCTTGCCGGTGAAGCCCTGGACGATGACGCGGGTGCTGCGGTTGAGCAGGATTGCCATTTTTTCGACCTCCCTCAGGCTGCTTTTTTCTTGGTGGCCGCGCGCCAGGCGGCGACGGCTTTTTCGGCGGCTTCGGCCAGCGTGTCGGCGACGATCACCGCCTCGCCGGAATCGGCCAGGATGCGACGTCCTTCCTCGACCTTGGTGCCGGCGAGTCGCACCACCAATGGCACGTTGACGCCGACTTCGCGGATCGCCTTCACGACACCCTCGGCGACCCAGTCGCAGCGATTGATGCCGGCGAAGATGTTGACCAGGATGGTCTCGACATTCTTGTCGCCAAGCACAGCGCGGAACGATTTCGCAACCCGCTCGGGCGAGGCGCCGCCGCCGATGTCGAGGAAGTTGGCGGGCTCGCCGCCGGCGATCTTGATCATGTCCATCGTCGCCATGGCGAGGCCGGCGCCATTGATGATGCAGCCGATATTGCCGTCGAGGCCGACATAGGAGAGGCCACGGTCGCTGGCGAAGGTTTCGCGCGCGTCTTCCTGGCTCTTGTCGCGCAACTCGGAGATTTCGGGCCGGCGAAACAGCGCGTTCTCGTCGAACGACATCTTGGCGTCGAGCGCGACGAGGTTGCCGTCGCGGGTCACCACCAGCGGATTGATCTCCAGCATCGATGCGTCGTAGTCGCGGAACACCTGGTAGCAGCCGAGGATGGTTTCGGTCGCCTTGCCGATCAGGTTCTGGTCGAGGCCGAGCCCGAACGCGATCTCGCGCGCCTGAAACCGCTGCATGCCGACACCGGGATCGACCGTGGTGCGGATGATGGAATCCGGAGCCCTTTCGACGATGTCCTCGATCTCGATGCCGCCGGCGGCCGACGCCACGATCATGACGCGCTCCTCCTTCCGGTCGAGCACGAAGCCGACATAGAGTTCCTGCGCGATGTCGACGGCTTCCTCGAGGTAGAGCCTCGAAATCAGCTTGCCGCGCGGACCGGTCTGCTGGGTCACCAGCTTGCGGCCGAGCATGGCCTCGGCGGCTTCCGCGATCTCCTCGTCATTGGCGCACAGCTTGATGCCACCGGCCTTGCCGCGCGCGCCGGAATGAACCTGCGCCTTGACGACCCATTTGCCGCCGCCGATTTCGCGGGCGCGGTAGGTCGCCTGCTCCGGGCTGTAGGCGAGGCCGCCGCGAGGGATGTGGACCCCGTGGCGGGCGAGCAGTTCCTTGGCCTGATATTCGTGAATGTCCATTCTATCCTCCCCGGATCCTCAATGCGCTGCAGCGCGCGGTTGACCGGCGCGTTCGATTGCCTCGTTGACCACCAGCACGTTGCGCGCCATGCGTTCCGACGCCGCGTCGATCATCTTGCCGTCAAGCGCGGCGGCTCCCTTGCCCTGCGCCTCCGCCTCCTTCAGCACTTCGAGGATGCGCCTGGCGCGCGTCACTTCCTTTTCCGGCGGCGAGAAGACCTCATTGGCAAGCGCGATCTGCGAGGGATGGATGGCCCACTTGCCTTCGATGCCAAGAGCTGCCGCGCGCCTGGCGCCGGCGACGTAGCCTTCCGGATCGGAGAAATCGCCGAACGGTCCGTCGATGGCGCGCAGGCCGTAGGCCCGGCAGGCGACGGTCATCCGCGACAGGGCAAAATGCCACTGGTCGCCGGGGTAATCGGGATTGAGGCCGCCAATGTTGACGGTGCGCGCCTTGTTGCTGGCGGCATAGTCGGCGACGCCGAAATGCATCGCTTCCAGCCGCCCCGGAAACGCTGCGATCGCCTCGACATTGGCCATGCCGAGCGCGGTCTCGATCAGCGCTTCCAGCCCGACACGGGTCTTGTAGCCCTTGGCCATCTCGATCTGGTTGACCATCGCCTCGACCATATAGAGATCGGCCGGGACGCCGACTTTCGGCACCAGGATCGTGTCGAGCCGGTCGCCGGCCTGTTCCATCACGTCGACCACGTCGCGATACATGTAATGCGTGTCGAGGCCATTGATACGCACCGAGACGGTCTTGCCCTTGGCGTGCCAGTCGATGTCGTTGAGCGCCTGGATGATGTTCTTGCGGGCCCGCTCCTTGTCGGGCGGGGCGACCGCGTCCTCGATGTCGAGAAAGATGAAGTCGGCGGCGCTGTTCGCCGCCTTGTCGATCATCTCCGGGCTTGAGCCGGGAACGGCCAGTTCGCTGCGCTGCAGCCGGAGTTTTCTGAGGTGGTTGATTGTGTGGCTCATGGTGCGCTCCGGGATCAGGCGGCTTCGGCGATGGCGGATTGCTGCGAGCGGCGGAAATGCGCGATCGCTGCGCCGACGCCGGAGCCCGGTGCCAGCTTGACGCCGCAGTCGAGCAGCGCCAGTTCGGCGGCGGAAAGTGAGGCCAGCACCATCACCTCGTTCAGCCAGCCGAGATGGCCAATGCGGAAGACCTTGCCGAACACCTTGTTGAGGCCGCCACCGAGCGAGGTCTGATAGGTCTGGTAGGCGCGCTTGACGACATCGCCGCTATCGATGCCCTCAGGCACCAGGATGGCGCTGACCGTGTCTGAATGCCATTTCGGCGCTTTTGCGCAGAGTTTCAGCCCCCAGGCGTCGACCGCCTTGCGCACGCCTTCGGCGAGGCGATGGTGACGGGCGAAGATGTTGTCCAGCCCTTCCTCGGCGATGAGGTCGAGCGAGGCGCGCAGGCCGCGCAGTAGCTGCGTCGCCGGCGTATACGGGAAATAACCGGCGTCGTTGGCGCGGATCATGTCCTCGAAGGAGAAGAAGCAGCGCCGGTGGGTCGCTGTCCTCGAGGCTACGAGCGCCTTCTTGCTGACCGACAGGAAGCCGAGACCAGCCGGGAGCATGAAGCCTTTCTGCGAGCCGCTTACGGCGCAATCAACGCCCCATTCCTCCTGCCGGAAATCGATCGAGCCGATCGACGACACGCCGTCGACGAACAGCAGGGCAGGGTGGTTGGCGTCGTCGAGCACGGCGCGGCAGCCGGCAACGTCGCTGGTGACGCCGGTCGCGGTCTCGTTCTGCGTGCAGAAGACCGCCTTGATGCGATGCGCCTTGTCCGCCTTCAGCTTCTCGGCGTAGAGCTCGAGCGGCACGCCGGTTCCCCACTCGCAGTCGATCGCATCGACCTCGAAGCCGAGACGCTCGGCCATGTCGATCCACAGATGCGAGAACTGGCCGAAGCGCGACATCAGCACCCGGTCGCCGGGGCTGAGAACGTTGGTCATCGCCGCTTCCCAGGCGCCGGTGCCAGAGGAGGGGTAGATGAAGACGCGGCCGGTCTCGTTCTTGAAGACCTTCTTGATGTCCTCGAACAGCGGCAGGGTGAAATCGGGGAATGACCCGGCGCGCATGTCCTCCATCGGCAGGTTCATCGCCTGCCGGACCCGCTCCGGAATGTTGGTGGGTCCTGGAATGAAAAGATGGGTGAACCCGGCCATATGCGATCTCCTCCGATGCCTAGGGATTGTGGAGGAAGTGTCGTTTGGACGGCGTGTCGCAACAACACCTTGCCGGGTAAGTATTCGCGGCGCGCGGGTAGGTTCGTCCTACCCGGTCGGCCTACCCGAAAGGGGACGCCGCTTCTCGCTCGAATATAGCGCGACCGCCATCGCCCGGTTGCGAACGGCAAGCTTGTCGTAGAGATTTTTCAGGTGGTACTTCACTGTATTCTCGGAGATGCCGGTGCGGGTCGCGATCTGAAGGTTGGTCCAACCGTCGGAAAGCACCGCCAGCAGTTCCCGTTCCCGAACCGTGAGCTGCGCCAACGGCGTGTCGTTGACCTTGTTGATGTCGATGTAAGGGATGCAGATGCGGCCATGCGCGACCGCCAGGATCGTCTCGAAAATGATCGGCGGGTCGTCGAACTGAAAACAGTAGCCATGCGCGCCGAGTCGCACGCACTGCTTCAGGATGCCGATATCGTGGTCGTTGGAAAAGACCGTGATGCGCACATTGAGCTTGCGGCTCTGGATCTCGGCAAGGACATCGGCGCCGTCCATGTCGGCGAGTTTCCAGCCGATGACGGCGACGTCGAATTCGCCTGCCATTGCCAGTTCGAGGAAATGCCTGCCGCTTTGCACGCAGGCCAAAAGCTCGAAGCGCCCGTCGCATTCCAGCATTTCGCGCATCGCCGACACAACGAGCGGATTGCGCTCGGCGACGACGACGCGAACGCGTTGTCCTGCGATTGTCTCATTCGTTCTCTGTGACTTTACGGTCAAGGGCTTCCGGTTATCTTGGCCACATTACGGGCACAGGCGGATGCGGTGGTTTTCCAGCGCTTACACGACGGCAATTCTGCCCTATCCGCGAATGGGTGCTCTTTCCCCAGCGACATGCGCTGTCGCGCTGCCTGAAGCCCGGGCAGCACCATGTCTTGATGAAGGGACCCTCGTCCCGTCTGCGGGGCAGGGCGCATTTCGTTTGATATTCCCGTGCGTTGCGCGCTAGACCTGACAGGCACCTTTTCCGGGATTCCGATGGCGGGAGGCGCTGGTGGAACGCCAGGGCGAACAGACGACCGGCGCCAGAGCCGCTGAAGACGGCCACGCCGATATCTATGGCGAGGACGGCGTCATTCTGTCGTCATTCCTGGCCCAGATCGGTGCGGCGATCGCCGATCGCGACACGCTGACGCTGAAGCGTGAAGTCGACGACCTGCACCAGTCGGAACTGGGCGACCTGCTCGAAGCGCTTCACCCCGAACAGCGCCGCGTGCTGGTCGAACTCCTGGGCGCCGACTTCGACTTTTCCTCGCTGACCGAGGTCGACGAGGCGATCCGCATGGAGATCGTCGACAATCTGCCCAATGCGCAGATTGCGCAGGCGGTGCAGGAGCTCGATTCCGACGACGCGGTCTACATTCTCGAAGATCTCGAAAAGGAAGACCAGGACGAGATCCTGTCGCAACTGCCGTTCACCGAGCGGATCAGGCTGCGCCGCTCGCTGGACTATCCCGAAGAGACTGCCGGCCGCCGCATGCAGACGGAGTTCGTCGCCGTGCCGCCGTTCTGGACCATCGGCCAGACCATCGACTACATGCGCGAGGACAAGAACCTTCCGGACCGCTTCAGCCAGATCTTTGTCATCGACCCGAGCTTCAAGCTGCTTGGCGCCATCGATCTCGACCAGATCCTGCGCACCAAGCGCTCGGTGAAGGTCGAAGAGGTGATGCATGAGACAAGGCACGCCATTCCGGCCACGATGGACCAGGAAGACGCAGCGCGCGATTTCGAACAATACGATCTTCTCTCCGCCGCTGTTGTCGACGAGAACGAGCGGCTGGTCGGTGTGCTGACCATCGACGACATGGTCGACGTCATCCAGCAGGAGGCCGAAGAGGACCTTTTGCGCATGGGCGGCGTCGGCGATGAAGAGCTGTCGGACAGCATAGTCTCGACCTCGCGTTCGCGTGTGCCCTGGCTGCTCATCAATCTTCTGACGGCGTTCCTGGCGGCGTCGGTGATCAGCCTGTTCGACCATACGATCGAGCACATCGTGGCGCTTGCCGTGCTGATGCCGATCGTGGCGGGGATGGGCGGCAATGCCGGCTCGCAGACCATGACTGTCACCGTGCGCGCGCTGGCGACCAAGGATCTCGACATCTACAATGCCGGCCGCATCATCCGTCGCGAGATGGGGGTGGGCTTCATCAACGGCATCATCTTCGCCATCCTGATCGGCATCGCGGCGGCGGCGTGGTTCTGGGATCCGAACCTCGGCGGCATCATTGCGGCGGCGATGATCATCAACATGTTCGTGGCAGCCCTTGCCGGCATCCTGATCCCGCTGCTGCTCGACCGCTTCAAGATCGACCCGGCGGTGGCTTCGGCGGTTTTCGTTACCACGGTCACCGACGTCGTCGGCTTCTTTGCCTTTCTGGGGCTGGCCACATGGTGGTTCGCCCTGCCCTGAGGCGCGCTGTCGTTAGTGTTTCAGTTTGAATTTGCCTGAATGCGATATGCATTTCCGCTGTGGTCGATGGACGATCTTTGCGAGAAGGTGGATGCGGTTTGCGCCGAAATCGGCAAGCGCGCGCTTACAAAAGTTAGTCGCTGTATGAACAAGACAATCAAGATGCGTTACCACGAGGACAGCCTGGTCCGTGTCGGAATCCTCGCGCACGTCCTTCCGGCTCAACTTTTCAGTTTCTATGAAGAAACCTGGAAAGAGTACGAGAACGATGGCACCGGAGAGCCATACAGCCTTTGGCTTCCAACATACGGCTCTGGATATTATGACAGTGCCGAAGCTGCTGAAGCTGATGCCTGCGCGGTATTCCCTTGGTACGCTGCCGCAATTTTAAACTGAGACACTACCGCGCCGCGGGTAGTGTCTCAGTTTGTTGTGGTCGATGGACGATCTTTGCGAGAAGATGGACGCCGGAGCGCCTAAGCCGGGTCCGCGCGGACCATACAAAAAGGGGCCTAAGGCGGAGCTTCGACGGTAATCTTGATCGAGGAATAGTACGCCGCAACATTGGCAATGTCTTCATCGCTCAGGTGCTTGACGACCAACGACATCATATAACTCTTGCGCTCCCCGGCCTTGTAAGCCATCAGCGAGTGGACGAGATAGTCGTACTTCTGCCCGGCGAGATTGGGCGCTTCGCCACCGCCGGTCAGAGCTCTGCCGAGGCCATCCTTGCCGTGGCACGACTGGCATTTCACCGTGACTGTCCGGCCGGCGATGCTGTCGCCTGCTGCCTGCGCAGATGACGACGTGACCACGAAGGCAACCACGCCAAGGATCAAGCCACGCATACTATGCTCCGTGAATTGCTCCGTAGATCGGACGACAAGGCACCCTACACCCGGCGAGGCGGCATAGCGAATCTTCCATGGTCGAAGTCGGAATTTCAAACTGAGACACTACCGCGCCGAGCTCTCAATTGACTTTTACGTAAATGCCGTGCGAGGCTTGCGCGGGGCGCCATGTCGATTCCGGCATGGCATGGGTTTGGTTCGGGACAAAAGGGCGACGCCGCTTGGCGATCGCCCGGGATTCCGGCATCTGGAGTGACAATGCGGGAATATTACTCGATCACCGAACTGACCCGCGAATTCGAGGTGTCGACGCGGACGCTGCGCTTTTACGAGGATGAAGGGCTGGTGCAGCCGGTGCGGCGCGGCCGCACCAGGCTGTTTCGACCGTCCGACCGGCATCTGATCCGCCAGATCATGCGAGGAAAACGGCTTGGCTTTTCGATCAACGAAATCCGCGAAATCATCCAGATGTACAAGGAGCCGCCCGGCGAGGTCGGTCAACTCAAGCTGATGATCAAGCGCATCGAGGAAAAGCGCGAGGATCTGCGCCAGAAGCGCCGCGACCTCGAGGAAACGCTGGCCGAACTGGACCAGGCCGAAGAATCCTGTGTGGAGCGGCTGGTGGAGCTCGGCGTCAACACGTAGCCGACCTGTGTGAGCCGGCGCCTAAATCCAGCGCCGCACCCTTTTGGCGTAGTCGCGATATTTCTTGCCGAATTTGGCGGCCAGCACCTTTTCCTCGCCCTCGATCGCGAGTTTTTGCGTTGCGAAGGCCGCGATCAGGGCCAGCGGCAGAAACCATGCGATGCCCGAGACGAAGGCGACGCCGATCAACAGCAGCGTGTTGGCCAGATACATCGGGTTGCGCGTGATGCCGAAAGGGCCTGATGTCACCAGATGGTCCGGCACGGCGTTCGGGTTGAACGTCGTCTTGGCCCGTATCATGCTGCGGATGGCGGTGAACCAGAGTGCGGCGACGCCGAACAGCGCCACCCAGCCGGCGGCGAAAAGCAGGTCGCCCGCAATGTCGCCGATCCATGGCAGCGGGTAGAGCAGGCCGAGCGCGATGCTGATGGCGATGGCCGCGACATAGATCAGCGGCGGCCATGGTATGAGCCCGGGTTTCGGCTGACTGTCGGTCATTGCTGCCCTCCCTCCATCATCGAGCTCTCGGTCTTGGCGGTGCAGGTGCCGGCGAGCTCGCTAAGATGCGCCTTGAACTCCGGCGTCTGGTCGCCATTGTAGAGCCGATCGAATGTTGCCTCGCCTTGCAGCGTGTCCAGCATGCACACACAATAGCTGGCGCAGAACTCCGTGTCGCGCTGCTGCTGGCAGGATACCTGACACTCTTTCAGGAAGACCACTTCCCTTGTCTCCACCGGCGCCGGCATGATCTGCGAGAACAGCCAGACACAGCCAAACAGCAGCGGCTGATGGATCAGATAGAAAGCCAGGCTGTGACGGCCGATGAAGATCAGCGGGTTGGCCCATCGTCCGGGCGTGAGCGTCGCCAACCGCGCCAGCACGCCGGCGTTGGAAGCGAGCTTTGTAGCGGCGATGCCGACAAGAACCGCGCCGAACCATGGCAAGACGGGTACGTAGTCGTTGGAGCGCGGGTTGATCGCCGACAGACCAACCCACCACAAAGCAGGGTGGTCGAAGGCTTCGGATCTGAAGTAGATCGGCGCGGCGATCACCACCGCCGCGACGAGCAACGTCAGCAATGACGGCAGACGCAGGAACAAAAGGCCGAGCAGGCTGGCCACCGCGATCTCGTGCAAGATGCCGAAGAAGATGAAGCTGTCCGGCGTGACGAACCAGGTGACTGCCGATATGGCGATCGCCGCCACGGTGACCATGGCGAGACGCTTCCAAAAACCGTTCCAGCGGATCTGCCGACCATGGGCAAGAAACAGGCTGACACCGACCAGGAACAGGAAGGTCGAGGCGATGCAGCGCGCGTAGATCTTCCACCAGCCGAAGGCGGTCAGGCCGGGATCGGTGTAGTGGAAGTTCTCCAGATCCCAGGTGAAATGATAGCTGGCCATGGCGATGAGCGCGATGCCGCGCACGATGTCGATGGCGACAATGCGTTTCGGTTGATCCGGGGCAGGCGGCGTATGGATGCTCATGGTCTCGTAATTCTGATTCAGCTGATCTGAGACGACTAGCACGGTTGCACCGGACAAAAGAAGGCAGGCCGCAGGTGCCGCATCAGGGCTTGCTTTAGGCCAGTGCGGGAAAGCCTTTGGCCGGCTTCGCTTTTTGCCGTGAACGGGTCGGTTTCCTGTTACCGACACCAGGAACGCCACGCCAGATTGGCCGCGCGAGTCTGCTTTGGGGAAAGCAATGTCCACCCATGTGCGCCATCCGATCTGGCTTCCGGCCTTGCGGCCGGCGGATGCACGCACCTTTGCCTCGCTCTACGCGGTCGAGTCCTTCGCCCGCGCCACAGTATCGAGCGTCATCCCGATCCAGGCCTATGAGATCCTGCACAACGAGCAGATCGTCTCGATCCTCTACACCGTCGTGGCCCTGCTCGGCCTGTCGGTGACGCTGTTCATGCCGATGCTGATCCGCCGCTTTGCCCGGCGCTGGGTCTACACGGCCGGCGCCTGCCTGCTTGCCATCGGCTCGCTGTTCTTCGTCACCCACACGCTGGCCGGGCAATTGGCGGGCATGCTGTGCCGGGTCATGGGCGCCAGCGCGCTGTCGATCACGCTCAACCTCTACATCATGGACCACATCCGCAAGACCGACTTCATGCAGGCGGAATCGCTGCGCATGGCGTGGTCGATGTTTGCCTGGACCGGCGGCCCGACGCTCGGCATCTTTCTCTACACGCGCTTCGGCATCTATGCCGCGCATGGCGCGGTTGCCGTTTTTGCCATGATCCTGCTGGCGCTGTTCTGGACCTACAGGCTGGGCGACAATCCATCGATCCGCCCTGGCAAGACACGGCCCGCCAATCCGCTGGCCAATATCGGCCGCTTCGTCGCGCAGCCGCGGCTGAGACTGGCCTGGCTGATCGCTTTTGGCCGCTCCTGCTTCTGGACGACGTTCTTCGTCTACGGGCCGCTGTTCATGGTGATCACCGGCGAGGGCAAGCTGGCTGGCGGCTTGCTGGTGTCGGCCGGCAACGCGCTTTTGTTCATGGCCATTTTCTGGGGCAAGGCGGGAAAGCGCTTCGGCGGCCGGCGGACGATGACATTCGCTTATTTCGCCATGTCGGCGATGCTGTTGGCTGCGGGCGCCGTCGGCGAAACGGTGCCGTTGCTCACCGGCGCTTTTTTGCTCTGCGGCGCGTTCTTCACCATCGCGCTCGATGCGTTGGGCTCAACCGCCTTCATGCGTTCGGTGCGCTCCTATGAGCGGGCGCAGATGGCGGCGGTGTATCGCACGTATCTCGACTTTTCCGAGCTGACGCCGCCGCTGGTCTATTCGGTGGCGCTGGCGTTCTTCGGGTTGGGTTCGGTGTTCGCAACGCTCGGCCTTCTGGCCGCGGTCTGCGGCTTTGTCACCTGGCGCTATCTGCCGAAATCGCTTTGACGGTCATGGCTTGGGTGCCAGTGCTGTGTGCTGGTCACGCACCCAGTTGTGAAAGCGGTGCAGGTCGTACTCCTCGGGCATCAGCACGCCAGCCTCGTGGCGCAGCGAGCGCAGTCCTTTCTGGTTGACCTCGCAGATCGCGGCGTCTTCCTCCAGCACCTGCCGGCCAAAGGCGACGATGTTGTCGATATCGGCCTGGGGTGCTGCCAGTGCCTCGGGCGAAAAAAGCCATTCGGCGGTGAGTTCGGTCTGTTCGGGGCCAAGCGGCACCAGCCGCACCGTGCGGACATAATCGACGTGACCGACGATGAACATCGACGGCAGTGACGTGGCATAGGTCTGGCCGGCGGCGCGCTCGGCCGGCGTCAGCCCGGAAAAGACCGGGCCATGCGCCTGTCCGTCGCGCGACCAGGTCTCGGCGCCGGCGCGCAGGCCACCGGAAAATTCCGGCGCGTCATTGTCGGCATGGCGAACCCAGTCCGGGTCGTCATGGCGGCCCATCAGGCCACGGCCATAGATCGGCACCAGCCGCGACAGGTCCTTGTGGACGCCGGGGCAGTGCAGGCACTCGTTGAAGTTCTCCCAAAAGATCTTCCAGTTGCAGTTCATCACCTTCTTGAGCACGTGACCGCTGACCAGCGTCTCCAGCGGCCAGTTGGCGAGGCTGCCGGATGCAGGATCGAAAGATGTTTCGGCCGAGCCGTGGGCATCTTCGGCGAGATTGACGAAGACGAAGCCGCGCCACACCGACAGCGCCACGCGGTAGAGCGGGTGATCGGCCTTGTCGAAACCTTCGGGCAGCGATTTCGAGGGAACGCGCACGAGGTCGCCGCGCAGCGAATACGACCAGGCGTGATAGGGGCAGGTGATGAGCCGCGCCTTCAGCCGGCCCTTGCTCTCCTGGCAAAGCTGCGAGCCGCGATGCCGGCAAGTGTTGTGGAAGGCGCGCAGCACGCCGGTGTCGTCGCGCAGCACGACGATCTCCTGCGTGCCGACGCGAAAGGTCCTGAAAGCCAGCGGCTGGGCGAGGTCGGCCTCGCGGCAAACCAGCAGCCAGTTTTTGTACCAGATGGCGTCGAGGTCGCGCTGATAGGCGTTTGCGTCCCAATAGGCCGAGGAGGGCAGCGTCGGCTCAAGCCGGGTCAAGCCGTTATAAAGGTCGCGCTCGCCCGGGTTGGGTTGCATGGCTGGCTTCCTGTGATGCGCCAGCCGACACCCAGGCCAATCTCTTGTCAATCACGCCACGGCATTGCCGGTTTCGACCGCAATGCCTTAATCATGTCCTTGAACAAGAGGATTGAGAATTGGCTGCACGGCAGATGTCGCTTACGCCGGAACTGGTCGCGCGCTGCTGGCGCGCGATCGAGGATACCGGTCCCGATCCTGATGCTGCGCATCTGGATGATGGCGACTATGATTCGTTGCTGGACGCATTGCAGGCGGAACTGCCTGACTCGGAACCGCTGTGGCTGTTCGGCTACGGTTCGCTGATCTGGAAACCCGAAATCGACCATGTCGAGGAACGTGTCGCCACGGTGCGCGGCTGGCACCGGTCCTTTTGCATGAACATGACGCGCTGGCGCGGCACCAAGGACAGCCCCGGCCTGATGATGGCGCTGGACCGTGGCGGACAATGCAAGGGCGTCGCCTTTCGCCTTACCGACGACAACAGGCGGCAGCAACTCGGCAAGCTTTTGCGGCGCGAAGTGACGCTGAAGCCGACAAGCTACCATCCCCGCATGCTCAGCCTGTCCAGCGACAGCGGCCCGATAAAGGCTTTGGCCTTCGTCATCAACCGCAACGGTACGACCTATGCCGGCCCGCTCGCCGAAGAGAGGGTCGTCGACAGACTGGCTACATCCTGTGGGCACTGGGGCTCAGGCGCCGATTATCTCTACAACACGGTGAAAAACCTGGAAGAGCGCGGCATTCACGACCGCCATCTGTGGCGGCTGCAGCGCCTCGTTGCCGAGCGGATCGCCGCGTCCGCAGCTTAAGGCCAAGGTGGCGCATTCGCGCTGGTAACCGGCGGAATTTGGTTTGCCGGGCGCTGCGATTTTGCCTATAGTCGCTGCTGTCGTCGGTTCCGTTTGGAGCCAAGAGGGAATGCGGTGCGGGCTGAGTTGTTGCCCAATGCCGTGGCTGCCCCCGCAACTGTGTGCGGTAGTCCTCTCCATATGCCACTGAAGATTTTTCTTCGGGAAGGTGGGGAAGGGCGCTGATCCGCGAGCCAGGAGACCTGCCGGCGACAGGGATAGTGACTTCTATGCCCTCGGGTGGAGGGCGAAAGGACAAGACATGAATACCGCTTCCGTCTCTCTCGGCGCTTCCGTTTCCTCGCAGTCGCGCTTCATGCAGCTGGTGCTCACTGCATTTCTCGGCATGTTCGTTGTCGGGGTTGTTGGCTTCTCGCATATCGATGTGGTCCACAACGCTGCGCACGATTATCGCCACTCGATGGCGTTCCCCTGCCACTGACGAGGAATTGACATCATGAACCTGTTTCGCAACGTCGTGTTCATCGCGGCGATCGCAGGGCTCGTGGCTGGCGTCGTTCTCGCCTGCATGCAGGCCTTTGCCACCGACCCTCTGATCTACCAGGCCGAAGTTTTTGAGAAGGCTGGCGGCCACCAGCACGATCATGCTGCGGCACCCGCCGCCAGCACCACCAATGCCATGAGCAGTGCCGCACCGGCGGAAAACGCCATGAGCTCAGCGCCAGCGCCTGTCGAAGCGGCGGCTCCGGCTGAAGACGAAGGCTGGTCGCCGGCCGACGGCTTCGAGCGCTTTGCCTTCAGTGTCGTCGCCAATATCGTCACCGGCATCGGCTTCGCGTTGATTCTGGTCGCGGTTTCCGAGTTCGCTGGCGGTATCGGCAGCTGGCGCCAGGGCGTGTTCTGGGGCCTGGCCGGCTTTGCGGTGTTCACGCTGGCGCCGGGCCTTGGCCTGCCGCCCGAACTGCCGGCAATGCCGGCGGCCGACCTCATGCAGCGCCAGATCTGGTGGTGGGCAACAGTGGCGGCGACAGCGGCTGGCCTTGGCCTTCTCGCCTTCCGCAAGTCGCTGCCGTTGGCGATCCTTGCCGTGGCTTTGATCGTGGCGCCACATATAGTCGGTGCGCCGCAGCCGGACAGCTTCGTGACAGCAATCCCGGAAGGCCTGCACCATCAGTTCGTGGTGGCGGTTACGGTGACCAATCTGGTGTTCTGGCTGGTGCTTGGTGCTGCCGTCGGCGTGGTGCGCGGACGCTTTACGGGCACAGCCACCAGCCTGCGCGACAGCTTTGCCTGATCGCAAAGAACTGACCTTCGCCCCCACGCCGAAAGACTGGTGAGGGCAGGCGCTGCGCCGTGGACCTATATTGCCACCGCGCAAGCCTATGACGACGAAATGCGCGAGCGCATCGCGCTGCATCGCTCGCGGCGCGGCGAGGGCTGGATGACCATCGATGCGCCACTCGATCTTGCGGGCGCGCTCGCCGCATTACCGGACGGTCAACCTGTTTTGATCGACTGCCTGACACTGTGGCTGACCAATCATATGCTGGCCGACCATGATCTCGAGGCTGAATGCCTGGGGCTGGCGGACGTGCTGTCGCGGCCGCGCGGACCGTGGTTTGTTGTTTCCAACGAAGTCGGCCAGGGCATCGTGCCCGACAACGCGCTCGCGCGCCGGTTTCGCGATGCTGCCGGCCGTCTCAACCAGCAGGTCGCGGCGGTCGCCGACACAGTGCTGCTGATGGTGGCGGGATTGCCGCTCAAGGTGAAATGATATGGCTGATATCGAAGACAAGGATGCCGAAAAACACCGCGCCAAGATGGTCAAGCGCAAGGCGGTGCAGGATGCCGAGGTAGCAGCCAAGACGGTCGAGAAGGGACTTTTGATCGTCAACACCGGTCCCGGCAAGGGCAAGACCACCGCCGCCTTCGGGCTGGCGCTGCGCATGCTCGGCTATGGCAAGCGCGTCGGCGTCGTCCAGTTCATCAAGGGCAAATGGCACACCGGCGAGAAGGATGCCTTTGCCGCCTTCGGCGACCGTGTCGTCTGGCACACGATGGGCGAGGGGTTTACCTGGGAGACGCAGGACCTGAAGCGCGACATCGCCGCCGCGGAGGCTGCCTGGACCAAGGTGCTCGAACTGATGGCCGATCCGTCGATCAGCCTGCTGGTGCTCGACGAATTGAACATTGCGCTGCGCTATGACTATCTCGACCTCAACACAGTGGTCGCGGCGCTGAAGGCACGGCGCGAAGGCCTGCATGTCGTCGTCACCGGCCGCAACGCCAAGCCAGCGCTGGTCGAGGCCGCCGACCTGGTCACCGAGATGGGCGTGACCAAGCACCATTTCTCGGCCGGCGTGAAGGCGCAACAGGGGATAGAGTTCTGAGGGTTTCTTGCCCTCCCCACAGAGGAAAGTGGCTCAGAACGTCACTGCGATCAGGATCGCGGACAACAAGCCGAACAGCCCGATCAGCAGGTAGTCGGCGACTTGATAAAGCCTCAGCGCCCGTCTGATATCCAGGCTCTCCGCCTCGCGCCGGCCGCCTTCGCCCATGAAGGCATCCTCGACGATGACGCCGCCATAGCTGCGCGGCCCAGCCAGCGCCAGGCCGAGCGCGCCGGCCATCGCCGCTTCCGGCCAGCCGGCATTGGGCGAGCGATGTTTCTTGGCGTCGCGCAGCATGGCTGTCCAGGCATTGCCGGGATCGGCATCCCTGACCAGAAAGGCGGCGAGCACGATCAACAGCGCGGTCAGCCTGGAGGCCGGCAGGTTGATGAAATCGTCAAACCGGGCCGCAGCCCGGCCGAAGGCCTCGTGGCGCGGGGTGCGGTGGCCGATCATCGAATCCGCGGTGTTGGCGGCCTTGTAGGCGACGCCGCCGGCCAGCCCGCAAACACCGGTCCAGAAGGCCGGTGCCACGATTCCGTCGGAAAAATTCTCGGCCAGGCTTTCGATTGCGGCGCGGGCAACGCCCGGTTTGTCGAGCCTTTCCGGATCGCGGCCGACAATGCGCGCGACGGTGATACGACCCAAGGCCAGACCGCCGGTGTCGAGTGCATCGGCCACCGCCTCGACATGCTCGAAAAGGCTCTTCTGCGACAGCAGCGACGTCGCCAGTATGGCGGTGATCACCATGCTGGTGGGAAATATCTGCCAGAGCACGATTTGCAGCACAAAGGCGATTGTCGCCGGCACCAGCACGATGACCAGCAATGCCAGGACGCCTCGCCGGCGACGCAGCGCGTCGGAATCAGTGGCGCGGTTGAGCCTGCGGTCGAGAAAGGATATCAGCCTGCCGAACCAGGTGACGGGATGGCCGATGGCGCGGAACAGCCAGTCCGGGTAGCCCAGGGCACGTTCAATGGCCAATGACAGGAAGGCGATCAGGATCGACATGAAGCTTCTTGAAGGAGCGATTGCTGCCGTGGATCACGGCGGGAGCTTGGGCCGGGCGAGCGCGCTCTTCCCTCACGCGCCACAGCCTTTCGTCGACCTTTCGACGGGTATCAATCCGCACTCCTATCCGCTTTTTGAGCTGCCCGCCACCGCCCTGTCACGATTGCCGGAAGCCGGGCGTGGTCGCGAGCTGGCCAAGGTCGCTGCCGCGGCCTATGGCGCGCCGTCGGCAGCGCATGTCGTGCTGGCTCCCGGCACACAGATCTTGTTGCCGCGCGTCGCTTCGCTGGTCAGCCCCGGCAGGGCGCTGGTGCTCGGTCCGACCTATGCCGAACATGCTCGCGCAGCCGCGATCGCCAGCCATTCGGTCGCGGAAGTCGACGATTTCGAGGCTTTGGCCGGTGCCGACCTCGCCATCGTCGTCAATCCCAACAATCCGGACGGGCGCGTCATAGAGCGCGAAAGGCTGCTGCAACTTGCCGAGACATTGCGCGCCAAGGGCGGGCTGCTGGTCGTCGACGAGGCGTTCATGGATGTCGGTCCGCGCGCCGAGAGCCTGGCCGGCGATGTCGACCAGGGCGGCATCGTCGTGTTGCGCTCGTTCGGCAAGTTCTTTGGCCTCGCCGGCTTGCGGTTAGGTTTTGCGCTGGCCGATCCGCAGACGGTCGAACGGCTGGACGCGCAGTTCGGGCCGTGGGCGGTTGCCGGCCCGGCGCTCGAATACGGCATCCGGGCGCTCGCCGACAGCGGCTGGCAGACCGAGATGCGCGCGACACTCAAGGCTGAGGGGGAGCGGCTGGATGCCTTGTTCGGCCGCTTTGGCGTTCCGGTCGCCGGCGGCACCACGCTGTTCCGCTATCTAAGGCTGGCGGACGCAGCCGGCCTATTTTCGGCGCTTGGCGAGCGCGGAGTCCTGCTTCGCCATTTCACCGACCGGCCGCATCTGCTGCGCGCCGGACTGCCGGGAAGTCAGGAGGAATGGCAGCGGCTCGAATCCGCTCTTGCCGAGTGGGTGCACAAGCGCGACGCTGTCGCTGAGGAGATCGCGCGATGATGATCCATGTCTGTTCACTGGCAAAAGTCGATGAAACCGTAACGAAGACCGGCGCCGAGCGGCTGCTTTCCCTGCTGGCGGCGGGAACCGAAGTGGTGCGCCCGGCTTCGATCGTTCCGGAAAATCATCTGCATCTGGTCATGCACGACATTGCGGTGGCGCAGGAAGGCATGACCATGCCGGGCGAGGAGCATGTGCGCAATCTGCTCGATTTCGCCCGTCAATGGGATCGTGTGAAGCCGATGGTCGTGCATTGCTATGCCGGCATCAGCCGTTCGACGGCGTCTGCCTACATCATCGCCGCGGCGCTGGCGCCGAAGCGCGACGAGGTCGAGTTGGCGCAGACGCTGCGCGCCCTGTCGCCCTCGGCGACACCCAATCCGCGATTGATTGCGGTCGCCGATGCGCTGCTTGATCGCAATGGCCGGATGGTTGAGGCGATCCAGGCGATCGGGCGTGGCGCGGACGCTTTTGAAGGCACCCCCTTCGCACTGAGGATCGACGGCTAGGGCATGTCGATATTCAGGTGATGCCGGCCTGCGAACGATGGTTTTCTGCGCTTCCGGTGCTCACGTACCTAAATGTACGCTCCGCTCCGGCCTTCGCCGGCCGAAGCCCTCATAAGTGCCTTCGCTCTATGAAGAGCTACGGACGGCGTAGGCCGGTTCTCGAAATCCATCATTCTCAGCTCGGCCTGACCTGAATCTCAACATACCCTGGGGGTTGTTAGGCCAGCCAGTCGGAGAGCTTCGCCTTGCGCACATCGCGCAAGAGGCTGATGAAACCGTCAGCCTGATGCTCTGATGTCAGCCGGCCTTTTTCGGCCGTCGCAATGCTGGCGTCGCCGACCACGCCGTTCGGGTTGAGGTCGCTGGCGATCCAGGCGAAGGCGTGGGTGCCGGTGTGACGCAGCAGCGAAAATTCCTTTTCGGCGCGGGCGACATTCGAGACAAAATTGTCGGCCTTTGCCATGTCGACGAGGTCCGGCCGGAAATGCAGCATCAGCGAGGTCTCGACATCGCCGCCATGGATGCCGTGGCGATCCTCGAGGTCGGTGTACATGCCGGCCGGGCGACCAAAGCGCTGCCAGCTGGTCTTCACCGCCAGCATCTTTGCGCGCACCCGCAATTCGCGGGTGATGATGCCCATGATCTCCTCATTGCCGCCATGCGAGTTGACGACGATGAGCTTGCGCACGCCGGCGCGTGCGATCGACAGGCCGAGTTCGGTCCACGCTTCGACCAGCGTCGTTGCCGGCAGCGTGAGCGTGCCCGGCGCATGCAGGTGCTCGTTCGACTTGCCGACCGCCTGGACGGGCAGGATGCGGATGTCGAGATCGCCGGGCAGGCGGGCAATCACCGTTTCAAGCATGCCGTTCATGATCGAGGTGTCGGTCGAAACCGGCAGATGCGGACCGTGCTGCTCGATCGCCGCCACCGGCAGCACGGCGATCGTCGCCTCCGGGTCGATCGTGGCGTATTCGGTGGTTCGATAGTCGCCCCACCACACGCGTTTTTTTGCAACGGTCATCGCATGCCTCTCAGATGGACGGGCCAGACTTAGAGCCATAAGGACGGCCTGTCGATCACCCCGCCGCCAGCACCTCGACCTCGACCTTGAATTCCGGCCGGGCGAAGCCGGAAACGACGATCAGCGTCGAGGCCGGCGCCGGGTCGGAGAACAGCCTGTTGCGGACGTCCATATAGGGCTGCAGATAGGCGCGGTCGGTGACGAAAGCGTTGACGCGCACGATGTCCTTCAGCCCCAATCCCGCTTCGCCCAGAATGGCTGCCACGTTCTTGAAGCAAAGTTCGGTCTGGGCGCCTGCATCTTCCGGAACGACGTCGTCCGCGCTGATACCGAGCTGGCCCGAGCACAGGACCAGACGCTTTCCTGCCGGCACCTCGACGCCGTGGCTGTAGCGGGCAAAGGGCGGTTTGATCGACTTCGGTTTGAGAAATTTGAACATGGCAATCTCCGATCTGCCGCCACCTAAGACCGGATCGATTGCACCTTCAAGATGCAGTGCATGGCATTGGCGCGATTGTGGACAGGCGTCCAAAAAATAGGCACGATGCCTCCCGTACAGCATGACCCGTCCGGCCTTCGCGCGCGACTGTTGCGCAAGCGCGGGGTCCTGGCGGTGGCATGTGTCTTGCTTCTTGAACCAATGGTGTCGAGCCCGGCGCGGAGCGCGCCGGAGCAAACAGAGGGTGGTGTTAATGTACGGAAAACTGACGGTTTCGGCGGCGGCGATCGCCATGCTGGCTTCGAGCGCGCTGAGCGCGGCAGCAAACGAAAAGGTGACGTTCGGCACCAACTGGCTAGCTGAGCCAGAGCATGGCGGCTACTACCAGGCCGTGGCCGATGGCACCTATGCCGCGTGCGGCCTCGACGTGACCATCATGCAGGGCGGCCCGCAGGTCAGTGGCCGGCCACTGCTGCTCGCCGGTAAGATCGATTTCTACATGGGCGGCAATCTTTTGTCGGCGTTCGATGCCGTGCAGCAGGACATTCCGATGCGCGTGGTGGCGGCGGACTTTCAGAAGGATCCGCAGGTCATCATGTCCCAACCCGGTCAGGGCCTGGACAAGTGGGAGGATTTGAAGACGGCCGACCAGTACATCCTCGGCGACGAGGGCGTGCAGACCTTCTTCCAGTGGATGGTGACGGAACTCGGCTTCGACGCCGCCAAGCGGGTGCCCTACACCTTCAACTCCGCGCCCTTCATCGCCAACAAGAAGTCGATCCAGCAGGGCTACGTCACCTCTGAGCCGTTCGCGGTCCAGAAAGAGGGTGGTTTCCTGCCGAACCAGTTCCTGCTGGCCGACTACGGCTGGGACACCTATGCGACCACGGTCGAGACCATGCAGGCCACGATCGACAAGCGGCCGGAGGTGGTGCAGTGCTTCGTCGATGGCTCGGCCAAGGGCTGGTACAACTACCTCTACGGCGACAACAAGGCCGCCAACGACATGATCAAGAAAGACAATCCCGACATGACGGATGCGCAGATCGCCTTCTCGATCGAGCAGCTGAAGAAGTTCGGCGTGGTCGATTCCGGCGACACGGAGAAGCTGGGCATCGGCGCCATGACCGACGCGCGCATCCAGAGCTTCTACGACAAGATGGTCAAGGCCAAGGTCACGCCGGCGGGCATCGATATCAAGAAGGCCTACACGCTTGCCTTCGTCAACAAGAGCGTCGGGCTGGAGCTGAAGAAGTAGGCCGGTCTGCCTGACATGATGCAGGAGAAAGTGGCGCAAGCGCCGGCAAGCACATCG
Organism: Mesorhizobium sp. P3_B5; assembly: GCF_056402815.1. NCBI lineage: Bacteria > Pseudomonadati > Pseudomonadota > Alphaproteobacteria > Hyphomicrobiales > Phyllobacteriaceae > Mesorhizobium > Mesorhizobium sp. P3_B5. The sequence continues at coordinate 360,813 of NZ_JBFUGR010000006.1, read as the reverse complement.
GGAGAAAGCCCGATGTTGCTGGCATTGCGTGGCGTCGGCAAGGTTTTTTCCAACGGCGTGACGGCACTCAGCGACGTCAATCTGACGATCCGGGAAGGCGATTTTCTCAGCCTTCTCGGGCCGTCGGGCTGCGGCAAGTCGACGGCCTTGCGCCTGATTGCCGGCCTGTCGACGCCGACTTCCGGTGTGCTCGACTGGCGCGGCAGCGGCTCGCTTGACCGCTCGAACATCGGCTTCGTCTTTCAGGAGCCGACGCTGCTGCCCTGGGCGGATGTCTTCGACAATGTCTGGCTGCCGCTCAGGCTGAAAGGCGTGTCGCGGGCCAAGGCGGCGCCGGTGGTGATGGAGATGCTGGCGCGGGTTCATCTGACCGGTTTTGAGAATGCCGTGCCGCGCGAGCTTTCCGGCGGCATGAAGATGCGCGTTTCGATCGCGCGCGCCATGGTGACCAAGCCGCGTGTGCTGTTGATGGACGAGCCGTTCGCCGCGCTCGACGAAATCACCCGCTTCAAGCTCAACAATGATCTTCTGGAACTGTGGCAGGACGAGCGCTTTACGGTCGTCTTCGTCACCCACAGCGTCTTCGAAAGCGTGTTCCTGTCCAATCGCGTCGTCGTCATGGCGGCGCGGCCGGGCCGGGTATTCGGCGAGCTTGCCGTCGGTGCGCCCTATCCGCGCGACGAGGCGTTTCGCACCTCGCCGGACTATGCCGCGCTCTGCCGCCAGGCCTCGGATGTCCTGGTCAACGCCATCAACTCAATCGCCGGACCGCATCATGACGGCCATTGACCAACCTGCCGTGAACCTCGATCCGGAGGAGGCACGCCGTGTGCGCGAGGAGCGGCTGGAACGGATCGGCAAATGGCTGCTGCCGCTGGCGATCATGATCCTGGCGATCTGGTTGTGGGACCGTGTCTGTGTCTGGAACGAGATCCCGAAATACATCCTGCCGCGCCCCGGCGTGGTGCTGCAGACGCTCTATGACGATGCCGGGCTGCTGTTCTCCTCGCTGCTGGTGACGCTCAAAATCACCTTTCTCAGCCTGGCGCTCGCCGTCATTGGCGGGGTCGGGCTGGCGGTGCTGTTTGCGCAATCGAAATGGGTGGAGATGTCGTTCTTCCCCTTTGCCATCGTGCTGCAGGTGACGCCGATCGTTGCCATCTTCCCGCTGATCAACATCTATGTCGACAACCAGACGACGAAACTGCTGCTGTGCGCCTGGATCGTCGCCTTCTTCCCGATCCTGTCCAACACCACGCTCGGCCTCAATTCCGTCGACCGCAATCTGCGCGACATGTTCAAGCTCAACGGTGCGACCCACTGGCAGCAATTGCGCTATCTCAGGCTGCCGGCAGCGATGCCCTATTTCCTCGGCGGGCTGAAGATCGCCGGTGGCCTGTCGCTGATCGGCGCTGTGGTGGCCGAGTTCGTCGCCGGCGCGCAAGGGCAGTCGTCGGGGCTTGCCTCGCGCATCATCGAGGCCGGCTACCGGCTCAACGCGCCGCGGCTGTTTGCGGCGCTGATCCTGATTTCATTTACCGGCATTTTGATCTTCCTGGTGCTGTCGCTGATCTCGCATCTGATCCTGCGGCGCTGGCACGAAAGTGCATTGAAGCAGGAGCGATAGCGTGGGTGAAACGTCGGCGCGAAACACCCCCCTCTGGCCTGCCGGCCATCTCCCCCTCAAGGGGGGAGATTGGCTGCATGTTTTGTTTTCGCTAATCACGGATGTTGCAAAAGAGGCGGCTCGGCTGAAGCTGCCAATCTCCCCCCTTGGGGGGGAGATGTCCGGCAGGACAGAGGGGGGTAGGCCTTGATCCCAGCCTCCGGCTCTTACTGCCTTGCCAACGCACGCGTTCATCAATCCATCACACCCGGCCTCACCGCCGTCTTCGACAGCGACGGCTTCGCGCTTGCCAACATCACCGTCGCTGATGGCAAAATCACGGGCATCGTCGCGCATGATCGCGCAGCGCTGCAGGCCGGTGCCGTCGACCTTGGCGGCCGTATCATCCTGCCGTGTTTCGTCGACTGCCACACGCATATCGACAAGGGCCATATCTGGCCGCGCAAACCCAATCCCGACGGCACCTTCATGGGCGCGCTGAACGCCACAGGTGCGGACCGCGCCGCGCGCTGGAGTGCCGAGGATGTCGCCCGCCGCATGGATTTTTCACTGCGCTCAGCCTATGCGCATAGCACCAGGGCGTTGCGCACCCACCTCGACAGCGTGCCGCCGCAGGAAGAGATTTCCTGGCCGGTGTTCGAAGCCATGCGCGAAAAATGGCGTGGCCGCATCGAGCTGCAGGCTGCCTGTCTGCTCGGCATCGAAGGCGTGCGCGACAAGAAATGGTTCGAAAGACTGGCCAAGCGGGTGGCTTCGGCCAAGGGCGTGCTCGGCGTCGTCACCTATATGGTGCCGGATCTGGAAGAGCTTCTCGACCAGGTGTTCGCGCAAGCGATCAAGCATGGCCTCGACCTGGATTTCCATGCCGACGAGACCGACGATGTCTCAGCGATCTCGCTGAAGAAGATCGCCGAGGCGGCACTGTGGAACGGTTTTGAGGGCAATATCCTTGTGGGACATTGCTGCTCTCTGGCTCGCCAGCCTGACCTCGATGTGCTCGACACGCTGGACAAGGTGGCGAAGGCCGGGCTCGCCGTGGTGTCGCTGCCGATGTGCAATCTCTATCTGCAGGACCGGCGAGCCGACAACACCACGCCGCGCTGGCGTGGCGTGACGCTGCTGCACGAGATGAAGGCGAGGGGCATTTCGGTTGCGGTTGCCTCCGACAACACGCGTGATCCGTTCTACGCCTATGGCGACCTCGACATGCTGGAAGTCTACCGCATGGCGACGCGCATCCTGCATTTCGATCATCCGGTCGCCGACTGGCCGCAAGCGGTGACGGCGACGCCGGCCAAGGTGATGCGGCTCGACGGTTTTGGTACGCTCGCTTCTGGCGGGGCCGCCGATTTCGTCGTCTTCAAGGGGCGGAGCTGGACGGAATTGCTGTCGCGGCCCGAATCGGATCGCATCGTCGTGCGCGACGGCCGCTCGATCGACCGCCAGCTGCCCGACTATGCCGAACTCGACGATTTGATGGTGACATGATGGATGTTTCGGCACTCAAGCGTGACCTCGAAGGTCTGAAGCTCGACGACAATCCGGCGATCGTCCAGCAGAAAAGCCGCGACTTCTACTGGTACAGCCCGGTGCTGAAGCAGCAGCTCGACCATGTCACCGGCGACCTGATCGTGACGCCGAAATCGGAAGACGAGGTCATCCGCGTGCTCGCCGCTTGCCACCGCCACGGCATTCCGGTGACGCCGCGCGGCAGCGGCACCGGCAATTACGGGCAGGCGATGCCTTTGTCGGGCGGCGTCGTGCTCAATCTTGCCGAGATGAACACGGTCAAGACGATCGCGCCCGGCCGCGTCGTCACCGGCCCGGGTGCGGTTCTCGCCGACATCGACAAAGCGACGCGGGCACATTCGGGCCAGGAACTGCGCATGTCGCCATCGACTTACAACACGGCCTCGATCGGCGGCTTCGTTGCCGGCGGCTCTGGCGGCATCGGTTCGATCCGCTGGGGCGGCCTGCGCGATCTCGGCAATGTCATCCGGCTCAGGACCGTGACGATGGAGGCGGAGCCGCGCGTCATGGACCTGACCGGTGAGGACGTGCTCAAGGTCATGCATGCCTACGGCACCAACGGCATCATCACCGAAGTCGAGATGCCGCTGACCGCCAGCTATGACTGGATCGACGTCATCGTCGGCTTCGACACCTTCATGGACGCTGCCAGCTTCGGCAATGATCTCGCCATCCAGGACGGCATATTGGCGAAACTGATCACGCCGATCGCGGCGCCCATCCCCTACGACTATTTCAAGCGGCATCAGAAGTTCTTCCGGCGCGAGCAGAGCATCGTGGTGTGCATGATCGCGCCGCATGCGATGGACGCCTTTGTCGCCCTGACGGCACACAGCAAGGGCGAGATCGTCTTTCGTGCCGACGAGGAGGCCGATCTCAAGGGCCTGCCGCCGGCCTATGAATTGACCTGGAACCACACGACATTGCGCGCCATCAGGGTCGATCCAACGATTACCTACCTGCAGACCCGATACCCGTCGCCGGACCATCTCGGACACGTCAAGGCGATGGTCGATCGCTTTGGCGACGAGGTGCCGGCGCATCTCGAATTCATCCGTTTCGATGGCGCGATCGGCGCCGCCGGGCTGCCGCTGGTGCGCTTCACCACGACGGAGCGGCTCGACGAGATCATCCGCATTCACGAGGACAATGGCTGCTGGATCTTCAACCCCCACCGCTACACGCTGGAGGAGGGCGGCATGAAGCAGACCGACGCGGTGCAACTTGCCTTCAAGCGCGAGACCGATCCGCAAGGGCTGCTCAATCCCGGCAAGATGATCGCCTGGGAAAATCCTGACTACGATTACCGCTCGGGCAGGTCGTTCCTGTTCAAGGGTTTGCAGAAGGCGGGCTGATGAACATTCTGGTCCTCTACGCCCATCCGGTCGAGACCAGCTTCAACGCCGGCCTGCACCAGATGATCGTCGAGCGGCTGACTGCGGCCGGCCATAGTGTCGATGATTGCGATCTCTACGCCGAGGGCTTCGATCCGCGGCTGACACGGGCCGAGCGGCTCGGCTATCACGATGTGCGCGGCGCCGCTGATCCGGCAGCGCCCTATGTCGAGCGCTTGCTGCGGGCCGAGGCGCTGGTGCTGTCATACCCCGTCTGGAATTTCGGTTTTCCGGCCATGCTGAAAGGCTTTCTCGATCGCGTTTTTCTACCCGGTGTGTCGTTCCGGCTGGTTGATGGCAAGGTGCAACCGTCGCTGCACAACATTCGCAAGCTGGCCGCGGTCACCACCTATGGCGGCAGCCGCTTCCGTGCCATGCTGATGGGCGATCCGCCGCGCAAGCTGGTCAATCGCATGCTGCGCGCCACCATCAAACCCGGTGCCTCTGTGTCCTACCTCGCGCATTATTCGATGAACCTGTCGACCGATGAGACGCGCAAGGCCTTCATGACCAAGGTCGCGGCCAGGATGGATGCGTTCTGATGCGGGTGCTGGTGGTCTATTGCCATCCGGTACCCGAGAGCTTTTGCGCGTCGATCCGCGACAGCGCCATCGAAGTGCTGACGCGAAGAGGCTGGGAGGTACGGCTGCTCGACCTCTATGCGGAAAACTTCAATCCGGTCATGGGCTGCGATGAGCGGCGTTTCTACAATGACCGTGCCCCTGAGGATCCGGCGCTGAAGCCGCATTTCGAGCATCTCGCCTGGGCCGAGGCGATCCTCTTTGTCTATCCGACATGGTGGTACGGGCTGCCGGCGATGCTGAAAGGCTGGCTGGACCGGGTGTGGGCGACCGATGTCGCCTTCAAGCTGCCGGCGGGCAAGGGGCGCATCAAGTCGCTGATGACGCATGTGACCAAGGTCGGCGTGATCACCACCTGCGGCGCGCCAACCTGGTGGAGCGTCGTCGTCGGCCAGCCCGGCCGCAAGACCATCCTGCGCGGCATGCGCGCGCTGTGCGCGACACGTTGCAGGACATTCTTCCTGGCGCATTATCTGATGGATGCCTCGACGCCACGGAGCCGGGCGGCGTTTCTCGCTAAAGTGCGGGCGAAGCTGGAGCGGTTTTGAGGCATTAGCGTCCTTCTCCCCGTTCACGGGGAGGTGAGGAATGGTCCGCACAGCGGACGAAAAGCCAATTGCTTGGCTTTTCGAATGACGAACGCCGGCAGGCAGATGATGGTCGGAGCCAGCTTGCGAAGGTTCGTGCTGCCCCTCATCCGGCCCTTCGGGCCACCTTCTCCCCGTAAACGGGGAGAAGGGTAAGAGGCGCTACATCCTCACCCGTTCCGCCTTCGGATCATACATCGGCTTCAGCGCCGCCTCCGCCGCAAACCGCTCGCCGGCGATCTCGATCTCGTAGGATGAGGCCAGCACGTCCGCCTCGCTCTCACCCTTGCATGAGACATAGCCGAGCCCGACGGCGCCGCCGAGATGGTGGCCGTAATTGCCCGAGGTGATCGGGCCGACGATCTTGCCGTCGCGCAGAATCGCCTCGTTGTGGAAGAGCAGGGGTTGCGGGTCTTTCAGGCGAAACTGCACCAGCCGCCGGTTCATCCCGGCTTCCTTCTTCTGCAGCACGGCATCGCGGCCGATAAAGTCGCCCTTCGCCGTCTTCACGGCAAAGCCGAGGCCGGCCTCCAGAACATGGTCCTCGTCGGTGATGTCGTGGCCGAAATGGCGGAAGGCCTTTTCGATGCGGCAGGAATCCAGCGTGTGCAGGCCGCAAAGTTTCAGGCCGACATCGGCGCCTGCCTCGTCGATTGCTTCGAAGACATGAGCGGCCTGATCGGTCGAGACATAAAGTTCCCAGCCGAGTTCGCCGACATAGGTGACGCGGTGGGCGCGGGCCAGGCCCATGCCGATTTCTATCTCCTGAAACGTCCCGAACGGATTGGTTTCGTTGGAGAAATCGTTCGGGCTCACCTTCTTAATCAATTTCCGCGCGTCCGGCCCCATCAGGCAGAGCACGCTTTCCGCCGCCGTCACGTCGGTGATGACGACGAACTCGTCGGCGAGATGTTTTCTCAACCAGGCGAGATCGCGCTGCAGCGTGGCACCGGGGACGACGAGGAAGTAGGTGGTTTGCGACAGGCGCGAGACGGTAAGGTCGCTCTCGATGCCGCCGCGCTTGTTGAGCATCTGCGTGTAGACGATCTTGCCTGGCGCCACATCCATGTCGTTGGCGCACAGTCTTTGCAGGAAGGCACAGGCGTCGCGGCCCTCGACGCGGATCTTGCCGAAGGAGGTCATGTCGAACAGGCCGACGCCGTTGCGAACCGCCAGATGCTCCTCGCGCTGGTTGTCGAACCAGTTCTGCCGCTTCCAGGAATAGCGGTATTCGCGCTCCTGTCCTTCGCGAGCGAACCAATTGGCGCGCTCCCAGCCGGCGACCTCGCCGAATACGGCGCCGCGCGCCTTCAGGTGCTCATGCAGGGGCGAACGCCTGACGTTGCGCGAGGTCGCCATCTGGCGATAGGGGAAATGGTCGGCATAGAGCAGGCCAAGTGTTTCGGAGACGCGCTCCTTGAGGTAGCGGCGGTTCTTCTGGAACGGCTGGGCGCGGCGGATGTCGACTTCCCAGAGGTCGAAGGGGGCTTCGCCGTCATTGATCCATTGCGCCAGCGCCATGCCGGCGCCGCCGGAAGAGACGATGCCGATCGAATTGTAGCCAGTCGCCATCCAGTAGCCGGACAGTTCCGGCGCCTCGCCGAGATAGTAGCGATCGTCAGGCGTAAAACTCTCGGGGCCATTGAAGAAGGTGTGGATGCCGGCGGTGCCCAGCATCGGCATGCGGTTGACGCCCATTTCGAGGATCGGTTCGAAATGCTCGAAATCCTCGGGCAATTGGTCGAAGCAGAAATCCTCGCGAATGCCGTCCATGCCCCATGGCTTGGCCACCGGCTCGAAGGCGCCGAGCATCATCTTGCCGGCGTCTTCCTTGTAGTAGGCGCATTCGTCGGGAACGCGCAGCACCGGCAGGCGGGTAAGGCCGGGGATCGGCTCGGTGACGAGATAGAAGTGCTCGCAGGCGTGCAGCGGGATGGTGACGCCGTTCTGGGCGCCAAGCTCACGCGCCCACATGCCGGCGCAATTGACGACGATGTCGGCCTCGATCATGCCTTGTTCGTCACCCTGTGCCCACGACACGCCTGTGACGCGACCGTCCCTGGTGTGGACCTTGGTCACTTTCACATTCTCGACGATGGTGGCGCCACGCTGGCGGGCGCCCTTGGCCAGCGCCATGGCGATGTTGGCGGGGTCGCATTGGCCGTCGAGCGGCAGATGGACGGCACCGACCACATCGGACACATTGAGATGCGGGTACATCTCACTGACTTCGTTGGGCGAAATCTCGCGCACGTCGACATCGAAGGCGCGGGCGAGCGAGGCCTGCCTATAGATCTCGTGCTTGCGTTCTTCGGTGAGCGCCACGGTGATCGAACCCACCTGGCGCATGCCGGTGCCGACTTCGGTTTCGGCCTCCAGCTTGACGTAGAGGTCGGCCGAATATTTCGCCAGCCGCGTCATGTTCTGCGAGCCGCGCAACTGGCCGATCAGGCCGGCGGCGTGCCATGTCGTGCCTGATGTCAGCTGCTTGCGTTCGAGCAGCACGATGTCGGTCCAGCCGAGCTTGGCCAGGTGATAGGCGACCGAGCAGCCGGAGACGCCGCCGCCGATGATGACGGCTCTGGCCTTGGTCGGGATGGGTTTGGCGGTCATGCGGCCTCACGGCGGTAGCTGGAAGCGAAGCGGCGCAAGCGAAGCGCTGCCTCCTGCAAGACAGGCTCAGGCTGGCAGAGGCTGATGCGGATGTGGCCGGCGGCGGCCTCGCCGAAGCTGGAGCCGGGCATCACGCCGACCTTTTCGGCGTCGAGCAGGGCCCAGGCGAATTTCTCGTCGTCGGGTTCGACATCAGATATGTCGAGCATGACATACATGCCGCCTTCGGAGCCGCGCACGCTGACATTGTTCATACCGCGCACGGCGTCGAGCAGGATTGTGCGCCTTCCGGCATAGCGCTCTGCGATCTCCTTGACGCCGTAGCCGTTCTCGAGCGCCTCGGCGCAAGCCAGGCTGATGAAGGCCGGCAGGCCGTAGGTGGTCACCAGATTGAGATTGGTCAGCAGCGTAATCATCGCTTCGGGACCGGTCAGCCAGCCCATGCGCCAGCCGGTCATGCCATGGCTCTTCGACATCGAATTGATGACCAGTGTGCGCTCCGCCATGCCAGGTAGCGAGCGCGGCGAGATGTGTTCGCCGCCGCCCAGCGTCCAATAGACCTCGTCGGAGAGCAGCCAGAGGTCATGCTCTCGGCAGATTTGCGCCAGCTCTTCCAAATGCTGGCGCGAATAGACGGCACCCGTCGGGTTGTTCGGTGTGTTGATGAGGATGGCGCGCGTGTTGGGCCGAAGCGCTGCGCGGATATCGCTGGCTCGCGGTTGAAAACCGTCCTCGGCCGGTGTCTCGATCACGGTGAATTCCGCACCCGCCGCGCGGAACGTGTTGGGGTAGGTGGCATAATAGGGCGCGACCACGATGGCATGGTCGCCCTGGTCGAGAACGGCCTGCACGGCCGCGTAGAGCGCTGCCTGCCCACCCGGCGTGGCGATGACCTGATCGGCATTGGTTGCGATGCCAGTGCATGCGGTCGAGGCGACCGCCATGGCCTTGCGCAGACGCGGGATGCCGGGAAGCGGTGTGTAGTGGTGATTGCTGGCGCGAACCGCCGTCACGCAGGCCTCGATGGTTTGCGACGGCGTATCGAAGTCATGGTCGCCGATCGACAGCATGATGATGTCTTCGCCGGCCGCCTTGCGCGCCCAGGCGGCGGTGTGGACCTCCCAGCCATCCTTGCCCGAAGGCACGATGCCGGAAATGCGCGATGAGGGTCTGGGCATCAGGATACTCCCGAAATTTCGTAGCCGGCCTGTTCGAGCTGGGCGCGCAGGGCGGCAATATGGGCGGGTCCGACTTCGCAGCAGCCGCCGACGATGCCGGCGCCGGCTCTCACCCAGCCGAGCGCCTGGTCGGCATAGGCATCCGGGCCAAGGTCATGGCGGGCATGCAGCACATCGACGGTGCCGCCATGTTTGAGCGCTTCGGTGGAGGTGAAGCCGTTGGCATAGGCGCCGACCGGGCCGCCGAGATCGATCAGTTCGGGCAAGGCTGCAGCGATCGCTTCGGGCCGGCAGCAATTGACCAGTCTGGCTGCGATCGGCAGGCCGTCGAGCGCGCTCGACGCTGCCGCTATTGTCTCGCCGCTACGCAGGCGCGGCGTGCCGTGATCGGCGAGCGTCCACGACACCCAGACAGGCTTGCCGCTTTCGGCTGCGGCAGTGACGGCCGCACGGCCTTCTTCGGCCGAGGCCATGGTCTCGCACAGGAACAGATCGACGCCGTCCGCCTGCTCGGCGACGACGCGGCGATAGATGTCGAGCGTCTCCTGATAGGAGATGGTCAGCGCCGGCGCATAGCTGCCGAACAGCGGCGACAGGCAGCCGGCGATCGCCGTGTCGCCTGCTTCGTCGCGAGCTTGCCTTGCCAGTTCAATGCCGCGCTTCTGCAATGGCTTGAACAGGTCTTCTGCACCTTCGCGCGCGAGACGCTCCGGCGTCGCCGAATAGGTGTTGATGGTGATGACGCGGGCGCCAGCGCGGATGAATTCGGCATGCAGGTCGCGCACCAGATCCGGCTCGTCGATCAACACCCTGGCCGACCACAGCGGCGTCGGTTCGGAGCTGCTGCGGCGCACCAGTTCCTGGCCCATGCCACCATCGGTGAGGATGACTTGTTTCATGCTCTCAATCTTTCGTTTTTTGGATCCCACAGCGGTTCGTCTTTTTGCACGATTGCCCGAAAACGCTCGCCGAAGATTTCGATCTCGATTGCCGTGCCCGGTTCGGCGAGGTCGGCGCGCAGCATGCCGAGCGCGATCGATTTGTCGATGCGATGACCCCAGCCGCCTGACGTCGTTTCGCCGACGATCTTGCCGTCATGCCACAGCGTCGACACGGAAGGCGCGTCGCAGTCGCCGGGGTTTTCGACGACCAGCGTGACGAAGCGTTTCTTCACGCCTTGCTGTTTTTCGCTGAGCAAGGCAGCCTTGCCTGGGAAGTCCGGCTTGTCCCATTTGACGAAGCGTTCCAGCCCGCCCTGCAGGATCGAATAGTCGGTCGAAAGATCGCCCTTCCAGGTGCGGTAGCCCTTTTCGAGCCGCAGCGAATCCAGCGCGTACATGCCGAACGGTCTTAGCCCATGTTTCTGACCTGCGGCCCAGACGGCGTCGAAGACGGCCGATGTGTCGTCGACCCTGGTGTGGATTTCCCAGCCGAGTTCGCCGGCGAAGGAGACGCGCACCAGCTTTGCCCAGCGGCCGGCGATTGTCGTCTCCTGATGGGTCAGCCAAGGCAAAGCCAGATCTGCAGCGCAGACATCGGCGAGGATTTTTCGTGAGTTGGGGCCAGCGAGGATCTGCGTGGAGAACTCTTCCGTGCGGTCGATCAGCTTGAACGAAGCGTCCTTCGGCATGCGCGATTTCAGCCATTCGAAGTCGTGCCACTGTGCCACCGCAGCGGTGATCAGCGTCATCAGGTTCTCGTCGTGGCGCACGACGGACATTTCGGTGACGATGCGGCCCTTGTCGTCCGAGAAATAGACAAGGCCGATGCGGCCCGGTTTCGGCACCAGACCGGTCACCTGTCGGCTCAGCCATTCGGCGGCGCCCGGGCCGTCGAGGTTGAAACGCGAGAAGCCCGGCAGGTCTAAAATGCCGGCTTCGTCGCGCACGGCCAGGCATTCTTCGCGCACCCGATGCTGCCACGGCCCGTCGCGGCGGAAGGTCAGTGTGGCTTCCTCGGAAACGTCATCACCCTCCTTCGCGTACCAGGTGGCGCGCTCCCAGCCATTGTAGGCGTCGAAGCGGCCGCCGAGCGCTTTGATGCGATCGTGGATCGGCGACAGTTTGCGGTCGCGGCCGGCCGGCCAGGCATGGCGCGGAAACTGGATGGCGTATTCGTTGCCGTAGATCTCCATGCCCTTGGCGACGCAATAGTCCGGAGCCGCGGCAAAAGAGGTGAAGCGACGTGGATCGCAGGACCACATGTCCCATTCGGTCTGGCCTTGTGTCACCCATTCGGCCAGCACCTTGCCGGCGCCGCCGCCCTGCGCGATGCCGAAGGTGAAGACGCAGGCCTCGAAGGCATTGGGAACGCCCGGCATCGGCCCGATCAGCGGGTTGCCGTCCGGCGTGTAGGGGATCGGGCCGTTGATGACTTTCGACAGGCCGGCGGTGCCGAGGATCGGCACACGGGCGACGGCGTCGGCGAGATAATGCTCGAGGCGGTCGAGATCGTCGGGGAACAGCTGGAACGAGAAATCATCCGGCATCGGGTCGTTGTGGCCAACCCAATGGGCGCGGCAATTGCGCTCATAGGGGCCGAGATTCATGCCGTTCTTTTCCTGACGCAGATAGTAGGAGGTGTCGACGTCGCGCAGCAGCGGTAGTTTCTTGCCCTGTTCTTTCGACCAGGCCGCGAGTTCGGGGATTTCCTCGAACAATATGTACTGATGGCTCATCACCATCATCGGCACGTCGCGGCCGAACATCTTGCCGACTTCGGCTGCACGGTAGCCGGCGGCGTTGACGACGATCTCGCAGCGGATTTCGCCTTGCGCCGTCTCCACCACCCATTCGTCGTTCTCACGGCGCACGCCTGACACCGGGCAGAAGCGGATGATCTTGGCGCCCATGTCGCGCGCGCCCTTGGCCAGCGCCTGGGTCAGCTGTGCCGGGTCGATGTCGCCGTCATTGGGATCGTAGAGCGCACCCTTCAATTCATGCGTTTCGAGAAAGGGGTAGCGGCGCCTGATCTCGTCGAGCCCGACGACGTCGATGTCCATGCCCTGGTAGCGGCCCATGCCCTTGGCGCGCTGGAATTCCTGCATCCGCTCGGTCGTGTGGGCGAGCCTGAGCGAGCCGGTGACGTGGTAGTTCATGGGATAGTCGACCGCGTTGGCGAGCCCGCGATAAAGCTCGGTCGAATAGCGCTGCATGTTCATCAGCGACCATGACGAGGAGAAGGTCGGCACATTGCCGGCGGCGTGCCAGGTAGAGCCGGAGGTCAGCTCGTTCTTTTCCAGAAGCACGCAGTCGGTCCAGCCCGCTTTGGCAAGATGGTAGAGCGAGGAGGTGCCGACGGCACCGCCTCCGATGATCACCACGCGTGCCGTGGTCGGCAAACCGGCCATATTAGAAATCCCTCGTTCAATAGACAGGCGGCGAAACCACCCAGATGATCACTGCCGGCTCGGTGCCGGGATTGCGCCAGCGATACGGCTTGCGCTCGAAGCGAAAGGAGTCGCCTTCGACAAGCCGGTGCCAGACGCCTGCTATCTCGATCTCGAAAATACCCGATGCGACATAGCCGGCCTCCTCGGTCGGCCGTAGCTGCTGGGTCTTCAGTTCCGCTCCCGGCGCGAAGATCGAGCGCACCATCTCGAAACTACCGCCGAGATCGGGCGACAGAAGCTCCTCCACCAGGCCGGATTCGCTTGTGCCAAGCGTGCGCCGGCTGCCGGCGCGCACGACAACGCCGCGCTCCTTCTCGATCGGCACGTCGTGGCTGAAGAACAGGCTGAGCGGCACGCCGAACAGGTCGGCGAAGGCCCTGAGATCGCCGAGCGAAGGGATCGACAGGCCGCGCTCGACCTGGCTGACCCAGCCGACGGAGCGGTCGAGGTTGAGGGCGATCTCAGCCAGCGTCAGCCCGCGCGCCTTGCGCAGCGCGCGAATATCGCTGGCCAGCAGGCGCTCGTCAGGTCCCTGCAATGTTCTGGCGGTAGCTGGGGGCAAAACGCTCACTTGATGAAAATTCCGAAGTGAATTTCATGAGAAAGCACCTTCGTGAAAAAATCAAGAGGATTTTCATGAGGCCGCAAGATTTGCTTGCGCGATTTTGGCGGTTCATGCAAAGGCTCGGCCCACGAACGGCGAGTGTGGGGTCGTCCGGTCGGCGACCAAGGTTTGAAATCTGCGCATGATCTTTTTCCGGAGGCCGGTTCGGTTTTCGGGGCGCATGCGCAAAGGGACGGCCCATGCTGGTGAATGACACACGGATTGCTGAGGACGCGGCGATCGTCGACGAGGCGATCATGTCTCGCCGTTCAGTGCGCGCCTTCCTGCCCGACATGGTCGACGACGAGACGATCCGCGCCATTCTGGCCGTTGCCGCGCGCGCGCCTTCGGGCACCAACATGCAGCCCTGGCGGGTCTATGTCACCAAGGGCGATATCAAGCAGCAGATATCAGATGCCATCCTCAATTCCGGCATCCGCGCCGAGAAGGCCGATTGGGACGAGTATCGCTATTACCCGACCCAGTTCTTCGAGCCTTATCTCACCCGCCGGCGCGCCAACGGTTTTGGGCTCTATGGCGCGCTCGGCATCGGCCGCCGCGAGGTCGACAAGATGCGCGCCCAGCACGACCGCAACTTCGTCTTCTTCGACGCGCCGGTCGGCATGATCTTCACCATCGATCGGCGGCTGAACCAGGGCTCGTGGATCGACTACGGCATGTTCCTGCAAAACATCATGGTGGCGGCGCGGGGCAGGGGTCTGCACACCTGTCCGCAGGCGGCCTTTGCGCCCTATCACCGGCAGATCAGGCCGGTGCTCAACATTCCCGACGAGGAGATCGTCGTCTGCGGCATGGCGCTCGGCCATGAGGACACGACGAAGCCCGAAAACGATTTTCGCACCGACCGCGTGCCGCTGGAAGAATGGGTGACGTTCAGCGAGTAGGCCGATGCGACTGGGCTATTCCACGCTCACTGGCGATCCATGGCCGCTGATATGGGCGCCGTCCTGCGGCGTCAGCCTGAGATAGGCAAACAGCGCGCACAGGGTGATGACGCCTTCGATGACGAACAGGATGCGGAAGTCGTTGACGCTGGCATGGCCGCCGCCAGCCAGGAGCGACAGCACGGCGGCCGCCAAGCCAACGCTGATCGCCACCGCCAGCTGCCACAGTATGTAATAGAGCGCGCTGAAGCGGGCGAGCTGCTCGGGTGCGATGTCCGAGTAAGAGAGGTTACCGGTCGAGGCCCATTGCGCCGAGCGGAAGACGCCGAAGATGAAGATATAAACGAGCACGATCCAGACCGGCGTGGTTGCCTGCATCAGGGCAAAGCCGGCGACCAAGCAAGCCACAACAGGAGTGTTGAACACCAGCACCCGACGGAAGCCGAAGCGGTTGAGAACCCGCGGCATGAAAAGGCGCGTCAGCAACGAGCCGACCGCTGCGACGAAAGTCAGCGATCCCGCCTGTACGGCGCTCATGCCGAAACCGAGCTGGAACATCAGCGGCAGCAGGAAGACGACGGAGCTGAGGCCGATCGTGTCCAGTCCGCCGCCGGTCAGGAAGCTGACGCGGAAGGTGCGGATGCGCAAGAGCTTGAGATCGAGCAGCGGATTGCGGGCACGCAAGCAATAGAAGGAAGCGACGGCGAGGATGGCGATGGCCAGGCCAAGTTCAGCGGCGATCATGCCGCCGCCGGGATCTCTTGCAGCAAGCGAGTCCATGCCGAAGACGAGCAGCGCCATGCCGCCGCCGACAAGGACAAAGCCCGGGAAATCGAAGGGCGCGCGAACCGCCTTGGTTGCCGAGGGAAACAGCGAGGCCGCAAGCAATGCGGCAATGAGCGCGAACGGCACGTTGATGAAGAAGATCCAGCGCCACGAGATGTAGGTGGTCAGCGCACCACCGACGAGCGGGCCGACCAATGGCCCGGACTGGCCGGCCAGCGAGATGTACATATTGATCTTCAGCGTGTGGCTGCGCGGAAAGCTCTGCAGGATCACCACCTGGCCAAGTGTGCCCATCAGCGCGCCGCCGAACCCCTGCAAAGCGCGCGAGCCGACCAGCATCCAGATTCCTTCAGACAGGCCGCACAAAGCCGACGCCAAAGCGAAGACGAGCAAGGCAAAGCAGTAGACGTTGCGCAGGCCGAAGCGATCAGCGGCCCAGCCGCCGACCGGCATCGAGATGATCAGGCTGGCGACATAGACGGTGATCAGCAGGCCGAGCTGGCTGGGCGGGCGGGCGAGGCTTTCGCCAATGCCGGGCAGGGCGGTAACCACGACATTCTGGTCGAGGCTGGTCATGAACACGCCGCAGGCAACTGTAAGTGGCAACAGCAACGACACCTCGCCCGCCGTGCCGATGCGGGTAGGGGCCGTCGCCGAGGTCTCTGCGGTCATGGAAGGGATGCGTACTGGTTGCCTGGTCGAGCCGTGCCTTGAGCATCGGCCCGTGATTCCTGATGCATCGTGGCTGTCGCCGGCCGGGCGCTCAAGCGGCAGATCGGCCGGTCTGTAGGGCCAAACGCTTATTGCACCTCGTAGCCGACTTCCTCGCTGGCATGGCAGAGCGCTTTCCAGAACGAGCGAGCAAACGAGCGGAACACATAGATGTCGAATTGGTCGGCGCCGGTGCGCTGGATCTGCGCGAAGACATCGTGATGGGTGGTCGAGCGGCCGGCGCCGATCGGGAAGGCGGGCAGCGCGAAGTCGATGGCGAAGAATTTCGCCAGCACCCATTCGGCTTTCGGCCCGGCGATGCGGATCGCGGCGCGGCCATGCGACAGGTCGGTGACAGTGCCGATGGTCGGGGTGAGAACGTTGGCAAAGGCCGCCGCCAGGTTCTCCGCTTCATCGACCACGGTGAATTTCCCCGGCGCAAAGCCGAACACCGACCGGACGCCGTCGGTGCTACCACCACCGGCGCCGTCGGCCAAAGCGAGGCCGGTAACGGTGCGGATGGCTGTCATCAGCTGCTTTTCTTCGCCCGGCCATGCGGCTAGCTGCAAGATCGATCCGGGCCTGGTTTCGGAGAGAATGACTTCGACGCCGTGTTCGAAATTGCCATGCGAGCCGGCATGCAGTGCCGGCTCCAGCGGTGATTGGCGCTCAACCATGCATGCGGCTCCCGTCCGGATCGAAGAAGTGGTTGGAGACGATCTCGACCGGCCCGAAGCGCTTGCGCAAGGGGTCGGAGACATAGGCGCGCGTGCCGTGCCGTGTCTTGCCGCCTTCAACCAAAGCCAGCGCGATGTGTTTGCCGAGCGCCGGCGAATAGCAGCAGGCGGTGATGTGACCGAGCGAATCGTGCGGGTTGGCTTCGTCCAGCTCCGCGACGATGTGCGCGCCGCCGTTGAGTGGCCGATTGTCCAGCGCAATCAGCCCGACAAGCTGCAGGCGATCGGAAGCGATCAGGCCTTCGCGATCCATCATCGCCGAGCCGATGAACGGCTTTTTCTTGGACAGCATCCAGTCGAGATGCAGGTCGCGCGCGGTGGTGCGGCCGTCGATCTCGGCGCCGGTGACATGGCCCTTCTCGATGCGCATCGTGCCAAGCGCTTCGAGCCCGTAGGTGACCAGCCCGAACGGCTTGCCGGCCTCGATCAAGGCTTCCCAGACATGGGTGCCGTAGCCAGCGCCGGAATAGACCTCGAAGGCCATTTCGCCGGAGAAGGAGAGCCGACAGATCATCACCGGCACGCCCGATATCTCGCCGCGCACGATGCCCATGAAGGGCAAGGTGGCGTTGTCGACTGCGGTGCCGGTGACGCAAGCGGCGAGGATTGCGCGCGCCTTCGGGCCGCCTATGGCAGCGCCCGCCCATTCGTCGGTGACCGAGGTGACATGCACCTTCAGCTCCGGCCAGATGACATCGAGGAAGTATTCCAGATGCTGCATCACCTTGCCGGCATTGGCGGTGGTGGTGGTCATCAAAAAGTCCTGGTCGCCGAGCCGCCAGGTCGTGCCGTCGTCAAAGGCGAGGCCATCCTCGCGCAGCATCAGCCCGTAGCGCGCCTTGCCGACGGCAAGTGTGGAAAACATGTTGGTGTAGACGCGGTCGAGGAATTCGGCGGCGTCAGGACCTTGCACGGCGATCTTGCCCAATGTCGAGACGTCGACGATGCCGGCGCTCTCTCTGGTGGCCTTGGCTTCGCGGACATAGGCCTGCTCGATCGTCTCACCTGAAAGCCCGTAGATCATCGGGCGGTACCAGAGACCGGCCGAGTACATGGTCGCACCATTGGCGAGGTGCCAGTCGTGCATTGGCGTCAGCCGCTCGGGCTTCAAATCGCCGAAGCGTTCGGCCGCCAACGAGCCGATCGACACCGCCGAAAAGGGTGGACGAAAGCGGGTCGTGCCGACTTCGGGGATCGGCTTGCCCAGCGCTTCGGCCATGATGGCGAGGCCGGGTATGTTGGAGCTCTTGCCCTGGTCGGTCGCCATGCCGAGCGTGGTGTAGCGCTTGAGATGCTCGACCGAAACAAAACCTTCGCGATGCGCCAGCCGCACGTCTTCCGCGGTCACGTCGTGTTGGAAATCGACGAAGCTCTTGCCCTTGGCCCTGATCTCGAACACTGGCGCCGGATCGGGATCGCCTGGGGCGGCTTCGACAATCGGGAGCGCCGATGGAGTTCCGATACCGCCCGCTGCCGAAAGACCGGCGGCGCGGCCTTCGGCGATGGCCTCGCCGGTGGAGAAACTGCCGGTGAAGGCGCCAGCGCCGATCCATTTCTGCGTCGGCTTCGGCGGCAGGAAGGCTTGCCGGGCGGCGTTCCATTCCGCGTTGGCGCCGGCCTGGCTGGCCAGATGGATGGTCGGCGACCAGCCGCCCGACATCAGCAGGCAATCGGCGTGGATGCTGCGCGCATCGCCGCTCAGCGCACCGCTGATCATGTCGAAGCGCTGCACCTTGATGCCGGACAGCGCCTTGCCGCCTTCGGTGGCGACCACGGCGTGGCCGGAGAAAATCTCGGCTTCGGCTTCGTCGGCGAGCTTGTGCATCTCGCTCGGCAGCTCCGGGCGCACGTCGACGATGGCGACGACCGCGGCACCGGCCCGCTTCAGCGCAATCGCCGAGCGATAGGCGCTGTCATTGTTGGTGAACAGCGCGATCCGCTCGCCCGGCAGCACGCCATATTCATTGGCATAGCGCTCGGCGGCATGCGCCAGCATGACGCCCGGCCGGTCGTTGCCCGGGAACACCAGAGGCCGCTCGAAGGAGCCGGTGGCCAGCACCACCGATTTGGCGCGAATGGCCCAGTAGCGATGGCGCGGCTCGCCCTTTCCAGGGATCTCCTTATGATCGGTGACCCGCTCAAGTGCTGCCAGCGTGTTACCGTCATAATAGCCCCACACCGTGGTGCGCGGCAGCAGGCGGATATTGTCATAGCCTTCGAGCTGGCCGACAGAGCGCGCCGCCCAGTCGGCGGCCGGCATGCCGTCGATCGTCTCGGCCGACCAGTTGGCCGAGCCGCCGAAATTCGGCTCGAGCTCGGCGAGGATGACGCGGGCGCCCTGATCTGCAGCCGTCTTTGCAGCAGATAGTCCGGCGGGCCCGGAGCCGACCACCAGCACGTCGCAAAATGCGTTCATGCGCTCGTAGCGCTCGGTGCCGGCAACGATGCCGGCCTTGCCGAGGCCGGCGGCACGGCGGATGAAATGTTCGCAGAACATCCAGAAACGGGTGCCCTTCAGCGGGCCGACCACCGGTCCCATGAAGGTCTTGTAATAGAAGCCGGCCGACAGCAGCTTGCCGCCGAGCTGGTTGACGGCGTTGACGTCCCAGGCAAGCGAGGGGAAGCGGTTCTGGCTGATGGCCACCAGTCCGTCATAGATCTCGACCATGGTCGCGGCGATGTTGGGCTCGCGAACCTCGCCGCGCAGCACCGTCACCAGCGCGTTCGGCTCCTCAACGCCTGATGTCAGCACGCCGCGCGGGCGGTGATATTTGAACGAGCGCCCGAACAGAGTGACGCCGTTGGCCAGTAGCGCCGAGGCCAGCGTGTCGCCGGCATGGCCGGTGTAGGGCGTGCCGTCGAAGCTGAAGCGGATGGTGCGCAGCCGGTCGATCCGGCCGCCGCTCTCGACGCGGCGCGGGCTCATGACTTGCCCTCCGTCTTGTGGCGGGCAGCGGCTTTGTGGTCGCCGCGCATGGCGGCGGCGCTGGAGATCTCGTGCGTCAGCGTGTTGCGCACCACCCTGAGATGGGTGCGGCAACCGCCGGAATGCTGCCAGATCTCATTGTGGTCGCCGGCCGGGTTCAGCCGGTCATAGACATAGGCGTTCCAGGCGTCGAGATTCTGCGAGGCCGGTTGCGGGCGCTGGCGGTTGCCATCGCCCTGATAGGTGAACTCGATGACATCGCGCGGGCCGCAATAGGGGCAAGTAATGAGCATTCTTCTCTACCCCAGATCTAATGCAGCCGGGGCGTTGCGCCCTGGCCTTTGTCATCGATCACCAAGCCGCGATAAAAGCGGTCGAGCGTGAACGGCGCGTTGAAGTCGTGCGGCTCGTCCTTGGCGATGGTCCAGGCAAAGCACCAGCCGGAGGCCGGCGTCGCCTTGAAGCCGCCGTAGCACCAGCCGCAGTTGAGATACATGCCGGGCAGCGGGCCGGTGGTGATGATCGGCGAACCATCCATCGACATGTCGCAGACGCCGCCCCAGGAGCGCAGCATACGGACGCTGGCCAGACCCGGGAACAGCGCCAGCATCTCGCTCATCACCTCATCGACGATGGGCAGATTGCCGCGCTGGGCGTAGCTGTTGTAGCCGTCGATATCGCCGCCATAGACAAGGCCACCCTTGTCCGACTGCGACATGTAGAAATGGCCCATGCCGAAGGTCAGCACCGTGTCGATGAAGGGTTTCAGAGACTCCGTCACGAAGGCCTGCAGCACATGACTCTCGATCGGCATCGTCTCGACGCCGGCAAGTTGCATGACCCGCCCGGTGCTGCCGGCCACCGCCACCGCCACCTTCTTGGCGCGGATCTCGCCGCGCGAGGTCGAGACGCCGGTGATGCGGTCGCCGTCACGCAGGAAGCCGGTCACTTCGCAGTTCTCGATGATGTCGACGCCGCGGCGGTCGGCGCCGCGCGCATAGCCCCAGGCGACGGCGTCATGGCGGGCCGTGCCGGCGCGCGGCTGCATCAGGCCGCCGACGATCGGGAAGCGTGCGTTGGACGACATGTCCAGCGCCGGCACCAGACGCGCGATCTGGGCGGTGGTCATCAGTTCGGCGTCGACGCCGAGATGGCGCATGGCGTTGCCGCGCCTGGCATAGTCGTCGAACTGGGCCGGGGTGTGCGCCAGGTTCAGGCAGCCACGCTGCGAGAACATGACGTTGTAGTTGAGCTCATGCGAGAGGTTCTCCCACATCTTCATCGAGTGTTCGTAGAAGCGGGTGTTGGCGGGCAAAAGATAGTTGGAGCGAACGGCCGTGGTGTTGCGGCCGACATTGCCTGATCCGAGCCAGCCCTTCTCCAGCACCGCGACATTGGTGATGCCGTGCTCCTTGGCGAGGTAATAGGCCGTCGACAGGCCATGGCCACCGCCGCCGATGATGATGACATCATAGGACGCTTTTGGCTCCGGCTTGCGCCAGGCCGGCTTCCAGTCCTGGTTTCCCCTGAGCGCGTTCGCGAGAAGCGAAAAGGCCGAATATTCCGCCATTCTTCATGTCATCCTTGGTGCGATGCGGCAGACTATAGAGCAGGGCGCCGCCGCAAAGCCAATATTGCGCCATGGCTTTTCGACTGGCCGACTCCCAAAAGACGGCCAGGCCGCGACGGCTTGCCCCATGGTGGCGGCGTCTTTATCAAGGGCGGGTCCTAGAACAGGCCTTTGCCGTCCGCGAGTCGCCAACCGATCATGCTCTTTCGATTGCTCCGCCTGATCCTGATCCTTGCGCTGGTTGTCTCGGCGCCGCCTTCGTTCGACGCGATGGCGCAGGCGCTCGGCCAGGGTGCCGCCGGGCTGATCACCGACCAGCAGAAGGTCATCCAGGGCCTGACGGCCAAGACCGACGATCTCGAGAAGAAAATACAGCAAAGTGTCGAGGACGATGCAGCACTTGTGGATATCCGCCTGCAGCTGGAGGATTTGTCGCGCGCTGCGCTGAACAGTGCGCTGGCCTTCCGCTCGCGTGTCGGCGACATCAATGCCCGGATCGAGATGCTGGGTCCGGCGCCGGCTGCCGGCCAGCCGCAAGAGCCCGATATCGTTACCGGCGAGCGTCAGGCTCTGGCCTCCGAAAAAGCCGAAATCAACGCTGTCGTCGCCAGCGCGCAGAACCTGTCGATCCGCATCAACGGCCTGATCGACAAGATCGGCAACATGCGCAGCGACCTTTTCCGCAATGTGCTCACCAAGCGCTACGTGCTGTCCGATGCGCTGAGCCCACAGGTCTTTTCCGACGCGCATGATGAATACGCGAACTTTTACAGGGCAGTCTCATCCTGGCTGACCTTCGCCTTCAAATTCAAGTTCCAGGCGATGCTCGCGGCGACCTTCATGGCGCTTGCGCTCGCCGCGGTGCTGCTGGTCGGCGGCCGGCGTCTGTTCGGACGTGTGTTCGAAGCGGACGCTTCCGTGGAGGAACCATCCTATCTCAGCCGATTGTCGGTGGCGTTCTGGTCGACCCTGCTGCCGACACTGGCGGTCGGCGTCTTCCTCGCTTCGACGGTTTTCCTGTTCAACTATTACAATGTCCTGCGCGGCGATATCGGCGTCTTCCTCAATGCGCTGGCTGCGGTCATCGCGGTGGTGTTCTGCGTCAACCGGCTGACCAATGCGGCGCTCGAACCGCGGCTGCCGAACTGGCGCCTGATACAGGTCGAGACGGGTCCGGCACGCTGGCTGGTGCGGCTGGCCACCGCGATGGCGGTGGTCATCGGCGTCAACAATTTCCTCGCGGTGGTCAACGACAAGATGGGTTCGCCGCTGTCGCTGACCATCGCCAGAAGCTTTGTCGCCACCATCATCGTCGGCGTCATCCTCATCCTGATGGCGTTGCTGAAACCGTACAAGGCGGCCGACGGGACCTGGCGGCCGTGGCCGGCGTGGCTGCGCCTCACCTCCATTGCGCTCGGCCTTTTCACCATCGCGGCGGCGCTGTTCGGCTATATCGGGCTGGCGATTTTCGTTTCGCTGCAGGTTGTGGTCACCGGCACCATCCTGGTCACCGCCTATATCGGCTTCCTGTCGGCACGAGAGATCGGCGAAGAGGGTGGCTTCGCCGACACGTCGATCGGGCGCTGGCTGTCGACCACTGCGAGCTATGAGGAGACCGCGCTCGACCAGCTTGGCCTGGTCGTCAGCGTCGCCATCAACGTCATGATCGTGCTGGTGTTCCTGCCGCTGATCCTGTTGATGTGGGGGTTCCAGCCCGGCGACATCCAGGCCTGGGGCTACAAGCTGGCGACGGGCCTGACCATCGGCTCGGTGACCATCTCGGTCACCGGCATCCTCACTGGCATCATCGTCTTCGTCATCGGCTATTTCCTGACGCGCTGGTTCCAGGGCTGGCTCGACGGCTCGGTGATGGCGCGCGGCCGTGTCGACACCGGTGTGCGCAACTCGATCCGGCTGGCGGTCGGCTATGCCGGCGTCGCACTGGCCGGGCTCGTCGGCATCTCGGCGGCCGGCATCGACCTGTCCAGCCTGGCGCTCGTTGCCGGCGCCCTTTCGCTGGGTATCGGCTTTGGCCTGCAGAACGTCGTCTCCAACTTCGTCTCGGGCCTGATCCTGCTGGCCGAACGGCCATTCAAGGTTGGTGACTGGATCGTTGCCGGCGACATCACCGGCACGGTCAAGAAGATCAGTGTGCGCGCCACCGAGGTCGAGACGTTCCAGCGGCAATCGGTGATCCTGCCCAACTCGAATCTGATCAACAACGCTGTCGGCAACTGGACGCACCGCAACAAGCTCGGCCGCATCGATATCAAGGTCAATGTCGCCTATGGCAGCGACGTGAAGCGGGTGCATGCCATCCTGCTCGAGATCGCGCGCGGCCATGCGCTGGTGCTGAAGAACCCGGAACCCTTCGTGCTGTTCGCCAATTTCGGGCCGGCAGCACTCGAGTTCGAGATCCGCGTGTTCCTCGCCGATGTGCTGAACGGCAATATCGTGCAGAACGACGTCCGCTTTGCCATTCTCGATGCTTTCAGCGGCGAGCATATCGAGATTCCGTCGACGCCGCGCGCGGTCGTCGAGGTCAAGAAGACCGCGGCATGGCCGATAGACGACGAACAGGCCGAGGTCGAATTCGCCGAGCGAGAGCAGGCGGAGGCTGAAGCAGCGGCCGAGAAGAAACGCCTGGCCAAGACAGGCCGCAAGACCCGCAAGCCCGATCCGGACTAGGAGATTCAGGTGATGCCGGCCTGCGAACGGCGGTTTCCTGCGCTTCCGGTGCTCACGTACCCAAAAGTACGCTCCGCTCCGGTTCGCGGAACCCACCATTCTCGGCTCGGCCTGACCTGAATCTCAGCCTGGCTTTTGCGGCGAAGACCAATTGCGGCATGAATGCGGCATTCAGTTGCGGTTCAGCTTCCATCTCATATAAGCTCCCATGCAAAGGGCGAGAATGCCTTGCGAAATGCAACAAGAGGCGGTGGAAACACCGATACTGCAAAATGTGGAAGTCGCTCGTCGTCGCCATCGCTTTTGCTGCAGCGAGTGGTTCGGCCTTCGCCGCCAGCGCGGTCAACAAGGATGCCGAAACGCGCACGCTGATCGTGACGGAAGGCGGTGGCAAGACGGAGTTGGCGCTGGCCGCCGGCGAAACCGTGGAATTCTGCCCGAATGGCTGTTTCGTCACCTTGCCCAATGGTGACCTCGAGGCCCTGACCGGCTCGGAGACAGTCGAGATCTCGGGCGGCGTCGCTCGCATCAAGTAAAGCTGGCGGTTTGATTTTTCGAAGGCCGGGCATTGCCCGGCCTTTTATTGTTTCTGGTAACGCTTGCTTAACAATGACGCCGGAAATACAGCAGCGCCTGCTGCCTGCAACCGGACGTTTTAACGTTCGCTACGCCGTTCCCCGCTATACGGTGCGAATACGCCGAAACACGGCACGACGGATTCAGGCAAGGCAGCACGAAATGGACGCGCGGTCGGACAGGAACGCAATTCCACTTGCGGTCGATCTCGACGGCACGCTGATCGCGACGGACCTTCTGTGGGAAGGCCTGTTCATCCTCATCAAGAAGAATCCGCTCTATATTTTCCTGGTGCCGTTCTGGCTGGCCAGCGGGCCGGCGCGGCTGAAGCAGGCCATCGCCGACCGCATCGACATCGATCCGGCTTCGCTGCCTTATCGCGAGGTGCTGCTCGACCGCATGCGCACCGAACATGGCGAAGGCCGCAAGATCGTGCTGGCCACCGGCACGCCGCGTAAATTCGCGGAGGCGATCGCCGCACATCTCAAGATATTCGATCACGTCCTGGCGACCGACGGCCCCCACAACATGACCTCGGGCCGCAAGCGCGCCGCACTTGTCGCAGCCTATGGCGATGGCGGCTTCGACTATGCCGGCAACAGCCGGCACGACCTCAAGGTCTTCGACGCCGCGCGCAGCGCAATCGTTGTGGCGCCCGACCGCCATGCGGCGCGCTGGCAGGCGGCACACGACGCTGAAATGGTGCCGGTGCCGAAGCCGACCTTGAGGACTTTCGTCAAGATGCTGCGCGTGCATCAATGGCTGAAGAACTCGCTGATCGCGGTGCCGATGGTGTTGTCGCACGAGTACTTCAACGCCAACATGATCTGGCAATGCCTGCTGGCGTTCGTGTCCTTCAGCGCCGTGGCTTCCGCCATCTACATCCTCAACGATTTCTTTGATCTCGCACTCGACCGCAAACATCCGACCAAGCGCAACCGGCCTTTCGCCAGCGGCGCATTGTCGATCCCGTTCGGCCTTGGCTCGATGGCAGCGTTGCTGGCCATCGGCATCGCTGCAGGGCTCTTGCTACCGATCGAATTCCTTGGCGTGCTCGGTGGCTACATGCTCGTCACCACGGCTTATTCACTGTCGCTCAAGCGTATGCTTTTGGGCGACGTGCTGACGCTGGCCGGACTCTACACGATCCGTGTGCTGGCCGGTGCGGCGGCCACCGGTGTCGAAGTCTCCTTCTGGCTGTTGGCCTTCTCGATCTTCTTCTTCCTGTCGCTGGCGCTGGTGAAGCGCTATGTCGAGTTGCGCACCACCGCCATCCCGGCCGGTGAGCGCATTGCCGGTCGCGGCTACCGCACCGAAGATCAGGAGATTGTCGCCCAGGCCGGCATGGCCTCGGCCTTTTCCTCGGCCCTGGTGCTGGCGCTCTATATGGACAGCATGGCCGTGCGCGAACTCTACCCGCATCCCTGGCTTGTGTGGCCGCTGGCGCCGATCGTGCTTTATCTCACCATGCGCGTCTGGATCCTCGCCCGCCGCGATGAGTTGCATGACGATCCGGTGGTCTTCATCATCCGCGACTGGCGCAGCCAGATCGTCGTGCTTATCGGCGCATTGCTGCTGGTTGCCGGGGGCTGGTAGGCATGGCCGAACGGTTCCAGAGTTTTGGTCTCGCCACCCCACCGGCGCCGCGCACCATCCCTGCGGATGACGCCATCGCGCTGATGAAGAGCGGCAAGGCAAAAAAGAACGCGTTGCTCGCCTATGGCAATGGCCGTTCCTATGGCGATTCCTGCCAGAATGAAGCCGGGACGATCGTCGACATGCGGCCGCTGAACCGCATTCTCGCCTTCAATGCCGAGACCGGTCTTCTCGAAGCGGAAGCCGGTGTGCTTTTGTCCGACATCATTGCCCATGCCGCACCCCTCGGTTTTTTCCCGGCGGTCGTGCCTGGCACGCAGTTCGTGACGCTTGGCGGCGCCATCGCCAACGATGTGCATGGCAAGAACCATCACCGGCGCGGCACCTTCGGCTGCCATGTCGAGTCCTTCACGCTGCTGCGCTCGGACGGGCGGACCTATCATTGCTCGGCCACGGACAATGCCCACCTGTTCAAGGCGACGATCGGCGGCATGGGGCTCACCGGCCTGATCCTGTCGGCGTCGATCCGGCTGATGCGGGTGCACTCGCTCGACATCGTCGAGAAGGCGACGCCGTTTCGCGATCTCGGCGAATTCTTCGCGCTGGCCGAAGCCGCCGACCAGGCCAATGAATATGCGGTTGCCTGGATCGACCAGCTTGCCGGGGGCCACGGCCGTGGGCGCGGCCTGCTGTTCACCGGCAACCATGCCGAGCATGGTTCGCATACGGCCGCACGTACCGGCGGACGTCTCTCGGTGCCGTTCCAGCCGCCGTTCAATGTGCTCAACCGGCCGTTCCTGACCGCGTTCAACGCTGCCTACCGGTGGAAGAAGGGACGCTCGTCGGTGCCGCGCCGTGTCGGCTACCAGGGCTTTTTCTTTCCGCTCGACGGCGTTGGCGACTGGAACCGGCTCTATGGGCCCAAGGGCCTCTTCCAGCACCAGAGCGTGGTGCCGGAACAAGCAGCATACCGGGCCGTGCCGGCGCTGCTCGAGGCGGCGAGACGGGCCGGGCAGGGGTCGTTCCTGACGGTGCTGAAGCGTTTTGGCGCGATCCCTTCGCCGGCGCTGCTGTCGTTCCCGCGGCCGGGATACACGCTGACGCTGGATTTCCCCAATCGCGGCGAGACGACGCTACAGCTGCTGAACGAACTTGACCGCATCACGGTCGAGGCCGGTGGCGCGGTCAACCCCTACAAGGATGCGCGCATGGGCGCCGCCACCTTCGCCGCGTCCTTTCCGGATTGGCAGCAACTGGAGGCGCTGCGCGACCCCGCTCTGCTGTCGGATTTCTGGGCGCGGACGGCGCAAAAATTGGACGTGCGGCGCGGAACCGTCCAGGCGGCGGAATAGGTAAAATTTGAGTAATTCGTGGTGAATGAATCGTCAATGCCAGGGTTTACTCAAAACGTTGTTGTGACTTCACGAAATCTTTGCAGGTCTGTAGTAGGACCGCTGCAGGGCGGGTGCAAAACATGAAATACATCGTCTTCATTCTGTTCACAGTCATGACCAATGCTGCCGCGCAGCTGATGCTGAAGCAAGGCATGATGTCGCTCGGGCCGATTTCGTTCGAGGGCGTCAATCCTCTGGTCAAGCTGTTGCAGATCGTCTTCAGCCCGTGGGTCTTTCTTGGTCTCTGCACCTTCGTCATCTCGATGGCCTCGCACCTTTATGTGCTGTCCAAGGTCGAGCTCTCCTTTGCCTACCCGTTCCTCAGCCTCGCCTATGTCGCCGTAGCGATCTTCGCCTATTTCCTTTTCCGCGAGGACCTCAATGCCTGGCGCATCTCCGGTATTGCCTTCATCTGCGTCGGCACCGTGCTGATCGCCCAGAGTGGGCGCGGTCATGAAGAGGAAACGGCTTCCCTTTCGCCCGACAAGATCCACACCAGCGAGACCGTTCGATGAGACATGTGATTTTCGGCGGCGACGGTTTCGTCGGCCGCCACCTTGCCCCGAAACTTGTGGCCGATGGCGAAGAGGTCGTCGTCGCCGATATCGTCAAGAGCGACCTGCCGCACTACCGCTCGGTCCGCTTTGTCACCTGCGACGTCACCGATCCAGCTTCGGTCGCGTCGGTAGGGCTGAAGGCCGACGACATGGTCTACAATTTGTCGGCGAAAATGCTGTCGCCGATCCAGGTGCGGACAAAACGCCACGACTTCTTCTTTCCGGTGAATTTCCACGGCACCGAGCACATCATGCAGGCGATGGACAAGGCCGGCGCGCCGAAGCTGGTCCACTACACGACCGACATGATCTACGGCCATACGGTGACGCAGCCGATGACCGAGGAGCATCCGGTGGCGCCGCTTGGCGAGTATGGCTGGTCGAAGCAGAAGACAGAGGAACTGGCGGCAGAATGGCGCAAGCGCGGCATGTCGATCTCGCTGTTTCGGCCGCGCCTGATCATCGGTCCCGGCCGCCTCGGCATCCTGGAAAAGCTGTTCAAGCTGATCGACTGGAATTTTCCGGTGCCGATGATCGGCTCCGGCAGGAATCCCTATCAGTTCATCTCTGTTTTCGATTGTGCGGAAGCTGCCCGCGCGGCCTGGAAGGCTGGCGTGCCGAACGAAGCCTACAATCTCGGCTCGCTCAATCCGCCGCCGGTGAAGAAATTGCTTGGCGACCTGATCAAGCATGCCGGGTCGAAATCGCTGCTGATCCCAACGCCGGGCTGGGCGGTCAAGCGCACACTTGACCTGCTCGACCTCATGAACATGCCGATCATGGATCCGGAGCAGTATCTGATCGCCGACGAGGAGTGCGTGCTCGACGTGTCCAAGGCCGAGCGTCAGCTCGGCTGGGTGCCGCAATACCGCGACGAGGACATGCTGATCGCCGCCTACAGCGAGTACCGCGCCAAGAAGGCCGGTCACGCCGTCGCCACCAAACATGTGCCTGCCGAATAGCCGGCTCGCCGAACAGATTTCGTTGCGCACGATCCTTGTCATGCGCGCAGACAGGAGATTGAGATGACCGTCATGGCCAAGCCCGAGCAGACGAACACGCGTACCATGGTCAGCCCGCCGGCGCTGTCGCCCGCCAGCATCGCCAAACCCGACCTGATCAGCGTCGAGCAGGCGAAGGCGATGGACGTTGCGCGGATGACCGACCTGTTCAAGGCGCATCTCAATCCGGGCCAGCTGCATTTCATGAAGCTGCTCGGCTTCCACAAGATCAAGATCGAACGTGCCGAAGGCATGTTCTACATCGACCAGAACGGCCGCAAGATTCTCGATTTCTTTGGTGGCTTCGGTTCCTTGGCCTTTGGCCACAACCATCCGCGCATTCTCGAGGCGCGCCGCAAGTTCCAGGAGGAAAAGCGCCAGGAGATCGCCATCGCCTTCATGTCGCAATATGCGGCGGCGCTGGCGCACAACATCGCCAAATGCTCGCCCGGCGATCTCGACATGGTGTTTCTGGGCTCGTCCGGGTCGGAAGCGATGGAAGCGGCGGTGAAACTCGCCGAGCGCGCCGCCGGCCCGAAGCGGCCGAAAATCGTCTATGCCGAGAATTCCTTTCACGGCAAGACCAAGGGCGTGCTGGGCATCACCGACGGCCAGCTCTACCGCGCCGACTTCAAGATGGCGGAAAATACGGTTCGCATTCCCTTTGCCGATATCGAAGCGGTCGAGCGTCTGTTCCGCTCCGATCCGGAGGTTGGCGTCATCGTGCTCGAAACCATCCAGGGCGGCGGCGGCATCATCCAGGCGCCCGCCGAATACTGGCAGAAGCTGCGCGCGCTGTGCGACCAGTATGGCGTGCTGTGGGTCGCCGATGAAGTGCAGTGCGGCTATGGCCGCTCCGGCCGCTTCTACGCTTTCGAGCACTATGGCGTTGTCCCCGATGTGACGGCTCTGGCCAAGTCGCTCGGTGCCGGCAAGGCGGCGGTCGGTGCCATGATCGCCCGGCGCGAGGTCTATATGAAGGCCTATGGCACGCCGAAGACGGCGATGATCCATGCCATGGCGACCTTCGGCGGCATGGGCGAGGCCTGCATCACCGCAATCGAAGGCCTCAACGTGCTCTATGACGAGGGGTTGATCGACAACGCCGCGGCGACTGGCGACTATCTGCTGCAGCGCCTGCAGGCGCTGAAGGAAAAATACCCGAAGATCATCAAGGACGTGCGCGGCAAGGGCTTCATGGTCGGGCTGGAGTTCCACGACTTCTCGCAGACATTGCCGATGGTGCTGCGGCCGATCGTCAGCGTGCTCGACGACAAGCTGAAGGGTTCGCTGTCCGGCTTCGTCGGTGCGCTGCTGTTGCGCGATTATGACGTGCTGGTCGCCTTCACCGAATATAACCGCAACGTCATTCGCCTCGAACCGCCGCTGATCTGCCAGCGCGAGCACGTCGACCGCTTCGTCGACGCGTTCGACAGCCTGCTGTCGCGCGGCATCGTGTCGATCGTGAAGGACTTCGTCAAAAGCCAGGTTCGCTGAGCACAACGATGCTGACCAGGTCGCCCGCTTCGAACACTCGGCTCGACCGGCTAGCCGCGGCCGGTCTGGCATGGGGCGAGGGGACCTATGGGCGCCTGGCGGCGCCGATCGGTGCGGCAGCCTTCGCGCTCTACATCCTTCTGACGGCGGCGACGGCCTGGTTCATGCCCGACGCCAATTGGGACATGCTTCCCTATCTGGCCGTCGCGGAGGAAGGCACCTATCCCGATGCGCAGGCTTTGCATGACTACGCCTACGGCACGGTCAAATCAGGTGTGTCGGCCGGCGACTACAAGACGCTGACCGACGATGGCGGCGGTTTCCGCAGCCATATGGCTGAAAATGCCGCCGACTTCCATTCGCTGCTCGGCATGTACCGGATCAAGTTCCTTTATGCCGAGATCCTGTCGACGATGAGTTCGGCGATGTTGCCGGTCGAGGCGATGCGGCTGGTGTCGGTGGTCTCGGTGCTGCTGTTTGGCGCGATCGCGCTGCTCTGGCTGCGGTCTCAAAGGGCGCTGGCGCTGGCGCCGGTCGTCGGCGCGGTGCTGATCATGGCCGATTTCGGCGAAGCGGCGCGGGCCTCGACGCCGGATCTCTTGTGCTCGGCGCTGTTTCTCGGCGGGCTGTTTGCCTATGTGCGCGGCCGTGATGCGGCGACGGCGCTCCTGCTCTTCCTCGCCTTCATGGCGCGGCCCGACAACATCGTCTTCCTCACCATCTTCGCCGTGCTGCTGGTCATTTTTCGTGAGAAGGCGTGGGGCGCGCTGGCCGGCTTTGCCGTCTCGTTCGTCGCCTACTTCGCCATCTCGCACTGGGCCCAGCATCCCGGCTGGTGGCCGCATCTGTGGTTCTCCAGCATCGAGCAGCACTACAATATGGACGGTTTCGATCCGCCGTTTTCGGCTGTCGCTTATCTCAAGGCATTCGCCGCCTCGCTGGTTCGCGCCATCTCCTTGAACAGCTGGGTCGGCGTCTCGGTGCTGGCATTGGCCGGATGGTATTCATTGAGCCGCGCCGGCTTCAAGCTCGACCGCCGCGCCGGCATCCTGCTGGCCGCACTGGTGCTTGGCGTGCTGGCGAAATTCACCGTCTTTCCGATCCACGACAGCCGCATCTATTTTCCCAATCTGATCCCGCCGTTCCTGCTGCTCGCCGGCCCGATGATGGCGCTGTGGGCGTCGGCAAGCGTCAATGGGCGACGCCCCATCGCCCCGCACGTCATATCTGGAGATAAGCCATGAGTTCCATTTCCAGCCTGGCGCGCATTGCCCTGTCGCTCGGTCTTCCCACCGGCGTTCTCGACCGTGGCCCATCGCTGCACGGCACCAAATTCCTGGCCAAGGCGGCGCTGAAGGCGCGCCTCAGTGGGGCTAGGCGACCGTTTCAGATGGTCAATGTCGGCGCCTGCGACGGCGCATTGTTCGACGACGTGACGCCGTGGCTGCACCGCATTCCGCGCGCCCGCGCCGTGCTGGTCGAGCCGATCCCCTACAATCAGAAGCGGCTGCGCGCCAACTATCCTGATGCCGAGCGTTTCGTCATCGAGCCGGTGGCGGTAACCAAGACCAAGGGCACGATCACCGTCCACACCTTCGATGCCGCTGCACTCGAGGCCGGCACGCTGCCTATCGAGTTCATCGGCTGCTCGTCGGTCACCGACACCAATCTGATGTCTGGCAAGAATGCCTGGGGCGAGGCCGACGCCAATTTCAACAAGTTCGCGCCGCACCTGAGGGATATCGAGGTGCCGTCGGAGACCTTGCAGACGCTGCTCGACCGCAACGGCATCACCTACATCGACGCCTTCCTCGTCGATTGCGAAGGCGCAGACTGGATCGTCTTCGAACAGCTCGACCTCAAGCGCTATCGTCCGGGCATGATCAAGGTCGAGGTCGGCGCGCTGCCGGCGGCCGAAATCGGCCAGGTCGTGGTCAAGCTGAAGACATCAGGCTACCAGGTCGGTTTCCAGGCCGAGGACGTCTGGGCGTTCGCCTGAGCAATACTCGCCTCTGACGACCAGTCGGCGTACTGGGTCGCGCCGCACCAGCGACGTGTCGCAAACAGGCGGTAGCTCCATCCGCGTCCTCTGCATATTGTGCGCCATTCGAACGGGCGCAGGCGCGCCCGCTTTATCGCTTTGGAGTCGCGGGCAATGGCAGAGTTTCCGAAAAAGGCGAAGGTCGTCATCGTCGGCCTTGGCGGTATAGTCGGCGCATCGATCGCCCATCACCTGATCGAACGCGGCTGGGACGACATTGTCGGCATCGACAAATCAGGCATCCCGACCGATATCGGCTCGACCGCGCATGCCTCCGACTTCTGCTACACCACCAGCCACGATTTCCTGTCCTGCTGGACGACGCTCTACTCGATCGATTTCTACGAGAAGATGGGCCACTACGCCCGCATCGGCGGCCTCGAAGTGGCGCGCGTTGGCGATGACAGCCGCATGGAAGAAATCAAGCGCAAGATCGCCTCGGCCAAGGCTTTTGGCACGCGCGCCCGCCTGATCGAACCTGCCGAGATCAAGGAGAAATTTCCGCTCATCGAAGAAGCGATGGTGCAGGGTGGCCTGTGGGACCCCGATGCCGGCCTCGTCATTCCACGCTCGCAGACAGTCGCCGGCAAGCTGGTCGACCAGGCGGAAGTTTCGGGCAAGTTGAAATCATTCGCCAACACGCCGGCCAAATCCCTCATCGTCGAGGAGGGCCGCATCAGGGGCGTGGTCACCGACCGCGGCACGATCATGGCCGACTATGTCATCGTCTGCGCCGGCATTTGGGGCCGGCTGATCGCGGAAATGGTCGGCGAGGACCTGCCGGTGATGCCGATCGACCATCCGCTGACCTTCTTCGGCCCCTACAATGAGTTCGCCGGCACCGGCAAGGAGATCGGCTGGCCGCTGCTGCGTGACCAGGGCAACTCGGCCTATATGCGCGACACCGGCGACCCCAAGACCGCCGAGGGCGGCCAGATCGAATGGGGCTATTACGAGGAAAACAATCCGCGCCTTTGCCATCCGCGCGATCTGCTCGAAAAGCATGAAGCGCGGCTGTCGCCGTCGCAGCGCGATCTCGACATGGAGCAGATTCTGGCGCCGCTCGAGCGCGCCATGGAACTGACGCCGATCCTGGGCGAACTCGGCTACAATGAAAGCCATTCCTTCAACGGCCTGCTGCAGGTGACTGCGGATGGTGGCCCGTCAATGGGCGAAAGCCAGAAGGTCAGGGGTCTCTGGTATGCCGTCGCCATCTGGGTCAAGGACGGCCCCGGCATGGGCAAGCTGATCGCCGACTGGATGACGGACGGCCGGACCGAGATCGACCACCACGCCATCGACTATGCGCGCTTCTATCCGCACCAGACGAAAGAGCAGTTCATCTGGGACCGCTGCACCGAGACGGCGATGAAGGTCTACAATCCGGCGGTGCATCCGCGCGAACCCTTCTCCAAGGGCCGCAACATCCAGCGCTCGCCGTTCTGGGAGCGCGAGAAGGAACTTGGCGGTTACTTCATGGAGTTGGGCGGCTGGGAACGCGCGCACGGCTATGCCGCCAACGAGCATCTCTTGGAGAAGTACGGCAACCGGGTGCCGGTGCGTGCAAACGAGTGGGACAATCGCCATTTCTGGCGCGTCTCCAACGCCGAACACCTCGCCATGAGCGAGGATTGCGGCATCGTCAACCTGTCGCATTTCGCCATGTACGACATTGAAGGCCCGGACCATGTCGCGCTGCTGGAATGGCTGTGCGCGGCCAAGATCGGCGGCGACAACAACATCGGCAAGGGCATCTACACCCACTTCCTCGACGAGGAAGGCATGGTGCGCGCCGACTTTACCGTCATCCGCATGGCTGACCGCTGCCGTTTGATCGACGGCGCCGACGCCGGCCCGCGCGACTTCCAGTACATGCGCCGCACGGCGCAGGACAAAGGCTTTGATGTCACCATCACAGACGTGACCGAGAAGTATGTGACCGTCGGCATCTGGGGCCCGAATGCGCGGGCGACCTTGCAAAAGGTGGTCGAGAACCCGGACGGGCTGTCGCTCGAGAACTTCCCTTTCGCGGCAATCAAGCCGGTCCGGATCGGCGGCAAGGACGTCACCGCGTTCCGCATCTCCTATGTCGGCGAGCAGGGCTGGGAACTGCATATGCGCTACGAGGACGGTCTCGCCGTCTGGGACGCGCTGCGTTCCACCGGCGTCATGCCGTTCGGCGTCGAGACCTATGCCAACACCCGGCGCATGGAAAAGAGCCTGCGCCTGCAGAACGCCGACCTCTTGACCGAGTACAATCTGCTGGAAGCCGATCTCGCGCGTCCTAAGGTCAAGGAGAACGATTTCTGCGGCAAGGCGAAGCACGTGGAATACCGCGCCCGCGAGCACCAGCCGGCCATGTTGTGCACGCTGGTGATGACCGAGAACGTCGATGCAAAGGGCGTCGCCCGCTATCCCGTCGGCATCATGCCGGTGATGGACCCTAAGACGGGCGAAACGCTGGTCGACGAACTCGGCCGCCGGTCGTTCACGACGTCGATGGCCTACGGTCCGACCATTGGCAAGAACATCGGTCTCGCCTATCTGCCATGGGCCTATGCCCAGGAGGGCCGCAAGCTGAACATCGAGTATTTCGGCGAGACCTATCCGGTGGAAGTGGCCGCCGTCGGCTACAAGCCGCTCTACGACCCGGAGAACCTCAAGCCGAGGAGTTGATTGCCGGTAGGCGGCTGACCTGCAAAGATTTGAATACAAAGAGCCCGGCCCAGCGCCGGGCTTTTCTCTTTGTCGATCCGCGATTCTCGCTTACCCTTGCGTCATGTCTGCTTTCGCCTGTGCAAGACATCTCTTTTCGGGCTGCGCCGCGCTGGCGCTGTTGTTGTGGCTGACGCCGGCGTCTCTCGCGGTCGAACCCGTCGATGTCGAGCTGGTGCTGGCCGTTGATGTTTCCCTGTCCATGTCGCCGGACGAACTCGAGATCCAGCGCCACGGCTATGCGGCGGCACTTACGCACGACCATGTGTTGCAGGCCATTGCCGACGGTGCCTACGGCAAGATCGCCGTCACCTATGTCGAATGGGCCGGCACGACCTGGCAGCATGTCATCGTGCCGTGGACGGTGATCGCCAACCGTGCCGATGCCGAACGGGTGGTTGCACAACTTTCCGCCCATCCGCCGGGCAGCGCGCGCCGCACCTCGATTTCCGGCGCGCTTGAATTCGGCAGCGATCTTTTCGCCGAAAGCGGCTTTCAGGGCGTCAAGCGCGTCATCGACATTTCGGGCGACGGCCCCAACAATCAGGGCGCTCCTGTCGATATCACCCGCGACGCTGTGGTGAAGCAAGGGATCGTCATCAACGGGTTGCCGCTGATGACCCGCGGCGGGTTCACCGGCGCCTTCGACGTCAACAATCTCGATCGCTACTACAGCGACTGCGTGATCGGCGGGCCTGGCTCCTTCATGATCCCGGTCAATGACTGGACGCAGTTTCCCGAAGCGATCCGCCGCAAGCTGGTTCTGGAACTTGCCGGCCCTGCCTCGCCGCAATGGGCGGCGGAGGAGGCTGATCACCCGCCGGTGATGCTGGCGCAGGACGGCCCGCCCGTCGACTGCCTGACCGGCGAGAAAATGTGGCGCGACCGCAGCTGGATGTTCGACAGCCGCTAGACGTCAAATCTCCTAGGCCGGGTCAGGCCGCGAGCAACTGCTTGCGGTCGACGCGCTCCTGCTGCGGTGAGCGGGCGTATAGCTCGCGGTAGCATTTGGAGAAATGCGAGGCCGAGACGAAGCCGCAGGCGACCGCCACCTCGACCACCGGCATCGACGACTGGATGAGCAGGTGCCTGGCACGGTCGAGCCGGATCTCGAGATAGTAGCGGGCAGGGGACCTGCCCATCTCGGTGCGGAACAGCCGCTCGATCTGGCGGCGCGACAGGTCGACATGGTCGGCGATCTCGATCAGCGACAGCGGCTCGGACAGATTGCCTTCCATTAATTCGATGATGGTCAGCACCTTGGAATTCTGCACGCCAAGGCGGGCGCGCAACGGCAGGCGCTGGCGGTCGGTCGGGCTGCGGACGCGGTCGGTCAGCACCTGCTCGCACACGCGGTTGACGAGGTTCTCGTCAAAATCGTCGCCGATCAGCTTCAGCATCATGTCGAGCGCGGCGGTGCCGCCGGCGCAGGTGTAGATGTTCTGGTCGATCTCGAACAGGTCGGCGAAGACATTGGCCTTGGGGAACGCCTCGGAAAAGCCCGGCAGGTTCTCCCAGTGGATAGCGCAACGCTTGTTGGACAAGAGGCCGGCGGCAGCCAGGATATGGGCGCCGGTACACAGGCCGCCGACGGCGACGCCGCGATTGTATTCCTCGCGCAGCCAGGCGAAGGCCGATCTGTTCTGGTAGCGCTCGACATTGATGCCGCTGCAGACGATCGCCATGTTCGGCCGTTCCGGCCCGGCCATCTTCTTGCGCTCATCCTCCAGCGAGGTGTTGACGGCGCATTCGACGCCGTTCGAGGCGCGCACCGGCTTGCCGTCGATGCTGGCGAGGCGCCAGCGATAGGCCTCGTAGCCGAGCATCCGGTTGGCCGAGCGTAGCGGGTCGAGCGCTGTCGCAAAGGCGATCATGGTGAAATCGGGGATGAGGAAGAATACAAACGATCGCCTGATCGGGTGCTTTATAACGGCATTCACGGGGAAACCTCACGCGGCCATGACGCGAACAGGATGTCGCGAACAGCACAGCGTCATCAGGAAAAACCATTCCTGTCAATCGGGTAGAGGGCGTAGAGGCAACTATATTTGCGACATGGGTCGCAAATGGGCAATCGCCCAAGCGATGGGCTCAAATTGTCGCCGGTCTAGGCAGATTTGCCCCGCCTTGTGGCTCAAAACGAAAACGCCGCCTCGGCTTGCCAAGGCGGCGTTGGGATCAACTTCGAAGCAGCGGCAGGGAACGCTGCCTTCGCAAGCTGTTGTCTCAGGCGACGAAGCCGAGGCGCGCCGCGTTCATGGCGCCGGTCTGGCCGGGCATGGTGTTGGCAAGGCGTTGGCGCTCGAGAGCGGTCGTCAGGTTCATTTCGCGGCGGGCAAAGAGGCGGGCAAAAAGCTTCATGATCATCTCCATTCGGTTGCTCAGACGGGTCGCCTTCGCTTTATGGAGTGGGGCAGCTCGTTTGCTGCCGCTGATATAGGCCTGTGCGAGGACAAACTAAATCGCAAATGCGAAGCGCTTGATATGAAATGCGACACCGATTGCGACATTATTGGGCAAACTGCCCAGAATTTACCATTATTTACAACGCGTTATCCGGCAATTTGCACCGCTATGCGGCTTGTTCATATGCGCCATGCAGTGGCGACATGGCTCCAAAATTCATTTGAATGCAAATAAAACGGAGAAGGCCTGCCGGGCATGGTCTGCGCGGCAGGCCTTCATTCTTTGCTACACACGGTTTACTTCGCTCCAGCCCAGGATCCGACGCCGTGGCGTGCACCGGTCTTGGTGTCGGCAGCTTCAGGCCAGCCGATGTCCTTCTGCAGTTCGATCGGCAGCGAGTGAATGGCGCGTTCGGTCTGGTAGCGGGCGCGGGCCGCGCTGAATTCGGTCGCAAGCCGACCAATGGATGACAGGATAGACATTTCATTCTCCTTCGTTGGCGGTGGGAGGATCCGCACGACTGAGGCGGTACACCCGGTTTGTTTCAGCTTCACTTCATGTCGAATACAGGTCTGTGTCGTGGTCGTTTGGTGGCTGCTTTCGGTACGTCCTGCTTCGATGGAGTTGACTATCCTCCCATTCTGATGTTCAATCAAACGAAATGGAATGATGGTTTGCATCAGAAAAATTGAAGGTCGATCCCGATGAACGCCCCACTCAATCATCCGCTGCCCCTGCTCGATCTCGATGTGCTGCGCACTTTCGTGGCCATTGCCGAAACCGGCAGCTTCACCACCGCCGCCAATGCCGTCTTCCGCACGCCCTCGGCCGTCTCCATGCAGATCAAGAAGCTTGAGGACATTCTGGGCCGCTCCGTCTTCGCGCGCGACGCGCGCTCGGTGACACTGACCACCGATGGCGAGATGCTGCTCGGCTACGCCCGCCGGCTGCTGTCGATCAACCGCGAGGTGGTGTCGAAGTTCATCATTCCCGACATTGTCGGCGTGGTGCGGCTCGGCTCACCGGACGATTATGGCGAGCGCGTGCTGCCGCATGTGCTGAAGCGTTTTGCGCAGTCGCATCCGTCGATCGCCGTTGACGTCACCATCGACCAGAGCAGCAATCTGCGCCGCCGCATGGACGACCGCGCGCTCGACATCACGCTGCTGACCAACTCCTACAAGACCAGCGCGATCGGCGCCGAGGTGCTGCTGACCGAGCCGATCGTCTGGGCCGGCGCCAAGGGCGGATGTGCGCATCTGCGCGAGCCGCTGCCGGTATCGCTTTGGGAAGAAGGCTGCGCCTGGCGCGCTGGCGCCCTGGAAGCGCTCGGCCGTGAGGGCCGCAACTACCGCATCGCCTATATGAGCGCGCACACGGCCGGCCAGCGCGCCGCCATCATGTCCGATCTCGCGGTAGCGCCGCTGCCGAAGTCGTTCCTCGGCAACGACATGGTCGAGCTTTGCCCGAAGGACGGCATGCCGGACATCGGCACCTACAATCTGGCCATGGTGGTGGCGCCGGATGCCAGCGCACCGGTCAAGGCAGTCGCCGACCACATCCGCGCAACCTTCGAAGTGTTCCGGGAAACCGGCAAGTTCTGATTTTTGTAACGATCGGAGCCCGTCCCGACAGGATCGGGGGCGGGCTCTTCTTCGTCCGGAATGGCTCGCGGGTGACAGATCAGGTGGCGATCTGACCCTGTAGCGGCCATCGACCGGCCGTAGCGCGGCGTGGTTTGGTTTCGCCGTTCAGGAAGGCGACGATGCTGTCGCGCGCGCGGCGCGCCTCGGGCATCTCGATCAGCGGCCAGACGTGGAACATGCCTTCCTCATAGACGACCTCCACATCGACACCGGCGTTACGAGCTTTCTCGGCGAAGATCAGATTGTCGGGGCTGAGCAGATCGTGCGAGCCGGTCAGCAGCAGGGTTTTCGGCAGCACCGACAGGTCGCCGTAAAGCGGACTGATGTGCCAGTCGCTTCGAGCGAAGCCGGCGCTGTAGAGCCGGACCGCCTCCATCCCGCCAGAAATGCCCAGCCACGGATCGTTGCGCTCGGCTTCGAAGACTTCGGGGTTGGCAAGCGACATGTCAAGACCTGGCGAAATCAGCACATGACGTGACGGCAAGGGCAGGGCTTCTTCCGCGGCCATCATGGTCAGCACCACGGCCATGTTGCCGCCGGCGGAGTCACCCATGAAGACGATGTCTTCCGCTTCGGTTTCGTCGAGCATCTGGCGGTAGACCTTGCCGACCATGTCGAACATGGCGTGGAAATCATGCTCGGGGGCAATGGGATAGATCGGCACGGTGATGCCGAAGCCAAGGCGATCGGCCATTTCGGCGATCAGCCCCCAATGATAGGGCGTGATTTCAAAGACATAGGCGCCGCCATGCAGGTAAAGAATCTGCTTCTGCTCGCCGGCCTTGGGCGCGATTTCGTAGACGGGAAAGCCGCCGACGGTGCGCGTCGTGATGCCGAGCCGCGACCGCAGCGCAGCGGGCGGCTGGTGGTCTTCGGTCTTGCGAGCATAGGCAATCCAGCGCTGCAGGTTTTCCGGGCTGGCAAAGGCCTGCTTGCGGCTATGCCGGAGCACAAACGAAACGACGTGGCTTTTGAAACTGGGCATGCGGATACACGAACTTCGGCTGGAGCCGACTAAGAGAAATCTCCCTGTCTTCGAAGATCGTGCCTCGGCCAGAAATGTCAAGTTTTGCGTGGTGGTCAACACGGTTGTGTGATCTGGGGCCGCAACCCCAAGGCAGCTTTCCCAGCCCTTTAGGGCACCGCAACAGCGTTCAACGCCGAGGCAAAAGTGCTGCGCGCAGCTTTGTATCGGTTGTCGCCGGAGCCGTATCGCGGCTCCGGCGTTTGGCCAACAGCTTGCATTTGTCGGCGAATGTCATCAGCGCGCCGAGCCCAGGAGCAGAGCCGACAAGGTGGCCTGCGGGTCATTGCGCGGCGACACCGGCCAGCCGATATCCTTCTGGATTTCGGAAGGCAGGCTGTTCAGTGCTCGGACAGATCTGTTCCGGTTGTGGGCATGCTTGATGGCCGCACCATAACGGCCGAGGCTTTCGAACATCGACATCGTGATCTCCCTTGAAGGATCGCGGCGGTCGGAAGAGATTTCCTGCCTGCCGCTTGATGCCGGTTAAATGCGCCGCGCGTGTATCTGGCGGATTTCACGAAAACAGCGTTTTCGTTTCCAGATCGGCCGATCTTGAAACATTTGCATACAAATGAAATTGGAGGCGTTCGACGCTCTGTTGCAGGCGGTTTACTCTCGCCCGCGCCTTGCCGCATGGCCTTCGCGCGAACGCCGGCGCGGGGCGGCATCGCCGGCAACACCGTCTTCGCTGACGGTCTTGCGCGGCGGCAGTTTCACCGCGGCCGAGAGTTTCGGGAACGGGTCGACCTTGTTCGGCAGCGCCATGGCGTAGACGAAATGCTCCTGGAATTTCGGCTCCAGCGCGGTCTCGATCTTCTCGATCTTGCTGACCGTGTCCTCGATCTCGCGGCGGTAGCCGCGATTGAGCAGCGCCATGCGGGCGCCGGCGCCGGCGGCGTTGCCGACCGCCGAAACCTTGTCGAGATCGCAGTCTGGGATCAGGCCCAGCACCATGGCGTATTTCGGATCGATGAAGGAGCCGAAGGCACCGGCGAAATGGATGCGGTCGACATGCTCGGTGTGCTGTTTTTCCATCAACAGCTTGGTACCGGCATAGAGCGCTGCCTTGGCGAGCTGGATGGCGCGCACGTCGGTCTGGGTGATGGTGATCTTCGGCTCGCCTTCCTTCAGCACGTAGGAGAAGGTGCGGCCGTTGGCGGTGACGCGCGGCGAGCGCGCCGACAGGCCGCCGTCGATGACGCCGTCCTCGGAAATGATGCCGGCAAGATACATTTCGGCGACCACCTCGATGATGCCGGAGCCGCAGATGCCGGTGACGCCGGTTGCCTGCACACTGTCGAGGAAGCCAGGCTCATCCGACCACAGTTCCGAGCCGATGACGCGGTACTTTGGCTCCAGCGTGTCGGCATCGATGCGCACGCGCTCGATGGCGCCGGGGGCGGCGCGCTGGCCGCCGGAGATTTCCGCGCCTTCGAAGGCCGGGCCGGTGGGGGAGGAGGCCGCCACGACCCGCGCACGATTGCCGAGCACGATCTCGGCATTGGTGCCGACATCGACGATCAGCATCATCTCGTCCTGGCGGTGCGGACCTTCCGACAGCGTGACGGCCGCCGCATCGGCGCCGACATGGCCGGCGATGCAAGGCAGCATGTAGAGCCTTGCGCCCTGATTGAGCTTGAGGCCGATGTCCGAGGCCTTGATGTGCACGGCGCCCGAGACGGCCAGCGCGAAGGGCGCGCCGCCGAGCTCGGTCGGATCGATGCCGAGGAACAGATGGTGCATGATCGGATTGCCGACGAAGACGCTGTCCAGAATGTCGTTGCGCTGGACGTTGCCTTCGGCGCAGACCTTGTCGACGAGGCCGGAAATCGCCTCGCGCACGGCCACCGTCATGCCTTCGCGGCCGTCCGGGTTCATCATCACATAGGAAACGCGGCTCATCAGATCCTCGCCGAAGCGGATCTGCGGGTTGGACGTGCCCGACGAGGCGGCGACGCGACCCGACAGCAGCGACACCAGATGCATGGCGATGGTGGTCGAGCCGATATCGCAGGCGAGCCCATAGGCCTCGTTCTTGAGGCCCGGCCACAAAGCGATGACCCGCGCGGTCTCGGTCTCGGCATCCTTGTAGATGGCGGCGGTCGCGGTCCAGTTGCCCTTGCGCAAGATGCCTTGCACCTGCGGCAACAGGTGAAAATCGAAATCGAGGTTTTTCAGGCTCCAGTCGTGCATCAGCGCGATCTTGAGGCGGTCGAGATCGCCGAGCGGCTTGTGCATGTCGGGTTCTTCGATTTCGACATAGCACATGCGGACCGCCGAATCGCGGGCGATGACCCTGGTGTCGGCATCCTTGCGGATGGTCTGCGCGTTGATGACGGTGTCCTGCGGCACGTCGATGACGAGATCGCCGAGGATCTGCGCCGAACAGGACAGGCGCCGGCGCTCAGGCAGGCCGCGCACGCGTTCGTAGCGCTCTTCCTTGGCGCCCTTGGGCGTGATGTGGTCGTTGGAGGAGATGATCTTGTGCTTGGCGAAATTGCCTTCCTGCACTTCAATCTGGCAACGCCCGCAGGTGGCGCGCCCGCCGCAGACGCTCTCGACATAGACGCCGAGCTGGCGTGCGGCGTCGAGCACCGGCGTGCCGACCGGAAACCGCCCGCGCTTGCCGGACGGCATGAACAGCACGAGCGGATCGGTGATGTTTGCAGGCGAGTTCACGATTGCGCGCTTATCCTCGACCCATCCGGGCTTCACGACCGCCACGGCGGCGACCACCATTGCTGGCGCCGTCGCCCGGCGCATTGACCTGCGTCGGTGCTGCCACCGCCTGGCCGCCTTCGGCCGGCTTGTAGTCCTTGTAGGTCCTGATCCAGTTGGTGCAGTTCTCGTCGGTGCCGTTCAGCACATTGGCGCCGCGCACGGCTTCCATTTCCTGCGGACGCACCGGGTTCATGATGGCGCTGGTCATGCCGGCGCCGATCACCATCGGGATGAAGGCGGCATTGATGCCATGGCGGTGCGGCAGGCCGAACGAGATGTTGGAGAGGCCGCACGTGGTGTTGACCTTGAGCTCTTCGCGGAGCCGACGCAACAGAGCGAACACCTGGCGGCCGGCATCGCCCAGCGCGCCGATCGGCATGACCAGCGGGTCGACGACGACATCATGCGCCGGAATGCCGAAATCGGCGCAGCGCTCGACGATCTTCTTGGCGACGGCGAAGCGCACGTCGGGATCCATCGAAATGCCGGTCTCGTCGTTGGAGATGGCAACGACCGGAACGT
Source organism: Mesorhizobium sp. P3_B5 (assembly GCF_056402815.1). Classification (NCBI taxonomy): domain Bacteria; kingdom Pseudomonadati; phylum Pseudomonadota; class Alphaproteobacteria; order Hyphomicrobiales; family Phyllobacteriaceae; genus Mesorhizobium; species Mesorhizobium sp. P3_B5. The sequence goes on along the minus strand of NZ_JBFUGR010000006.1, from coordinate 317,286 downwards.
TGTATTTCTTGATCAGCGGCAGAATGGCTTCGAGCTTTTCCTCTTCGCCGGTGACGGAATTGACCAGCGGGCGGCCCTTGGCAACCTTCAGCGCGGCTTCGATTGCCGCGGTCACCGAGCTGTCGATCGACAGCGGCAGGTCGACCAGCCCCTGGACGATCTCCAGCGTCTGCACCAGCAGGCCTGGCTCGGTCTCGTTCGGGTTGACCGAGGTGACGCCGGCATTGACGTCGAGCATGGTGGCGCCGCAGGCGGCCTGTTCCAACGCGTCCCGGATGACGGTGTCGAAATTGCCGGCGATCATCTCGGCGGCCAGCTTCTTGCGGCCGGTCGGATTGATGCGCTCGCCGATCACGCAGAACGGCTGGTCGAAGCCGATAATGATTTCTCGTGTCGCCGAGGCGACGATGGTACGGGTCATGAAATCTCTCCGTCGTGATATAAAGAGTTCTTTATATCGTTATCTGATTTCGATCAAGCGAATGGTGAGCATGCGCGCCGTCAATGCGCGGTCTTCACCATGTCCACCTGTGTTTCGGTAATCTCGTCGTGCAGTATGTGGTCGAGCCGGTCGGCAACGAGCTGGTCGTCGCGGCGGATTTCGCGCTTCCACGGCTGGCGGCCCTTGAGCACGCCCGATTCATCGACGATCTCGGCGACATATTCTTCCTGGCGATAGGCCATCACATGGACGCCGGAAACGCCGGGAATTTCTTTCACCTCGTTGATGATGTCGATGCAGAGCTGCTTGCCTTCCTTCTTCTGGTCCTGCGCGCCTTCCAGCCGCTTGATGACCGAATCGGGGATGTGGATGCCGGGCACGTTGGAGCGAATCCATTTGGCGGTCTTGGCCGAGGCCAGAGGCCCGACGCCGCACAGGATGAAGCATTTTTCGGTGAAGCCGAGATCGCGCACCTTCTGCATGTAGGTGCGGAACATCGGCACGTCGAAGCAGTACTGGCTCTGCACGAACTGCGCGCCGGACGCGATCTTCTTGCCGAGCCGGTGTGGGCGGAAATCGATCGGCGGCGCGAAAGGGTTGATCGCCGCACCCAGGAACAGCTGCGGTGGCGTGGTCAGCTTGCGGCCGGAGAGGAACTTGCCGTTGTCGCGCATGATGCGGCAGGTTTCCAACAGCGACATGCAGTCGAGGTCGAACACCGGCTTGGCGCCGGGCTGGTCGCCGGCCTGCACACCGTCGCCGGTGAGGCACAGCATGTTGGCGACGCCCATCGCAGCACCGCCCAGCACGTCACCCTGGATGGCGATGCGGTTCTTGTCGCGGCAGGCGATCTGCATGATCGGGGCATAGCCCATGCGGGTCAAAAGCGCGCAAATGCCGACCGACGACATGTGGCAGTTGGCGCCCGATGCATCGACGGCGTTGATGGCGTCGACCCAGCCATCGAAGATTTTCGCGCGGTTGTAGACGTCTTCGGGATCGGCGCTGTCGGGCGGGTTGAGCTCTGTGGTCACCGCGAATTCGCCGCGCCGCAAGACGCGCTCCAGCCGGCCGCGCGAGGTGTGGCCGGGCAGGGGATCGAGCGGCAGGTGGATGCCGGCCGGGTTCTCGTCGAGCTGGCGGCCGATCATGCCGATGCTCCGGTGTTTGCCGCACCATTCTTGGCGGCTTGCGCGGCTTCGCGGGCGGCTGCGGCCTGCGCGGTCACCCGCAGCCATGCCGAGGTTTCGCGCAGCGACTGATCGACCGGCTTCTGCACGTCGAGGATCTTGTCGCCATGCACCATGTTCTGCGAGCCCTCCCAGGCCTTGACCCAGACGCAAGGCATGTCCGGCTCGACCTCGCAATTGCCATTGGCGCGGACGCCGCCGCAGGGTCCGTTGCGCAATTGCTTGGGGCAGTTCATCGGGCATGACATGCCGGTGGAGGACAGCACGCACTGGCCGCACATGCGGCAGTCGAACATGAAGCCCTTGACGCGCTTTTCGACGAATTTGATCGGTCCTTCGACGCGGCCGTAGCCGATGCCTTTCCAGAGGGGATGCAGAAGCAGGAACATGTCGGCGAACCGGGAATAGAACCATTCGAGCAGCCGCGAGTGCCGGATCGACCAAAGCCGTACCGCAAAGGAGCGCTGCACGCGCCGCTGCGGCGACACGTCGGCCGGCTTGTAGTCGGATTTCGGCGCTGCCTTCTTGTTGAGGGTGGCTTGGGTAATCGCCGGTTGGGTGTCAGACATTTTCTTTCCCGCCCGCCTTCACCAGAGCGACCAGCCGCTCGCGGTCGTATTTCGTATCGAGGTCCTGAAAAGCCTTTTCGACCTCGGCTTCGAGGTCGTCCCCAACCGCAATCGGGTCGGCCTTGCGCCATTCGGCGAGATAATCGTCGGTGCCGCCGGCGCCGGTGCGCATGGCGCACATGTCGATCGCCTCGGTGAAGCGCAGCGGCAGTTCGCGCTTGGCGTTCTGCCGGCCCTTCTTGACGATGATTTGGGCGGGGATGTCGCGCCAGTAGACGACGATCAGATCGGCCATGAATTCCTACTCCTCGTGATTTCGAGCATTGCCGCAAGCGCAGTTGGGCTGCTTGTTATGGGACGACGCGCGCGCATTCAAAAGCGACGCTATTGGCGGTCGCAAAAAGAAAGGCGAAAATCCTTGGGATGGCCGGCCTACCAGACGCCGCTTTTGACGCCGGTCCAGAGATAGAACCAGATCGTCGGATGATACCATTGCTTGGAGGGCAGGCCGGGATCCGAGATGGCAAGTTTTCCCGCCAGCGCATCGCGGACCGCGTCGACGCAGACCTCGCGCGAGAACGCCGCCTGCCGCAGCGCATAGCTTGAAATGGTGTCGCCAGGCTCGGCTTTGCCGCGCGCCTGCCGCAGCACGCCGCCGGTGTCGACGCCGGCATCGACCATATGCACGGTGGTGCCGAAGTTTTGCGCGTCGCCCGAGGCCAGCGCCCAATAGCCGCCATTCATGCCGCGGTATTTCGGGGCGACGCCGGCGTGGTAGTTGAGCACCGGGCACGGCATTTTTGCCAGCGTCTGCTTCGACAGCAGGCGGCAGCCGGCGAGCAGCACGACGCCCGGCTGGATTTCCGCGATCGCCTGCAAACACTCGGGAGCGTTGGCTGAGGGGACACGGATGATCGTCTGTCCCGGCTCCGGTTCGGTCTGCAGCTTGTGTTGGGCAATCAACCGTGTCGCATGGCCGGCAAAAAACCGTTTGCCGAGCCGCGTCAGCACCATCGTGCCGAGCTGTCCGACCGCGGAAATCCAGCCCTGGCGACGGGCGCGGCCGAGCAGCAATTGCTTTTTGGATTCAGGGCTTTCGAGGATGACGCTGACAGGGCCGAGCGTGTCGGCGATGGCGTTGACGATGGCCCAGATATGCGGGCCGCCTTCGGTGACGACGACGATCGGCCGTGGATTTGAGTTTTGGGGTTCCATGGTTCGCAACCGCCGCCCGGGAATATGCAGCCGATGCCGGCCAGAGCTCGGGATGCTAGGCCGTCCGGGTTAATCCTTGGTGATCGGCGTGCCGGTCAAGGAGGCGCAGCTCAGCGCTTGAATTCCATGATGTCGAGCTTCGATTCGTAGTAGGGCGCCGGGAATTCGATGCGCCATTCGCTGGCGCTGTTGCGGAAGGCGTAGCCGACCTGGTCGCTTTGCGGGCCGCTGCCATAGGGCTTTGCCGGATCGTCGTTGACCGAGAGTGAGCCGAGATAGATGGCGCGTTTTTCACCATCGTCGAAGAAGCGGCCCTTGGTGCGCTGCGAACCGCTCACCTTTTCCAGCCGCCAGCCGGAGCCATCGTCGGTCACCTTGCACTTGAACCAGCCATAGATGACGAGCGGGCCTAGGCCGCCGGCCTTGATGGTGCGGCACTTCCAGTTGCCGGTCAGGTCCTTGTCGGAAAAGGCGACGAAAGGCTTTGCCAGCAAGGCGTCGAGCTGCTTGACGTCGGCGGGGTCGCCGGCCTTGGCTTCGTCAAGGGCTGCCTTGCGTGTCTCGCCATATTTGTCGAGCCGCACCTTGTCGGCAGGGGTGATCAGTTTTTGCACCTCGCCGTCGGCGTAGGCGGGCAGGGCGAAGGAGAGCAGGCCGAGAACGGCAAGCAGGGGACGGATGACCATCGGTGGCTTTCCTCGTCGCTGGCTGGAGCAGCTTTGTTTGCGTCTAGGGGCACAACTTACCCGATCGCGGCGGCCTGTCATCCATGCTTGACGGCGTTGCGGCCGAAGAATTGCCTCAGGCGCGTGCGGCGGCTTGCGCAAGTCCCGCTGTCAGGTCGCCATAGCCGGTCGAGCGGCGCTCATAGGCGAGGCCGAGCATTTTGGCGGCTTTCTCGGCAACCTTGTCGAGTTCCAGATCGTCGGTCTGGGCGATATAGACGAGCTTCTCGTAGTTGCCGAAATAGTCCTTGATCAGCTCCGGGTGCTTGTCGAGCCCGAGCGGCTTCATGAAGAAGGCGTCGAATTGCCGGCACAGGAAGTCGGTCATATAGAACGACATCATGTCGTCGTCGGCGATTTTCGCATAGGCATCCATGCCCTGGTAGAAGGCAAAGCAGTGCGGCCCGGCCATCCGCTCGACGCCGTGTTTCTCCAGCACGCGGTCGAGCAGGCCGCCGGTGCCGCAATCGGCATAGCCGACGAAGATGTTGGTATAGCCTTCGGCCTTGGCTTTCTCGATCGCCTTGTCCATGGCTGGCGCGATGCGATCCGGGTAGAAATGGAACTCCGCCGGCAGGCACGTCAATTCGAGGTGATCGAGCCCCAGCTGTTCCTTGACGGCCAAAACTTCGCGCGCAATCATCCCGCAGGCGATGACGAGCAGCCTGTCGTCTTGATTCGGTTTCGTTTTTTGTGTCTTGGCCATGGAACCTGTTGAACCGGCCTTCGTTGCTCTGGGGCTAATTTATCTGTTGAGGGAGACACCGTCCATGAAACTGCTACGCATCGCGCCGTTTGCCATCCTTGCCTGCGCCCTTGCCCTTACGGCATGCGCGAACACTGTCCGTGGCGTCGGCAAGGATGTCAAATCGACAGCCAAAGCCGTTGAGGACACTGTCACCAAACCCTGACCCGCTGCGATCTGTTTCCAACATCTGGGAACAAAAAAGCCGCGCTGCAAGGCGCGGCTTTTTTGTTGGCCAAACGCCTTGCGTAGAGATCAGGCTGAAGCACGGACGTTGTGCTTGCGCTTCATGTAGTCCTTGGCGGTTTCGACTGCCACGGCCGCGTCGCGGCAATAGGCATCGGCGCCGACGGCCTTGCCGAATTCCTCGTTTAGCGGCGCGCCGCCAACCAGCACGACATAGTCGTCGCGAATGCCCTTTTCCTTCATCGTGTCGATGACGACCTTCATGTAGGGCATGGTCGTGGTCAGCAGCGCCGACATGCCGATGATGTCGGGCTGGTGCTTTTCGATGGCGTCGAGGTATTTCTCGACCGCATTGTTGATGCCGAGGTCGATGACGTCGAAGCCGGCGCCTTCCATCATCATGCCGACGAGGTTCTTGCCGATGTCGTGGATATCGCCCTTGACGGTGCCGATCACCATCTTGCCCTGCTTCGGCGCGCCGGTGGCGGCGAGCAGCGGGCGCAGGATGAACATGCCGGCCTTCATCGCGTTGGCGGAGAGCAGCACTTCAGGTACGAACAGGATGCCGTCGCGAAAATCCTCGCCGACGATGCGCATGCCTTCGACCAGTGCCTCGGTCAGCACCTTGTAAGGCACCCAGCCGCGCTCGAGCAGGATGTTGGTGCCTTCCTCGATCTCTTCCTTCAACCCGTCATAGAGGTCGTCGTGCATCTGCTGCACCAACTCGTCGTCGGAAAGCTCGGAAAGGATGATCTCGTCGTCGGCCATTTTTAATTCAGCTCCCTGCCACGCGGATGCAATTGCGAGGCCTCAAATATCATTTCAATACCTAACCCGCTACGGGCATCGAGCCATAGCTGATTTGCGACTTCCCGCAAAAGGAAAGCGACTGGAAATCTATTGGTTTTCTTGTCGATTTTGCGACAGGCGTTGGCGCTGGCGGGCCGTTTCGAATAGGGTGCATGGCTACGATCCGGCCAGATGCCGCGAGACGCGGCCACAACGGTTTTCAAAGTTTCAGGGAAGAACGATCATGAGTGAGAACGCGCCAGTCGATCAGGAAGCGTCAAACGCACGGCGCGGACGCGCCGCCAGCGGCGGCGCTGCTGCAAGGCGCGCGGCGCGTTCGGGCGGCGGTCCCGGCACCCAGCTCACCTACATCAAGCGCAAGATCAACGTCTATGAGGTGCTGAACGAGGAAGGCCTGGCGCTGATCGAGAAGAACACCGACACGGTGCTCGAAGAGATCGGCATCATCTTTCGCGACGACGCCGAGGCACTGCAGCTTTGGAAAGAGGCCGGCGCCGACGTCAAGGGCGAGCGTGTGCACTTTCCAAAGGGCCTTTGCCGCTCGCTGCTGAAGACGGCGCCGCCCATCTACACCCAGCACGCCCGCAACGCCGAGCGCTCGGTGCAGATCGGCGGCAACGCCACGGTCTTCGCGCCGGTCTACGGCCCGCCCTTCGTGCGCGACCTCGATGGCGTCAGGCGCTACGCGACGATCGAGGATTTCCGCAATTTCGTGAAGCTCGCCTATATGGCGCCGTCGATCCACCATTCGGGCGGCACGGTGTGCGAGCCGGTCGACGTGCCGGTCAACAAGCGCCACCTCGACATGGTCTACAGCCACATCAAATATTCGGACAAGCCGTTCATGGGCTCGGTGACCGCACCGGAGCGCGCCGAAGACACCGTCGCCATGGCCAAGATCGTGTTCGGCGACGACTTTGTCGAAAACAACACGGTGCTGACCAGCCTGATCAACGCCAACTCGCCGATGGTGTTCGACGAAACCATGCTGGGGGCGCTAAAAGTCTATTCGCGCCACAACCAGGCCTGCATCGTCACCCCGTTCATCCTCGCCGGCGCGATGAGCCCGGTGACGGTCGCCGGCACGCTGACGCAGGTTCTGGCCGAAGTGCTGGCCGGTGCGTCGTTCACGCAATTGATCCGGCCGGGCGCGCCGGTGCTGTTCGGCACGTTTGCCTCGTCGATCTCGATGCAGTCGGGCGCGCCGACCTTCGGCACGCCGGAACCGTCGCTGGTCTCCTATGGCGCGGCACAGCTTGCGCGCCGGCTTGGCCTGCCGTTCCGCACCGGCGGCTCGCTCTGCGCCTCGAAGATCCCGGATGCGCAGGCCGCCTATGAAAGCGCCAACACGCTGAACTCGACGATCCTGGCCGGCACCAATTTCGTGCTGCACTCGGCCGGCTGGCTCGAAGGCGGGCTCGCCTCCTGCTACGAAAAGTTCATGATGGACATCGACCAGCTCGGCATGACCCAGAAGTTCTCCGAAGGCGTCGACCTCTCGGAAAACGGCCAGGCGATGGATGCCATCCGCCAGGTCGGTCCCGGCAGCCATTATCTCGGCTGCGATCACACCCAGGCCAATTTCCAGACCGCCTTCTACCGTTCCAACATCGCCGACAACAATTCCTACGAGCAGTGGCTGGCCGAGGGCGAGAAGACCGCGCCGCAGCGCGCCAACGAGCTCGCCCGCCGCTGGCTGGAGACCTATGAGGCGCCTTATCTCGATCCGGGCATCGACGACGGGCTGAAGGACTATATCGCGACGAAGAAGGCGTCGATGGCTGACGCCTTCACTTGAAAGGAGCCCGAGTCAGGCGGGGCTAAAGTCGCCAACATCATCCACAAGGAAGTCTGGCGGAGCGCTTTCTCCGACCCGGACAAGAAGGGATGATCGTTGCGCGCCGTTGAGGAAATAGCGACGGCGCTTTCCGCCCACGGCCTAATTCTTCGCGGTGGCTTCAATTTCGCTGTCGGCGAAACGACGCCAACCGGCCTCTCTGGCGCTCCCATCAAATCCGTGCTGCTGGTGGGGCAGGCGGGTGCGGCACCTTGGCCGCACTTTTTGAGGTGGCGGGTGACCCAGCCACAGGCCATCGCCAATCCGCTCGACACGTGGTCGCGCGAAGTGATCGGCGCGGTGGCGCAGGATTTTGGCGCACGCGCGGTCTCGCCGTCCGACAGGCCGTATCTGCCGGTCCAGCAATGGGCGATGCGGGCGGAGGGATTGAAACCATCGCCGCTCGGCATTCTCATGCATCCGCAATACGGGCTCTGGCACGCCTATCGCGGCGCGCTGCTGTTCGAGGATGAGATCGCGCTTCCAGAACCTCGCGAGGTGATTCACCTTTGCGACGCATGTCTCGAAAAACCTTGCCTGAAATCATGTCCGGTCGACGCCTATTCCCCGGGTGGTTTCGCCTATCAATCCTGTCTGGCGCATGTGCGTGGGCAAAACGGCGAACCATGCCGCAGCGGCGGCTGCCTCGACCGCAACGCCTGTCCGTATGGCACCGACTATCGCTATCCCGCTGAGGTTCAGGCCTTTCATATGGCTAGCTTTGCCGGCCTCTAGAGCGGTGTTGAACGCCCGCACAAAATGTTGAACGCAATTGTCAGGGAACGGCTTGCCCTGACAATGCCTGCAGATATGTATCGCACGACAGGCAAGGGAGCGGGTCATGGCGAAGCAGGAAATTGAGATCAAGACCAGCGACGGCGTAGCCAAAGCCGGGCTTTTCCGCTCGGAGGCCGCTTCTTCATCCAAGGCCGGCATCATTCTCTATATGGACGCTTTCGGTCCGCGGCCGGCGCTCGATGCAATGGCGGAGCGGCTTGCAGGCTCGGGTTATGCGGTGCTGGTGCCGGATCTTTTCTATCGCAAAGCACCCTACGGGCCGTTCGAACCCAAGACCGCTTTCGTCGTGGATGAGACCAAGGTCGCGCTGACGGCGTTGGTCCATGGCACGACGCAGGACATGACCATTCGCGACAGCGGCGCTTTCCTCGATGTGCTCACTGGGGAGGGTGTCACCGGGCCGGTCGGCGTCGTCGGTTACTGCATGGGCGGGGCGCGGGCCTTGAATGCGGCTGCAACCTATCCCGACAGGATAAGGGCCGCCGCCACCTTCCACGGTGGCAATCTGGCGAGCGATGCCGCCGACAGTCCGCACCGCAAGGCTGCCTCGATCAAGGCGCGCGTCTATGTCGGCGTTGCCGGTGTCGACCGCAGCTTTCCGCCGGAGCAGTCGGCGCGACTGGCCGAGGCGCTGCGCGTGGCGGAAGTCGACCACGCCGTCGAGAACTATGCCGGCATGGCGCATGGCTGGTGCGTGTCGGACCACAGCGTCTTCAATGCCATCGGCGCCGAGCGCCACTGGAAGCGATTGACGACGCTGTTTGCCGAGACGCTGGCCTGACTGTTGGTCTTGCCGGTTGCTTGCCTGACGCGCTAGAGGCAGAACCATTGGAGCGGCCGCCAGAATAGCGCCGGCCGAGCGGGAACGTTGGCCTGATGCAATCCTATGATGTCGTGGTGATCGGCGCGGGCGCGGCCGGAATGATGTGCGCCATCGAGGCCGGCAAGCGCGGCCGTTCGGTTCTGGTGCTCGATCACGCTGCAAAGCCCGGCGAAAAAATCCGCATCTCCGGCGGTGGCCGGTGCAATTTCACCAACATCCATACGAGCCCGAAGAATTTTCTCTCGGGCAATCCGCATTTCTGTATCTCGGCGCTCAGCCGCTACACGCAGCGCGACTTCATTGGGCTCGTCGAACGGCACGGCATCGCCTATCATGAGAAGACGCTGGGACAGCTTTTCTGCGATGGCTCGGCACGCCTGATCATCGACATGCTGGTCCATGAAATGCAGGACCGGGGCGTGGAATTGGTGCTGTCGACCGAGGTTCGGGATGTCGACAAGACTGCGGAAGGGTTTGTCCTGGCGCTCTCCACCGGCACGGTCGCGTGCCGGTCGCTGGTCGTAGCTTGCGGCGGCAAGTCGATCCCCAAAATGGGCGCGACTGGCTTTGGTTACGAACTGGCGGCGCGGTTCGGCGTGGCCGTGGCCGAAACCCGCCCGGCTTTGGTGCCGCTTACCTTCGATTCAAGGACGCTGGAGCGGCTTGCGCCTTTGGCCGGCAACGCCGTCGACGCCGAGATCGCTTGCGGCAAGACGCGGTTTTCCGAGGCGATGCTGTTCACCCATCGGGGCTTAAGCGGGCCTTCCATCCTGCAGATATCGTCCTATTGGCGCGAGGGCGATGAGATCCGCATCGCCATGCTGCCGGGGGTGGATGTGGCCGAGCTGCTTCGCGCCGCCAGGCGCGTCAACGGCAGGCAAGCGGTGCAGACGGTGTTGGCGAACCATCTGCCGAAGCGTCTTGCTCAGGCGGTCGCCGAGCGCACGGGGACCGACGGCAATCTCGCCGATTTGACGGACCTGCAGATGAAGACCGTCGATGCCGCCGTCAACGACTGGCGCATCAAACCGGCCGGTTCAGAGGGCTACCGCACCGCTGAGGTGACGCTTGGCGGCGTCGACACCAACGCGCTGGACCAGAAGACGATGCAGGCGAAATCCGTGCCGGGCCTGTTTTTTATCGGCGAAGTCGTCGATGTCACGGGTTGGCTCGGCGGCTACAATTTCCAATGGGCGTGGTCGTCGGGCTGGGTCGCGGGGCAGGTGTGTTGATATTCAGGTGAGGCCGGCCTGCGAGCCATGGTCTCCTGCGCTTCTGATGCTCACGTACTGAAGTACACTCCGCTCCGGTTCTCGGAACCCAGCATCCTCGGCTCGGCCGGACCCGAATCTCAACACGCCTGAGGTTCGGAAGAGCCAATCCGAAAAAAATCTTTCCATCATCCCAAGGATTAGCCATTAGCCTTCGTCCAACAGGCAAATGATGGCGATGATGCTGGATGAAAGCGAAGCCTCCGACGCCGATCTGATCGGGCGGGCGAAGGGCGGAGACAGGGGTGCCTTCGGCAAATTGCTCGAAAGGCACTACAACTTTGTCTATCGCGCCGCTTATCGCTGGTGCGGAAAGAAGGCCGACGCCGAGGATATCGCCCAGGAAGTCTGCGTCCGGCTCGGTCGGGCGATCCGCGACTATCATGGCAGCGGCGCCTTCACGACATGGCTCTACACCATGACGTTGAACGCGGCGCGCGACATGATGCGCAAGACCACGCGCGAAAACGTCAAGACCGAAGCCTACGGCGCCTACAGCATGATATCGGGCGAGGCCCCGGCCGAGCCCGAAGATCCCACTGAGGCTCTGTGGGCGGCGGTGCGAAAGCTGCCGGACAAGCAGCGCGACGCGGTGCTGCTGGTCTATGGCGAAGGCTTGAGCCACGCGGCCGCATCCGAGGCGATGGCAATCTCGGAGACGACGGTTTCCTGGCACATCCATGAAGCGAAGAAACGGCTGAAAGTGCTCATGCGCACAGCCGGGGAAGTGTGACCATGGTCGACGACAACGAACTCAACAGGCTGCGCGACGCAGCAATACCGGCGCCGGACAGCGACGCGAAGGCCCGCGCCTTCGCCGCCGCCTTGCGCGCCTACGACATGGACGAAAAAACTTCTCCCGCCGCCCAAGGATCGGCCGCCGGGCTTCGTCTCACAGAGCGAGCACAAAAGCTCTGGAGCGAGATCATGCAAAAGAAACTTTACGCCACGCCGGCCATTGCCGGGCTCGTCGCCCTGCCGATCGCCGGATACGCCACCTTCCATATGCTGCAGGAGCAGCCTTCCAAATTCGCCGGGGACGAGAAGATCACCGAGACGCTGGCCGACAAGCCGGCAACCAATGGGCCGGCGACCAAGGCGCCGGTGACCGTCAGGCAGGAGCCTGTTGCCGAAGGCGACAAGCAGAAGAAGGCTGACGCCGACACCGAAAGCCGTGACGTCAGCGTGGCGCTTGAGAAACCAGCCTCGCCGCCGAAATCCGAGTCGACCGTCGCTAGCGGCCTGGCGCAGCAGGACGCACTGTCGCGTGGTGTCGTGTCCGAGCCGGCGCCGGCGCCCAGTGGCGAGTTCGCGCTGGACGGTGGTGCGAGCCAGCCAATGGCCGACAATTCGGCGCGGGTTGACCGTATGCAGGGCACGACGGCCGAGTCCAAGCTGATGGCGCCGCAGCCGGCTACTGCACCGGCCGACCAGTTCCTGCCGCAGGAGCCAAACCGCGACCGCGTCGAGGATTTCAAGACCAATCCGGTGCATGCCGCACTCGAAGATCCGGTCTCGACCTTCTCGATCGACGTCGACACGGCTTCCTATTCCTTCGTGCGCAGCTCGCTGAAGCAGGGTTACCTCCCGCAGGCCGATACGGTGCGCGTCGAGGAGATGGTCAATTACTTCCCCTATGACTGGAAGGGACCGGATTCCGCTTCGACGCCGTTCAACTCGACCGTCAGCGTCATGCCGACGCCGTGGAACACGCACACCAAGCTGATGCATGTCGCCATCAAGGGTTTTGACGTCAAGCCCGTCGAGCAACCCAAGGCCAATCTGGTGTTCCTGATCGACGTGTCGGGTTCGATGGACGAGCCGGACAAGCTGCCGCTGCTCAAGTCGGCGTTCCGGCTGCTGGTCAGCAAGCTCAAGGCGGACGACACCATCTCGATCGTCACCTATGCAGGTGAGGCCGGCACCGTGCTGATGCCGACCAAGGTCACCGAGAAAGACAAGATCCTCAACGCCATCGACAATCTGACGCCTGGCGGTTCAACAGCTGGCGAGGCGGGCATCAAGGAAGCCTACAAGCTTGCCCAGCAGTCCTTCGTCAAGGACGGCGTCAACCGTGTGATGCTGGCCACAGACGGCGACTTCAATGTCGGCCAGACTGATGACGACGACCTGAAGCGGTTGATCGAGAGCGAGCGCAAGACGGGTGTGTTCCTGTCGGTGTTCGGTTTCGGCCGCGGCAATCTGAACGACCAGATGATGCAGACCATCGCCCAGAACGGCAACGGCACCGCTGCTTACATCGATACGCTCGCCGAGGCCGAGAAGGTGCTGGTCGAGGATGCGTCGTCGACGCTGTTCACCATCGCCAAGGACGTGAAGATCCAGGTCGAGTTCAACCCGGACAAGGTCTCCGAATACCGCCTGATCGGCTATGAGACCCGGGCGCTCAACCGCGAGGATTTCAACAATGACCGCGTCGATGCCGGCGATATCGGCTCCGGCCATTCGGTCACCGCGGTCTACGAGATCACGCCCAAGGGCAGTGGCGGCGAGCAGATCGACCCGCTGCGCTATGGCCAGGCGACGGTGAACAATGGCGGTGTCGCCAATGCGGACGAATATGCCTTCGTCAAGATCCGCTACAAGCTGCCGAACGAGGACGTCTCGAAGCTGATCACCACGCCGGTGACGTCGGCCAACGAGGTCGAATCCTTCGACCAGGCCAGCACCGACCAGCGTTTCTCTGTCGCTGTCGCCGCCTTCGGCCAAAAGCTGCGCGACGAGGATGCGACCGCGAAGTTCGGTTACGACAAGATCATGGAGATTGCCACTGCCGCCCGAGGAGCCGACCCGTTTGGGTACAGGTCAGAGTTCCTTTCGCTCGTGCGCCTTGCCTCGGCGCTTGGCGGCAACCGGTAGTGGCGATGACGGCCGGTTTCTTTCAGATAGGATCGTTCTGACACGGGAAACCGGCCGATGGGCGGGTGAGGCAGGCCGGCGAGGGTTCTTCCCTTGCCGGCCTTTTTTTGCTGCGCATCCGCACGATCCCGGCGAGGATCGCCTCGTTCTCGGCTGATCCGCTGAATCGTTAAATTGCGCGAGATTTCCGCCACCCGATCGCAATTTCCTCTTGCTATCTAACAAGTCACGTTTTGGGCTTGAGGGGGTCGGAATTGCTGATCAGGAACATCGCGAACCCGACGCCGACGGCAAGGGACATTCAGGCGGGTGCGACGACGTCGCAGGCGCCGTCCGTCGAATCCAGGCGCATAATGGACGAGGTCAACGCCGCCCGCCAAACCGCGATGTCGGCGCTGAACAACGACCGCTTCCGTGTCATGCTCGAGCAGATCACCGATCCCGGCACATCGGGTGCGTTGGTGACGATGGGCGGCGGTGCCAACAGCGCCGCCACCGATATCAACACGGCGCTGTCGCGCTACGCCGAAAACAGCGAATAACCGAAATATCAGGCGCGGCTGCGGCGCCGTTCGCGGCGGGCTTCGCTGGTCTCGGCAGTGTTTTCCGTCGCCACCTTGTTGCGCATCGGGCCGATGCGCTCGACGATCGCCGCAACAGTCGGCCGATCCGCCTTGGTGTGTGCGTCGAGCGCCTTGCGCATGGCGGCAAGGTGCTGGAACGACGTGCCGCAGCAGCCGCCGACGATTTTGGCGCCAGCATCGACGGCAAGCCTGACATAGTCGGCCATCAGCTCCGGTGTGCCGGAATAGTGGATCTCGGTGCCGCGAAATTCCGGAATGCCGCAATTGCCCTTGACGATGACCGTCGCCTCCGGCTTCGCCTCGGTCATGTCGAGCAGCGAGGCCAGGATATCGGACGCGCCGACACCGCAATTGGCGCCGACACCGAGCGGGCGTTGCGAAAGCCCATCGACGACGCCGTGGATATCCTTTGGCAGCAGCCCCATCATGGTGCGGCCGGCGGTGTCGAACGAACCGGTGTAGGTGTAGGGCAGGCCAACGCGGATGGCGGCTTCGGCGGCAGCGCGGATTTCGTCCGGCGCCGACATGGTCTCGATCCAGGCAACTTCGGCGCCGCCTTCCTTCAAGCCCTCGATCTGTTCGGCAAAGGCATCGACCGCCTCGTCATAGGTCATGGCGCCGAGCGGCACCAGCAATTCGCCGGTCGGCCCGACCGAGCCGGCCACGATCACCTTGCGGCCGGCCTTGTCGGCGACGGCGCGGGCGATCTCGGCGGCGCGCTTGTTCAGCGCATGCACGCGGTCCTGCGCATGATGCAGCTTCAGCCGGTGGCGGGTGCCGCCGAAGGAATTGGTCAGGATGATATCGGCGCCGGCGTCGACGAAATTCTGGTGCAGGCTGGTGATGGTGTCGGGTGCGGTCTCGTTCAGCAGCTCGGGCGCTTCGCCGGCCTCGAGGCCCATGGCGAACAGATTGGTGCCGGTGGCGCCATCGGCCAGCAGAATGCCCTTTTCGGCAAGCAGCGCGTCAATCGGGTTGGTCATGATGGAATACGCCTTCCGGACATCTCTATTGAGATAAGGATATAAAGAACTCTTTATGTCTAGTCAATGTCGGCCGGCGCAAACGGTGGTCAAAATCGCATTTCGGCGAGCTTGTGCGCGAAGCCGGCGGCTTCATGCGCATTGATGTCGGCGGCGCGGATCAGATTGTCGAAATGGCGGGTCAGCGTCTGGATCGGCTGGGTGGCATTGAGCACCAGATACATGTCGCCGACATAGATCGCCGCGCGATACGGACCGAAGATCGTGTAGGGGATCGAATAGCGCATGCGCCCATCATAGAGGAACAGGCGGAAGGTGGGGTAGAGGTCGTCGAGCAGCGTTGCCATGTGCAGAAGCTGCTGGTGACGGTCTGCCTCCGGGAAACGGTCCCACACACCCAGCCCGCGCGCAAAGATCTCCAACGTGTGGCGCGGCATGCAGACTTCCATGTCGGTTTCCGGCCGCCGGTTGTAGTCGATGCGGTATTGCGTTTCGCCGGCCTGCGCCTCGCGGCTCTTGTTGGTGATGCCGGCTTCGTATTCGACCAGCGCCTCGGTGCGCAAAAGGTCGGGAATGCCGGCCGGCACGTAGCGGATTTTCGTGCCGGCGGCCTCCGAATGCCATCTGGCCAGCAAGGTGCGGTCGAAGCCACCGGTGGCTTCCTCGATCTCCAGGCTCTCCCGGATTTCGCCGGTGACGCCTTCGTCCTGGCTCAGCCCAAGCAGCCAGTCGAGCGACACTTTGAACTCGGCGGCGATGTTGAGCAGCGTTTCGGCGCGCGGCAGGCGCGTCGAGGCGCCGGACAGAAGTTGCGACAGTGCAGAACGGTCGATGCCGACGGCGGCCGCGAAGGCCGACTGGTTCAGGTCCGACCTTGTCAGGAGCATCTTCAGGCGCTCGCGAAAGATCGTCGACAGGTCGCGCTTGTCCATGTGCTTCGCTCCAGCGGCTGGAGGAAAAATTTGCGCCGAAGCTGCCGAGACCGCGCCTCAGGCGTAAATGAATCCCTAAGGTTGTTCACAATAGATAACATATGCGGCTTAAAATGCGCAATCGCAACAGTTTGTGCGCTTTGTCGCGTTGCAGCAACCCAAGGCTCCTGACACAATGCTGTCAGGAATCAAAAATGGTTCCGGCGACTGAAAGGCAGTGGTCGATCGCATGACAAGCATGGGTAAGAGACGAAGCGGCGCACCGGCCATCGAATGGCCGACCGTGGTTCTCGCTTTCTTCTGTTACGGACTATGGCTCGTCACCGGCTTTTTGATCTGGCCCTCCTATCCGCTTTTGGCGCTTGCCATCCTGGCCGTCACCGCCGCGCTGCAATCCTCCATCATGCACGAAGTGCTGCACGGTCATCCGACGCGAAACGCGCAGCTCAACGAAGCTTTTGTCTTCCTGCCGATCGGCCTGGTCTGGCCGTTCCGCCGCTTCAAGACCATCCATCTGCGCCACCACGCCGACGAAAGGCTGACCGATCCACTGGATGATCCCGAGAGCTACTACCGGGCGCTATGGCAGCATGACGATTTGCCGCCGCTGATGAAATTCCTGCTGAAGATCAACAACACCATGGCCGGCCGCTTCGTGCTCGGCCCGTGGCTGTCCTGCGTCGGCTTCTTCATCGACGACGCCAAGCAGATGGCTGCGGGCGACAAGGCGATCCGCAAGGCCTGGCTGCTGCACGCCATCGGCCTCGCCATAGTGCTGCCGGTCGTCCAGTTCGGCTTCGGCATTCCGCTGTGGCTCTACATTCTGGTGCCGGTGTGGCTCGGCCAGTCGCTGATCTCGATCCGCACCTTTGCCGAGCATCAATGGTCGGAGCATCCGGAGGGACGCACGGTGATCGTCGAGCGTTCGCCGCTGTCCTTCCTGTTCCTCAACAACAATCTGCACTTCGTCCACCACAAGAGCCCGACGGTGGCCTGGTACCGGCTGCCAAAGCTGTTTCGCGACCGCCGCGACGAATGGCTGCGGATGAACAATGGCTATGCCTATCCGAACTATTTCGCGCTGATTAGGGCTTACGCTTTCAAGGCGAAGGAGCCGATCGTCCATCCGGTGCTGCGCCGCGCGCCAGAGCCGGGCAGGGCGTTCAAGCCGCGCGTCAGGGCGCGCAGTATCAGCGGGCTTGGCAGCGCGCCGGTTCCCGCCGAGCCGCCCAAGGAATAATTCCGGGGCATCCGGATTCCGTGTCGGCCAATTCTGATCGGATGCCGCGTTTTTGCGATCCTTTCCTGAGACATGATGATTGAGTGTCGGCATGAGTGAATTGGTTGCGGCGTTGCCTATGTATGACTGGCCCGAAGTGCGCGGCGAGGTCGACGCGCAATGGGCACGATTGCGCGAGGCCTTTCGGCAAAAGGGCATCGACGCGCCGGAAAGCCTGGCCCGCGTCAATGGCGACCTGCCGGCGGTGCCGGGCGGTATCAGGGATGCCGCCGGCGCATTGATCGCGCCCGATCCGGTGACCCTGCCGCCGGACGAACTCGACTATCACAAGCTTTGGCTGCATCCGGCGCTGCTCTTCGCCCAGACATGCTGGGGACCGATGGAACTTGGCCTGTCCAGGCATGTGCAGGTGGTCGGGCAGCCAAGCTACGACGCCTATGAGGGCGGGCAGGGTGAACTCTATTCGAGCGCGCTGGTGATGCGCGCTGACGGCGGGGCATCGGTTGCGTCGCCGGATGACGGCAGTCCGCTGATCCCGCTCGACCTCCTGCGGGGCAAGCGTTTCACCTTCAACGACACCGGTTCAATGTCGGGCTTCCTCGGACTGAAGCGCGATCTGGAAACGATGGGCGAAAGTCTGGATATCTTTGCATCACGCAGTGCGAGCGGCGGACACCGCGGCTCCATCGTCGCCATTGCCGAGGGCAGGTCGGATGTTGCGGCCATCGACTGCGAGAGCTGGGCGCTGGCCCAGCGTTTTGAGCCTGCCGCGCAGAAGGTGATGGTCGTCGGCTGGACCGGGCGGCGCAAGGGCCTGCCGTTCATTACCGCCGCAAAGACGCCGGAAAAGACAGTCAGGGCGATGCGAGAGGCTATTGCCGGTCTAGCCGAGCAGCCTCGCACCCAGAGGGTAGGTTGAAAGCTGCTGGTTGCCGGCTTCGGTGATCAAGATCTGCTCCTCGATCTTGACGCCCTCGCGCCCGCCAAGCCTGCCGATATAGCTCTCGACACACAGCACCATTCCCGGTTCCAGCACGCCGTCCGGCGTATCCTCCGTCCAGTCGCTGGCATGCGGCAGTGTCGGGTATTCGTCAGCCAGCCCGACGCCGTGATAGAGCACGCCGTAGCGCGTCGGGAAGCAATCTCCAGGCGGCACCGCCGAGCGCTCGACGAGGTCGCGGAAGGATACTCCGGGCTGCATCAGAGCGGTGTTTTGGGCGATCTGCTCGGCGGCAATGCGGAACAGATCGCGCTGTTCGTTCGACGGTTGCGCATCGCCGCACAGCCAGGTGCGCGACAGATCGGCGCAAAAACCGTAGGGGCCAATCAGGTCGGTGTCGAAAGCGACGAGATCGCCGGCCTCGATTTTCCGCGCGGAGCATTCCTGGAACCACGGGTTGGTGCGCGGGCCTGACGACAAGAGCCGGGTTTCGATCCACTCGCCGCCGCGCGCGATGTTGCCGCGGTGCAGCTCCGCCCACAGTTCGTTCTCGGAGATGCCCGGCTTTAGCGTCTTCTCCATCTCGCCCATTGCCGCTTCGCAAGCGACGATGGCGCGGCGCATGGCGAGGATTTCATCCGGCGATTTGATCAGCCGGGCATTTTCCATCACCGCTTCGCCATTGCCGATCGAAACACCAAGGCGAGCCAGTTCCTCGACACCTTCCGGATTGATGTGATCGACGGCAATGCGGCTGTTGCCGCCGCCATGCTCCTTGACCAGATCGGCGATGCCGGCGGCCCAGCGGCGGACTTTCTGCTCGGTCAGCTCGCCGCTGTAGAGATACATCCACGACACAGCCGGCCGCACTTCGTCGACGACGCCGGAATGATCGGACAGGTGCTCGCAGGAGAAATAATCGAACAGCACCACCGGCCCTTCGGTGGCGACGAAACAATGCCGCGTCGGGTTGTGCGCCACCCATAGCTGCATGTTGGTGCTGTCGGTGGCGTAGCGGATGTTGACAGGGTCGTAGAGCAGGGCGCCGGCATAGCCGCGCCGTTTCAGCTCGGCGCGGATGCGCTCCAGCCGGTATTGGCGCATCGCCGGCAAATCGGGAGCGGCAATGCCCGCCGCGGCCCATTCACCTTCCGCTTGCGCGCCATAGCCCAGCACATGCTGGTTGAGCGACGCCGCTTTCTGCCGGGAGGCGTCGCGTAAGGCTTGGATCGAGCCTGATACAAACGGCATGATCTTGCGATGGCGGCCGAAGCTTCCCTTTGGCGCCTCGCTGTGCATGACGCTTAAGTCCGCATTTTCTCGCCGCTCGGATCGAAGGGCGGCTCGACATTGATGCGGGCCGACCGCCGGTGGCCGAGGATTTCGATCTCGAACAGGCCGGCGGTCTCGTTCTCGGCCAGCGCTGCCGGTACATAGCCTTGCGCCATCGACTTCTGAACGTAGTGCGCATAACCGCCCGAGGTCACCCAGCCGACCACGCGCCAGTCGCCGTCGACGATGCCGCGCACGGCGGATGCGCCTTGAGCAGCCTTGGAACCGCGGATTTCCTTGCCTGACGTGTCGAAGCGCGGCGCGCCGTAGCCATGCGGCTTTTCCACCGTACCGTAATCCTTGCTGACCTTGGCCCAGATCGGCTCGTCGCCCATCACGTCGGCGTCGGCGGCATCGACGATGAAGGAGACACGACGCAGTTTCGGCCCTTCCGCCTGTTCCTTGGCGGCAGCCTCGCGGCCGATGAAATCGTTCTTCTCGAGCTTGATGAACCGATCCATCGCCCCTTCATAGGGTCCGTAGATCGGCCGCAACTCGCGGAACCAGGTCGGAAAGTTCTTTTCCAAGCGCATCGACAGCAGAGCGCGCATGCCGAAATCGACCAGGCCGAATTCCTCGCCGGCATCTTTGATCGCTTTGTAGACCAGACGCTGATAGGCGGGCGCCATCCAGATCTCGTAGCCGAGGTCGCCGGTGTAGGTGATGCGGTTGACTAGGCACGGTGCGCCACCGACCGCCATCTCGCGGAAATCCATGAAGCGGAAAGCCTTGGTCGAGATGTCGACATCGACCAGCTTTTGCAAGAGGTCGCGCGATTTCGGGCCGGCGATCGACAGGCCGACCAGCGTCTGGTCGAAGCGATGGATGCGCACCGATCCGTCCTTCGGCAAATGCTTTTCGAACCAGCGCATGTGGTACTTTTGCGCCGCCGATGAGCCCCAGATCATGAAGCGGTCTTCGCCTGCCTTGGCGATGGTGAAGTCGCCGATCAGCCGGCCGAATTCGTTCAGCATCGGCGTCAGCACGATGCGGCCGGTCTTCGGCATGCGGTTGGTCATCAGACGGTTGAGGAAATCCTCCGATCCCTGGCCGGACACTTCATATTTGGCGAAGTTGGCGATCTCGGTGACGCCGACCCTTTCACGGGTGGCGCGGACTTCCTCGCCGATCGGTCCAAAATCGTTGGAGCGGTGGAAGGAGACGATGTCCTTGGGTTGCTTGCCCTTCGGCGCGAACCAGAGCGGGGTTTCCAGACCCCAGCTGTCGCCCATGACGGCGTTGTTGGCGAGCATCGTGTCGTAGAGCGGCGTCGTCTGCGCCGGGCGCGCGGCCGGCAGTTCCTCGTTGGGGAAACGGATCGAGAAACGGCGCGAGTAGTTTTCGCGCACCTTGGCGTTGGTGTAGCGCAAGCCCGCCCATTCGCCAAAACGCGCCACGTCCATGCCCCAGACGTCGAAGCCGGGATCGCCATTGACCATCCAGTTCGACAGCGCCAGACCAACGCCGCCGCCCTGGCTGAAGCCGGCCATGACGGCGCAGGCGCACCAGAAATTGGTCAGGCCCTGCACAGGGCCGACCAGCGGGTTGCCGTCGAGCGCGAAGGTGAAGGGGCCGTTGATGATCTGCTTGATGCCGGCCTTCTCGATGCCGGGGAAATGCTTGAAGCCGATTTCCAGCGATGGCGCTATGCGGTCGATGTCGGGCTGCAGCAGTTCATGGCCGAAATCCCACGGCGTGTTGACCGGCGACCACGGCTTGCAGGCCTTTTCATAGGTGCCGAGCAGGATGCCGTTACGCTCCTGGCGGGTGTAGATCTCGCCCTTGAAGTCGAGCACGCCGATCATCTCGCGGCCGGTCGACTTGTTGAATTCCTCGACCTCCGGCATCGGTTCGGTCAAAAGATACATGTGCTCCATGGCCAGCACCGGCAGCTCGACGCCGACCATGCGGCCGATTTCACGCGCCCACAGGCCGCCGCAGTTGACGACATGCTCGGCCTTCACAGTGCCTTGCTCGGTGACGACGTTCCAGGTGCCGTCGACCTCCTGTGTCAGTTCAACGACGCGGTTGCGCAGCACGATCTCGGCGCCGAGTTTTTTCGCCGCCTTCGAATAGGCGATCGTGGTGCCCGAAGGGTCGAGATGGCCCTCGACCGGATCCCACATGGCGCCGACGAAATTCGTCTCGTCCATCAGCGGGAACATCGCCTTGGCCTCGGATGGCGTGATCAACTCGGTGTCCATGCCGAGATAGCGGCCCTTGGCGTGGGCAAGGCGCAGGAAGTCCATGCGCTCGGGCGTGTCCGCCATCATCACGCCGCCGGTCAGGTGCAGCGAGCAGGACTGGCCGGAAAGCTCCTCGATCTCCTTGTAGAGCTGCACAGTATAGGCCTGCAGCTTGGCAACGTTGGGATCGCCATTCAGCGTGTGAAAGCCGCCAGCCGCGTGCCAGGACGAGCCGGAGGTCAGCTCCGAGCGTTCGATCAGCATGATATCGGTCCAGCCGGCCTTGGCCAGGTGATAGAGCACCGAGCAGCCAACGACGCCGCCGCCGATGACAACCGCTTTTGCATGAGATTTCATGAAGATAAGTCCGTTTTTGCGTAAACTGAATCAGATGTTTTGGTCAGCGGCGAGCAGCGCCGGAGTCAAACCCGTCGCTGCGCGTTGGTCAAAAATCGGTCGGCGCGCCGCCTTCGGAGCGGCGCTTGGCGACGAAGGCGTTGAGTTCCTCGCGGATGGCCGGGTCCATGTAGGGCTCTTCATAGGATGCCAGCCGTTCCTTCCAGACGCGGTTGGCCTTTTCGATCGCCGTCGGTGAGCCTGCTTCCGCCCAGGTTTCGAAATTGCGCCAGTCGGAAATGATCGGCGAATAAAACGCGGTCTTGTAGCGGTCCTGCGTGTGCTGGGTGCCGAAGAAATGGCCGCCGGGGCCGACCGACTTGATGGCATCGAAGCCGAGCGCCTCTTCGGAAAGGTCGAGCGGGGTCAGGAATTCGGCCACCATCTGCAGCAGGTCGATGTCGACGATGGTCTTTTCGTAGGAGCAGCGCAGGCCGCCTTCGAGCCAGCCGGCCGCATGCATCATCAGATTGCCGCCGCCCTGGATGGCGCCCCATAGCGAGAACACGCTTTCATAGGCGGCTTGCGCGTCGACCGTGTTGGCGGCGCAGGTGTTGGAGGTGCGGTAGGGGATGTTGTAGCGGCGGGCAAGCTGGCCGCCGACGAGCTGCGCCTTCATGTATTCGGGGGTGCCGAAAGCCGGTGAACCGGACTTCATGTCGACGTTGGAGGTAAAGCCGCCATAGCCGACGGGCGCGCCCTTGCGCACCATCTGGGCAAAGGCAATGCCGGACAGCGCCTCGGCATTCTGCTGCACCAGCGCGCCGGCGATGGTGACCGGCGCCATGGCGCCCGACAGCGTGAACGGCGTGACGACAACGACCTGGCCCTTGCTCGACATCTGGATGATGCCTTCCATCATCGGCACGTCAAGCTTGAGCGGCGAATTGGTGTTGATGATGGTGAAGACCGACGGCTCTTCCAGCATCTGCTCGTGGCTGATGCCGCGCGCGATCCTGGCGATCTCGATGCCGTCGACATTGCGCTCCTTGCCGAGCGAATAGATGTGGAACACCTTGTCGGTGAGCACGCTGAGATCGCGTATGCATTCGAGGTGGCGGACCGACGGATGGATATCGGTCGGCTCGACCGGATAGCCGCCGGTGCAGTTCAGGATGTTGTGCATCTGCGCAAGCTTGAGGAAGTTGCGGTAATCCTGCTGGTTGCCGGGCCGGCGGCCGCCATCGATGTCGGAGCAGTTGGGCGCCGACGCCATCATCGAAATGATCACATTGTTGCCGCCGAAACGCACATTGTGCGCCGGATTGCGGGCATGGACGGTGAATTCCGACGGGCAGTTCGAGACAAGGTCGAGGATCATGTCGCTGTCGAAGCGCACCCGCTCGCTGCCGTCGCGAACGTCGGCGCCGTGCGCCTTCATGATGCGCCGGGCCTCGTCATGCAGCACGTCGACACCGATTTCCCGGAGCACGCGCAGCGAGGCAAGGTGGATCGATTCCAGTTCGTCGTCCGAGACCAGCCTGGTCGGCGTCAGCGGGTTTTTCAGCTGGCGGAAGGCTGGCTGCTCGAACGCCGCCGAGCCGCCGGCGCGCTTGCCCGCGCGCCCGCCGCGACGGGCACGGTCGGTTGCCAATGCCGGTTCGGCGGGATGAAGGGCGGCGGTCATGGATGGCCTCGTACGCTGCGACAGTGCGGCTGCAATATGGACCGCCGGCTGTCCAGCCATTGCGGAGGCGGCGACCACTAGGGCGAGGGAAGCGACATGCCGGTACGGCAGCCGGCGGGATCGTCGCGGCACCGGCACCACCAGCGGCTTGGCGCAAGCGGATTTCGTTGTCCGGCCCTTCCTTTCCCGGAATCGAACCGGTAGCTGGGTGGTCGGCTGGCCGTACGGTCGGCAACTCACACGGATGACAGCATGGCCGCGACCGGCTCGAGCGATGGCGAAGCGGCAACGCAATGGGCGGCACTTGCCGGCGTCACCGCGGCGCTGGCCATGTTCGGCGCTGCGCAAGGGTTGAGTTCGCCGCTGTTCACCCTGCTGATGCAGAAGCAAGGCATGTCGCCGGCGCTGATCGGCCTGTCGGCGGCAATGATGCCGCTTGGGCTGATCCTCTCGGCGTCGTTCGTGCCCGCCGCCGTGCGGCTGGTCGGCGCCCGCACGCTGGCCGTCGGCTGTTCACTGATCGGCGCGCTGTGCTTCCTTGGCATCGGCTATCTGCAGGACTGGGTGGCCTGGTTCGTCATCCGCTTCATCATCGGCGTCGTCATCAACCCGCTCTACATCCTTGGCGAAGTCTGGGCGCTGTCGCTGGCGCCGCCGTCGCGCCGCGGCAGGGTGATGGGTGCGTTCAACACCGTGCTCGGCGCCGGCTACGCGGCCGGACCTTTGGTGCTGACCGCGGTCGGCACGGCGGGCTGGATACCTTTCCTGGTCGGCATCGGCGGCTTTACACTGTGCGCCGCCATCCTGCGCAGCGTTTCATCAAGCCTTGCCGGCTTCGAGGATGACGGACGGTCTTCCGGTGGCTTTTTCGGTTTTGCCAGGCTGGCGCCGGCGCTGCTGTTTGCCGTGCTGGTTTCGGCGGCGATCCAGCAGGGCACCTATGCCCTGATGCCGGTCTTCGGCTCTGCCTATGGCTTGCCTGAAAGGGTGCTGGCCGCTTTGGTGATGGCGTTGTCGCTGGGCAACATCTTCCTGCAAATCCCGCTCGGTCTGCTGGCGGAACGTTTCGGCGGGCGGGCGATGATCATCTTCTGCGCGCTGGCGACGGCAGTTTGCGCGGCTCTGCTGCCGCTGCTGATCACGACGCCGGCGATCTGGCTCGTGCTTCTGGTCATGGGCGCGGTCGGCTATGGCGTCTACACGATGGCGCTGGTCGAGCTCGGCACCCGGTTCAAGGGAACAGCACTTGTCGCCGGCAATGCGGCCTTCGCGCTGATGTGGGGCGCCGGCGGCATCGTCGGCCCGCCTGGCGCCGGCACGCTGATGCAGTTCATCGGCCCGCTGGGCTTGCCGGTGGTGATCGGCGGTCTCGACATTTTGCTGGTGACGTTTGCGCTTTACCGCTCGTCCGTGCGCCGCGCCGCCTGACATCCGTTGGCCGGGGCAAGCGGTTTCGGCAAGCGGGGACATACCGCGTTGGAACCGAACGTTAATCCTGAGTCACGATAGTGGTGCGGATCATGGCTCTGGCGGAATCGAACAACGACGAAACCATGCAATGGGCGGCGATCACCGGCGTGATCGCGACCGTGTCGGTGTTCGCCATCGCGCAAGGGCTGAGCTTTCCACTGTTGAGCTTCATCCTGCAGCGCCAGGGCGTTTCGCCGGCGATGATCGGCCTGTCGGCGGCGATGACGCCCGTCGGCTTCATCCTGTCGTCACCGTCGATCCCGGCACTGGCGCGCCGGTTCGGGGCAGGGCGCACCGCGCTCACCTGTGCCGCGCTCTCGGCAATCGTGCTGGCGTTGATCGGTTGGACGCAAAATTTCTATTTGTGGTTTCCACTGCGCTTCCTGATCGGCGTGGTGACCAATCCTCTCTATGTGCTGAGCGAGATCTGGATGATCGCGCTAGCGCCGCCGGCGCGCCGCGGTCGCGTGATGGGGGTGTATTCGACGGTTATTTCAGCGGGGTTCGCGGCCGGCCCGCTTTGCCTGCTTGCCGTCGGCACCGAAGGGTGGCCGCCATTTCTGGTGGGCATGGCCGCCTTCGTCTTTTGCGGCTTCTGCCTGGCGCTGGTGTTGCGGCGACTGCCGAAGGTCGACGAGGCCGGGCACCGGGTTTCGGTGATGGGCTTCGTACCGAAGGCCTGGCTGCTGGTATCCGCGGTTGTCGTGGCCGCCGGTTTCGAACAGGGCGTGCTGGCGCTGCTGCCGGTCTATGGAGCGCATTACGGCATCGCCGAGGCCCGCATGTCGGCGCTGCTGTCGGCGATGATCGCCGGCAACATCGCCATGCAGGTGCCGCTTGGCCTGCTGGCCGAAAAATTATCCGCGCGCCTGGTACGCCTTATTTGCGTGTCGCTGACGATGCTCGGATGTGCGCTGTTGCCGCTGCTGATCGAGACGCCGCTGATCTGGACAGGCGTCTTCATCTGGGGCGCCGTTTCCTACGGCATCTATACGATGTCGATCATCGAGCTTGGCGAGCGCTTCACCGGTTCGACACTGGTCGCCGGCAACGCTGCCTTCTCGCTGATGTGGGGCGTCGGCGGCATGGCTGTTCCGCCGCTGGCGGGCAGCGCCATGGACATTCTCGGCGCCGGCGGGTTGCCGATCACGCTGGGGGCGATTTGCCTGGCCCTGGCGGTTGCCACGGTTCTGCGTCGCCGAATGGCGTGAGGCAAAGCTACCTGATGACCTGGCGTCATCATCTTGAATAAAGCCGCCTACGACGCGATGTTGGCAGGGCCGCCAGACAATAGCTTGGAGACCACGCGTGACCCAATCGACGACAAAACGCCAGACTGAAGCCGCCGCCGAGGACAAGTTCCTTTGGCTGGAGGATCGGACCAGCAAGGAATCGCTCGACTGGGTGCATCGTCAGAACGAGCTGACGGTCGGCGAATTGCAGGGCGATCCGTCCTACCAGACGTCGTTCGAAACCGCGCTAGACCTGATGACGGCCGAAGACAACATCGCCGTCGGTGCCGCACTTAACGGCCATGTCTACAATTTCTGGCAGGACAAGACCAATGTGCTCGGCCTGTGGCGGCGCACGGGCGTCGCTTCCTACAAGACCGAGAAGCCGGAATGGGAAACGATCATCGACTTCGACGTGCTGTCGGCCAAGGAGGGGGTGAAGTGGGTGTTCAGCGGCGCCAGCCGTCTCTACCCCGACTTCAATCTTTGCCTGGTGGCGATGTCGCCGGATGGTGGCGATGCCAGCGAGATGCGCGAATTCGACATTGCGACCAAGTCGTTTGTCGAGGATGGCTTTCGCGCGCCCGCCTCGAAGTCGGGTTTTTCCTGGCTGGACAAGGACACGGTCATCGTTTCGGCGGCATTCGAAGAGGCCGACAAGACGGAATCCGGCTATCCGCGCGTGATCAAGCTGTGGACGCGCGGCACCAGGCTGGAAGATGCGACGCCGATCTTCGAGGCGCAGAAGGATGATCTCGCCGCCGGTGGCGCCGTCGAATTCGATGGCGATAAGCGGCATGTCTTCCTGGCCCGAACGCTCGACTTCTTCGCTTCGCACAGCTTCCTGCGCTTGGCCTCCGGTGAAAACCGCCGCATCCCGCTGCCGGACGACGCCACCGACACAGCGCTCTTTAGAGGTCAGCTTGTCTTTGGCGTGCGCACCGCGTGGACGGCGCCGGACGGCACGTCGTGCCAACCGGATGGCCTCTATTCGCTGGATTTCGGGCGCTGGATCGAAACGGGTGCGTTCGGGCCTGTCGAAACCCTGCTCAAGCCGGCGCATCGCGTCTCCATCGCCGGCATCACGCGCACGCAGGACCGCCTGTTCATCAATCTGATGGACAATGTGCGCGGCAAGGTCGTCGTTTGCGAGCGCAATGATGGAGGCTGGTCGCTGAAGCCGGTGGCGCTGCCTGAAAACGGCAATGTCGGCATCAGCCATGCCGAGCATTTCGGCGCCAGCGTTTCCTTCTCCTTCACCGATTTCCTGACGCCGAGTTCGATCATTTGGTCAGACGACAATGGCGAGACGCTGACGACGGTGAAGGCGCAGCCGGCGCGGTTCGACGCATCGCCTCTCATCTCTCAACAGTTCGAGGCGCGCTCGAAGGACGGCACCGAGATTCCGTATTTCGTCGTCAGGCGGCGCGACCAGGACGGTCCGGTGCCGACGCTGCTCTACGGCTATGGCGGCTTCGAAGTGCCGCTCTTGCCCGGCTATGCCGGCGTGCGCGGCAGGCTGTGGCTGGAGAAGGGCAATGCCTATGTGCAGGCCAATATCCGCGGCGGCGGCGAGTTCGGTCCGAACTGGCACCAGGCGGCGCTCAAGGCCAACCGTCAAAATGCCTTCGACGATTTCGCTGCCGTGGCGCAGGACCTGGTCAAGCGCGGCATAGCCACGCCGGCGACGCTCGGCATCCAGGGCGGCTCCAATGGCGGCCTGCTGACCGGCGTTTCGCTGACGCAGCACCCGGAGCTGTTCGGCGCCGTGATTATCGACGTGCCGTTGCTTGACATGCTGCGCTACACCGAACTGCCGCCCGGCGCCTCCTGGATGGCCGAGTATGGCGACCCGTCGAAACCGGAAGAGGCGGCCTGGCTTGCCGCCTATTCGCCCTATCAGCACGTCTCCGCCGATGCCGCCTATCCGCCGGTGCTGCTGACCACGTCTACCGCCGACGATCGCGTTCATCCCGGTCACGCGCGCAAGATGGCGGCTCGCCTGCAGGCTGCCGGTCATGACAAGACGCTGTTCTTCGAGGAAACCGAGGGCGGCCATGGCGGACGCGGTGATCGCCGGCCGCAGGCGGCACAGGCGGCGATGAAGTATGTCTTCCTGCAGCGGGCGCTGAGCGGTACGACTTGAACTGTAGGCTTCAGACAGCCTAAGGTGCCTTTCATGGCTCCAGTACTGACATTGGTCTGCGCATTTGGGGTGGCGGTGACGCCGTCGCCGCGCACGCTGCGCGCCGAGCTTCTGCGGCTGTGCGCCCGCATCGGCTATTCGCCTCCTGCCTGCCTCTGAAGAATCCGCCCCGGCAAGTGCCGGATTGGTTCAAAGAGGAAGGTCAAATCATGACTTATCAGAATTACTCGCTGAAGCAGCTTCAGCAGATCGACGCCGCGCATCATCTGCATCCGTTCACCGACCACAAGGAATTGCGCGAGGCCGGCTCGCGCATCATCACCCACGCCAACGGGCCGTTCATCTACGATGCCGACGGCACCGAAATCCTCGACGGCATGGCTGGGCTTTGGTGCGTCAATGTCGGCTATGGCCGCGATGAACTGGCCGACGCGGCCTATGCCCAGATGAAGGAACTGCCTTACTACAACTCCTTCTTCAAATGCTCGACGCCGACACCGGTGCTGTTGTCCAAGAAGCTGGCGGAACTGGCGCCCAAGGGCGTCAACCAGGTGTTTTATGGTTCCTCCGGCTCGGAGGCCAACGACACGGCGCTGCGGCTGGTGCGGCACTACTGGGCACTGGAAGGCAAGCCGGAGAAGAACCGCATCATCTCGCGCAAGATGGGCTATCACGGCTCGACCATCGCCGGCACCTCGCTCGGCGGCATGGATTTGATGCACAAGCAGCTCGGCGGCGCAGTGCCCAACATCGTCCATGTGATGATGCCCTATGCGTACGAACTGGCTCTACCCGGCGAAAGCGACCATGATTTCGGCTTGCGCGCGGCAAAGGCCGTCGAGGACGCCATTCTCGAAGCCGGCGCCGACAAGGTTGCCGCCTTCATCGGCGAGCCGGTGATGGGGGCAGGCGGCGTGAAAATACCGCCGATGAGCTATTGGCCGGAAGTGCAGCGCATCTGCCGCAAATACGATGTGCTGCTGATGCTGGACGAGGTCATCACCGGCTATGGCCGGACCGGCGAGTGGTTTGCCGCGCAGACCTTCGACATCGAGCCCGACACCATCACCACGGCCAAGGCGCTGACCTCCGGCTACCAGCCGCTGTCGGCGCTGCTGGTCGGCGACCGCATCGCGGCGACGCTGGTCGAGAAGGGTGGCGAGTTCTATCACGGCTATACCTATGCCGGGCATCCGGTGGCCTGTGCGGTGGCGCTGAAGAACCTCGAGATCATAGAGCGAGAGGGTCTGGTCGACCGGGTCAAGAACGACACCGGTCCGTATTTCGCCCAGGCGTTGCAGGAGCGGATCGCCGGCCACGAACTGGTCGGCGAGGTGCGCTCGATCGGACTAATGGGGGCGATCGAGATCGTCAGGGATAAGGCGACCAAGGAGCGCTTCCTGCCCTCGGGGAGTGCGGCGGTGACCGTTCGCGACCACGCGATTGGCCAGGGCCTGATGCTGCGCGCCACCGGCGACACGATGATCTTGTCGCCGCCGCTGATCTGGACGCGCGAGACGATCGACATGGCGTGCGACCGTATCGCCAAGGCGCTCGACCTGGCGCTGGCGGATCTGCGCAGCCGATAAGCCAAACCAGAGCCGGGCGTGCCGCGACCGGCACGCCCGGCCTCTAATGCACCTTTCGTTGTGCCATCAGGGAACGAATAGCCCTCGTCGCGCGTAGTGTTCTGGGACCGGCCACACCGGCAGCATTTCTGGGCGACAATTTTCATGACAAAAACCACCAAGAGCCAACGGGCGCTGGAAGCGGTCGCGATCGGAAACGACCTGATGCTGGCGCCCCTGGTGGCGATGATGCGCTTGCCGCTGATGGCCGCCGATGCCCAAAATGGGCGAAGCTGGAGCCCCGAGACCGCACGTGCGATGCACGAAAAGACCATGGCGATGACGGAGGGCGCGTTTGCCGCGCAAATGGCGCTGCTGCAATCGACGACGCGCTTCTGGCCGGAGTTTTTTTCCGGCCGGCTGCCGTCGCTGTTCAGCGGTGTCGCAGCAGAGCGCTCGATCAGCGCGGCGCTGAAGCCGGCCAGCCGTGCCGTCAAAGCCAATTTTCGCCGGCTGTCGACAAAGTCCTGATCTACAGGCTGGAAACGCAAAAACCGCGCTCCATCGGGAACGCGGCTTTGCCAGATACGCATGGCGTTTCGCTAACAAAACACTGCGAAACTTACGGGCTCCGGTACGCGAGACCTGATCCGGAGCGCCGGGCGGATGCGATATGTCCGCCTCGAAATCCGTTCTATAGGGACATCGTTACCGTCAGGTTATTGAGAGCTTAAGCAAATCTGAATTTGCGATTTTTCTTGCTGAAAAAAATCGACAAAATCGCTGTAAAATTCGAAACTTACGCAGGGTTACCGCGCAGAAAATTAATGATGCCGGAAAAATCGGCGCCGGCATGTCCCTGGGCATTGAACAGCGCGTAAAGTTGCGTGGCCTCTGCGCCCAATGGCGTCACCGCACCGGCGCCTTGTGCTGCTTCCTGCGACAGCTTCAAATCCTTCAACATGAGTGCCGCGGCAAAGCCGGGTTTGTAGTCTCGATTGGCGGGCGATGCCGGCACGGGGCCGGGCACCGGGCAGTAGGTGGTCAGTGACCAGCATTGGCCCGAGGATGTCGAGGCGACGTCGAACAGCGCCTGATGCGACAGGCCGAGCTTTTCCGCCAGAACGAAGGCTTCGGCGACGCCGATCATCGAAATCCCGAGGATCATGTTGTTGCAGATCTTTGCCGCCTGTCCTGCGCCATCATCGCCGCAATGGACGATGCGGCCGGCCATCGGCTTGAGGATTGGCTCTGCCTTGGCAAAGGCGTCCTTCGAGCCGCCGGCCATGAAGGTTAGCGTGCCGGCGGTGGCACCGCCGGTGCCGCCGGAAACCGGCGCGTCGATCGACAGCAGGCCATTCCTGTTGGCGATGGCGTGGGCTTTTCGCGCCGATTCGACGTCGATGGTCGAGGAATCGATGAACAGCGCGCCTTTTTTTGCCTTGGGCGCGATGTCCTCATAGACTGACAGAACATGCTTGCCGGCCGGCAACATGGTGATCACCACATCGGCGTCTTTCACCGCGGCAAGCGCGTTGGCCATGATGACGACGCCATGGTCGCGAGCGACGGTCAAATTCTCTGGCATCAGGTCGAAGCCATGCACCGCATGCCCCGCCTTGACCAGGTTGGCGGCCATCGGGTTGCCCATGTTGCCGAGGCCGATGAAGGCAATGGTCGTCATTGTATTCTCCCGATTTTGGTAGCGTCAGCGGCCGATCAAGGCACGCGCGATGATGACGCGCATGATCTCGTTGGTGCCTTCGAGGATCTGGTGGACGCGCAGGTCCCGCACCAGCTTCTCGACGCCGTAATCGTGCAGATAGCCATAGCCGCCATGCAGTTGCAGCGCGTCATTGGCGACGTTGAAGCAGATGTCGGTGACGAAGCGCTTGGCCATAGCCGACCATTTCCCGGCATCCGGCGCCTTGCGATCGAGCTTGGAGGCCGCGGCGTAGAGAAAAATGCGCGCCGCCTGCAACTCCGTCTCCATGTCGGCAAGCTTGAACTGCAACGCCTGGAACTGGTTGATCTTGGAACCGAATGCCTTGCGCTCGGCGGTGTAGGACAGCGCCTTGTCGAGCGCAGACTGTGCTCCGCCCAGCGAACAGGCGGCGATGTTCAGCCGGCCGCCGTCGAGCCCGGCCATGGCAATGCCGAAGCCGGCACCCTCCGTCGACAAAAGGTTTTCGGCCGGCACCTTGCAGTCCTCGAAAATGACCTGGCGGGTCGACTGCATGTGCCAACCCATCTTGTGCTCGTTGGCGCCGAAGGACAGGCCGGGCGCATCCTTTGGCACGACAAAGGTGGAAATCCCTTTCGGCCCGTCGGCGCCGGTGCGCGCCATGACGACATAGAGATCGCTGTCTCCCGCGCCTGAGATGAACTGCTTGGCGCCGTTCAGCAGATAGTCGCCGCCGCTCTTGTCCGCGCGCGTCTTCAATGCTGCAGCATCTGATCCGGAACCGGGCTCCGTCAGGCAATAGCTGGCTAGCCATTCCATCGAGGTCAACCTGGGCAGGAAGCGCTGGCGCTGCTCGTCGCTGCCGAAGCGGTCGATCATCGACGCCGCCATGTTGTGGATCGAGATGAAGGATGAAAACGCCGGATCGGCGCGCGACAGCGCCTCGAAGATCAAAACGGCGTCGAGCCTGCCCAGCCCCGAGCCGCCGACATCGTCGTGGACATAAATTCCTCCAAGGCCGAGCGGGCCTGTCTCACGGATCACATCGGCGGGAAAGTGCTTGTTGCGATCCCATTCGAGCGCGTTGGGCGCGACGCGATCGGCGGCGAAGGCCTCGGCCATCTCCTGGATGGCGCGCTGGTCCTCGTTGAGTTCGAACTGGCTGGTGCTCGCATCGACAGCGGCGTCCATGGCGTGCTCCCTGTGTTTCCCCAACTGGGGGTTGGCTTGCTGGCCTGTTGTTTTTGGCTTTGCGCGCGCACCAATCTAGACCAATGATGCCGCCGCGCAACCCGGCCAACTCGACCGACCATTTGGGGAGCGGCTGTGCGCGAATGGATGCTCGGA
Organism: Mesorhizobium sp. P3_B5; assembly: GCF_056402815.1. Classification (NCBI taxonomy): domain Bacteria; kingdom Pseudomonadati; phylum Pseudomonadota; class Alphaproteobacteria; order Hyphomicrobiales; family Phyllobacteriaceae; genus Mesorhizobium; species Mesorhizobium sp. P3_B5. Next base: position 284,128 of record NZ_JBFUGR010000006.1, on the reverse strand, counting down.
GCAAGGTGTGACGGCAAATTTCGATGAACTGCTCGAAGGCTTCCGCAGCTTTCTCTCGATATTTGATGACGGGCTGGTGTGCGATGCCGTGGCCAGGATCGGCTGGGACATGCAGGCCCGACCGCTCGACCCGCATCCGCTCGCCTGCCTTCACCAACTCGACCGCATCGTCGAACTGGCGCCGGCGAGCGCCAGGCCGCTGGCGCGGCTGCTGGCGGAGCGTCGCAATGATTTCCGCTGGGGCCAAACCTACAGTGAGGCGGATTTCGGCAAGGCGTTCATCGACAATTACGGCTGGCTGGAGGTGTTCGGCACGCGCGGCCACTTCGTCAATGACGAGGTCGCGGCCGGCCTGCTGATCCTTGGACCTGACATCGTCTATCCCGACCATCACCACATCGCCGAGGAAATCTACATCCCGCTGACCGGCGGCACCGAGTGGCGCATGGGCGAGAGCGGGTTTCGCGTTCGCCAGGCAAGCGAGGTGATCCACCATGCGTCTGATGTGAACCACGCCATGCGCACCGGCAAGGAGCCGCTGCTGGCGCTCTACATCTGGCGCGGCGGACCGCTGGCGGCGAAGTCGACGATCACCGGAACCGTTTCGCAGGGCAAGGACTGATGGCCAAGGCGATCATGCTGCAAGGCACCGGCTCCGATGTCGGCAAGACGGTTCTGGTCGCGGGTCTTTGCCGTGCGGCCAAGAAGCGTGGGCTAAAGGTGCGGCCGTTCAAGCCACAGAACATGTCGAACAACGCGGCGGTCGCCGACATTCCGGGTGACAACAATGCCGGCGGCGGCGAAATCGGCCGTGCCCAATGGCTGCAGGCGATCGCCTGCGGTGTGACGCCAACCGTCCACATGAACCCGGTGCTGCTGAAGCCGCAGACCGATATCGGCGCGCAGGTGGTGGTGCAAGGCAAGGTGTTTGGCGAGGCAAGGGCGCGCGACTATCAGGCGCTGAAGGGCCGGCTGATGGACGCTGTTCTGGAGTCCTGGGCGAAGGTCGGCGAGGGCGCCGATCTGGTCATCGTCGAGGGTGCGGGATCGCCGGCCGAGATCAATTTGAGAAGCCGCGACATCGCCAATATGGGCTTTGCGACGCGCGCCAACGTGCCGGTGATCCTGGTCGGTGACATCGACCGGGGCGGCGTCATCGCCTCTGTTGCCGGTACGCATCTGATCCTGCCGGAAGCGGATCGACGCATGATCGCCGGCTACCTCATCAACAAGTTCCGCGGCGATGTCTCGCTGTTCGATGACGGCCTCAAGGCGATCGAGAAATTCACCGGCTGGCGCTGCTTTGGTGTCGTGCCGTGGCTGAAGGCGGCGGCACGGCTGCCTTCGGAGGATTCCGTTGTGCTCGAACGGCTGGTGTCCGGTGAGAAGCGGGCGCTGAAGGTCGCGGTGCCGATGCTTGGCCGCATCGCCAATTTCGACGATCTCGATCCGCTCAAGGCCGAGCCGCAGGTGGAAGTGGTGTTCGTGCCGCCCGGTCAACGCCTGCCTGAAGATGCCGGGCTGGTGGTCATTCCCGGTTCAAAATCGACGATCGGCGATCTCCTGAAATTTCGCGAGAATGGCTGGGACCGCGATCTGCTCGCTCACAGGAAACGCGGCGGCCACGTCGTCGGCATTTGCGGTGGCTTCCAGATGCTGGGGAAAGTCGTGCGCGACCCCGACGGCATCGAGGGGAGCGTCACCGAGGCCGAGGGGCTTGGCCTGCTCGACGTCGAAACAGTGATGGAGCCGGAAAAGACGGTGCGCAACGTCAACGCCCGCTCAGTGCCGTTCGATCTGCCGCTTCAGGGCTATGAGATCCATCTCGGCCGAACCACGGGTGCGGACATGGCTCGGCCGTCAGCCGTCATCAACGGCGTGGACGATGGCGCCATTTCCGCCGACGGCAAGGTGTCTGGCACCTATCTGCACGGCCTGTTCTCAGCCGACGCCTTTCGCGCCCGGTTCCTGGAAAACCTCGGCGTCAAAGGCGGCGGCATCGACTACCGCGCCGAGGTCGAACGGGCGCTGGACGAGGTCGCAGCCGAGCTGGAGACCCATCTCGACTGTGACGCGATTTTTGGGCTGGCGAGGTAGAGCCGCCTATCGTTTCGTCATCCACGGGCGGAGCAAGGAGCGAAGCGACGCAGCGCAGACCCGAGGATCCATGCCGCGAGGTTAAGGCGTTGCAACGGTTCAGAATTCTGCTCCGCTGCATCCTTCGACAAAGGTCACGGCATGGATCCTAGGGTCTCCGCGACGTCGCTTCGCGACTGCTTCACCCTAGGATGACGAAGGTGGGGGCGCTTCGGCCAATCTCGAACCCCCCAGCGCTGCCGGTTCAGGCCTTCTCGCCCGCCTTTGGCCAATAAGTGCCGAACGACCAGACATTGCCTTCCGGGTCGCGGCAGATGAATTCACGGCTGCCATAGTCGCGGTCGACGAGTTCTTCGAGGATTTCGGCGCCGGCCTTTTTGGCGCTGAGATAGGTGGCGTCGGCGTCAGTGACGGCGACGTAGATGGCCCTGCCGCCACCAGAGCCCGGCGCGCCGACCATCTGGCCAAACTTGTCGTCGCGCGCCGTGCCCAGCATGATCATCGACGAGCCGAAGGTCAGTTCGGCATGATGCACGACATCGCCTTCGCCGTAGCGGGCACGGACGCTGAAGCCGAAGGCCTCGCACAGCCAGTCGATCATTCTTGCCGCGTTCCTGTAGCGCAGCGTTGGGTAAAGCCGGGGCGGTTCAGTGGTTGTGGGCATGACGATCTCCTTCGGTTGGGTTGGTCGATACCCCAATCTGGGCGAAGGCGGTTCCGGGGTCTTGAAGAAATGTTACCTCGGCAAGGCGCCATTATGCCTGGACGGCAAGCGCGGTCGGCGTCCGGCCGGCAAGGTCGCGGAACTCGCGCACCAGATGCGCCTGGTCGGCATAGCCGCAGTTGGCGGCGATGTCGGCCCAATCGTTCTCGCCCTGTCGCGACAGCCCAAGCGCGCGGTTGAAGCGGACGATGCGCGACAGCGTCTTGGGTCCGACGCCGATCGCGTCGGAGAATTTTCCGGCAAGATGCTTGCGGCTCCAGCCCAATCTGTCGGAAAGCGATGCAATGCGAATGCGGCCGCCCGAAGCGGTGATCCTGTCATAGGCCCAGGCGATTTCGGCTTGCGTTTCGCGGGCCTCGGTCAACCGGTTGGCGACGAAGGTTTCGGCGATGGCAAAGCGCGTGTTCCAGTCCCGCGCATTGCCGAGCTTATCGCGCAACGCGATGCCTTCAAGGCCGAGCACATCGTCGAGGCCAACCATGCTGTCCGTCAATTCGCTCATCGGCTGGCCGAAGAACCGGCGGGCGCCAAGCGGGGTAAAATTGATCTGGATGCAGCAGGCGCCGCCGAAGGATTCGATCACCACCGGCCCGGCATAGAGGCCGGCGGCGAAACTGGCGAAGCGGTCATTGTCGCCGGGGTCCTTGCCGAGGCCGATGGAAAAAGGTTCGGCGAAGCTGATGACCAGCGGCACGGTCAGCGAGGCGTATTCGACGTTGCGGAAATGGCCAGGCGCCGTTTCGCGATAGCCGCATATGTCCGTCACCGCACCCTGGAGCCGATCGCCGGGTGCGCGCCGCACCATCTCGAACCGATCGGCGACCGGTCGGTCCTGGTCCTCGTGACGCTCTGTCTCGACCGGCATTGGCCGTTCCTCATGTCCGGGACGAACCTAGCAGACCATGCACCAGAATCAAAAGCGCCCGGCTTGTGGCCGGGCGCTCCGAGTTGCCTGAGATGTTTAGGCGCCGCGCATCATGCAGCCGGCGGCCAGCACGATGTAGGCGATGAGAACAATCCACACCGATGCGAGGGGAATGAACGCAAGAACGCCAAGCGCGGCGAGAATACCGATGATGGCGATGACAAGGGAAATAATAAAAATGATTTGCGTAGGTGCACTGAGATTCATGTGTGGTCCTCCTCAACATGATTCGTACCGTTACATTGTATCAGGCGCGTGATTATACACCAATCAGCTGGCGCAACGGGTTGGCGGGGTCCGCCAGCAGCTTGATCGCCAGCGCCAGGCACACGATCACCAGCAGTGGCTTGATCAGCCTGGCGCCGATGCGGATGGCAAGGCTGGCGCCGACGCGGGCGCCAAGGAACTGGGCGACACCCATCATCAGGCCGATCTTCCAGTAGACGACGCCGACAGAAGCGAAAACGATGAAGCCGCCGATGTTGGAGGCGAAATTGAGCAGCTTGGTGTGTGCGGTTGCCTTCAGCACGCCATAGCCGGCAAGGGTGACGAAGGCCAGCATGTAGAAGGAGCCCGCGCCCGGTCCGAACAGACCGTCATAGAAGCCGACCAAAGGCGCGACCGTCAGCCCGAACACGAACGGCGACAGGCGCTCCGCGCGGTCGACGTCGTCCATGTTGGGTTTGAGGGCGAAATAGAGCGCAATGGCAATCAGCAGCAGCGGCAGGAGCGCCCGCAAGAAATCGCCCGGCACGATGGTCGCCAGCAAGGCACCGGCAGCACTGCCGGCAAGCGCCAGCAGCGCCGAGGGAAGCTGCCGGCGAAGGTCGACATGGCCTTTCGAGGCGTAGTGGATGGTCGCCGAGCCGGAGCCGAACATGCCCTGCAGCTTGTTGGTTCCCAGTGTCGCGACCGGCGAAAACCCGGCGAGAAGCAGCGCTGGAATGGTGATCAGGCCGCCACCGCCGGCGATTGAATCGACGAAGCCGGCGGCAAAGCCGGCGAAGGCGAGCATGGCGACGGTCTGGGTGGCGAGGTCGAACATCGGATTTCGGGATGCGTTCGGGCGGGAAAACGGTGCAGCGGGTTCGACCACGACCACCCAGTTTGCGCAAGGCCGATTCCGCGCTACCTATGGACGATTCGAAAAGGGATTGATGGCGATGGCATTGCTCGACCAGATACGTTCGATCTTCGAGGGCGACCCCGGCGTGCGCAAGGTTGCCGACGATCCGGTGCTGTCGGCGGAACTGCTGATGCTGTTTCGCATGATCCTGGCCGACGGTTCGGTCTCGGAGAGCGAAATGGTCGCCTTCAGGCGCATCTGCAAGGAAGCCTTCGGCATTCCGGAAGCCAGCATCGACAGCGTCATCGAGTATCTCAACGAGTTCGGCTACGAGACCAACGGCTCGCAAGCCATCGCGCAATTCCGTGACCTCGACATCGAAAGGCGCAAGCTGCTCGCCCGCCATATGGCCGAGATCGCCAAGGCCGATTCGCACCTTGCCGAGAGCGAGGTGCGGCTGTTGCGCCGTACGCTCGACCTGCTCGACATCAGCCCGGTCGATGTGGTGAAGCCGGAGGAATAGGGGCAGGGCCGCCCGGCTGGGTCCCAGCTGCTTCGCTACGCGAACCGGTCGCTCACCCTTGCTCTTGCATCCGGCGTGCGATCGCGCGGTGCAAATCGGGGGCAGCCGTGACCAGCGCCTTGGCGGCCTCGGATTGCGGGTGGTCGAGCACCTCGTTGGTCCTGCCGCGCTCGACGATCTTGCCGTCATGCATCACCAGCACCTCGTCGGTGATGGCGCGGGCGACGGTCAGATCGTGAGTGATGAACAGATAGGCGATGCCGAGTTTCTGATTGAGCTCGGCGAACAGGTCGAGGATCTGGGCGCGGATCGAGACGTCGAGCGCCGAGACCGGCTCGTCGGCGACCACCAGTTTCGGCCGGGTGATGATGGCGCGGGCAATCGACAGCCGCTGGCGCTGGCCACCTGAAAACTCATGCGGATATTTGTCCATGTCGCGTGGGCTGAGGCCGACCTCATGCAACGCATGGGCCACCATTTCGCGCCGCTCGCCGGGCGCTGGCTTCTTCTCCAGCACATGCAGCGGTTCGGCCACCAGCTTTTCGACCTTCTGGCGCGGGTCGAAAGAGCCATAGGGGTCCTGGAAGACCACCTGCATGTCGCGCCTGACGGGCTTCAGCTCGGCTTCGCCCTTGCCGGTGGTGGTCTCGCCGCGAAACCGTATTGTCCCCGACGTCGATCGGTCCAGCGCCAGGATCATGCGGGCAAGTGTTGACTTGCCGCAACCGGAGCGTCCCACAAGCGCCACCGACTGGCCCGGCCCCATCGAGAAAGACACATCGTCGACGGCGCGGATCGGAACCGCGTGCTTGAACAGGGAGGTGCGCCGCCCCGGATAATCGCGGGTCACGCTTTCGACCTGAAGCAGAGGCTTGCCCTGGCCAGAATCGTGCGTTCTGGGGCGCGCCGGCACATGCATCGACGCTTGCGCCAGCTGGCGCGTGTAGGGATGCAGTTGTTCGGACAGCGTGCGCGCGGTGTCGCCGGCCTCCATCACCTCGCCATTGCGCAGAATGGTGATGCGGTCCGCCATCTCGGTCACGACAGCGAGGTCGTGCGAGATCAGCAGCAGGCCCATGCGGCTTTCCGCGACCAGGTCGCGCAAAAGGTCGAGGATCTGCGCCTGCAGCACCACGTCGAGCGCCGTGGTCGGTTCGTCGGCGATCAGCAGCTTGGGTTTCAGCGCACAGGCAATGGCGATGACGACGCGCTGGCGCTGGCCGCCGGACAGCTCGTGCGGATAGCGTGACAGCGGGAATTTTGCCGAGGGCAGGCCGACCCGATCGAGCATTTTTCGCGCCCGTTCCTCGGCATGGGCGCGGCTGGCCCTGGTGTGCCAGCGTATGCCTTCGGCAACCTGCTCGCCAATGGTCTTGACCGGGTTCAGAGCCGTCATCGGCTCCTGGAACACCATGCCGATGTCGTCGCCGCGCAAGGCGCACATCTGGTCTTCGCTCGCCGCCAGGATGTCGATGCCGTCGAAGCTGACGCGCCCGGTGGCGCGTGCCGCGAAGGGCAGCAGCCGCATCACCGTCAGCGCCGTCATCGACTTGCCTGAGCCGGATTCGCCGACCAGCCCCATCACTTCGCCGGGCGCGACGGACAGCTCGATGCCCTTCAGGATCGGTGTGTCGCCGATCGTCAGCGACAGGTTCTCGATGTCGAGCAGGCTCATCGCTGCCGCCGCGATTTTGGATCGAGAATGTCGGCGATGCCGTCGCCGAGTAGGTTCAGGCCAAGCACGGTGATGACGATCGCCATGCCGGGAAAGATCGCCATCCATGGCGCCACCACCATGCGGGTCTGCGCGTCGAACAGCATGCGGCCCCAGCTCGGCATCGGCGGCTGAGCACCAAGGCCGACATAGGACAACCCGGCTTCCGCCAGGATGCCGAGCGCAAACTGGATGGTGCCTTGCACCAGAAGCAGCGTGGCGATGTTGGGCAGCACATGTTCGATGGTGATCAGCGTCGTGCTCTTGCCGGCGGCACGCGCCGCGAGGATGAATTCGCGCGGCCAGATCGCCAGCGCGCCGGCGCGGGCGACACGCGCAAATACCGGAATGTTGAAGATGCCGATGGCGATGATGGCGTTGACCGCACCAGGCCCGAAGATGGCGGTGATCATAATTGCCGAGAGAAGCGCAGGGAAGGCGAAGACGAGGTCGTTCAACCGCATCACCGCTTCGTCGACGAGGCCGCCACGTGCCGCGGCAAAGGCGCCGAGCGGCACGCCTACACCCATGCCGATGCCGACGGCGACCAGCGCCACGGCGATCGAGTTGCGAGCGCCGACCATGATCATCGACAGGATATCGCGGCCAAAATGATCGGTACCGAACCAATGCACCAGCGAGGGCGCCTGGGTCTTGTCCGATATGACCAGTTTGGTGACGTCGTCGGGTGTCCAGACGTAGGAGAGGACCGCGATCGCCGCCACAAAGGCGGTGATGATGAAGCCGGCGAGGAACGAGCGGTTCTTGAATGCCTTGGCCAGAATGCCGGCAAGATTCTCCTCGGGAATGTCGAAGCGAAGCGTCATTGCCGGCTTCTCAGGCGCGGATCGATGACCGCATAGGAGAGATCGACCGCGAGGTTGACGGCGATGACGGCGGCGACCAGCAGCATGACGACGCTTTCGACGACGATCAGGTCGCGCTGGGTGATCGCCTGGAACACCAGCCGACCAAGGCCGGGCAGGTAGAAGACATTCTCGATGATGATGGTGCCGGCAAGCAGGAAAGCGAATTGCAGGCCCAGAATGGTCAGTACCGGGATCATGGCGTTGCGCAGCGCGTGCCGCCAAAGCACATTGCGATAGGGCAGGCCCTTGGCGCGGGCGGTGCGGATATAATCCTCGTTCAGCACTTCTATCAGCGCCGAACGGGTAACGCGGGCCAGGATCGCCGCTTGCGGCAAGGCAAGCCCCACCGCCGGCAGCAACAGCGATTTCAGTGCCGGCCACACACCGGCGCTCCAGCCGGGAAAGCCGCCGGCCGGCACCAGCCGAAGCCAGACGGCAAACAGGTAGATCAGCATCAGCGCGAACCAGAAGTTCGGTACGGCGACGCCAAGCTGGGCAGCGCCCATTGCAATCGTGTCGCCGGCCCGCCCACGCCGGCTGGCAGAGAACAGCCCGACCGGTATGGCAATCACCGTGGAGAGAGCGAGCGCGATTAGCGCCAGCGGCAGCGAGACGACAATGCGCTCGCGAACGAGGTCGATGACCGGCACCGAATAGGTGTAGGAGCGGCCGAAATCCAGGCTGAGCAAGCCGCCGGCCCAATGCAAATAGCGCAGGGCAAGCGGCGCGTTGAGGCCCATCTGGTTGCGCAGCAACTCGACCTGGTCGGCGCTGGCGTTCAGGCCCAGCATCAGCCGCGCCGGATCGCCGGGAATGATCTCCAGCACGGCGAAGACCACCATCGAAGCCAGCACCAGCGTGAGCACGGCGATGATGAGACGTTTGAGGAGGTAGGTGGTCATCGGCGCAGGACAACAGTAGCATCGTCATCCTGGGGCGAAGCAGGAGCGAAGCGACGTTGCGGAGACCCCGGGATCCATGCCGTGACGGAGGTCAAAGAGCGCGACGGTCCAAAACCAGCGTCGCCTCTCTCTGTCCCCACAGCTATGTCTCCCAGATTCTGCACCGCAGGGGCGCTAGTAAGTCACGGAATGGATCCTAGGGTCTACGCAGTTCGCTGCGCTCGCTGCTTCGCCCTAGGATGACGAAACCGAGTAAGCCTCACTCGCTCCACTTCACCTTGGTCAGGTCGTTGGCCTGGATCGGTGCGTTCTCCCACAGACCCTGCAGCTTGGCGTCCCAGACGCCGACTTTCGGCAGTTCGTAGAGGAAGCCGACCACGGCATCGTCCGCCAGGATTTTCTGCGCCTGCCCCAGCAGCTCTTTGCGCTTGGCCTCGTCGGAGGTGAAGTTGAGGTCGGCGATGATCTTGTCGAAGGCCGGATTGTCGTAGTTGAAATAATAGTCCTTGCGCGAATAGATATCGATGTCGTTGGGCTCGGTGTGGGAGACGATGGTCAGGTCGTAATCCTTCTTGGTGAACACCTGATCCAGCCACTGCGCCCATTCGACCGGAATGATCTCCAGGTCGATGCCGACGTCACGAAGCTGCGAGGCGATGATCTCGCCGCCGAGCCTGGCATAAGAGGGCGGCGGCAGCTTCAGCGTCGCCTTGAAGCCATTTTCCAGGCCCGCCTCCTTCAGCAGTTCCTTGGCTTTCGCCACGTCGTGCGGATAGCGGCCGGTGAGGTCGACATAATCCTTGCTGGCGGGCGACATGTGCGAGCCGATCGGCACGCCGAGGCCGGCCGAGGCGCCGTCGATGATCGCCTTGCGATCGAGCGCGTAGGAGATCGCCTGTCTGACCTGCAGCTTGTCGAAGGGCGGCTTCTTGTTGTTGATCGAGAGGATGGTTTCGCCCTCGGTGGCGCCGATCACCACCTTGAAGCGCGGGTCATCCTTGACCTGCGCGACGCTGTCGGGATCGAAGAACGGGAAAGCCTGGATATCGCCCGAAAGCAGCGCCGGTACGGCAGCAGCGGCATCAGGCACGATGCGGAACTCGGCCTTGTCGAGAGAAACAGGCGCGCCCCAGTAATTGTCGGATTTCACCAGCGTGATCGACGAGCCCTTGGCCCAGCTCTGGAATTTGAACGGACCGGTACCGATCGGCTTTTCCTTGTTGGTCTCGGCCGTCTCGGGCGCGACAATGACCGCGTCGCCCCAGCCCATATTGTAGAGGAAGGAGCCTTGCGGGTTCTTCAGCGTGACTTTCACTGTCGCCGGATCGACCACGTCGACCTTGTCGATTGCCGCGAACAGACCCTTTTGCGCGTTGACGGAATTGTCGGCGCGGGCGCGGTCGAGCGAGAATTTCACATCGTCGGCATTGAAGTCGGTGCCGTCATGGAATTTCACACCGGTGTGGAGCTTGAAAGTGTAGGTCTTGCCGTCATCGGAAATGGTCCAGCTCTCGGCCAGATCCGGCAGCACCTCGCCATTCGGACCGATACGCGTCAGGCCCTCGAACACGTTGGCGTAGAGCACCTCGTCGATCGCCGCCGCGGCACCGGCGGTCGGATCGAGATGCGGCGGTTCGAGCGGAATGCCGATGACCAGGTCGGTCCGCGCGGCAAAAGCCGAGGTGCCGGTGGCCAGCGCCAGTGCTGCAGCAGCGAGAATGGTTTTCCACAATTTCATCGTGCAACTCCCAATGTGCTCAAAACCCAATGTGCTCAAAACCAGGGGGATAGAAGCGTGATTTTCAGCCATAGTAAATCGCGTTTCATGCTGCGCGGGCCTGTCGGGGGGAATGTTTTTCTCAAACTGTAGGCCTGGCCAATCAAAGCGTGCCGCCGGGGCCGGCGCCCCTGAGCAGCACGTTGAGCCCGATCGCCATCACCTTCGCCGATTCCACCATGTCCGAGATACCGACCCATTCGTCGGGGCGGTGGGCGAGGTCGAGGATGCCCGGACCGTAGGCGATGCAGTCGTAGATGTGGCCGATGCGGGCAATGTGCTTCTGGTCGTAGGTGCCCGGCGAAATGACATAGTCGGGTTCGCGGTCGAAGATCGCCATGATGCCTTGCGCCACCGCCTTGACCACCGGCGCGTCGCGTTCGGTCATCAGCGGCAGCACCTCCATCAGGTCGCGGATCTCGTAGTTGAATTTTTTGCGCTCGCGCTTCAGCCGCTCGAGGATATCGGTCACTTCGCTTTTGACGGCGCCCAGATCCTCTTCCAGCAGGAAGCGGCGGTCGATGGTCAGCCGGCAGGAATCGGGCACGTTGGGCGAGGGCAGGCCGGGCCGGAAATCCTCGGTCTGGCCGCCATGGATCGAGTTGATGTTCATGGTCGAGCGCTTTGCCCCTTCGGGCACGACCGGCATGCGGGTCATCTTGCGGTCGAGGGCGGGAAACAGCTCATCCTCGAAGGCCTGCAGCACGGCACCCATGTGGCGCACCGCATTGTCGCCGAGGAAGGGCATCGAGCCATGCGCGATCTCGCCCTTGGTCTCGATCTCCGCCCACCAGACGCCGCGGTGACCAAGGCAGATACGGTCCTTGTTCAAAGGCTCGGGGATGATGACATGGTCGACCTTGGGTTTTGAGAAATAGCCGAGCCCGGCCAGATGGGCGACGCCGCCGAAGCCGCCGGACTCCTCGTCGACCGTACCCGATATTTCGATGGCGCCGGGAAAGTCCGGAAAGACTTCCATGAAGGCTTCGGCGGCAATGATCGAGGCGGCCAGGCCACCCTTCATGTCGCAGGCGCCGCGACCATAGACCTTGCCGTCCCTGACGATGCCGGCGAAGGGATCGACCGTCCAACCGTCGCCGGCTTCGACGACGTCGATGTGCGAGTTGAAATGGACGCAGGCGCCGGGCGAGCGGCCGTCGAAGCGGGCGACGACATTGACGCGCGGATAGCGGTCGCTGTCGCCGGGCGTGCCTTCGGCGCGGATGAATTCGATTTCGAAGCCGCGCTTCTTCAGTCGCGCGCCGACATATTCGGCGCAGGGCCGATAGGCCTCGCCGGGTGGGTTGATGGTCGGAAAGCGGATCAGCTCGGCAGTCAGCGTAACCAGATCATCGACGCGATCGTCGACTGCTTTGAAAAGTCGTTCGTTCATCCGGCGATTTGAGCAGGCAAAGGGGTGGTTTTGCAAGCCTGCCACCCGGTCGATATTGCGTGTCGCTGTAGCAACTATGGCGGGAAAATCGTTCAAATTCGCTGCTTTGGATTGGCGAATTTGTCAATGAGTGTGTGTTACTTCATTCACCTGTCTTTAAAAAAATGAAATACGGCGTGAAGCTGGGCAGGCAAAGGGCATCAAAGGGGTTTGATCGCATGAAGAAGTCCATTCTAGTAGCAGCAGTGATGCTGGCAACCGCGCTGTTTGGTGCGCCGACCGCAAGTTACGCGGCCATGTTGGAAGCGAGTATCGACGTGTCGTCGCAGACGATGACTGTCAGATATGGAATGTCGATCTACCGATGGACAGTCTCTACTGCTCGTCCTGGCTATTTCACGCCACGCGGCACCTACCGGCCGCAACGCACGGCGAAAATGTGGTATTCGAAAAAGTACCATATGTCGCCGATGCCTTATTCGGTGTTCTTCCACGGCGGCTACGCCATCCACGGCACGGGTGCGGTCAGGCAGCTTGGGCGTCCGGCCTCGCATGGCTGCGTGCGGCTGCACACCGCCAACGCGGCAACCTTCTATTCGATGGTACGCGAAGTCGGCTTCGGCAACACGCGGATCGTCGTTACCAACTAACTCGGCGACAAGACAGTCGATCTTATCGGACGCCGGTGTTTCACCTTCGTCTGTAGCATGCGGCTGGTTGTGTGGTTTCAAACAACTCTGACGCGAAATGTTGCAGGAATATCGCATTGGCCAACGGACTTGGTCCATGCGTCAGGTTTGGCGCTACTTATGCTTGCATCAGTGGACAGTAATGGTAGATGCCGAACAGGCAAACACGAGGGGGCTCTGTGATGTATCGACTTCTTCTTGGCGCGGCGCTTGCTGCAACAGCCACATCGGCCTTCGCCGCCGATGCCGTCGCTCCGATCGTCATGGATCCCGCTATCACCCAGCCGCATATTTCCGGCTACGTTGAGGCCTATCTCGGTGGGATTTATCTGTCGGCCGAAGGTGGTCACGAAACGGCAACGACCGCCGGCGGCGTGGGCCGCGTCAATTTCCCGATCGATTCCAGCTGGAACGTCCAGACTGACGCGTTCGTCGATTCGCTTTGGATCGAGGACATCAACATCTACGGCTACGGCGGTGCTGTTCACGGCTACTGGCGCGATCCGAGCGCCTATGCGCTTGGCGGCTTTGCGTCGATCACCGGCTATGGCGACGACTTCGGCGGCGGCCCGAACCTCTACAGCTTCGCGGTCGGACCCGAGGCCCAGGTGTACATGGGCAATGTCACCCTCTATGGCCAGGTTTATTACGGTCAGCTTCGGGCCTCAGGCGAATCCGGGCATTTCGACAATTGGGGTGGCCGGGGCGTAGTGCGCTATTTCGCCCAGGACAATCTTCGCTTTGACGGCGAACTCGGTTTTGCCCGGCTCTCGGGATTTGGCGGCCATCTCGACACCGTCACCGGCGCGCTGCAGGCCATGTACCGATTCTCCGGCACGCCCATCTCGCTGTTCGGCCGCTATCAGCTGGACCACATCTCCGCAGGCGGCGGCATAGGCGGCGGAAGCATAAACGTTCACAAATATGTAATTGGCCTGCGGGCAAGTTTCGGTTCGGACACGCTGCTCGACGAAGATCGCAACGGCGCCACGATGGATACCAATCGGCCAAACATTATTCTCCCATTGTTCTAGCAGCTTCCAACGGGCCAAAACGGACACGGATTAGACTGGAACCGCGGAGAGCAATCTCCGCGGCTTTTGTTTTTTTGCCTGCCATGGCGGACAGGCCCGGCAGCGGTGCAGGCAATGTTGCGACGCGAAGGCTTCGCTACTGGCTGGCGGCTTCCTTTGCCTGCCCGCGCCGACTGCGTCGGCGGCCGCTGATCTCCCACCTCTTGTGGAACCACATCCACTGGCCGGGATCCTCGCGCACCCAGCGCTCGACCACGTCGGCGAGAAGCTGGGTGGTGGCCGGAACATCGACGCTGCCGGCCTCGGTGCGCGGCAAAGTCAGCTTGTCCTCGATCTCCAGACGGAAACGGTTGCCCGGCAGCCGCACGCAGCGCGCGGGATAGACGTCGCAGTCATAGTGGCGGGCCAGCATGCCAAGCACCGGATTGCTCTGGCATGGACGGCCGAAAAAGGTCGTCTCCAGCCCACTCGAGAATTTCTGGTCGACCAGCACGCCGATATTGCCGCCGTTTTCCAGAATGGCGGCAAGCGCGAATGAAGCGCCGGTCGCAGAGGGCAACAAGGCGCCCATGGTCGAACGGCGCGTCGAGAGGATGTAGTCGGCCAGATAGGGATTGTTGGGCGGACGAAACAGCGCGGTTATCTTCATGCCGAAGGTGGCTGCCGCCACCGGCAGCAGTTCGAAATTGCCGAGATGGCCGGTGAACAGGATATGCGGCTTCTGCTCGCCGGCGATTTGCAGGAAATGATCGGCGCCGCCAACCTCGACCCGGCCAGGCTTCGTGGCTTTCGGATCGTAGTCGAAAAGAACGTCGAGGAAGATATACTCGGCGGCAAGGCGAGCCATGTTGCCCCACATGTCGGAGGCGATGGCTTCGATCTCGGCGTCGCTCTTTTCGGGGTAGGCGAGGCGCAGATTGCCGGTTGCGACACGGTGGCGCCCGACCAGCGGCCCGATGCGGCGGGCGACGCGATCGGCGAAATTGAGCGCCTTGTCGGCCGGCAGCAGGCGCAGCAAGGAGATGATCGTCATCGCGACACGCGCGACCAGCCAATGCTCCATCTGGCGAAGCCGCCGGCCGTAGCGAAACCCCAGGTCCCGGCGGGTTTTCTTGAAGAGTTTGTTCAAGGTTCTAGCCGACGCGCAGGATGATCTTGCCGAACACGTCGCGACCTTCCATGCGCTTCAGCGCGGCGTCGATATCGCCGAAGCCGACTTCGGTGTCGATGACCGGCGCGACGAGACCCGCCGCCATCTTCTGCATGGCGTTGGCCATGTTTTCCATGCGGCAGCCGAAGGAGCCGAGCAGCTTCAGCTGCTGCTGGAACAGCTGCATCAGGTTGATCTGCGTCGACACGCCGGAAGTCGAGCCGCAGGTCACCAGGCGTCCGCCGCGCTTCAGGCACAGCATCGAGGCGGCAAAAGTGTCTGCGCCGACATGCTCGAACACGACGTCGACGCCCTTCTTCTTGGTCAGCTTGCGCACGACGCCTTCGAAGCGGTCGTCGCGGTAGTTGATGACATGGTCGGCGCCTAGAGCCTTGGCCTTGTCGATCTTGTCGTTCGAGCCGACGGTGGTGATCACCGTGCAGCCCATCTTCTTCGCCAGTTGGATGGCTGCCGAGCCGATGCCGGAGCCGCCGGCATGGACGAGAATGGTCTCGCCGGGCTGCAGCCTGGCATTGTCGAACAGCATGTGCTCGACGGTGCCGAAGGTAACCGGCGCGACAGCCGCGCCAATGTCGGTCACGCCGGGCGGGGCCGGCACCAGCAGGCGCGCCGGCAGGTTGATTTTCTCCTGCGCAAAGCCGTCGAGATGGAAGCCATGAACGCCGGAGACATGCTCGCAGAGATTGTCGCGGCCTTCGCGGCAGGCGCGGCAGAGTCCGCAGGTGCGGGCGCCATAAATCGACACCAATTGCCCGGGAAGGAGATTGGAAACACCGGGGCCGACGGCTTCGACCTCGCCCGAAGCTTCGGCACCGACGACGAGCGGCAGCTTGCGCTTGGCGAAAGCCATGCCGCGCCAGCCCCAGACATCTATGTGGTTCAGCGCCACCGCCTTGATGCGCAGCGTGACTTCGCCGAGCGAAGGCGGTGGGGGAGACGGCAGGTCCACCGTCTCAAGACGGCGATCCTCGATAAGTTGCAATGCGCGCATTGAGCCTGTCGGTTCTGATTGGCGGAAAGAGGTCGCTTAGACCGGTTCCCGCGCCATGACAAGGCAAGTGTTCTGGCCGCCGAAGCCGAAGGAGTTCGACAAGACGGTGCCAACCTCGGCGTTGCGCTTCTTGTTGGGCACCACGTCGAGCACGATCGCCGGATCGGGATTGTCGTAGTTGATGGTCGGCGGGATGACGCTTTCGCGCATGGTCATCAGCGAAAACGCCGCTTCGACGGCACCTGCCGCCGATAGCGTATGGCCGATCATCGACTTGTTCGACGAGACCGGCATCGAGCCGATCCGATCGCCGAACACGGTCGACAGCGACAGATGCTCCATCTTGTCGTTTTCAGGCGTCGACGTGCCATGGGCGTTGACGTAGTCGATCTCGTCTTTGCTCAAACCGGCATCGGCAAGGGCGGCGCGAACCGCGGCGATCGCCGGCGAACCGTCGGGCTTGGAGCGGGTGCGGTGGAAATCGTCGGCTTTTTCGCCGCAGCCGCGCAGGATGCCGAGGATGGTCGCGCCACGGGCAAGAGCCGCTTCCAGCGATTCCAGCACAAGCGCACCCGAGCCCTCGGCCAGCACGAATCCGTCACGGTCCTTGGAGAACGGCTTGGATGCCTTCTCCGGGATGTCGTTGTGGGTCGACAGCGCCGACAGCAGCGAGAAGCGGATCAGCGCCTCGGCGGTCGCCGAGCCATCGGCGCCAATCGCCAGCGCCCGGTCGCATTCGCCGCGGCGGATCGCCTCGACGCCGAGCTGGATGGCCGTGGCGCCCGAGGCGCAAGCCGTCGATAGCGTGATCGGCAGGCCCCGTGTGCCGAAGGCGTCGGCAAGCCGGTCGGCGATCGACCCGAACTGGGTGGTTTCGAAGATGTCGAATTCCTTCAGTCCGCGCGCCACCCGCAGCAGCCTTTCGGCGCCGGCATCCTGGCTGTCAGAATTGTAGAGCGAAAATCGTTCGCTCCAGTCGAGTTCGACCGGCGGTGAGGCGAGGAACAGCGGTCCGCCGAAATCGCCGGAATCAAGACCGGATTCCGCGACCGCTTCGCGCGCGGCGGTCTCGGCCAGTTCGTAGGTCAGGAGGCTGGCTCCCTTGGAACTGGACGGCAGAAAGTCGACCATGCCCGAGATGCGCGTGTTCAGATGATCGACCGGAAAGCGTGTGATCGGATGGATGCCGGACTTGCCGGAGGTCAGTGCCGCCCAATTGTCGGTCTTGCCGACGCCGAGCGAGGTCACCACACCGATGCCGGTGACGGCGACGATCGGCCTGCCCATATGATCGTTCAGATTGGCCATTTTTTCTTGAACCTCAGTCGGCAGCGTTGACCAGCGCCAAGCCCTCGAATTGGTGATAGCCGATCGCCGTTGCAAGCACCGTCTTCGGAACGCCTTTAAATGGCTTCTCGGCAGCGGCATCGAAGGCGGGGTAGGCGGCCTTACGGTCGACGGCCAGCGCCGCCAGCGCCACGGCAAAGGGAAACTGCGCTTCCTTCATATGGCCGGTTAGCGTCGAGAAACCGCGCGCTGATATCGTCGGATTGGCATCGAGCGCCGATTTCTCGGCTGCGGTCGCGGCATGCGCGCCTGAAGCGCCGGAGATGGCGAGCAATTCGCCGTTCGGCAATGCGGCCTGCTTGAGCAGCGCGGCAATGCTGGCGTCGAGTTCGCCCTGCCGGCGCTTGGCGCGCCCTGAAACAACCGGGCCGAGTTCGGCATAGATTTTTCGCCCGCGGTTTGTCGCGTGTTCACGCTGTTCCAGCACCAGGAAGGCGCCGCCGGATCCGGTCACCACGCCGCCGCCCTCGGCGCCTTGCCTTTGCCAGACCGGCTTCCAGGCGCCGCGGTGCAGATAGCCGGCCAGTTCGTAGCCAAGCAGCATGTCGGAATGTTCGGTCTGGAAGGCGCCGCCGACCAGTATATGCGTCGACTGGCCGGAGCGGATGCGCGCGGCAGCCGTCTCTACAGCGGCGACGCCTGCCCCTTCCTCACCCATGAAGGTGCGCGAGGAACCGGTCACCTTGTGGACGATCGAGATGTTGCCGGCGAGCAGGTTGGAAAGCTGGGCTAGAAACAGCGTCGGGCGCAGTTCCGTGGTCAGCTTCTCGTTGAGCAGCACGTCGCGGTCGTTGCGGCTTTCCGAAGCGGCGAGAATGGCGGCGTCGACCGCTTCGTCGCGCTCGCCGCCGCCGGCGGCCACCACCATGTCCATGGTCGTGCAGAGCTCGTCATTGCCCTTGATGCCGGCATCGTCCAGCGCCAGGCCGGCGGCATAGGTGCCGAGCCGCTGCCAGGTTTCCATCTGCCGCTGGTCGCCGCGCTTGACGATCTGCAGGTTCCAGTCGATCTCCGGCAAGGGATGGACGGTGTAGGGCGAGAAGCGCGCGGCTTCGAGCACGGGGGTCAGACCCGGCTGGGCGAGCTTCTGCCAGTGCGCATCCGGTCCTTCTCCCAGCGAGGAGACAAGGCCAATGCCAGTGATGACGACGTCGTGGGGGCTCATGGGCGGCTGTTGTGGGTCAGGCTGCAAGGCGCGTCAAGGTCGCGCGGCTTGGACCACATCAGGCGTTCTTGGCCGCGACCAGCGCGTCGATCTTGGCGCACAGGTTCTTCATGACGAAATAGTCGTCGGTCGAAGCCTTGCCGTCATTGACTTCCTGGGTCCACTTTTCGAGCGGTACCTTGATGCCGAATTCCTTGTCGATGGCAAAGACGATGTCGAGGAAGTCGAGGCTGTCGATGCCGAGATCGTCAATGGTGTGGCTTTCAGGCGTGATGGTGTCGATATCGATTTCGCTGGTGTCGGCGATGATCTTGGCGACTTTGTCGAACGTGGTGGACAAGGGCTTTTCCTTCGGTTGCGGGCGGAATCTGTCCGCATGTGTTTGGGCGCTGTCTAATCGGTTTTTCCCGGCAGGAAAAGGCCTGATACGCCGGGCACAGATGGGATGGCCGTTTCGCGAACGCAAGAAGGGGCCGCCGGTGGCCCGGCGGCCCTTCCCATTAACGTTTCGTCAGCTCAGCTGTCGCGGAGCTTGACCAGGTCGTTGAGCAGCCCGGCCGTTCCGTTGTGGACGGTCAACCGCTCGACCTTGCCGGCGATGGTCTCCAGAGCCTCGAGCTCCTTCAACCGCAGCATCACCGGGTTCTCGGCCATCACCCTGGCCGTGTTGAGCAGGGAACGCGTGGCGTTCGTCTCCTCGCGGCGGCGGATGATGTTGGCCTCGGCCTGCTTTTCGGCCGACACCACCTGGTTGAGGATCTCGCGCATCTCACCCGGCAGGATGACATCCTTGAGGGCGATATCGCTGACCTCGACCCCGATCTCGGCCATGTCGGCACGGACCTTGCCGGCAGCCTCCTCGTCGATCGTCACCTTCTTTTCGAGGATCTGATCGAGCGTGAGCGCTCCTAGGGCCTTGCGGAAGGCATACTGGAGGGCGCGGTAGAGGGCTTCGGAGAAGTCCTTCACAGCGCTCACCGCCTTGACCGGGTCGACGACCCGGTATTCGGCGGCGATGTTGACGCGGATCGTGACGCGATCCTTGGTCAGCACTTCCTGTCCGGCGACATCGAGCGACTGGCGCTTGAGGTCGACGACCTTGATCTGCACCATGCGTCCAACGTTCCAGAAGCCATGCACGCCCGCCGTCAGCGTGCGCACAAGGGCGCCGTCGACGAAGAGCAGTCCGGCCTGACCGTCGACGACCGGATGGACGGACATCAGTTCCGTCTTCCTGCTCTGGCCGAGCCGGCGCATGACCGCCGGGTCAATCGTCAGATCGGCTGCGGTGTCGATCACCGTCACATTCCACGGTCCGGCATCGGTCCACAGCACGAGCTTGCGATCGGGCGCCAGAACGGCGTGGAGGTTGCCGTCACGCTCGATGATTGCGACGTCCGTGCGCCCGGTGCGAACGACGGTGAAATGACGCGCGGCCACATCCGGGAGCTTGTCGAACAACGCCTTCTCGTACGCCGAAACGAATTCCGGGTTCTTCAGATCGTGCCGGAACACCTCTAGGCTCTGGCGCCGGTTGGCGAGCCAATGCTCACCCGGCAGCAGCACAGCCTTGATCTCCCCCTTGTAGAGGGTGATGGCACGTTCGTTTTCCTTTACGAGGACGCGCTCGCGTCCAAGAACCTTATCGAGAATGGTCATTGTCATTACTCCTGTCGGGCATGGCCCCATGCGAGGCGTCACGTCATGCGTCGATCATCCTTTCGTTTCTCGTTTCACGTCGTCTCTCTGCTTCCTGGTCCGGACACGAATGATCCGGAGACTGGTGGCATCAATTCGCAGCGGGCCTTCGGGAGCGGATCGCGAGGCAGCGAAGCGGGCGCCGGAGGCCTAGGCCACCCTTGCCGGCAACGCTGCGCCTTGATCGTCACCGCGGCCTGGCCGCGAGCCGATGGCGTCAGACCCTTCAGGTCCGGCCCGCACCCGAAGGCTTGAGCCGTGCGTCAGATCTTCGGCATTCCAGTCCCCGGACCGTTTTCAGATAACACCTGCATGGTGCTTGGCTTGGAAGGCCAATGGAGAAGGAATCGAACCTTCGACAGTCAGATTAACAATCTGATGCTCTACCAAACTGAGCTATCCGTGGTGCAAACGGCAGGAATCGAACCTGCGACCTCCGGACCCAAATCCGGCGCTCTACCGCTGAGCTACATCCGCGATCCCAATCCCCAAAACGGCGCCGTACACAGGGTGGCAATGCCGCCTGCGCGGGCGGAGACAAAAGCTCCAACCGTTGTGCTCGCTTCGGTTTTCGTGACCGGGAGCGCGCCTATAGCCCCTGCGACGGGTTGTCGCAAGCGGCATTGTCGTGGCGGATTTGCGGCTTCTTTCAGTGGTTGTATTTCGGCAACACCTGCCTGTGGGCGTTCGCGCCGTCAGAAGGTGACGCGGCCGAGCACGCGCAAACCATCGCCCTGCGGCTCGACCACCACCGCTTCCCCTTCGCGCGGCGAGATGCCGGTCAGTGCCACGATGTTTTCGAGGTGGGTGACCATGACCAGATTGTCGGAGCCGGAATAGCCGCGAATCTCGGTCATGATCGCGGCGATCTGGGCTGCCTTTTCCGTCGCGTCGGTCTTCAGGAGATCGAGCGGTGCGAAGGGTTCCGGCTCGGCTTCGAAGGCGATGCGGGCAGTGTCGAGGCAGCGGCAGTAGCGGCTGGACAGCACGCGCTCGATGGGTGCGGCGCGGGCGGCAAACAGCGCGCCGATCTTGCTTGCCTGCTGCTGGCCGCGTGCCGAGAGGTTGATCTGGGTGGCGCATTTGGTGATGTCAAAATTTGCCGGATCGGTGGTGCCGGTGACCATTGCGTGGCGAAGCAGCACGACATGTCCGCCATCAGCCAGCAGCGCCCAGCCGGAATCCGTTGCATGGGCCACGGCGGGAATGACCAGCAGAAACAGTGCCAGGGCAAGTCGAAGCATCAGTTATCTTTCTCCCGGTCGCCGGCAGGCGGGTCCGGTGACAGGCATATAGGGACGGCAAAGTCGGGTGAAAGACAAGCGCAGGGGCTGAGGTCTATTTCTTCGCCATCTGCTTCTTCACCAACTCGATCTTCTGGTCGGTCAGCGCGATGGGGGCAGGGTACCCGGCTTCGGCAAAGCCCAGCTTGGCGTTTTCGAAGAACTCGATGGCCTTCTGGTATTCGGCATTGCCGCCGCCATAGCTGCCGCGATTCCAGCTGACGTCGCCGAGATTGTTCTGCTGGAAGGCCCATTGCATCGGCAGGCTCTCACGGGTGAACACTTTGAGCGTCGCCGAAAAGGCGGCTTCGGCGTCGTTCAGATATTTGTCGGTGCGTTCGAGGTTGCCGAGATTGAGCAGGCTCATGCCGATGCCGTTCTGTGCGTTCGCCCAATCGACGGGTGCGGTCTCGAAAGTCAGCACCTCCAGTGCTGCCCGTCGCGCGGCGATCGAATCGGCCAGGGTCTTGGGATCGGCATTGCTCATGCTCAGCCAATGCAGCGCCGAACCGAGGCCGGCTTGCGCCAGCGCCCATTGCCGCGGCGTCGTCTCGCGCTTGTACTCGCGCAACGCATCACGATAGGCCTCGATAGCATCCTTGTAGTGCTCGGGCTTGTCGGACAGGCCGCCGAGCAGTTGCAGCGTGTTGCCGAGATTGTAGTGCGTCATCGCCCAGTCGAGCGGGAAGTCCTTCTTGGTGTAGACCCGCCGCGCCGCCCGGAAAGCAGAGGCCGATTGATCGAGCTTCGCCGGATCGAGGGTACGCTGGCCGAGCGTCTGGTAGATCGAGCCGAGATTGTTTTGTGTAGACGCCCAATCCATCGGAAAACGCTGACGCGTGAAGATGGTCAACGCATCGCCATAGGCTGCCGCGGCTTCCTCGAGGTTGCCGGTGCCGAGTTCGAAACGGGCGGCACTGCTCAGCGCATTGCCGAGATTGAGCCGGCTGGTCGCCCAGGAGACCGGGAAGGTGTTGCGGGTTCGTATCTCGAGGGCGGCGCGAAAGGCGTCGGCCGCCTCGGTGATTTTCGCCTTGTCGTTGCGCAGCGTGCCGATCGAAACCAGCGTGTTGCCGAGATTGTTCTGCACCATGGCCCACTGCACAGGCGCCTTTTGCCGCGTGTATTCTTCGAGCGAGAGCCGATAGGCGGCTTCCGCCTCGGTCATATGCTCGCCACCTGGCTCACGCTCCGAGAGCGCGTAGAGCGCCAGGCCGAGATTCATCTGCGAAGCGGCCCAGTCCAGCGGGACTTTTTCACGCGGGCGCTTGTCCAGCGTCGCGCGCATCGCGGCAACCGCTTCGTTCAGGCGCTTCGGGTCGCTCTCGCGCTCGCCGATCTTCAACAGCACATTGCCCAGATTGTTCTGGGCGGCGGCCCAATTAAGGTCGTCCTTGTCACGCTCGAACACGGCCAGCGAAGCACGGAAAATGTCTGCCGCCTCTTCCAGCCTTGCGGTGTCGGTCTCGCGCTCGCCGATGGTCTGCAGCACCACCGCCATGTTGTTGCGGGTAATCGCCCAGTCGCGATTCTGTTCGCCATTGGGAATGAAGTTGAGGATGACATGGTAGGCGTCGATGGCGCGCTGCAGAGCGTCCTTGTCGCCTGTGGCATCGCCGTGGGCACCCAGCGCCTCAGCCTCCTGGTTCTTGTAGTTCCAGCGCAGTTTGTCGTCCCATTTCTCGACCAGCGAAAACGCCTTGCCGTAGTCGTTGGCGGCGGATTGGTAGTCGAAGACCAGCGCTGAGGCGTCGGCCCGCCTGGCATAGATGGCGGCGTCGGCAATGCGCTTGCGCTTCACCAGATCCTCTGCCTGGTCGACCGCGCCGCTGCCCTGCTCGACTCGGCCCACTGCGTCATCGAGGAATTTGCGCGCCGTGACGATGGCGCCCTGGCCGATGGCCTTGTCGGCGGAAGCGACCAGGCGCTTGATCTCGGGATCGTCGGTGCGCAAGGCATCGCGCTCGGAAACCATCTTCTTCAACCGCTCGGCCTGCGTGTCGAGCAGCTTTTGCAGGTCGGTCGGATCCTCGGGGATCTTTTCGGTGCCGAGCGCCTTCAACACGCCGTAGAGCGCATCGAGCGGCACGCCGTCCTGCAGCGAGGCCAGTTCCACTTGCGCCCGCCTGGGGTCGGGCAGGTCGGAAATGGTCAGCAGCAATTGCCGCCGCTCGCCGGTGATCAGCCCGTCATCGCCGGTCGGCTCCGGCGGCGCGACGCCGAAATAGAGCAGCCTGCGCAGGCTTTCATTGACCCACGGTCGCTGCTTCGCCCTGGTGTCGAGATAGACTTCTTCCGTCACCATGCGCATGACCGAGCCGAATTCGGTGCCTTTCATCGCCGCGAGGTGGCGCAGCAGTGCTGCCGCATAGGGGCTGTTTTCGCCGACGGCGCCATCCAGTGCCGGGCGTCCCGGCTCGGCGGCGAAGCCGATCACTGTGCCGAGGTTTTCCGTTGCTGCTGGCGCATCGCCGAGCGCCTTGGCGCCGCGCACCGGCTCCAGCCCGCCGGCGCCGATCGGCGATACCGAGGCCGTCGGCGCCCGGCGCACGACAGCATCCGGCGGAAACGGGTTGGTGCGGCAGGCGTCGAGCAGCATGATCGTCACCGGCACGGTCTTTTTCAGTTCGTCCATGACGGCGGAAATCGGCACCAACGCCTCATCGGCATCCCTCAGCGACGATACGTCGGCATCGACCGGCACCAGATAATTCTCGCCGCCGGCCTCGATGCCGTGGCCGGAATAGTAGATGAAGGCGACATCGGCTCCCTCGGCGTCCTCGACGAAGCGTTCGAGGTCGCGCTTCATTTTGGCGGCATCGCGATCGGTGACGATGCGGGCATCAAAGCCGAGATCGGTCAGCATCTTGGCCATGTCGCGGGCGTCGTTGGCCGGATTGGCAAGGGCGGTGATGTGCTCGTATTTCGACTGGCCGATGATCAGCGCCACGCCCTTGAGGCTGGTCGTCTCCGCAACAGCGAGCGCCGTCGCGGCAAGGCAGAGCAGCGCTGCGACGAAAGCCGTCAGCCATGCCTGTCTGAAAAGACGCTGTTTCGGCGTCGCGACCATTCGCTTTGTGTCCGCCCCGATGTTCCCAAGCCTGTATAGCGCTGCCACCCGACCATGATCAAATTCAGGCGCTGGCCGAATTGAGGATCGGCTTGCGAGGGATAGGGCGATTGCGCTGCCATCCGGGCTCGCCTATCACCGAAAAGAATGTCGCCGCTCACTGAAACCGTTCTTTTCGTCTTCAGCCTCGTCGCGCTCGGCTATCTCACCGGGCTCACCGGCTATTTGAAACCGGCCAGCGGGGACGGCATCTCCGAATTCGCCATCAACGTGGCGATGCCGCTGCTGCTGTTTCGGACGATGGTGAATTCCGATTTCCACGGCGTGGCGCCCTGGTCGCTGTGGGGTGCTTACTTCACGGCAGTGGCAATCACATGGGCCGCCGGCCATCTGGTGACGACGCGGGTCTTCGGGCGGGACGCCCGCACCGGCATCGTCGGTGGAGTGTCGTCGTCCTTCTCGAACGTGGTGTTGCTGGGCATTCCCTTCGTTCTCGGTGTATTCGGATCCAGCGGATTCGAAGTGCTGTCGCTGCTCGTTTCCGTGCATCTGCCGACCATGATGATGGCTTCAATCGTCATGTTCGAGATATTTGGCCGGGGTGGCAGCGAGCCCGTGCACCCGCTGCGCATCGTCCAGAGCTTTCTGAAAAGACTGTTCGCCAACCCTCTGATCATCGGCATCCTTGCCGGGCTGGCATGGCGCCTCAGCGGCGCGCCGCTGCCGAACCTTGCCACGCGGCTGGTCGATGCGCTGGCTAACACGGCCGGGCCGGTGGCGTTGTTTGCGATGGGGCTCAGCCTGCGCCGTTTCGGCATTTCCGGCAACATCCGGCCGGCGCTGGCGCTGTCGACGCTGAAACTGTTCCTGATGCCGGCGCTGGTGCTCGGCCTGGTCTGGCTGCTTGGCCTGCCGCCATTGACGGCCAAGGTGGCGGTGGTGGTGGCGGCACTGCCCTCCGGCGTCAATTCCTATCTGATCGCCGTGCAGTTCAACACCGGCCAGGCGCTGGCGTCGAACCAGATGACCATCGCGACGGCCAGCGCCGTTGTTACAACCGCCTTCTGGTTGACGGTGGTTGTCCACGTCTTCGGCTAGTTTGGCGCTGGCCCAACCCCTATATGCCATATTGCGATTGCTTGCCGGGCTTGCCCTAGGTAAAGAGCAGTGGCTCCAGCGTGCGGGATAGCGCACGCTTACCGAATACATCAAGAAACCGGCCCGTCAGAGCGCCGAACGGAGGCTAGACCATGCTTCAGAAAACCAGCCATTTCATGCGGCAGGCCAATCTCATCAACGGCGAATGGGTGCAGGCTGACAGCGGCCAGACGGTCGACGTCAACAATCCGGCGACCGGCCTCAAGATCGGCACCGTGCCGAAATCGGGCACGGCCGAGACCCACCGCGCCATCGAGGCCGCCGCTACCGCCTTCAAGACATGGCGCAAGACCACCGCGCTCGAGCGCTCGAAGCTGCTGCGCAAGCTGCATGACGCGATGATGGACAATCAGGACGTGCTGGCCGAACTGCTGACCATCGAGCAGGGCAAGTCATTGTTTGAATCGAAGGGCGAGATCGGCTCGGCCGCGGCCTACATTCTGTGGTTCGCCGAAGAAGGCCGTCGCACCTATGGCGACGTCGTGCCGTCGCCGTGGGCCGACCGCCGCATCCTGGTGACCAAGGAGCCGGTCGGCGTCATCGCCGCCATCACGCCGTGGAACTTTCCGTCCTCGATGCTGGCCCGCAAGCTCGGACCGGCGCTGGCCGCCGGCTGCACCGCCGTCGTCAAGCCGGCGTCGCAGACGCCTTATTCCGGTCTCGCCTGGGGCGCGCTGGCCGAAGAGGTCGGCTTCCCGAAGGGCGTGATCAACATCCTGACCGGTTCGGCCAGCGAGATCGGCGACGAGATCTGCGCCAACCCGCTGGTCTCGAAGATCACCTTCACCGGATCGACCGAGATCGGCAAGATGCTGATCCAGAAGTCTTCCGTCACCGTCAAGAAAGTATCGATGGAACTCGGCGGCAACGCGCCGTTCCTCGTTTTCGACGATGCCGACATCGAGCGTGCCGTCGCCGGCGCCATCACCGCCAAGTATCGCAATTCCGGCCAGACCTGCGTGTGCACCAACCGCTTCCTCGTGCAGGCCGGCGTCTACGACAAGTTTGTCGAGAAGCTGGTCGCCGCCAGCAATGCGCTGAAGGTTGGCTCGGGCCTGGAAGAGGGCGTGCAGCAGGGGCCGCTGATCGACGAGAAGGCCGTCGAGAAGGTCGAGGAATTCATCGCCGACGCCACGTCCAAGGGCGGCAAGGTCGTTGCCGGCGGCAAGCGCCACGCGCTTGGCGGCTCGTTCTTCCAGCCGACCGTCATCGCCAATGCGAAGCCTGACATGCGCTTCATGAAGGAAGAGATCTTTGGCCCGATCGCCCCGGTGTTCAAGTTCGAGACCGAGGATGAGGCCATCGCGCTCGCCAATGACACAGAGTTCGGTCTTGCCGCCTATTTCTACACCGGCGATCTTGGCCGTGCCTTCCGGGTCATGGAGGGCCTGAAATACGGCATGGTCGGCGTCAATGAAGGCTTGATCACCACGCCGGAAGCGCCGTTCGGCGGCGTCAAGGAATCGGGCCTCGGCAAGGAAGGCGGACATCAGGGCATCGAGGATTATCTCGACACCAAATATGTCTGCATCGGCGGTCTCGGCCTCTAGGAAACATCGAGGGCGGGGCAGGCCATGTGCCTGCCCTTGCCAGACGACATTCAGCCGGCCTAAGTCCATGGACCAACCAACCGACATATGGGCATAGCGATGAAGGACGGCGAGGTTTTCGGCACGACGCAAGCGGGCGAGGATGTCCGCCGCTTCACCATCAGGGGCGGCGGCCTCACCGCCAACATCATCGGGCTGGGCGCAATCCTTCAGGATCTGCGCCTGGCCGGGCACGACGCACCGCTGGTGCTCGGCTATGACCGTTTCGAACCCTATGAGACGGACAGGGCCTTCTTCGGCGCGGTGGTCGGACGTTTTGCCAACCGCATCCGCGATGGCCGCTTCACCATCGCCGGCAAGCGCTACCAGACCGAGCGCAATTTTCTCGACAAGCATACGCTGCATGGCGGCTCGCAGGGCTATTTTCACCGGCCGTGGACGGTGTCGCTGCATGGCAAGGATTTCGTCACGCTGACGCTGCACGATCCCGACGGCACGATGGGCTTTCCCGGCGCGCTCGACGTGACCTGCACCTACCGGCTGAAAATTCCCGGCACGCTCAGCATGGAACTGACCGCGACCTGCGAGGAGCCAACGCTGTGCAATCTGGCGCAGCATTCCTATTTCAACCTCGATGACGGCGGTGCCGGCGATATCCTCGACCACCGGCTGATGCTGAATGCCGGCGCCTATACGCCGGTCGACAGCGAGCTGATCCCGACCGGAGTGGTGAAGCCGGTCGACGGCACCCCTTTCGATTTCCGTCAGGCGCGGCCGCTGCGCATGGAAACCGAGGGCGAGCAGCTTGCCTACGACCAGAATTTCTGCCTGACCTCGACGCGGGGGCCGCTCAAGCAGGCATCCTGGGCGCAAGGGGCAAATTCCGGTGTCGAGATGGAACTCTGGACCACGGAACCGGGTGTCCAGCTCTATATCGGCCAGCACGTGGCGCCGTCCTCGCCGGGATTGGGCGGACGTCGCTACAAGGCCTTTTCAGGCTTTTGCCTGGAATCGCAGGTATGGCCGGATGCACCCAACCGGCCGTATTTTCCGCAAGCCACGCTATGGCCGGGCCAGATCTATCATCACGTGACTGAGTATCGGTTCCGTCTGCCTTAGGCCCCGAAGGCTGCCCGCAACGTTTCGAACGGCGCCAGCGCGCCGCGTACCTGCACGACGGCTGCAGCAACGCGATGCGCACGCTTTACCGCCTCGGCCGGGGCGTGGCCGGCAAGCCGGGCGGCGAGATAGCCGCCGTTGAAGGAATCGCCGGCGCCGGTGGTGTCTACAGGGGTGGCGACATGGACGGCCGGAACAGGCTGCAAATTGCCGTTTTCGGCGATCAATGCCGGTAGCTCACCGTTCTTGACGACGACCTCGCCGACCAGCTTTCCAAGCCGTTCGGCGGTCTTTTGCGGCACCGTGTCGCCGAACAGCATCTGCTCGTCGGGAAAGGTTGGCAGCGCGATGTCGGTGACGGCGAGCGCTTCGAGGATCGCTGCTTGCGCGTCTTCGCGGTTGTGCCAAAGGCGCGGCCGGTAGTTGGGATCGAAGGCGACAAGCGAGCCGGCTTCGCGCGCCTTGGCGACCGCCGCCAGCAAGGTCTTGCGCGCGCCAGCGTCCAGAATTGCCAAAGTGATTCCGGAGAAATAGACAAGCGCCTGGTTTTTAAGGCTTTTCGCCAGGGCGGCTGCGTCCGAGGCAAGCCGCCGCGCTGCTGCATCGCTGCGCCAGTAGGTGAAAGCGCGTTCGGCGCCGGTCAGCGTGATGGCGTAGAGCCCGGGCCGGGCGCCCGGTATGACCGGGCTGGCGCCGATGCCAATGCCGTTCTCGGCGAAGAAAGTGATCTGGCCCTGCGAAAACGGGTCGTCGCCGAAGGCCGAGACATAGGTCGCCGGCCTGTCGTAGCTCAGTGCATGCAGCGCCCAAAGCGTGTTGAACGTGTCGCCGGCAAAGCCCATGCGCCAGTTCGGCCCGGTCTGGCCCGAAAGTTCAAGCATGCACTCACCGATCGAAGCGACGCCGTTTGCTGCCATATGTCTTTCTCCTGGTGCATGTCGCCCAAAAGTGTGTAGCGGTTTGGGGCAACGAACATGCACGAAACCAAAGAGCCGGTGCTGTAGCTTTTTGCGGCCGGCAGCGCCATGGTTGGCTGCGGCGGTTTTTTGCGCCAGAAGCGTTTTCCCACAGGTGCGGCGGGACGCGAATTGCTCCCCGAGACGTTATGTTTGGAAGAGGAACCGGTTTGGCATCACTATGGCGTTATCTTCTCGCGGGTCTGGGTCTTGCTGCCTTGCTGGCCGGCATTCTCGCTATCGTCTATCTGACGGCGCCTCGGTCGGCGCAGTTCGCCGGCCTCGATGTATCCCGCTCGAAAACCACGGCGAGCGGCTTGTTCGTGGCGAGCTTCCAGCCGGAGCGGGGTGTCGTGCGGCAGGGCGAATTGCAATCCTGGCTGCTGACGCTGAAGACGGTCAAGGGCGCACCTGTGGAAGGCGCGGCGATTACGGTGTCAGGCGGCATGCCGCAGCACAGTCACGGCTTGCCGACCAGTCCGCAAGCGACCGACTATCTGGGCGATGGGCGCTATCGGATCGACGGGTTGAAATTCACCATGAGCGGCTGGTGGCAATTGCGCTTTGCCATCTCGGCGGCGGCCGGCTCCGACACGGTCGTCTTCAACGTGGTGCTGTGAGTTTTAGATGAGCCGCTTTTCGCGTTGTCTTGCCCTGCTGGTGGTGGCGATGCTTGCCGGCTGCGGCAAGCCGCAGTTTTCCGACGCCGAGAAGAAGATCATCGCCTCGCTGGCGCTGAACACGCTGCCGCCGCTGAAGACCGACACCACCAACCGCTTCGCCGATGTGCCGGCCGCCGCAGCGCTCGGATCGACGCTGTTCTTCGACGCCGGGATGAGCCGCGACGGCACGGTCTCCTGTTCGACCTGCCACAAGATCGACCGGCAGTTCCAGGACGACCTGCCGCAAGCGGTCGGCGTCGGCCGCACCAACCGGCGCAGCATGCCGCTGGCCGGGGTCGCCCACGATCCATGGTTCTTCTGGGACGGTCGGCGCGACAGTCTTTGGGCGCAGGCGCTGACGCCGCTGGAAAATCCGCTCGAACATGCCGGCAACCGCGCTGCCTATGTGCATTACATCAAGAAGCGGTTTGGCGAACGCTACGAACGCATCTTCGGGCCGCTGCCTGACCTTTCGACCGTGCCGGCCAATGCCAGCCCGCTCGGGACCGATGCCGAGAAGGCCGCCTGGAAAGCCATGCCCCCTGCCCAGGCGGAGGAGGTCAACCGCGTCTTCGCCAATATCGGCAAGGCGATCGCCGCCTTCGAGCGCTCTATCGAGCCGCCGCAGACGCGCTTCGACCGCTTTGCCATAGATCTGGGGGCAGGGGCCAAGCCGCAGGGCGACGATGCCTTTTCGCCAGAGGAAATCCTTGGGCTAAAGCTGTTCATCGGCAAGGCCAATTGCGTGACCTGCCACAACGGCCCGCGCTTCACCGACAACAGCTTTCACAACACCGGCGTGCCACCGGTTGCGGATTTGCCCTTGGATCGTGGCCGTGTCGATGCGGTGGCACAGGTCGAGGCCGACCCGTTCAACTGTCTGGGCGTCTTTCGTGACGGCGACGACAGCGCCTGCGGAGAACTGCGCTTCATGGTCAAGACAGGACCGGAACTGATCCGTGCCTACAAGACGCCGTCGCTGCGCGGCGCCGCCACCCGTCCGCCTTACATGCATGCCGGGCAGTTTTCCTCACTCGACGAGGTGGTGGCGCACTATGACAAGGCGGCGCCAAGCGTCGAGGGGACATCCGAAGTTCACCCGCTGCAGCTTTCGGACCGCGAGC
Source organism: Mesorhizobium sp. P3_B5 (assembly GCF_056402815.1). Lineage (NCBI taxonomy): Bacteria > Pseudomonadati > Pseudomonadota > Alphaproteobacteria > Hyphomicrobiales > Phyllobacteriaceae > Mesorhizobium > Mesorhizobium sp. P3_B5. The sequence goes on along the minus strand of NZ_JBFUGR010000006.1, from coordinate 253,121 downwards.
GTGCGGCGCTGGTGGCGTTTTTGAAAACGCTGGCGGAGTAGGCTTACCGGTCCTTGACCGTCTCCATCGCCACGAAAGTCGAGGTCTGGGCGACGTGGGGCAGAGCCGAGATCCGCTCGCCGAGCACGCGGCGATAGGCGGCGATATCGGTGGTGCGGACCTTGAGCAGATAGTCGAAGCTCGACGCCATCATGTGGCACTGCTCGATTTCCGGCACGGCCTGCACCGCGCGGTTGAAAGCGTCGAGCGCGGCCGAGCGCGTGTCGGACAATTTCACTTGGACGAAGGCGACATGACCTTCGCCCATGCGCTCGCGGTCGATGATCGCCTGATAGCCCCTGATGTACCCGTCCTTCTCCAGCCGCTTCACCCGCGCTTGCACCGGCGTCTTCGACAGGCCGACCTTGGCGGCGAGTTCCGACATGGAAAGCCGCCCGTCGCGCGCCAGCGCCGACAGGATGTTTCGGTCTATGCGGTCCAATTGGTCTTCGGTCATCGAAATCATGGTCTATCTGGCTGAAATTTGACCTTATCATAGATCAATCGACCTATCCTGTCGATTTCTTTGGACCGATTGAGATACTGGTTTGTGCTAGCTTGCGCCATTCGGTCCGGTGACCGCCGGCCCGCTCCCTAACACTCGCTCCACAGGATCGCCATGCCCGCGCTCGATGCCATCCGTCAGCAGATTCGTGCCAACTATTTGCCCGACGAAGACCAGGCAGTGAAGCGGCTGGCCGAGGCGACGGGGCTATCGACCAAAGACCGCGACGCAATCTCGACCCGTGCCGCCGATCTGGTGCGGGCGGTGCGCGGCTCGTCCGATCCAAGGCTGATGGAGGTGTTCCTCTCGGCCTACGGCCTTTCCACCAAGGAAGGCGTGGCGCTGATGTGCCTGGCCGAGGCGCTGCTGCGCGTGCCCGATACCGAGACCATGGACGACCTCATCGCCGACAAGATCGCGCCGCACGACTGGTCGGCGCATTCGGGCGGTTCAAGCTCCATTTTCGTCAATGCCTCGACCTGGGCGCTGATGCTGACCGGCCGCGTGCTCGACGAAGGCGAGGGCGGCATCGAAGGCACGCTGCGTTCGATGGTGCGCCGGCTGGGCGAACCGGTCATCCGCAAGGCGGTGGCTGCTGCCATGCGCGAAATGGGCGAACAGTTCGTGCTTGGTCGCACCATCACCGAGGCCGTCAAGCGCGGCCGGCCGATGACGCAGAAGGGCTATCTGTATTCTTTCGACATGCTGGGCGAGGCTGCCCGCACCGAGGCCGACGCACTGCGCTATCTCAAGGCCTATGCCGACGCGATTTCCTCGCTCGACTCCGGGTCCAACGGTCCCGACATCCGCCAGAACCACGGCATCTCGGTCAAGCTGTCGGCGCTGCATCCGCGCTACGAGGTGGCGCAGAAGGAAAAGATGCTGCCGGTCATGGCCGAGCGGCTTTTGTCATTGGCACTCGCGGCGCGGCATTCGCGCATGGGCCTGAACATCGACGCCGAGGAAGCCGACCGGCTCGATCTGTCGCTCGACGTCATCGAAAAAGTGCTGGCCGAGCCGGAGCTGGCCGGCTGGAACGGCTTTGGCGTCGTCGTCCAGGCCTATGGTCCACGCGCGGCCTTCACCATCGACTGGCTCTACGCGCTGGCGAAGAAGTACGACCGCAACATCATGGTGCGGCTGGTCAAGGGCGCCTATTGGGACACGGAGATCAAGCGGGCGCAGGCGCTCGGGCTTGGCGGCTATCCGGTCTTTACCCGCAAGGCCAACACCGACGTTTCCTACATGGCCTGCGCGAAGAAGCTGTTGTCGATGACCGACCGCATCTATCCGCAATTCGCCACCCACAACGCCCACACCGTCGCCGCCATCCTGTCGATGGCTGATAACCGCGATGCCTTCGAGTTTCAGCGCCTGCACGGCATGGGCGAGGCGCTGCACGAGACGGTGCGCCAGGCCGAGGGCACGCGCTGCCGCATCTATGCGCCGGTCGGCGCGCATTCCGACCTCTTGGCCTATCTGGTCCGGCGGCTGCTGGAGAACGGCGCCAACTCCTCCTTCGTGCATCAGTTGACCGACGAGGAGGTCGAGCCTGAGGACATCGCCCGCGATCCGCTCGAAACGGTGGAGAACCAGGGCCAGGCCGCCAATCCGGCGATCGCTCGCCCCTCAGCGATTTTCGGCGCGAGCCGCAGCAACTCAAAAGGCTTCGACATCACCGATACGGTGTCGCTGGCCGCGATCGAGAAGGCCAAGGCAGGATTTGCCGGCTCGGAGCGCTGGCATGCCAAGCCGATCACCCGCGCCGCCGGCTACGGCAAGCAGAGGCCGATCGTCAATCCGGCCAAGCCTGACGAAATTGTCGGCACCGTCAGTGAGGCCGCCGCCAAGCAGGTCGCGACCGCGGTGCGCTTCGCCGTGGAGGCGCAACCGGCCTGGGCAAAGCGTCCCGTCGCCGAGCGCGCCGCCATCCTCAACCGTGCCGCCGACCTCTATGAGGCCAATGCGGTCGAGTTCTTTGCCCTCGCCACCCGCGAGGCCGGCAAATCGCTGGCCGACGGCGTCGCCGAAGTGCGCGAAGCCGTCGACTTCCTGCGCTACTACGCCACCGAAGCAGCCAACAACGAAGCGGGCACGCAAGCGCGCGGGGCGATCGTCTGCATCTCGCCGTGGAATTTCCCGCTCGCCATTTTCACCGGCCAGATCGCCGCAGCACTCGTCACCGGCAATTCGGTGATCGCCAAGCCGGCCGAGCAGACACCGCTGATCGCCTTCCGCGCCGTCGAATTGCTGCGCGAGGCCGGTGTGCCGGAAGACGTCATCCAGCTTCTGCCCGGCGACGGCCCGTCGGTCGGCGGGCCGCTCACCGCCGATCCGCGCATCGCCGGCGTCTGCTTCACCGGCTCGACCGAGGTCGCCAAGCTGATCGAGAAGCAATTGGCCGAGACCGCCGCGCCCGACGCCATGCTGATCGCCGAGACCGGCGGTCTCAACGCCATGATCGTCGATTCCACCGCACTGCCCGAACAGGCGGTGCGCGACATCCTCGCCTCGGCCTTCCAGAGCGCCGGCCAGCGTTGTTCGGCGCTGCGCGTGCTCTATGTGCAAAAGGACGTCGAGAAGAAGATGCTGGAGATGCTGAAGGGCGCCATGGAAGCGCTTAGCATCGGCGATCCCTGGCAGATTTCCACCGATGTCGGCCCAGTCATCGACGACGAGGCGCAAGCGTCGATCCGCGACTACTGCACGAAGATGGGCCTGCAAGGTCGGCTGATCGCCAAGCTCGAAGCGCCGAAGGGCGGCCGTTTCGTCGCGCCGCATGTTTTTCGGGTCAAAGGCATCGAGGAGATGGAGCGCGAGGTGTTCGGGCCGGTGCTGCATGTCGCCAGTTTCGACGCCGACAAGATCGACGCGGTGATCGCCGAGATCAATCGCAAGGGCTATGGGCTGACCTTCGGCCTGCACACCCGCATCGAGGGCCGCGTCCAGCATTTCGTCGACGGCATCCATGCCGGCAACATCTATGTCAACCGCAACCAGATCGGTGCTGTCGTCGGTTCGCAGCCTTTCGGCGGCGAGGGGCTTTCCGGCACCGGGCCGAAGGCCGGCGGCCCGCACTATCTCCGCCGCTTCCGCAAGGGGCCGGAGGCCGGTACGCATCTTGCCGAAGGCCACAAGGTGACGGCGACCGAGCTTGCCGACAATCTGACCGACCCGACGCTTGGCGGCTGGTCGACGCGGCCCGACCGCGTCGCCATCCTGCGCAAGCATCTGCGCGGTAAGGGTGCGGCAGCCATCGGCGCTGCCGCCGGCATCGATTTCGGCCAGGTCGACCTGCCGGGGCCGACAGGCGAAGCCAACACGCTGTCGCTGTCGCCGCGCGGCCGCGTGCTCTGCCTCGGTCCTGACGGCGATACGCTGCTTGCCCAGACGATCCAGGCGCTCGCCGCCGGCAATGCCGTGCTCGCCGTCGCGCCTGGTGCTCCTGCAGCGCTCTCGGCGCTGACTGGCAAGGGCCTGCCTCTGGCGGCCATAGACGGCCGGCCCGATCCGGTCGAGGCGCGCTCGCTGCGGGTCGACGTCGTCGCCTTCTCGGGCACGCCTGAGGCAGCTCGCATCGTGCGCAAGGTCATTGCCGACCGCGCAGGACCGATCGTGCCGCTGGTCAGCGAAGTGCTCAACCCGGCGGCCTACGCGCATGAGCGCGCCGTCTGCGTCGACACCACGGCGGCAGGCGGCAATGCCAGCCTGCTGGCCGCGGCTTAGGGTGCATTGATATTCAGGTGATGCCGGCCTGCAAACGATGGTTTCCTGCGCTTCCGGTGCTCACGTACTTCAAGTACGCTCCGCTCCGGTTCTCGGAAACCATCGTTTTCGACTCGGCCTGACCTGAATCTCAACACACCCTAACCGTCAGCGGAGGTCTTGCCTTAGCGCGTTAGCGGTCAGGCGCCTTCGACGACCGAGAACCCCTCGAACTGGGGGTGACCAAGATAGTGCACCTTGCTGGAACCGGCGTTGCGATGCGCGGCACGGAAATTCTCGGATTTGGTCCAGGCGACAAAATCCTCATGGCTCGCCCACACCGTGTGCGACGCAAACAACGTATAGCCCTCGGCGTCGTTGACCGGGCCGCGCAGCAGATGGAATTCCTTGAAGCCCGCCATTTCCGAAAGTGTCGAGTCGCGTCCCTTCCAGACGTCCTCGAAGGCGACCTCCGAGCCGTTCTGGACCTTGAAGCGGTTCATGGCGATGTACATTGGCTGTCCTTTCGGGATGGGTGAATGTGTGACGTGATGAGGGTTTGAGACGGTGAGGCGGAGCTAGTACGGACCGATCCGCGCCCTGAACACCCAACTTGACCTGCCGGTCTCGGCTGGAATGGGAGGGAACGGCGCCTGCTGGCGCACCAGCGTCAAAGCGAATTGATCGAGCTCCGCGGACCCTGAGCTTTCGGCAAGCTGTATGTCGCCGATGCTGCCGTCGGCCATGACGACGAAAACAACCCTTGCATTGTTGCTGGCCTTGGCTTGTACCGATTTCGAAACACGACGGTTGGCGCGGGCAAGCTTCTTCTGGATTTCACCGCTGTAGCGGGATTCTATCGCATTGCCTGCTGCGCCCTGCTTCTTGCCCGTGCTGGACGTCACCGCGTCACGTTCCTCGCCATCCGCCGCACCGCGCGCGTCATTGGTTTCGCCCACGCCGCCAGAACCTGTCGTGCTTGGCCTTGCGGTCGGGATCGGCGGCTGTCCGATATCGGCAGGAGGCGCCTCGGCGCTTTCGGTCGGAGTAACCGGCTCTGCCGGCGTTTCAGCTTTCGGGGCCACGCTCTGCTCGTCATGGCGTGGGGTGTCGGCCGTCAGTATGTCCGGCGCGGCGGTGGGTTGTTCGACCGCGGGCGGCAGGGGCGCGGGGGGCTGTGCCGCCATTTCCTTGGCGGGCTGCTCGGCAGGCGGCTTGGGCTTCACCTGAGGCTTGGCGGGCTGCGGGTCGGGCACCACGGTAACCTCCATCACGCCAGGGGCCTGGCCATCCAGGGCGCTGCCGACCACGTTGGCGCCTGATTGATCGGCACCCTCCATCTGGATTGCATCCCTGGACTCGAATGTGCCGGCGGGTGTGATGAGAAAAGCCGCCGCTACCGCGACATGGAGCAGGCAGGAGACGATGATCGCCGCCATCCATTTGCGGCTGATGGCTGACGGCCGCGCTGACGCAAGCGGCTCGGCTGGCGTGATCGCCAGTTCGCTGCCGGCATCGGGGAGGGGGCTGGTTTCTTGCATGTTTCGCGGCGAGACCTGCCGCGAGCGGCGTGGACTTGTCAAATCAAGATCGGTTGCCAGCGGCAACGCGCCAACCACCAAAGGCCACGCCACGGTGTTTCGGGCGAATATGGATTCCAATCCCGAAGCGGACACCATCGGGTTCAGCGCGCAAGGCCGAGCGGTAAGGCGAACGCCCAGCTCGATCGGCCGGCATCCGTCGGGATGGGCGGGAAGGGGGCCGCGAGGCGTATGACCGCGAGGGCCGCCGCATCGAGTTCAGGCGAGCCGGAACTGCGCGCGATGCGGATGCCGCCGACCCCGCCATTGGCATCGACGGTGAAGCTCACCTGGACATCGTTGCGCGCCTTTGCCCGCGCGGAACTCGAAATGCCACGCAACGCGCGCCGCAGTTTTGCGACCACTTTGCCGGGATAGTTGGACACGGACGCATTGCCAACGCCTGACTTGCCGCCCTGGCTTTTGCTCGTTGTCTTGCCGTCGGTCTGGCCATCGGCGACGCCGCGCCTGGCATCGGCTTCATTCTGGCCGCCGGAGCCGGACCTGGCCTGTTTGGCTGGCACCTTTTCCGCCTTCTTCAGCTTCTCAGCCTCCTGCGCCTTCTTGATCGGCCTCTTCACCGGCTCGGCTTTCCTGGTTTTCGCAGGCTGAGGCTTCGCCGGCTGCGGCTTTTTTTCCGCGGGCGCCGGTTGCGGCTCCGTTTCGGCCGTGATTTTCTCGACGGTTTCGACCGACGCCGTTTTCTCGGCCGTGGTCGCCTTTACGGTCGTGGCCGACTGCTCGGCGGGCTTCTGGACGGAATTGTCGTCTTCGACCGCCTGATCGACGGCCAAAATCTCGGGCACGGGAGTGACAGTCGTGGCCGTCGCCGGCTCGTCGGGGACAGGGTCGACGCGGTCGGGCGCGGACGCAGGCCGATCCAGCGTTTCCCGCACAGGTTCCAAAATTGCCGTGGCAGCCGCTTCTGCTTCCATGGTTTCGACCGGCTGGGCCGTTTCGGTCGCCGCCACCGGTTGCGCCTCCACGGTCTCCACGGACTTGGGGGCAAGCATGGTGACCAGCGTCACCTCAGCCGCTTCCAGTGGGGCCATGTCGCCGGCCGCCGACTGGTCCTCGGGCGCGGTGCCGAGCAACATGACGCCGGACTGGTCGGCGCCTTCGATCAGGATCGGCTCATCGTCGGTGGCAAGGAAGGCCATTGCCGCTGCCGCATGAAGCACCAGTGAGACAACCACTGCGGCCTTCCATTTGCGCCTTGGCTGCCCAGTTCGTGTGCCCAGCGGCTCGGCTGGTATGGTGGTCAGCTCGCCGCTGGCGTCCTTGATGTAGTTCTTCTCAGGTGTGTCGCGCAGCGAAGACTGCAGCGAGCCGTGCGGAATGGTGAAATCGGGGTCGTCCGGTTCCAGCGGCAACACAAAGGGCCCGGCCAGGGGCCAGGCCACGGTGTTTTGCGAAAATGCCGGTTCGAGCCCCAATGCCGCCCCCTGTCACAGGCCGAAGGCGATGCCGGTCTTGGTCGCGGTCTTCAGACTGCGCAGGCATGTCGCCGGCTCTATGCTGGCGCCCACGCACTCCGTCGCGCTGTTGATCAGCACGCGGCCGAGTTTGGTGCAGTCGGTGCCGGCAAGATCGAAACGCGTCACCTTGGTCTTGCCGGCCGGCAGGTCCTTGAAATCGAGGACGGTCAGCCGGTCCACCACGCCCGCATCGTTGAACAGCGCGATCTCGAACGCCGCCTTGGAAAGATCGGCGCCGAGATTGTTGGCAACCACGAATGTCAGCCGGCAACCCTTTTCGGAGGGCTGCGCGCCGTTGAGCTCGAGCGAGAGCCCCTGGCCCGGCGTCTCTGCTTGTACTGGGCCGGCCACGGCGGCGACAAATGTCGCTGCGATCAGGAAGGATGTCGTAGCCGCCGTGATGCTCATCGTTCTCACCAGTCCAGTTGTTTTGCCAATGTCAGCTTGAAGGTCCGGCCCTTGGCGTAGTCGAGCGCGATCGCGTCGCGGTAGTAGGCGTTGAAGATGTTGTTGATGCCGAACTGAGCCTGCCAGCCTTCGAACTGGCCGGATTGCGGCTTCCACGATGCGAAGAGGTCCACCGTGGTCCAGGCGTCGGCTGGAACCACGGTAGCGCTCGGTGTTGCCGACGAAGATGCCGTGCCCTGAATGCTGTTGGACGCCTCGAAGGCGTGGGTCACCCTGCCACCGAACTCCAGATCGCGATCCGGCATGCGCGCGCCCAATGAAAATACGATCTTGTGCGCCGGAATGGTCGAGAGCGGCTTGCCGTAGTTCAGGCCCGGCGTCAGGTTCTCGCCCTTCACGCCGGTGTAGGCAAGGTTGGCGAAGACGTAGTCGGAATCGTAGGCGCCCTCGATCTCGACGCCGTAGATGCGTGCCTTGCCGACATTGTAGAAGTAGCGGGAAGCGCCGGTCGCCGTCAGCTGGATGAGATCGGTGAGCTCGTTGTAGAAGCCGGTCGTCTTCAGGCTCAGCGCGTCGCCCTCCTGGAGAATATCGTTGCCGGAAGTGGTAAAGCCCACTTCGTAATTGTTGGATTTTTCCTTTTTCAGGTCGACGCTGACGCCCTTGGACCAGGTGTAGAGTTCGTCAAGCGTCGGCAGCCGCTCGGTGTGGGCAATGGAGCCGAACACGCCGAAATTGTCGTTGAGCTTGTAGAGCGCCGCGATCTTCGGCGACCAGGCCTGATCGTTGACGTCGACCGCATTGCCAAGCGATTCAGCCGCTTCGCCGGGCTGGCGCCAGACAAAGTCGCCGCGCATGCCGGCGATCAGCGTCAGCTTTTCGTTCCAGACATATTCGTTTTCCACGAACGCGCCGAGCTTGTTGTCGGTGCCTTCCGGGTGAGTGTTGATGGCATCGCCGGTGCCGGTGATGAGCTGGCTGACCCCGATACGATCCTGGTGGCTGGCCTGAACGCCATAGGTCAGGAAATTCTGATAGGCCTCGCCGCTGAATTCGGACGTGTTCTGCAGATTGGCTTGCCAGGTGCGATAGCCGTAATCCGCATCGATGATGTTCGAACCGGCCAGCGTGCCGTTGCGCTGTTCCACCGCTGTGTCGGAATAGGAGATGTTGGCTTTGATATCGAACCAAGGATTGTCGCTGACCGGGTTCTCGTAACTGAGGATCGCCGTGCTGTCGACGACATGGCGATCGACCGTGCCGAACGCCGCCTGGGTGCCGGTCTGGGCGTAGGCCTGGTTGTCGGCATCGCTGTCCCAGCGCTGGTAGGAGAGGCGCACGGCCTGCTCGTTGTTGTCGCCGAAGTGTGCCGTTCCCTTCATCAGTCCCGACCAGGCGTTGAAATCCGACCCTAAAAGCTTGGTGCCGTTGCCCAGCGTGAACTCGTCGGCGGTGCGATAATTGCCGGTGGCGAGGAACTCGACATTGTCGTTGAGGCGGCGGGCATAGATGGCCGAGCCCAGCAGTCCGTTGCCGTTTGTCTCATAGGAGCTCTTCAGCCGCAGCGCGTTGTTCTTGCCGTCCTTGAGGAAGTCGGAAGCGTCCTTGGTGACGAAATTGATGACGCCGCCGAGGGCGCCTGAACCATAAAGCGTCGAGGAGGCGGGTCCGCGCAGGACCTCGACCTTCTTGTAGAGCTCGGGATCCGAGAAGAACGAGCCCATGCGGTACTGCTCGTAGAATTTCTGCGCGCCATCGACATTGACGATGATGCGGGAGCCGTCGGCCGAGTTCTCGGTGGAGCCGATGCCGCGAATGTTGAAGGCTTCGCCGAAAACGCGTTCGCTGCCGACCATGGTTACGCCCGGTACCGACTTGAACAGCCCGCCGGTCGTCTCGGCTTGTTCGCGATCGATGTCGTCCTGATTGAGAACCGTCACGGCCTGTGGCGTGTTGATGGCGATCTTTTCAGCGCCGGCGCCCAACACGAGCCGCTGCAGCAGGGTCACGCGCCCCTTTTTCTCCGCTTCGTTGATCTTGGCTTCCTGGGCCTTTGCGCCATGCATCCCAACCAATACCGTCACCGCCGCTCCGCTCAGCAGAGCAGCCATATTCCTTGCCGCCGGCCCCATAAACCCCACTCCAAATTCCAGGTTCAATGCTGGCTGGCGTGGCGCTCGCTGGCATTTTTCATTCGATCCGGCGTCTTAAATGTTGACTCATTTAGTCCGGTATTGCACTGACTAGTAAACATGATTATTCGAGTCAAGAAATGAATCGGCATTTTTGCAACGCCTAGCCAGATGCCCGGCACAGAAAGGGATCGAACCAGATGAACACGCACAATCCCAATGACTTCCGCTACCGCGTCCGCCGTCCCGAAGACGCTTCGGCTCGCTTCGACCGGGTGCCGCTGGCGGTGAGGACCTTGTCCTCGAACACGCTGTTCCAGGGCGAGCACGAGATCGGCATCGAACATCACGGCGCGCTCTACCGGCTCAAGATCACCCGCCAGGGCAAGCTCATCCTCAACAAGTAGGCTTTCAAGAACAGCAGGGGCTAAGAACCATGGACCAGCGCGTGAAACCGTCGCCGCATGAAATTCGGCGGGCGCGGACCGACAATCCGAAGACGCGCGAGCGTGATCTTGCCGCCCAGCTCGGCATTTCGGAAGCCGAGCTTGTCGCGGCGCATTGCGGCGACGGCGTCGTTCGCGTCGAGCCGCGCGTCAACGATCTTCTGACGGGCCTCGAAACCGTCGGCGAGGTGATGGCGCTGACCCGCAACGAAAGCGCGGTGCACGAGAAGATCGGCGTCTACGACAAGGTCGTCACCGGCGACCACAATGCCATGGTGCTGGGCGAAAACATCGACCTGCGCATCTTCCCCAAAATCTGGGCGCATGGCTTTGCCGTGGAAAAGCGCGACGACGGCGAGATCCGCCGCAGCCTGCAGTTCTTCGACGCGGCCGGCGAGGCGGTGCACAAGGTGCATCTGAGACCCTCGTCCAACCTCTATGCCTACCAGAAGCTGGTCGCCGGGCTCGAATCGTCGAACCAGGAGCCGACAGGGATGATTTCGGGCGGTGGCGCCGAGGAGGAGACCGAGATGTCGGACAACCCCGCAAGCATCGACGATTTGCGCGATCGCTGGAGCCGGCTGACCGACGTGCACCAGTTCTTCGGCATGCTGAAGACACTGAAGCTCAGTCGCCGCCAGGCGGTGCGCATGGTTGGCCAGGACTACGCCTGGCTGGTCGACAATGACGCCGTCGGCGCCATGTTGCATCATGTGGCCGCCGGCAACATGCCGATCATGTGCTTTGTGGGAAACCGCGGCTGCATCCAGATCCATTCCGGCCCGGTCAAGTCGATCAAGCCGATGGGACCGTGGATCAACGTGCTCGACGAGACTTTCCATCTGCATCTGCGGACCGACCACATTGACGAGGTCTGGGCCGTGCGCAAACCGACCAAGGATGGCCATGTCACCTCGCTCGAGGTCTATGGCGCCGACGGCAAGATGATCATCCAGTTCTTCGGCAAGCGCCATGAAGGCGAAGGCGAGCGCGACGACTGGCGCTTCCTGGCGGAGAACCTGCCGCGCATTCCAAGCCCGACGGCGGCCTGAGGACAACGTCAATGATTTCATTTTTCAGATTGATGTTGGGGCCGGCGGTCGCTCTTGCCCTGGCTGCTGGTGCGCTTCCGGCCAGCGCCGCCGAAGGCAAGGCTGTCTTTTCCGACCCGTCGAGGATCGCCGCCATTGGCGGTTCGATCACCGAGATCGTCTATGCGCTGGGCGAGCAGGACCGTCTGATTGCCCGCGATTCGACCAGTCGCTATCCGGAGGCGGCGCTGAAGCTGCCCGATGTCGGCTATATGCGTCAGCTGTCGCCGGAAGGCGTGCTTTCGGTCAATCCGTCGGGAATACTAGCGCTGCAAGGCAGTGGCCCCAAGGAAGCCATCGACGTGCTGAAAAAGGCGAGCGTCCCCTTTATCGAGGTGCCGGACCGCTTCGACAATGAAGGTATAATCGAAAAGATTCGCATCGTCGGCAAGGCGCTCGGCGCCGATGCCAAGGCCAAGGTGCTGGCGGCTGAGGTCGATGCCAAACTGAAGGCAGCCGAAAAGCAGACCGCCTCGATCAAGGAGCGCAAGCGCGTGCTGTTCGTCCTGTCGATACAGGGCGGCAAGATCCTCGCGTCAGGCAGCAAGACGGCCGCCGACGGCATCATCAAGCTGGCCGGTGGCGTCAATGCGATCGAAGGTTTTAGCGGCTACAAGCAACTGTCCGATGAGGCGCTCGTCACCGCCAGACCGGACGTCATCCTGATGATGAACAATGCCGGGCCGGCGACCTCGGATGACCAGTTGTTCGCCATCGCGTCGGTCTCCTCGACGCCGGCGGGCGCCGCCCGCAAACTGATCCGCATGGATGGCGGCTATTTGCTCGGCTTCGGCCCGCGCACGGCCGACGCCATCCACGAACTCGCGGTCTCGCTGTATGGCGGGCAGGTTACGGACTGAGCAGGCAATCATGGCCAATCAATCGATCGCCGGCCCGGCGGGTACGATAAGGACCGCAGCCGATGGCGACCGTTCGGTCCGAGCCCGCATCGTCATCCTGCTTTTGTGCATTGGCCTTGCCGTCGCCGTGCTGTTGTCGCTGACCTCAGGCGCATCGGACGCGTCGGCCGTCGGCGTCGTTCGCGACTGGCTGCTGGGAGCGGTGCCAAATGATGCGGCACTCGGCGCGCGCGACCGGCTGATCGTCTATGACATCCGCCTGCCGCGCGTCATTCTCGGCATGCTGATCGGCGCATCGCTCGCCGTCTCCGGCGCGGTCATGCAAGGGCTGTTTCGCAATCCGCTGGCCGACCCCGGCCTGATCGGCGTTTCCGCCGGATCGAGCCTTGGCGCGGTCGCCGTCATCGTCCTTGGCGGCACCGTTCTGGCGCCCTTCGTTGCGGCACTGGGCACGCTGGCCTTGCCGCTGGCGGCATTCTGCGGCGGGCTGGCGACGACGCTGGTGCTCTACCAGGTCGCGACGCGGCAAGGCCGCACTTCGGTCGCTACCATGCTGCTCGCCGGCATTGCGCTGGCGGCGCTCGCCATGGCGCTGACCGGCATCCTGATCTTCATGGCCGATGACCGGCAGTTGCGCGATTTGACTTTTTGGCAACTCGGCTCGCTGGCCGGGTCGACGTGGCAAAAAATCGGCTCCGTCGGGCCGGTCATGGTGCTGGCGCTGGCGGCCATGCCGTTTCTGGCGCGCGGCCTCAACGCATTGGCGCTCGGCGAAGCCACCGCCGGTCATCTCGGCATCCCGGTGCAGCGGCTGAAATACACGGCCATCGTCGGCGTCTCGGCGGCGGTCGGCGCGTCTGTCGCCGTCAGCGGCGGCATCGGCTTTGTCGGCATCGTCGTGCCGCATCTGTTGCGCCTGGCCATCGGCCCCGACAACCGCTATCTGCTGCCGGCGTCGGCACTGCTTGGCGCCTCGCTGCTGCTTTTGGCCGATGCCGTCGCCCGCACCATCGTGGCGCCGGCCGAGCTGCCGATCGGTATCGTCACAGCGATATCAGGCGCGCCGTTCTTCCTGTGGATCCTGCTGCGCAAGCGCGGCGTGATAGACCTGTGAGGCCGTCATGATCGAAGCACGCGATGTCTCGGTGGCAATTGGCGGCAAGCGCATTGTCGCCAATGTCGATTTCGCCATGCGGCCGGGCGAAATCGCGGCCATCGTCGGCCCCAACGGCTCGGGCAAGACGACATTTCTCAAGGCGCTCTCCGGCGACCTTGCCTATTCGGGCCACGTCACGATCAACGGCCGCGATCTGTCGGCGATGAAGCCGGTCGAGGCCGCGACGTTGCGCGCCGTGCTGCCGCAGGCGACGACACTGTCCTTTCCCTTCACGGTGCGTGAGATCGTCAGGCTTGGCCTCATTGGCGGGCGTTCCGGCGCGCTGCCCGGCGAAAACGAACGCTTGCCGGAACGGGCGCTGGCGCGCGTCGATCTCGACGGCTTTGCCGGCCGTTTCTACCAGGAGCTTTCGGGCGGCGAGCAGCAGCGGGTGCAGCTTGCCCGCGTACTGTGCCAGGTGTGGGAGCCGGCGCTCGACGGCAAGCCGCGCTACCTGTTCCTCGACGAGCCGGTCTCCAGCCTCGACATCAAGCACCAGCTGATCATCATGAACATCGCCCGCGATTTTGCCAGGCGCGGCGGCGGCGTGGTCGCCATTCTGCATGACCTCAATCTGACGGCCATGTATGCCGACCGGATCTTCGTCATGCATCGCGGCAGGCTTGCCGCCACCGGCTCGCCGCATGACGTGCTCAGCGACGAACTCATCGAAAGAGTGTTCGATTGCCGGCTGAAAGTCGGCGTGCTGCCGGCCGCAAATATGCCGTTCGTGTTGCCGCAGTCTGCGGCGTAGTCAGGCGGCTGGCGCTCGACGCTCCAGCATGTCGATGCCGAGGAGATGGCGCATATTCGGGCGCGCCGCCACCATATCGGCGATGGTGTAGCGCGACAGCACGGCGAAGAAGGCGTTGAGCGCTTCGCGCAGCGCCGAATTCAGCGCGCAGCTGTCGATCAGCGGACATTCGGCGGCGTCGTTCTCGAAGCATTCGGCCATGGCGAAGCTCTCTTCCGTCACCCGCACCACATCGAAAAGGCTGATCTGCTCGGCGGGGCGGCCAAGCCTGACACCGCCATTCCTGCCGCGCACCGTCTCGACCATGCCGTGTTCGACCAGCGGCTGCAGGATCTTGAACAGAAACAGCTCCGATACCGAATAGGCGGCTGCGATCTCGGGAATGCGGCTCAACCGTTCGGTGTTGGCGGCGCAATACATCAGGATGCGCATGGCATAGTTGGTCTGGCGGGTCAGCCGCATTTTATCCTCACGAAGCAGTAGCTTGAGCCCAATATGGCCCATACCTTGGAACAATTCCAGACTGGCACCGCATAATAGATGAATACACCCGTCAACTTTATGTGCGCCATCGCGCAGACCGTGAACCGGCTTCTTCGGCGGCGGGCATTCCGGCAAGCGCGATACTAGATAATATCGAAAGATCGACCAGGAAACGCATATCCATGTCACGAGCCGTCCAGGCCTTTGCGCCCATCCAGTCAGACGCGGATACGTACGCCAAGCTGTCTGCGCTCAGGCGCACCAAATTCGTCGCCACCGCCGCGCTCGTGCTTTGCGTCCTCATCTTTGCCGTGGCCAAGTCGTTCGAGGGCCGCCACCCCTGGCTGGGTTTTGTCGCCGCCTTCGCCGAGGCGGCGACGATCGGCGGGCTGGCCGACTGGTATGCGGTGGTGGCACTGTTCAAGCGGCCGCTCGGCCTGCCGATCCCGCACACCGCCATCATCCCGGAGAATCAGAGCCGCATTGCCGATAATCTCGGCCGGTTCATCGAGGTCAATTTCCTGGCACCCGAACCGGTGCGCGAAAAGCTCGCCGAGGTCGACTTTTCGGCGCTCGTCGCCGACTGGCTGTCGGACCATGAGCGCGCCGCCGGCCTGTCACATTTCGTCGGCCGGCTGGTGCCGCAGACGCTGGCGGCCGTTGAGCAATCCGGCCTGCGCGGTTTCGTCACCAGCCGCATGCTGGAGCAGATCGAAAAGGTGCCGCTGGCGCCGCTGGCCGCCGAACTGCTATCGGCCCTGACCGACGACCGCCGCCACCAAAAACTGTTCGACGAGTTCACCAAGGTGATCGGCCGGTTCCTCAGCGACGGGCAGGCGCTGGCGACGATGCGCGAAAAGATTCGCGAGGAACTGCCGTCACTGTTCAACCTGTTCAGAGCCGACGCCTATCTGTTGAAGAAGATCGTCGCTTCCGCCGGTTCGTTGCTCGACGAGGTGCGGGCCGATCCCGATCACCCGATGCGGGCCGAATTCGACCACTTCGCCCAGGCCTTCATCGAAAAGCTGAGGACATCCAAGCAGTATGCCAAGCGCGCCGAGAAGCTGAAGCGGGATTTCCTTGCCCGACCGGAGCTGAAGGCGCTGGCCGGCGACATGTGGGAGAGCATGCGCCTGTTCATCGAACAGGATGCCAAGGCGCCAAATTCGATGATCCGCAGCCATCTCGCCAACATGTTCGTCGAAGTCGGCCGCCATTTGGCCCACGATCCGCAGATCAGGGCCGACATGAACCAGGGCTTTGTCGTGGCGCTGTCGTCCTTCGTCGAGAGCCAGAAGAGCGGCGTGTCGAAGTTCATCGCCGACCAGGTCAAGCGCTGGGACCTTGCCCAGCTGACAAGGCTGATCGAAATGAACATCGGCCGGGACCTCCAATATATCCGGTTCAACGGCATGGTCATCGGCGGTCTTGCCGGCGTCGTGCTCTATGTTGTCGAGCGGTTGTTTCTCGCCAACTAGCGTAAAGCGATCCCCGGGCTCTTTCGCGACAGGTGATTCTACTGCGCGTGCGAATGGACACGCGGCACGCGAGTGCTATTCTGCCCTGCGGGTGCCCAGCATCTGCGGCAACAGGGGAGAGAACGACAATGGCAAAACGACCTGAGACTGACTCCTTCATGGACATGTTCAGCCGGTTCGGCCGCGACCTGAAGGTGCCCAATGTCGATGTCGAGGCGATCCTCAGTCATCATCGCAAGAACCTCGAAGCGCTTGAAAAATCAGCCAAAGCGGGCGCCGCCGGGGCGTCCTCGCTATTGTCCAGGCAGCGCGAGATGCTGCAGGACACGCTGCGCGAAATCACCGATATGGCGCAGAGCTACAGAGCGCCAGGCAATCCGCAGGAGTTCATGACCAACCAGGCGGCATTCGCCCGAAAATCCTTCGAGGCAGCGTTGAAGAATGCCGGCGAGGTCGCCGAACTGGTCAAGAGTTCCGGCACAGAATCTGTCGAAATCCTGCGCAACCGGATCAAGGAAGCGATGGAGGAGATCCGCGCCGGCTACGACAAGAAGTGATTTCTGCAGCGTGCGCCGTCTTCTCCTGGCGCAGTCTGACCGCTTCCGGCGCGGCCGCGAGCCAAAGCGCCATCCACCCCGAAATGGCGGAACGGATTTGCACGCGGCGAATTGACAGAGGCTGTCGGTTCGTGGTCCGGAGGCAGGCGAAGCGATCGGGAAAGCAGGAATGACGGAAATACGGCCTAAAACGCCGCCGACCTTTGAACAGCTGCGGACAATGGCCGGGCAGGAGCTCGGCGTGTCGGAATGGACGACGGTCGATCAGCACCGCATCGACCAGTTCGCCGAATGCACGGGCGACCATCAATGGATCCATGTCGACCCGGAGCGGGCGAAGCGGCAAAGCCCGTTCCGCACGACGATCGCGCATGGCTATCTGACACTGTCGATCATCGGCGCGCTGGCGCTCGGCATGGGCATCGTGCCCGAAAACACCCAGGCTGCCTTCAACTACGGTTTTGACAAGGTGCGTTTCCTGTCGCCGGTCAGGGTCGGCAAGCGCATCAGGCTGCGCACCACGCTGCTTTCGGTGGAAGACAGGGGGCCAGGCCAGTATCTGATGAAGGCCGCAAACACCGTCGAGATCGAAGGCGAGCCGAGGCCGGCGCTGACCGCCGAAACGCTGGTCATGCTTTATGAGCGCCGCAAGCGCGCAGGCGCCTGAGGGTATATCGATATTCAGGTGATGCCGGCCTGCAAATGGCGACTTCCTGCGCTTCCGGTGCTCACGTACGAAAAGTACGCTCCGCTCCGGTTCTCGGTATCAGCCATTTTCGGCGCGGCCTGACCTGAATCTCAACATACCCCGAATGGCGCGCGTCAAGACTGTTGTGCGGCGGATGTGCTAGGTATCCGGCTAGCAAAACGGGCCGAAAGAACTGCCAGGATCAGCGCTACCAGCACCAGACCGCTTGCCGCTTCGAAAGTGGCCCGCATTCCCTGCGCGGCCGCGGCCGGCGATAGGATCGTCGTGTCCGCACCGCCTTGGCCCGTAGCGACCGCGAACACAGCGCCCATCACCGATGCGCCGGTGATGAGGCCGAGATTGCGCGACAGGTTGAGCAGGCCGGAGACGACGCCACGCTCGCCAGCACCGACACCGGTCATGACGGCTGCATTGTTGGCGGTCTGGAACAAGGCGTAGCCAACACAGGTGACAGCGACCGGCATGATATAGCTGGCAATGCCCAGTTCCATCCAGGCCAACGACAGGAGGAAGCTGCCAGCGGTGAGACTGAACAGGCCGGCAATCATCATCCGATGGGCGCCGAAACGATCGACCAGCCGTCCTGCCAGCAGCGCCGACAGGGAGGAAACAAGCGGACCGGTCGAAAGCACCAGCCCGACCCTGGCGGCGTCCAGCCCGAGCCCGCGCGACAAATAGAACGGGGCAACCACCAGCGTCGCCATCATCACGGTGGCGACGATGAGGTTCATGGCAAGGCTTGCATTCAACGCATGGTCGCGGAATTTCGCAGGCTGGATCAAAGGGTTCTCGACCCTTGTCTGCGCAAACACGAACAGAACGACACCGACACCAGCCGCGATCAGCAGGCTGACATTGATGGCGCCAAAACCACCGCGGCCAAGCGTCATGGCCAGCGCATAGGCGGCCAGCATCAGGGCGAGCAAAGCCGTGCCGATCCCGTCGAAACCTTGGCCTGCTCCCGCTGCCTTGTTTGCTGCCGGCAGAGCGCGCCAGGCCAGGGCAAAGGCTAGCAGACCGAGCGGCACATTGACGAGGAAGATCGCGCGCCAGCCGAGGCCGGCGATCAGCAGGCCGCCAAGCGAGGGGCCGAGTGTGGTGCCGATCGCCGACATGGCGCCGAGCAGGCCCATGGCGCTGCCGGTCCTTTCCCTGGCGACGGTTTCGGCGACGAAGGCCAATGTCAGGGCCATCATCATGGCCGCACCAAGCCCTTGGGCGGCCCGCGCGGCGATCAACAGCCAAAGGGTTGGCGCCAGGCCGCATAGCACCGATGCCGATGTGAACAAAGCGATGCCGCCAAGCAGCAGCGGCCGGCGGCCGAAAATGTCGGCGAGCCGCCCGGCGCTGACGATCAAGGTGGTGATGGCGAGCAGATAGGCAAGGACCACCCATTGCACGGACTGGAACGACGCGCCGAACGCCTGCATCAGGGAGGGAAGCCCGACACTGGCGATGCTGGTGCCGAGCGACGACAACAATGTGCAAAGCGCCAGGCTTGCCAGCGCCCATCCCGCCGATTGGATTTTTCCAGGCGCGGATGCCCGCAGATTTTGCTCAGCAACTGTCATGTGACTTCCTTTCCGTCAGATCCCGAAACCAGGGCTTTCAGAGATCTAATCTCCTAGGTGATGTGGCGGAACGCGCAGCATTTGCATCTTATTCATGCATGAAACGCCATTGCCGATCTGTGCTAGGGTCGGCTGATGTCATCGCCTGATCTCAACCTGCTTGTCGCCCTGGATATCCTGCTGACCGAAGGCAGCGTGGCGCGCGCCGCCGAACGGCTAAGGCTTAGCCCCTCGGCGATGAGCCGGACGCTGGCGCGGTTGCGCGAGACGACAGGCGATCCGCTGCTGGTCCGCGCCGGTCGCGGCCTGGTGCCGACGCCGCGCGCCCTGGAATTGCGCCAGCAAGCGGGCCGTGTCGTTCAGGATGCGGAAGTGCTGCTGCGCCCAGCCAGGCTGCTTGACCTCCCAGGTCTGGACCGCACTTTTACGCTGCGCACCAACGAAAGCTTCGTCGAGGAGTTTGGCCCACGCCTTGTCGCCCGCATCGAAGCCGACGCGCCTCACGTGCGGCTGCGTTTCGCGCCCAAGTCCGACAAGGATGTCATGTCGCTGCGCCAGGCGGCGGTCGATCTGGAGATTGGCGTCGCCGGGGAAACCGGGCCTGAAGTGCGCATCCAGGCGCTGTTTCGCGATCGCTTCATCGGCGCCGTGCGAAGCGGCCATCCGCTGAGCGAAGGCATCGTGACAGCGGAGCGCTATGCGGCCGGCCGGCACATCAATGTTTCACGGCGTGGCCGCGAAAGAGGGCCGATCGACGAGGCCTTGAGCCGGCTTGGGCTGCAGCGGACAGTCGTGTGCATGGTCTCCGGCTTCTCGGCCACGCTCGCCATGGCGCGCGCATCCGACCTGATCGCCAGCGTCCCCGAGCGGCACACGGAAGGGGCTCGTGCCGGCATGCACAGTTTTGCGCTGCCCGTGGTGACGCCGGAGGTCACCATCTCCATGCTCTGGCATCCGCGCCTCGATGCCGATCCGGCGCAGCGCTGGCTGCGCGACTGCGTGCGGGAGATCTGTGCGTCGTCCCGCTGAAGGTGGCGCTAGAACTTGGTCACAACCCCAATGCCGATGCCCTCGAAACCGCCCATCGCCATCAAGGCCGCGGGCGCTTCGTCGAGGCTGATCTTCTTGCCGACCAGCAGTTCGGGCTTCAGCTTGCCGCTGCGGATCATCTCCATCATCGCGGGATAGCGATAGGCCTGCATGCCATGGCTGCCGAGGATTTCGAGCTCGAAGGCGATCACCTTGTCCATCGGCACTTGCGGGCGGGCGTGCTCGCCCAGCATCAGGCCGACCTGCACGTGGCGGCCTCGCCGGCGCAAATTCGCAATCGAGTTGAACGAGGTGGTGGGGTGGCCGAGCGCATCCATCGACATATGCGCGCCGCCATTGGTGATCTGCTTGACCGCCTTGACCACGTTCGGCGTCTTGGACGCATTGATGGTGGCGACAGCGCCGATCTTGCTGGCGAAGTCGAGTTTTTCGTCGGTGAGGTCGATGGCGATGACGTTGGCGCCCATGGCGCTGGCGATCATGATCGCCGACAGGCCGACGCCGCCGCAGCCATGCACGGCCACCCATTCTCCGGGTTTCACGCGGCCCTGGTCGACGATGGCGCGAAACGAGGTGACGAAGCGGCAGCCGAGGCTGGCGGCGGTGGCGAATTCCATCTCGTCGGGCAAGCGCACGAGATTGGTGTCGGCATGGTCGATGGCGACATATTCGGCGAACGAGCCCCAGCTGTTGAAGCCGGGCTGCGACTGGTGCTCGCAGACCTGATGGTTGCCGGAAGTGCATTCGAAGCAGCGGCCGCAGCCGACGGCGAACGGCACGGTGACGCGCTCGCCGGCCTTCCAGCGGGTGACCCGCTTGCCGACGGCGACCACGATGCCGGCCAGTTCATGGCCCGGCACATGCGGCAGCGTGATATCGGCGTCATGACCCATCCACCCATGCCAGTCGCTGCGGCACAGCCCAGTCGCCTCGACCTTGATGACGACGCCTTCCGGCGCCGGCTTCGGATCGGCAACGGTCTGGATCGTCGGCGCTTCGCCGAACTTTTCGAAGACGACGGCTTTCATCGGCAGTTCCTCATGCTTTTATCCCAATCGCCTATTCGGCATCGATCTGCTTCTCTGGCGCCGCCTTCTGGAAGGCTGGCAGCGCCATGCAGGCGGCGTGGATACGCGATATCGTGGGGTATGGCGTCAGGTCGACGCCGAAGCGGGCGTTGCTGGCGATCTGGGCAACCAGGCAGATGTCGGCCAAGCCGGGCGTGTCGCCATTGCAGAATGTTTTTGTCTGCGGCGACGAAGCCAGAATCTTTTCAAGCGGCTGGAAACCTTCGTTCACCCAGTGCCGGAACCAGTTGACGACATCCTGGTCGCTGGCGCCGAACAAATTGCGCAGCGAGGTCAGCACACGCAGATTGTTCACCGGGTGGATATCGCAGGCGATCATCTGCGCCAGCATCCTGACGCGGGCACGGCCAAGCGCATCCCTGGGCAGCAGCGGCGGGTCGGGCGTCGTCTCGTCGAGATACTCGATGATCGCCAGCGACTGCGTCAGCAGCGTGCCGCCCTCCAGGATCAGCGCCGGCACCAGCCCTTGCGGGTTGACCGAGAGATAGGTGGGCTCGAGATGCTCGCCATGGCGCAGATGATGCGGCACGTAGTCATAGGTCAGGCCCTTCATCTCCAGCGCGATCCGCACGCGGTAGGAGGTGGAGGAGCGGTAGTAATTGTGGAGGACGAGGTCGCTCATCGGATCACTCCCTCGGCTGACCGATGGTCACTTCGATTGCGCCGATGCCATCGACGCCGCCGGTGATCGTCTGGCCCGGCCCAACCGCGCCGACGCCGGCCGGCGTGCCGGTGAAGATCAGGTCGCCGGGCTGCAGTTCCACCGCCTCGCTGCAGATCGAGACGATGTCTGCTATCGGCCAGATCAGCTCGGCGAGGTCGCCGTCCTGTCTCATCTTGCCGTCGACGGCGAGCCAGATGCGGCCTTTTTCAGGATGCCCGGACTTCGATGCTGGAACCAGCGGACCGCAAGGGGCGGAACGGTCGAAGGCTTTGGACCAGTCCCACGGCCGCGCCGCTTTCTTGGCTTCATCCTGCAGGTCGCGGCGTGTGAGGTCGACGCCAACGCCGTAACCCCAGACATGATCCAGCGCCCGGTCACGCGCAATGCGGAAGCCGGCCTTGCCGATCGCGACAACCAGTTCGATCTCGTGGTGCAGGTTCTTGGTCAGCGGCGGATAGGGGATCGCGGTGCCGGAATCGACCACCGCGTCGCTCGGCTTGGTGAAGAAGAAGGGCGGATCGCGCTCGTCATTGCCGAGTTCGCGGGCATGCGCGGCGTAGTTGCGACCGACGCAGAAGATGCGGCGCACCGCAAAACGCTCCGCCGAGCCGGCGACGGCCACGGAAGGTGTTGCGGGCAAGGGAAGGACGTAGGCTGTCATGCACTGTCTCTGCTCGGGGTTTGCGCCGGCACATTCGACCGATTTGGACGGCCGGGCAAGGCATGGTGGTTGAGAAAGCCGGACATCACCGGTTGGCAAAAGATGGCGATAGACTATTTGCCAATAAGCTGGCCATGGTCGCGGGTCTATTGTCGGCCAGGGAGAAAGCAAAACGAACGCCATGACCACAGTCCACGATCGCGCCCGGTTTCTCATCATCGACGACCATCCGCTGTTTCGCGAGGCGCTGCACAGCGCGGTGCAGATGGCCTATCCCGAAGTCGACACGGTGGAAGCGCGCTCGATCACCGAGGCGCTCGACCTTCTGGCTGACGCCAAGCCGTTCGACCTGGCGCTGCTCGACCTCAGCATGCCTGACGTGCATGGCTTTGATGGACTGCTGCAGCTGAGGACCCGCTATCCGCGCCTGCCGGTGGTCATCGTTTCGGGTCACGAAGAGCCAAAAATCATTTCCGAGGCGCTGTCCTACGGTGCGGCCGGCTTCATCCCGAAATCGGCGCGCAAGAGCGACCTGGCCGCCGCCATCCGTTCGGTGATGGAGGGCGCGATCTATGTACCGGAAACCTATGAGGGCCAGCCGCCGGACGCCGACAGCACCGACCGTGCCGACATGGTGCAGCGCCTGGCCAAGCTGACGCCGCAGCAACTCAGGGTGCTGCAGATGCTGCGCCAGGGCCTGCTCAACAAGCAGATCGCCTATGAGCTGCAGGTCGGCGAGACGACGGTCAAGGCACATGTCTCCGAAATCCTGCGCAAGCTCAACGTGTACAGCCGCACGCAAGCCGTGATCGAGGTGTCGAAGTTGGACAACGCGGAGCTGTTTCGCGATCAGGCTGGGTTTTGAAGCTCTAAGCCAACAAATGCGCCAATAGTGCCCGCAATTGCGCCGGCTTCAACGGCTTGCGCATCAGCTCGATGCCGGCCGCGCGGGCGGCTTTCACCACCGCTTCGGAACTGTCGGCGGTGACGATCAGCGCCGGCACGGCACGGCCGACATAGTCGCGAACCTCGGCGATGGTGGCGGTGCCGAGGTCGCCGCCGTCGAGATGCTGGTCGGCAATGACGATGTCCGGCACCCAGTCGGTATCGCCGAGCAGGCTGAGCGCGTCATCGGTCGAGGTGGCGGCGCGCACCAGGCATTGCCAGCGCTCGAGCAGGAAGGTCATCGCCTGCAACACGTCGGCGTCGTTTTCGACCAGCAGCACCTTGGTGCCGAACAGGCCGTAGCCGCGCGGCCGTTCCATGTCGGCGGCGCTGGCGATGGCGTCGGCCGTCGCCCCTATGCCGACCGGAACGTCGATGTGGAAAATCGTGCCGCGTCCGACCTTGGATGAGAAGGTCACGGGATGGCCGAGCGCGGCGGCCATGCGCCGCACGATGGCCAGGCCCAGCCCCAGCCCGCCGCCGGCAAGTCCGGCATCGGCCGGCGTGGTGCCGCGCTGGAACTCCTCGAACACCGTCTCGCGCTGGTCGTCTGGAATGCCGCAGCCGGTGTCGGCGACGTCGATACGGATGGTGTCGCCACGATGCCTGGTGCCGATAAGGACGCCGCCGGAGCGGGTATAGTGCAGCGCGTTGGAAAGGATGTTCTGCAGAATGCGGCGCAACAAGGTGCGGTCGGAACGCACGACGGTGCTGACCGGGCGAAACTTCAGCGTCAGCCCCTTCATCTTGGCAACTGGCAGGAAATCCGAACGCAGCGACGAAAACAGCGTCTCCAGATTGACGTCGCCAATGTCGGGCTGCACGACGCCGGCATCGAGCTTGGAAATGTCCAGCAGCGTGCGCAGCAGGTCTTCCATCGTCTCCAGCGACCGCTCGACCTGGCGGACCAGCTTTCTGCCTTCGTCGCTGGTCTGCACCTCGGCCAGCGCCGAGACGGACAGATGCGCCGCGTTCAGCGGCTGCAGCACGTCGTGACTGGCCGCCGCCAGGAACCTGGTCTTGGAGAGGTTCGCCAGCTCGGCGTTTTCCTTGGCGGCGCTGAGGTCGATATTGGACTGTTCGAGCCGGCGCAAGGTCGAATGCAGTTCCTCGGTGCGCGTGCGCACCCGGTTTTCCAGCGAAATCGCTGTCTGAAACAGCGAGAAGGCGTTGCCCTGCTGGTCCATCGAGCGCTCGACCCGGCTGACCAGTGCGGCATTGATCTTCTTCAGCTTCTCGAGGTCATTGATGTCCCTCAGCGGCATGGAAAAGATCCTATTCCGCCGCCTGGCGTTCGCCGAAGGCAATGCCGGTAAAGGTCTGGTTCAAATGCATCGAGCGGTACTGTTCGCCATAGGTGCCGAAGCCGATGACATTGTTGACCCGGTAGAGCTCCGAAATGTCGCGAAAGACCTGGCGGTTGCGGGCGTCGAGCCGGCGCAGCACGCAATCGAAACCGAGGATCATGTCGATGCCGCCCAGCCGCTGCTCGACGTCTCTCAGTGCAGCGCGCGTCGATTCCACCATGTCTTTCGGCTGGGCAATCGACAGCACCACGCCGTCGTCGATGGCGCAGAAGAACGACAGCGAGCCGTCCGGGTGCATCTTCTGGATCGAGCGGCAGTAATATTCGCCACCCACCTTCACCACCACCGGATGCGAGGCGAAACTCAGCGGCGTCAGCGTCTGCGGCATGATACCGACCGAGGCGGCATATTCCTCGGCGGCATTGATGGCGTTGAATTCGCGCACGATGCGGTGATCGGGGTCGGACGCCGTCACCACCAGCTTTTCGTCGGTCGGAACGAAATTGTCGGTCTTGAAGACGTGGAAAGGAATTTCCGTTGATATCAGCACGATGATGGCGCTGTCCGAGGTGACCTTGCCGTTCGAGATCAGCCGCGTCGTCTCGAATTTCAGATCATCGCCCGCCGATCCGCCAATCAGCGGAATGTCGTCGAGCCCCCAATGGATGGCCGAGGTCACCGCCTCCTCGGCATAGGACAGGCCGTCGATGAAGCAGAGCGCAAACGTGCTTTTGGCCGGTTCGTGCGCGACGCGGCCACGCAGCAGGCGCCTTAGTGCCCCGACTTCGCCGGTGATCCTGTCCATCCCCGACGAGGAGAGATTATCGACCATGGTGCAGGCCACCGAAAATGCTGAGGAGGGGAGCAGCAAGGCAAGGATATGGCCTTCCTCCAGGCCTTGCGGGGTGATTTCGCCAGCAGTCGAGCAACCGGCATAGGCAAGCGCCGGCGCGTGGGCCTTCAGCGCTTCCGACAAGGCCGTTGCATCGACGAGGCTCTGGGAGAAAAAGATGAGCGCGAAGCCGGCATCGATGAGTAAAGCTTCGGCCGCTATCGCCCGGGCAAAAGCATCCGCGTCGGGCTCGTCCGTGGTGAGCGCCGACAGGCCGGATGCGTAGCTCCTGCGTGAACTGGCCAGCTGCTTTCTCCTGCGTTTCCCTCCGACGCCTTTTTTGTGCGCATCGGGCGCGCGGGCGTCGAAAGGGATTGTTGTCTTCAAGCGAGGCTTTGGCAATGGGCCAGGCCTATTCGGCGTGACCGAAAGTACAATATGCGGAATTTCGGACGAACTGCATGCTCGCAACCTCGGAATTCGTAGCCTTTTTCCCGCGCGTTATGCGGTATAGCAATAGCGAAAGCCGGAGCGCCCAGGCACCACCCGGCGGCCAAACGACCAAGGTAGTACCCAGGGAGGTTTCATGTCTGAAATATCGTTGATGGTGAACGGAAAGCGGATTAGCGGTGTTGCCGAGGGCCGCACACTTCTGGTGCATTTCCTGAGAGAGAATCTCGGCCTCACCGGGACCCATGTCGGCTGCGACACGTCGCAGTGCGGCACCTGCGTCGTTCATGTCGACGGCAAGGCGGTGAAGTCCTGCTCGATGCTCGCCGTGCAAGCCTCCGGGTCGAGCATCGTGACCATCGAAGGGCTGGCCAACGGCGCCGACCTGCATCCGGTGCAGGCGGCATTCAAGGAACATCACGGCCTGCAATGCGGCTTCTGCACGCCAGGCATGATCATGACGGCAACCGATATGATCGCCCGCCATCCCGAAGGCCTCGACGAGGCGACGGTACGCGCCGAGCTGGAAGGCAACATCTGCCGCTGCACCGGCTACCACAACATCGTGAAGGCGATCCTCGCGGCATCGAAGACGATGTCGAAGGCGTCGAAGGGCAAGGCGAAACAAGCTGCGTGAGGGATGAAGCGAGTAGCGAATAGTGAGTAGCGAGTAGTCGGCTTTCTCTGACCGAGCTCCAACTCACCACCATTCACCTACTCGCTATTGGCTACTCACTACTCGCTATTCTGGGAGGAATTTCTGCGATGGGCATTGAAGGTATTGGCGCTCGGGTCGTGCGCAAGGAAGACAAAAGGTTCATCACCGGCGCCGGCCGTTATGTCGACGACATGGTGGTTCCAGGCATGAAGCATGCGGCCTTCGTGCGCAGCCCGTACGCGCATGCGCAGATCAAGAAGATCGACGTCAAGAAGGCGCAAGCCATGCCTGGCGTGATCGGTGTCCTCACAGGGAAGGAGCTCAAGGCCGACGGCATCGGCAACCTCATCTGCGGCTGGATGATCCACTCCAAGGACGGCTCGCCGATGAAGATGGGCGCATGGTCGCCGCTGGCCTTCGACAAGGTGCGCTATGTCGGCGACGCGATCGTCATCGTGGTGGCGGAAACCAAGGGCCAGGCACGCGACGCCGCCGAGGCCGTCGAGATCACCTACAAGGAACTGAAGGCCGTCGTCGATGCCTCCAAGGCGATGGACAAGGGCGCGCCGCAGATCCACCCGGAAGCCGACAACAATCTGATCTTCGACTGGGACATCGGCAATGCCGACGACACCGCGGCCGCCTTCAAGAAGGCTGCCCATGTCGTGAAGATGGACATCGTCAACAATCGGCTGGTTCCCAACGCCATGGAGCCGCGCGCTGCGCTCGGCCACTACGACAAGGCCGAGGATCACTACACCTGCTGGACGACCTCGCAGAACCCGCATGTCGCGCGGCTGGTGATGAGCGCCTTCTACAATGTCGCTCCGGAAAACAAGCTGCGCGTCATTGCGCCCGATGTCGGTGGCGGCTTTGGCTCAAAGATCTACATCTATCCCGAAGAGATCGTCTGCCTGTGGGCCTCGAAGAAGACCGGCGTGCCGGTCAAATGGGTGGCCGACCGCACCGAGAGTTTCCTCACCGACGCGCATGGCCGCGACCATCACACCCACGCCGAAATGGCTTTTGACAAGGACCACAAGATCCTCGGTCTCAAGGTCGAGACCAAAGCCAATCTCGGCGCCTACATGTCGCTGTTTTCGTCGGCGACGCCGACCTATCTCTACGCGACGCTGCTGTCGGGCCAGTACAATATCCCGGCGATCCACGCCAACGTGAAGGCGATCTACACCAACACGGCCCCGGTCGATGCCTATCGCGGGGCAGGGCGGCCGGAGGCGACCTTCGTCATGGAACGGCTGATGGAGACGGCGGCGCGGCAGTTCGGCGTTTCGCCGGCAGAACTGCGCCGCAAGAATTTCATCACTTCGTTCCCGCACCAGACGCCGGTCATCATGTGCTATGACGCCGGCGATTATGCCGCCTCGCTCGACGCGGCGATGAAGGCTTCCGACTATGCCGGCTTTGCCAAGCGCAAGGCGGCGGCCGCCAAGAAGGGCCTGCTGCGCGGCATCGGCATGAGCTGCTACATCGAGGCTTGCGGCATCGCGCCGTCGGCGGCGGTTGGCTCGCTCGGCGCCGGTGTCGGCCTCTGGGAATCGGCCGAAGTGCGGGTCAACGCGGTAGGCACGATCGAGGTGCTGACCGGCTCGCACAGCCACGGCCAGGGCCATGAGACGACTTTTGCCCAGCTGGTCAATGAGCGCTTCGGCGTGCCGCTCGACAGTGTCTCGATCGTCCATGGCGACACCGACAAGGTGCAGATGGGCATGGGCACCTATGGTTCGCGCTCGGGCGCCGTCGGCATGTCGGCCATCGTCAAGGCGCTCGACAAGGTCGAAGCCAAGGCCAAGAAGATCGCCGCCCACCTGCTCGAGGCAGACGAGGGCGACATCATCATCGAAAACGGCGCGCTGAAGGTCGCCGGCACCGACAAGACCGTGCCATGGTTCCAGATGGCGCTCGCCGCCTACACCGCCCACAATCTGCCGGGCGGTATGGAGCCCGGGCTGAAGGAGACGGCGTTCTACGATCCGTCGAACTTCACCTTCCCGGCCGGCTGCTACATCTGCGAAGTCGAGGTCGATCCGGAAACCGGCACGACCGAAATCATCCAGTTCGTCGCCGCCGACGATTTCGGCAACATCATCAATCCGATGATCGTCGAGGGCCAGGTGCATGGCGGCATCGCGCAAGGGGTCGGCCAGGCCTTGCTCGAAGGCGCCCACTATGACGCCAGCGGGCAACTGCTGACGGCGAGTTATATGGACTATACGATGCCGCGCGCGGGCGACCTGCCGTCGTTCAAGGTCTCGACCTCGAACACGCCGTGCCCGGGCAATCCGCTCGGCATCAAGGGCTGCGGCGAGGCCGGCGCCATCGGTTCGCCGCCGGCGGTGATCAACGCCATCACCGACGCCATCGGCACCAACGATCTTGCCATGCCAGCATCGCCGTCCACTGTGTGGGCTGCGATCCGCACGACGACGAAACACTGAGGAGGAACAACCATGTATTCGGTCAACTACCACCGGGCCGCCTCGGTCACTGAAGCCGCAAAGCTGATCAAGACGGGCGATGCCAAGCTGTTGTCGGGCGGCATGACGCTGATCCCCGCCATGAAGACGCGGCTTGCCGCACCCTCCGATCTCGTCGACCTGTCGCGGATCAAGGAGCTGCAAGGCGTCAAAGTGTCGGGCAAGACCATCACCATCGGCGCCGCCACCACCCACTTCGATGTCGCCAACGACGAGAAGCTGCGCAAGGCCTGCCCGGCACTCGCTCATATGGCGTCGCTGATCGGCGATCCGGCGGTACGCCACAAGGGCACGATCGGCGGCTCGATCGCCAACAATGATCCGGCGGCCGACTATCCGGCAGCACTCTTGGCGCTGGGAGCCACCATCGTCACCAACAAGCGCGCGATCGCGGCCGACAAATTCTTCAAGGGCCTGTTCGAGACGGCGCTGAAAGAAGGCGAGATCGTCACCGCGGTGAGCTTCACCGCGCCTGCCAAGGCGGCTTACGAAAAGTTCCGCAATCCGGCATCGCGCTATGCGATCGTCGGCGTCTTCGTGGCCAAGGGCAAGGACGGGGTCAGCGTTGCCGTCACTGGCGCCGGCGATGACGGCGTCTTCCGCTCGAAGGAGATCGAGGCGGTATTGGCCAAGAACTTCGCGGCTTCGGCGCTGGAAGGCGTGAAGGTTTCGGCGAAGAATTTGATGACCGATATCCACGCCTCGGCCGAATATCGCGCCAATCTGATCGCGGTGATGGCCAAGCGCGCGGTGGCTGCGGCCAACGCCTGAGTGTTTGCGAAGGAGAATAGAAAAGGGGCCTTCGCGGCCCTTTTTCATGGAGTTGCGCAGGCATGACCGGTGCTACACGGCCTTGCCTTTGCGCCAAGCCAGATAACGGCGCAGGCCGGCTTCCCCGCGCGGCGTAGTCCACCGATGGTTCCAGGCGAAGGCGGGCCGCAGCAGCGGCGCCAGGAACTTCAGGATCGGCCTTTCGACCGTCACCTGCCAGGTCAGCTTGACATGGGTGCCCGTGCCCGACGGCGACAATTCTGCCCGCCACAACCCGTCGAAATCACCGATCGTCTTGACCCCGACGAGTTTGCCGGGATCCATTTCGACCGCCTCTACGATGAAATTCAATTCATAGGGCAGGGCGCCGCGCGCCCGGGCTTTGGCTCTTGAACCGACAACGCCCTTGCCCTTCTTGTCGAGCGGCACGACCTCTTTGTAGACATCGCCCCACCAGAGCGGCAGCAGCTCGGCGTCGGACAGCACGTCCCAAACCTCTTGCGGCGTTGCCCCCGGAATGTCCCAGCTCTCGTCGAAGCGAAAGACGTTGCTCGGCATGGTGTTTCGCCCTGGCTGGCGGAAACGCTTATTTTAGCCATAGCTTCCTTGCGTGACCAGTGCCGCCGCCGCCTCAGCCAGGGATCTGCCTGACATAGTAGCGCACCGCCTTTTTGCCGCCGTGGATGACCGCGTCGCCGACTTCGACAAAGCCGAGCGCGGCGTGAAATGCATCCGAGGCCGGATTGGGCGGTTCGGCGTTGACCTCGCAAGTGACGATGGTGTGGCCCGCGCGGGCGGCCTCCACGAACAGTTCGCCATACAGAAGGCGGGCATGGCCGCGGCCCCGCGCCGCACCGGCGACGACGACGCGGTCGACATAGACGAAGCGCTGGTAGCGCTCACGGAACCAGAGGAAGTTCGGACTGTCGTAGTTTGCATCCTGGTCGAAGGTCATGATGAAGGCTTCGAGCGCCCCGATGCGGCGGGCGTAAAATGCCTCGCCGAGCAGGAAGGACAGCCGCTCCGGCTCCAGCCACGACAGTTCGGCCGCATGCTCGTTGTTGAGCGCGAGGATTGCCGGTTCGTCTTCTGCCGAGACGCGGCTGATGACCGGAACGGCGGCGGCTGTCATGCCCTCACCGCCGCGATCGTCGCTGCCACCAGCGCCTGGTCGGTGACCGTGGTGCGGTATTCGCGGTCGAGGTCGGTGCCACCCATGCCGACTTGCGGGTTGCGGTAGGCCATCGCGCTCGGCACGTCCGAGAGTGCGGCGAAATGCATCTCCGTCAGCCCGGTTTTTTCCAGCACCTTGGCGATGTTTTCGGGGTCAAGCGCACCGCAGCCGAGGATGATGATGCGGTCGCCGGCCTGGCGGACCAGATCCGCCAGCAGCGCAGCCCCTTCCAGTGCGGTGTCGCGCTGGCCGCTGGTCAGCACGCGGCCCACCTTGCAGCGGACCAGCGCTTCAAGCGCCTCGGCCGGGTCGCGCGTCATGTCGAAGGCGCGGTGGCAAGTAACGTTCAGGGGGCCGGCCGCACGCACCAGTTCGCTCATGCGCTCCTCGTCGATGCTGCCGTCGGCGTTCAGGCAGCCGACGACGACGCCGGCCACGCCGAGGTCTCTGAGCGCACTGACATCGGCGAGCATCGAACGATATTCCGCCTCGCCATAGAGAAAATCGCCGCCGCGTGGCCGCACGATGACATGGAAGGGGATGGTCGCGCGCTCAAGTGCTGCGCGCACCGTGCCGAGGCTCGGCGTGATGCCGCCTTCGACCAGGCTGGCGCAGAGTTCGACCCGATCGGCGCCGGCGGCTTGCGCGGCCAGCAGGCCATCGATGCCTTCGACGCAGATTTCGATCAGCGGCAAGCGAGCGTTGTTGTCGGGGGTCAAAGGGGCCAATCCATTGCTGATTCCAGTCGCCCAAGCGGTAGCATCGGGCCGATAGCTGCGAAAGCCGGATAGTAGGCTGGACCTACGCCGAGGCCGGCCCTGTCTTTGACACCGGCGCCATCAGCACCAGATGGTAGGGAGCATCTTTTCGCCATTGTAGGCTTTGAACGACTCACTCAAACCCTAGTGGTCAATCGCTCGTCTGGTCAGTCCGCCCGCTTCCACGGAGCTTGTTGAATGCCCTTCCAGATCGACCCGGCGACGATCGAGGCCTATCTGGAAGTCATCACCATCAATCTCGTTCTGTCGGGCGATAATGTCGTGGTGATCGGCATGGCGGCCGCCGGCCTGGCGAAGGAGCTGCGCCAGAAGGCGATCATATCAGGCATTGCCGCGGCGGCGGTGATCCGCATCGTTTTTGCCGTGGTGGCTGTGGAGCTGCTGGAAATCTCTGGGATCATGCTTGTCGGTGGCCTGCTGCTGTTCTGGGTGTGCTGGAACATGTTCGGCGAATTGCGCTCCGCCGGGGACAGCGACGACGGCGCCGCTCCTGCGGCAGCGGCAGGGCGGCCGGCCAAGGCGTTGCGGACGGCAATCATCCAGATCATCGTCGCCGACGTTTCGATGTCGCTGGACAATGTGCTCGCCGTGGCGGGCGCGGCCAGCGACGACATGGATGCGCTGATCTTTGGCCTCATCCTATCGGTGGTCCTGATGGCGGTTGCCTCGACGCTGGTGGCGGCGCTGCTGGCCAGATACCGCTGGATCGGCTGGCTTGGTCTGGCGGTCATCGTCTACGTCGCCGGCAGCATGGTGCTGGATGGCGTCAGGCAATTGGCAGCGGTCGACTACCACGCGCTCGTTTTGCAAACCTCGGACCGCCAAGTCGTTGCGCAAACGCCCGCTTGACGCCCGACCTAGCGCCGCCGCCAAACGCTGCCGATCACCTGTCTGGCTGCGCTGGTGCCAAGCGGAGCTATGGCTTCGATGTATTCTATGGTTCGCAATACCGTATAGTGGTCGATCTTCTCGGAGTAGCGCCCCGGTTCAATTCCAGACCCATACAATACAGTAAATATGCGGTTTCTGGTGCTGTAATCATCCTCATCGAACGTCACTATCAACAGGCTGTTGTTTGCCCTTGACCAATTGGCGGCCGCCAAGGTGGCTTTTCAGCCAGACATCCGCATCGCCTATCGTGCCGTCATGCATGTCATTTGCGAGATTGGGAATCACGAAACTGACCGACGGCAGTCTGGTGTAGTCGCGGGGAAAATCGGTCAAAGGTCTGCCAAAACCCTTTGCGTCCGCAAACGATTCCCAAGGATTGTGTTTGCGCGGGGATCCGGCTTCGGCATAGCCGGCAAATGTCTTCCCGTGGGCATGAAGACGGGCGGCAAGGTTCGGCGCTGCGAAGCTATGCAAGCCATCGTCGTGGACGCCTTGTGTCGAGCCGCTAAAGAGCGCGAAATAATTGGGCTGGCTGGGATGGGCAACCCCATAGGAATTGTCAAACAGGGCGCCTCCCTTTGCCTGCTTTCTCAAATAGGCGGCTTCCTTTGTCTGGAAAATTTGATCAAAGGAATGGTTCTCCATGATGACGACAACGATGTGGTCGTATTTTGGAGGCCTCTTCGATGATGCAACCGCCATACCTCCTGACAGCGCGATGCTGCTCGCAAGAAGGACGACGGCGGACAAGAGTCGAAGCGTCCTGTAGCCACTTTGCCTACGCACGGAATTTCCCTTCCCACGATTCCGGTCTGCAAGATGCTACCGAAAACTACTGGCGCAACACCGTGTTCTTGGCGCCTGCTTCGACCTGATCAATCACCAGTAGCTTGACCGGGCCGGTGCCGATATTGGTGGCCTGATGCCACTGTCCGATCATCTCGACGATGAAATCGCCGGTCTGATAGGTGTTGCTCTTGCCGCTCTCGATACCCGTGACTTTCAGTGTGCCGGCCAGGACATAGGCATAGCGGGCAAACGTATGCTTGTGCACCGGCAAGGTCGCACCCGGCGCGATGTCAAAGGTGGACACCAGAACCTGGACGTTTTTCTGCGGCAAGGTGATCGGCTGGCCGGAGGCCGTTTCCTTGCGCGAGGCAAGCGGGGTCACCACCACAGGCGTGCCGCTGGCATCGAGCGCCCAAGCGGGGTTTGCAGATAGCGCGGCTGCGAACAGCAGCGACAATGCCATGATCTTTCGCATCGTTCCTCCCAAGTTTTGCTTCACCATCGCGTAGCCAGGATGCGCGCGCAAGCTGCGCCAAAGCATCATCCGCCCGCACCATCATCCATCATCGTATTGGTAAGCGCCTGATAGAGGCTGCTGCATGTTTGAGAGCGGGGACAGTTTTTCACGATGAGGATCGGCACGGCAGTCAATGCAGCAGCGATCAGGACTTGCAGCAAGAGAGGGACGGGCGCGAAGCGCTTGCCGAACAGGCCCCGGCAAAAGAAATAGAGACTTTGCGCCACGCATGCCCAGGCGAGAATGCGCAGCAGTTCGCTGGTCGCCTTCGCGTATGGCGTTATGTAGCCGTCGGGAAAGCCCAACATGCCAAGGTCGACAAGGCACCGCAGACCGAGCAGGCAAGACAGGCCCGCCCACAACAGGATGGCCGCGCGGATGACGAAAGTTTTCTGCATTCAACGCTCATAACCGTGGATGCCGCCGCCCGCCAAGCACTGCCGGGCGAGGCAAAGGCAATTTATCACTTGGTCGACCAAGCTTGCCTCGATGCGCGAGGCCGCTGGAAACGCGTGCAGCACGACGCCGGCACCGCGCGAAGGGCATGAAGCGGACGTAATGGGTCAAGCCGCGCCTCGGGGCTGGACCTTCAATCGATGATCGACGCGAAGATGTGTCCTGTCCCATTTCGGGAGAGAATTGCCGGCATCCATCTTGCACCGCAAGCTTCGCCGGTTGATCCCGGCCCTGATCGCTACTGCGATCAGGTGTAGGCTCGCCGGGCTTGAGGTGGTTGGGGTCTTCGCCCGGCGAGTTCTACTGCATTGAGCCGGTGCCATTGACGGCAAGCAAAGCAGCAGCGGCCCGACAGTAAGTTGGGGTGCATTCGACTGACCGTCGGGCCTGACCGGCTCGGGCGGGCGAGCCAGCTAAAGCAGACCCTAATATTAGCAACCCTGCAGCATAACCCTGTTCGAACGTTTTCCCCCGCTAATGGCTGTCCCGGTGGCCATCATCCATCTTTGCCATGCGCGCGCCTGGACGCAGCTTTCATCCGATGGAACGGGACGGGGACGGTACCCCCTACGCCTGCGACCACCGATTGGCTTAATTGCGTGGTTGCTAATATGCCGGTAAATTT
This sequence comes from Mesorhizobium sp. P3_B5, assembly GCF_056402815.1. Taxonomy (NCBI): domain Bacteria; kingdom Pseudomonadati; phylum Pseudomonadota; class Alphaproteobacteria; order Hyphomicrobiales; family Phyllobacteriaceae; genus Mesorhizobium; species Mesorhizobium sp. P3_B5. The sequence continues at coordinate 218,014 of NZ_JBFUGR010000006.1, read as the reverse complement.
GCGGTGCGGGAGGAACCCATAAGCCCACCGCAGTGGCCGGTGCGATGTTCGTCCCCGAAGGCTGCAAGCCGCACCGGCCATTCCCCTACGGAGGTGCCGCGCCTGTCTTTTGCAATACCGTCCAGAGCCATCCTGATGTCTGGACGGTCGATGCCGCCGCTGCAAAGAGTGATCAGGCAACGGGCCAGATGCTCGCGCGCGGCCGGCCTGCTCGCAACAGTCGTCTGGAATTCGGGTGAGTGTTGCCAGCTGTGTTTCTTCAGCCGTGCTGCGGAAAAGCGCAACCACGCGGCCTGCCAGCGCGAAGAAGACGGCGACGGAGGATGGCGCCTGGGCGAGATCAAACGTGCTGAGGATGCACACGCCAGATTCATCAAACCTATTTCACCGCGACGACCGTGCCCGCCGCATCGAGGCGACATCCGACCCGTGCCTGCCGAACCTCGATGCCGCCTTGCCTTGCATAGTCTATGCGCACCTCAATCGGTGCGGTGAGGGCGCCGCGACGATGTCGGCGCAGGGACCCTGCGCTGGCTACGTGCACACGCAAGGCACCAAGTGGCGTCGCAGCCGACATGATCGCCTGGCGGCAGACGCGAACCACGGCAGGCGGGGTGCCAGGTATCCCCGTTAACGGCACCTGAAGCCGTAGCATGGGATAACCTGTGGTGCCCAGGCCGAACATGTCGCGACCACCTTTGGAAGGCCTGAGGCTGCGTGGCAGGACGATTGCGTGTGGCGCGCCCTTGGTCACGACCAAGGCGGCCGTCTTCTTGCTGGCACCGACACTGGCTGGCCCCGTGGTACCCCCCAACGCAGTGCTCACTCCACCACTTGTCGTACCGCCGAGGTTGGTGCTGGCTCCAACGTTGGCGCCAAGCGATCCCGTGCCGACCGACCCTCCAACGTTTGCCCCCCCGATTCCGTCGACGCTCGCGCCAACGCCGACGGAGGCGCCGTTCGAGCCAACGCCCAGACCGGCGCTGACCCCGACACCACCGACGTTGCCTCCAACACCTAGGTCAAGAGCAGAAGCAGGCCCGATCGCAACTGCGATCGTCAATGCGCAAGCCAGATACTTGCGCATCACCATATTCCTTGTGCTGGGCGCAATGGCGCCCGCGTCGGGAGCAATGTGGCGGGCAGCGTAATCGTCGTCAGCCGAACGGGTTGCGATGACTTGCGGACCGCCACTTTGCGGATTTCTCGCCCCTGAGGTTCATGGGTTGATCGAGCCTGCTTCCTTGCGAGTGCAACGGTACCTGCGCGATCACTGGCGCGTGCTTTGGGAGCGGGCTCGGTGGTCTGAGCGCGAGGCGCATCGCGAGCTTTCAGCATGTCGATGTCGTTGCGCGCCGCAGTGAGGTCGCGGGCCAGGCCAACGGCCCTTTCGCGCTGTTGCTCCAAAGCAGCAGAAAGCCGGTCGACTTCCTCCTTTGCCGCGTCACGATCCTGGCTGGCAGCATTGAGATCGAGCGCGAGAGCATCTGCTCTCCCGCGTTCCAATACGAGCGCTTCGCCGGCTCGCTTTGCAGCGGCCTCGGCAACCTCGCGGCGCTGAATGCTGTCGAGTTGTGCAGCCGCAGCCAGTTTTCCGCTTACCTCCAGAGCATCGAGAGATTGGTGCGCCGCGGCAAGATCGCGTTCGAAGCGCTCAACTTTCTGCCGCTCCTCGTCAAGCGCGCGCCTCGCTCCAGACAGCGAAACCTCCGCAGCTTGGTGCGCTCCGAGTGCGGCGGCCTTTTCGCGGATAGCGAGAACGGCTTTGGCCTGCAAGCTTTCGACTTTGCGCTGCGCCATCGCCAGATCCCGCGCGAGCAGTTCGGCTCTTTGCTTCTGCTCTTCAAGGGATCGTCCCTGAAGAGCCGTTGCGTCTACAACAGCACGCGCCCGTACGCCTGCGTCGGCTGTGACGCGTCGCATCGTATCGAGTTCTTCGCGCGCTGTGCGAGAACCGTTGATGTCTGGTAGCGCCGCCAGCGGGAGCCCCTCGACTTTGGCGCGGCCCGAAGACGCTGCCGATTGCCTGCGCTGGACGGTCGTAACCGGACGCACGTCGAACCCGCTTCTGGCCTGCAGGCGATCGGTAATCAGCTTTGCCAATTCACTCTCACGCAGACCTGCGGCGGGAACTTGTCCAATGGCCGGAAGATCCAGCTTCCCGGCTGTATCGATCGTAAAAGCACGGTTAAGCTCCGCGCCCTCCGTAACGCCGCCGCGCAAGGCATCCCACCCCGAGACATTTACCTCGACAGTGTCTTGAGGGACGAGCTTGTCGTCAGTCTCCGACTGACCTCTTGCTGAAACAGCAAATAACAGGATGAGGCAGAACGGGATGAGGCTTATCGTGGCGCAGTGTGACCTCTCGCGGGCGCCATGAAACAAGGCTGCCACGGTTGAGAATTGTCGGTTGCCGCGGGGGAATGCAGGGCTGCGGCAATCCGCCTTCGGCCTCTGGGCACGATCCATGACTGGACCTCCACGACTCACCTGGCCACGCGCGATCCTTGCTTCGATCGGAGGCGCAAAACTCGTGCGCACCGCGTTGCCGGATTCCGCAACCACGGCGTGAGCCTAACAAAGTTGACCAGCAGTGGTGAGTACCAAATAGAGCTAAGCAGTATCACCAAATTGAGTTAATCGGTCGCTCAGTTCACTTGCAACTCTTTGGCGCGCCCGGCCTCACGGGTATGGCAGGTTTTCGGCGTGGCAAGTCTCACAACAGCCACAGCAGATACCATGATATCCTCACCAAAGGAGGAAACGATGGTTTCGGTTATTGCAAGTCAGCATCGGCAGATACCGGAAACTCAACTGAAAGCGGTGAAGCCAGAAACAGGCGAAGGATTTGCGCCAGGCAAGAGCGCCGACAGCGTTGGACATCGCGCCAAGGCAATGGTTGCCGAAACGGGCGACACGAGTTCTAGCGCTCAAGGAGCCGCCGCATCGAAGATCGCCAGAATGGACATCACAGTGTTGACGCCACCGCCCGAAGAAACACCTGCGGAGTAAAGCTAGGCCAGACGCGACCCAGAGGCGGCTGCCTTCATGGTGGTGGCTATGCATTGTCTCATTGCACCGGCAGAAATTCGGGCGCGCCTAGGACTAACTCGCCGACCTTGCGTCGCATGTCCTTGGCAAAAACACTATATCGCACTCGCAACAACGCGCGAGCGATAGGCAAGCGGCCAACAGGGCCGGTGAATTAAGCCGCTACTTCCATGCGATCCATGGAACGTCTGTGGCTCGGCGCCCTCCTTTGACACTGAACAAACAAGAGGGGCGCCGAGCCTTTACCGACGGCGCTTTGAGGGAAGCGCGCCGAGTAGTGAGTGTACCGCTCTCGCTAGAGTTGTGGGAATACAGCCTTTTGGACGATGGTCCGCAGCGAGCGCTGGTGAAGACGGCCGGCGCCGCAAGGGCGCTTGTTGGGGTGCCTTAGGTGGGGGGCGCCGGCCAGGGCGGAAATGGGGTCCGCCGCCAAGATAGGCTAACAGACGGGCCGCAGTTGCATATGGTGTGATCGCGGAAGTAAGGGCATGGCCGGCGAGTATGTCGCGCTGCCTGTAGCGCCAGACGGCACCGGCAAGCATCGGGGCGGCGATGTAGAGAGGTACCAAATGCAAGGGCCGCTGGAGGCTTATTGGACAGTAGGTTTGGGTATGAACTTGGTCGATTGTAAATCGTGGCCCAACTTTGTTGCCTGACTGGGCCTAAGTATAATCGGAACAACATCACCTTCGGTCGGGAACAGGAGTAGGGCGACACCGCCAACTGCTTCACTCATCGCTACCTCCCACTTGTCGATGGCGATTGCCGGTTTCTCGATATTGATCTTGCTTGCCATTGATTGCCCCTTGCCCAAGAGGCAGCATCGCGCAACCTGTGCGCGAACGCAAGCTTCGCCTCCCGCAAGGGAGAGCTTCCGGTAACGGCCCCCTTACGTCAGGTAAGGCGCAGATTAAGGAGATCACACCGAAACCGAAGAACCGCTAGGGTTTCCTTTGTTTCGTAAATTAACCTTGATCAAATGAGGTAGTGATCTCTCGCTGGCCATTACTTGCGTGACTGCTAAAATAATGAAACGCTCCGCCCATGTTGGGAATGGGGCGATGGAAGAAAGCCCGGGTAGATTTAGTTGCATTCTTGAACCGACTGGCGGTTGGATGGTTTGGGATGACGTCACTAGCGAGCCCGCAAGCTTGGGCGGGAAAATACTTATGGGCTGCACACGGGAGCGCGCCGAGTCTGCTCGTGACGTACTAGAGCGGATTTACAAAAACGGGCTGCACGCTCGACCGGCTGGCCACTCCCGCTATTGACGGCGGCTTCGGCTTCCGGGCCTTTCTTTATCCAGCGACGGCCAGACCAATGCCGACACCGATCTTACAGGCTGTCCCATCGGACTTGGCGAAACTCTTCTGGACCGAAGACGATTTCACCAACCTTCTTTCTCATATCCTTTGCAAACACCGCGTAGCGAAAACGCAAAGAAGCGCGGTTGACGGCGAGACCTCCAATGAGTTCCGTGGATTTCGTTTCGCTATCGAACACGAAATGGATCTCAAGCCTTTCGGTAAGGCGGGTCTGACCCGGATGAATAACGAATTCCGAATTTCCATATGACATCTGGCCTTCCGGCATTCGCTCTCGATGGACTCCCAAGACATGGTTCGGCCACTCAAGGTGAAAATTCGTGCGGATTTGCAACTCTAGGAATGGGACAAAAGCTGTGGCCTCGCCGACATTGTCCACCCAAAATTCCAAATGAAATTGGGCCTGCCACCCTGACGTTGAAAAGCGTCGCCATCTCGGTTTCACTTCGAGTTCTGGCACTGAAGCCCGCTTGAAAGCATCTTCTATATCGACATGCTCCATCACGTAGGAGGCGCCGCCGGAACGCTTGAAATACTGTTTCTGGTCGGCGGCTTCGCTGCGCTGCGGTCGTCTATCGGAACGGGGCACATCTATAACTAGATAGCCCACGCTTTGGCTTTGGGTGGACGCAAATCCATCGATCCGGATGCCGTCATTTTTGGGCTGCAGCAAATCGCCAACAGCGGAACTGACAGCGCTCAGCGCAGATTTCCAATTAGGCAAAGGGTCAAGGGCGCTCGCACAGTCGACTCCATCGTCGTTCCTTCGGCAGTCAACTCCAATCACCAAAACGCCGCCGGCCGAGTTGCTGAAGGCGGACAGTGCTTTTGCAAGCGCAACCCGACCGTCCTTGGTCAGTTGCCCTTGAGCATTGAAGACGGCACCCTGTTTGCCGACTGCGGGTGCCTTGAAATCGAGGGTCAGACCTTCCTGCGTTTAGAGCTGGATAGCCTGCTGCAAGAATGCCTCCTTGCCAGAAATGATATCGTCGAACTCCATCCCATTCCCCGAGGAAAGAACGCTTCTAACCCGCGCGAGAGTCCAGATGTCGTCGAGCGCGGGGAGCAAGAGGCACGGAATTTGCGACTGCATCATCGTATAGGGAGAGGAGCCAAATGATGCCTCAAGGTGGAACGACAGCGCGAAAAGTGGCAACACGGTACGTGCCAGAATGGCGCTTCAACAAGAGAACGTTTGAGCTTCCGTACCTCATGAAGCTCGGCAACATTGGCCGCCAGGAAGCGCTCGCTTTGATCGCTAGGCATAGGGGGGACAGAGACAAAATCACTGCCGAGCTGTTTTCGCAGAGAGGTCGATCACAATAGCTTTCGCTTCGGCGCTGTAGGGGACAGCGGCTGGCGGAAACGCGCGGCCTTGTGACCTCTATGTGGGCTTGTTCACATCCTGCTTCCCGGATCTGCCGGTATGTCTTTTTTAATTGAAGGCCTACCCGCGCCGGTCAAAAATCGGCGTTTCCCATTGCTTCTAAGGGAGCGGCTGCGATGGATGACGTGACGCTGAACGGCAAGGTGCATCCTTGTGTGGAAGTGGTAGAGGCCTGCGGCGAGTGGTTCGTCCGCGTGGTTGAGGAAGACCAAGAAGTAACCCGATGGTTCGAGATTGAATCTTTCGCTCTGGTCTTCGCGGAAGGCCAGCGGCGACGTCTAGGGCTTGATCGGTTCGCACGAATTTGAGCCGTTTTGCTACGGCCACGCCGCAAGCGCAGGAACCGCGACTGGAAGCCGACTTTCGAAAGCACTTATGGCGGGCGGCCCAGCGGCTTGGTTGCGAGGGGGACTGGCAGCGGAAGGCCGCTGGGCCTGACCGGCAGCGGCCTTGAGGATGGGCGCGCGTCCGGCTGGCTAATATATATACCTTTGCTAATATGATTGGGGCTTATCAGTCTGAACGATGGAAGCAGCAAAAGGTGGAGCACGCGCGTCCACTGGCGGGCGCCAGGACGCGCGGGACGCTTCGGCGGCGTAGGAGAGCGGCCGGCGGGAACGCGTGCTGGCGAGTCTCTGTTGCGTGCTGTTGCCCTACATTGTGATCGAGACATATGACAGCAGGTAAAGGATCGCCACGGCCGCCGTAGCGAGCACGACCAATACGCCAAAGCTGCTCATGCTTTCTCACCTCCGCTTCAAGTACAAGGCGCCGCTTGCCGCGGCCGGCGTCCTCTCCTTGGGGGCAGAATTGCCTGAACAGACGCCGACCTGGCGGTCCCTTGATTTGGGGCTCGCCGCATATACAAATCCGCTAATCTACCTCGAAAGGACATGGTGTGATCGCGTAAGGTCTTGCCAAAGCAGGAAGCGCCTGGGAATATAATCCGCATGTTGTACTTCGCGTACCCAGCGAGTACGATCAGCGGAAGGCGGGTGAGTCGTGACTCCCCGTCCCTCTGGCGATCAGTTTCAACGGCTTGTTGAGATACTGCTCCCGAGCGGAGGCGGTATCGTTATGATGTTCGAAGGATACTTCGATGAAAGCGGTGACTTTGATGATCATCCCGGCATCTTCTGCGTTGCCGGGTACTTCATCACTGCCGACGATGCGAAGATCATGGACGAAAAATGGGGTGCGGCCCTCAACAAGTATGGCGTTCCATACTTTCATATGGTCGATTGCGCTCATGGCAATCCGCCGTTCAAAGACGTCTCTATTGACGACCGGATTGAACTGGTTAAGGAGCTTATAGCTCTGATCAAGCAATATACACAAAGCGGCTTTGCGCTTTTGGCTGAGGCCGCCAGCTATGATCCTCCCCCAAATGATGCGCCCAATATATATACCTACTGTGCGGACGGATGTGTTAGCGCGCTACGTATGTTCTTGGAGCAAAACCGAATAGAGTCGAGCGTTGCCTATATTTTCGAGGCAGGCCATAAAAATAGACATAGCGCATACAATCACATTGCTCGCAAGCTGAAGCGCGAGACCGACTCACTGACATTCGCGGCCAAAGCGCAGGTGCGTCTACTCCAAGCAGCCGACCTTCTTGCGTGGCAATCCTGCAAATACGCAAAGGATTACTCATTTGCCAGGATGCGTGGCGACAGTCCTAAGCGCCGCCCCCGAAAAGACTTCGTCAGTTTAATGGAGCACGACCACACGTTTATGTACATGGGACCATCAAAGGCTATGGGGATTGAATTATGGCCGATGGAAAAGAGATCGCTAGTTACAGCGCAAATAGTCGTTGGCGATGATGGCCCTGTGCCTTACTGGCGCGAGGACGCGGACCCGACTCCGATATTCCCAGTAGATGAAACCTTTGGCTGGAGAATGGGCGGCGGGCGTATGGCGTACGTCGGTTTCAGCGGTTTCAAGCAATAGAAATTCGCCCTAGCGTTTGACGAACCACGACTGTTTGAGGCTGCTAGCGCTTTTCTAAAGGCGACGGCGCTTTTCAAGGAAAGCAATTTGCTCCCAATGGTTTATCCGGACAGTCTCAGTGTCGAGGAAGTGCAAGGCGATAAAATACTACGTGTCAACTTCGCGGACGGTGCCTCGATAGGGATTGATCTCTCACAAGAAACCATCGATCGGTTGAAAGAACTCATCGCGAAAGCGTAGCGTTTATTTCGCTTGTTTCACGGTCACTATTTTGCCGATTGCCCGTTCGAATGCCTCGCCACTTTCATCGGCTTCAAGCTCCCGAGCGGCTTCCTTAAACCGCTCGGATTGCTCTTTCTGACTAAGCTTTCCGGTCTTTTTTCCGGGCGGCTTTGGGGCGGTATTTGGATGGTCGCCAGACGCCATAGGGTGCCTCACCTTGCACTAGTCGTTTCATAGGTCAGGCGCTTGCCGACGACACCATCAAGGATGCGAGCGGCGCGCGCTTCGTCGTTCACGCCAAGGGCTACGCGCGAATTATGGCGGAAGTCGAATTCAGCGAGGTAGCGGTGAAGGTGCTTCTCGGCACAATGCTGATAGGTGCCGCGCATGCCACGCTTGAACACGCTGAAATAGCTTTCGATGTTGTTCGAATGGATAACGGCATCGCCTTCGTAGCGAACGTATTCGCCGCCAGTGTGCTTGGTGGTCTCATGGCCGGCGAAATGGTCCTTCATGCCGCCGTAGAGCTTGCTCTCGTCGGTGTAGAGGATGCTCTCGCGGTGAACGTTTTCAGTGACCAGCGCCGCGACATTGACCTTGGTTGCCTGCACAACATGGAAGGTGCGAACCGAACCGCCGCGCTCGACAAGGCCAACGATAGCGCGCTTGTTCGACGGGCCGGTGCGCCCGCTCTTGGTGAAGGGGCGACCGCTGGTGGTCACAGTGCGCTTCTCTTTGGTCGGGCCGTAATAGGTCTCGTCCGCTTCCACGATCATGCCGTTGCCACCAAGCGGGCCAAGCTTGCCGTCACGCATTGCCTCACGGATGCGGTGCGAGATGAACCAAGCGGTTTTCAGGGTCACACCAAGGGTGCGGTGAAGCTGGTTGCTCGAAATGCCCTTCTTGGACGAAGCGATAAGGAAGATCGCCTGTAGCCAATGGTTGAGCTTGACGTGGCTGGCCTCAAAGATGGTGCCGATCTTCACGGTAAAGGGCTTGCGGCACTGGTAGCACTTGTAGGTGCCAATGCGGGTGCTTTTGCCTTCCATCTTCGAGATGCGCTCGACGCCGCCGCAATGCGGGCAAGTAGGGCCATTCGGCCAAATCCTGGCCTCTACAAACTTGTAGGCGGCGGCTTCGTCGTGAAAGTGGCGGTCTGAAAGCACGGACATCGGTCTAACTCCTTATGGAATCAACCTATTCCGATCATGTGGGTACGTCAAGTATAATATTAGGAATATAATCCTTCGTTGCGGCGAGCCCCTTCAACGGAGATCGCCATTCCCCATGATCATGAAATATCCATTTGTCGAGGACACGCTCGGCAAGAAGCTCAAGGCCGGAACGGGTCTCTCGGTCGACTGCATGACCTGCCATCGAAGTGTGAAGCTCGACGTCAAAGCGCTCGTCGACCGCCTCGGCGAAGATCACGGCTGCATGTACTGGGATCTGATCAAGGTGCTATTTTGTCAGCCATGCCGGGAAGCCGGCCGCGGCGATCGGAACCTCGCCTTCACCAACCATGCCGTGACGCCGGACCAGCGGCGCTAAGCGAATGGGCCCCGGCGCCAGGGTTGAATGCGCCGGGGCCATTTCACCAAGTCCGCCGCAACTTTAGCGATATCTGATTCTTGACCTAACGTCAGGAACTTGACGAAGCCGCGCGGTCAGCAAGCCGCCTCCGGCTGCTCGGCTTGGTTGACTGACCGACTCGGCGCTATATCGGCGGCATGGGCAAGGGCTGGACGTTTCAACGGTTGATAGACGAGAAGATGACGGTGACGGCGCACTGTCATCACGCGCCATGCAACCATAGCCAGAAGCTCGACCTGCTGAATCTCCGCGACCGCTTCGGTCCAGAGGCGCCGGCAATGGCGGATGACCTCATTCCCAGGCTGAAATACGCCAAGTGTGGAAGCAAGAAAGTCGGGCCGATCTACACGCCTGATTCGCGGCCGAACGCATACGGCAGGGCAAAGGACGGTCCGTGACCGGGATCACGGAACCTAACGGCTGGTTCCGCTTTAATGGCCCCATGAGCACTCGCGGAACCATGACGCGGGCGTGGCGGTAGGGGAGCGATCGCATGACCGGGATGCCGGTGACAACCTACATCGTGAGCGTTTTTGAGGCGCCGCACTGGCGGACTGTCTTGACCACGACAGACATAAACCAGGCTCTGGCCAAGGCAAAGGAAATCGGCGACCAGGCGCGGGTCGAGCGGCGCGTTCAATACGGTGGATGACACGCCGTCAAAACCCGATTCTTGCGCAACCTCACCCCGGCTCCGCCGGCCACCAGCAGCCCGCCGCGTGCCCCCACGCGACGGACCTCTGATGGCGGCTACATCCCAAAGGAATCAACCGCTTGTAGTTGTATTGTGAACCGCGGGATCGCGTCAGCCTATGGTGTGATCGCGGAAGCACGAGGAGATCGGCAACAAGGTCAGGGTTGAGGAGATCACGCCGAAGGTGAACCGGCGCTAGGGCCAGCCAGCCACACGCGGGTCATTGGTCAGCACGGTTCATCGTCGTTCGGCTGCTATACCTACGCAGACTTTCTTCAAGCACGATGGCAGTCGAGATCGCGACACCTCTAGGACCAAACTTCCTTGTGGCCTCCAAAAGACCAAGCGTAGCTCCAGCAAATAATCTGCCGTCATTTGATGTTGATGGATCGTTTGCCGCCGACTGTAGATATTCGTCGACGTCGTTGTAGAGCGCATTGGGAGCCGGCATTTTCAGTTGAACAAGCTGATCAACCGTTGCCCTAGTTCGGCTCTCCCTCTCAAAAAACCAGAAGTAAGCCATGTAGCGAGCGATGCCGTGGAGGGCCAGCACCATTTGAGCCAACCAAATTGCGACAGTGGCAGCTGCGGCTACCACCAATGCTGCCGGCCAATCGTTCCAAATCGACGCTATGGCCAGGACGATCGCAAAATCTAGAATCGACCAAAGGATGATGCCTGCCCAAAAGCTGCGGCTCTCAGATGATTGAAATCGTGTCGCCATGATTGCTGCCGCTGTTAACCTCTCACCAGAATGATGACTAACAGGACTAGGACGCAACCTACGAGCCCGACCAAATGCCTTTGAGATTGCTGGATTTCGGGGATTCGGTTTCGCATCATTTCGAGGTCAGTGAGCATGTCGCGCTGGTTCCCGCGCATCCCCTGCAATTCACTCGCAATACTTTTGATTCGCTCTTCTATGGGGTCGGTCATTTCCGCAGCCTCACCCCAGCCCCGCCGCCATTCTCGGCGACGAACTCGACGCCGGCCAATTCGAGGGCGGCACGCAAGGCCGATTTGTCATGGTTCCGATCTCTTCTAAGCCTGCCAGCCTTTGTCGAAGCAAGACACGTCCAGTCAATTTCGACTAGCAGCAGACCGTTCGCAGGTAATAGCTCGCGCCGTCTATTATCATAAAGCCGGCGCTGCTCGCCCCGGTGCACACCGCTAACTGTTATTCGGTCCGGCTTGTCGAAATGTCTTATCGCCTCGCTACGCTGCCGTTCGCGATACTCGATAACTAGGGCGTGGTTGACGTAAAACGCATCTACCGGGAGACATCGCCGCATTCCTAGTCGTCCAGGATCTCCGCGCAAAAAATCAAAGGTGGCCTGACGCTGTGACTGACAACCTAGAAGCTCGTCGCACAGGTCAAGGACGTATGTCTCATCACTATCCTTTCGCACGTTTTTCCCTCTGCATTACCCGACATAGAACCGGGTCCAATGCCGACCCATTTAGCCCGCTGCCTCACGGAGGCGGGCTTCAGTTACAGCGGCGTGGCAGCCGCCCACAGGTCGGCGTAGGCGGAAATCTTGAGCGTTGTAACCTCGGCCGGGGCTACGGTTATGGACGCTGGCGACCTGCCGGCGAGATTCTTGAACGACTGGCTGACGTTCCAGACCTTGGCGTCGTCGACGATGATAAGCCGATCATGCAATAACCGTGGCGCCGTGGCGCGAGCCTCTATGGGTCGTCTGGCTCCATATTGGGCACCCCATCGATGTGCCGCCGGCGCGAGTGTCGCCACCGTCTTCGGTGAAAAGGAATCAGCCAGCAGATCGATCTTGACTCCTTCGGCCGCCATGGCGGCAAAGTCAGTCAAAACAGTATGATCCAGATACGGGTCCACGAAGAGCAGCCTTGACCTCGCCTCCTTCAAAACCTTGCCGATAGCGGTCATCGCGTCCATTGCGCGCTGCCGACAGCTAGGAAAGACCCAGAAGATGCTGCAGGTGCTGCCAGCTCGGCGCGCGCCAGCGCACGCTGCAGGAGGAGCCAAAAGGTGTTCGCGTAAATGTCTGGGTGCTTGCGATACCATTCCGAAGCATCCCTGACTGCAGCCATATCCATCAGGTTGCCGACCGCCTCGACCAGGGCAACAGCCTGGCTGGCCCATATCGCCTTCTCTGCGCTGTATACCGCCATCCCGGCAGGCATTGACTCGATATGGTGGCCGATGCGGACGTACAGTTCTTGCGCGTCGATCGATCGGGTAAGCATGGTCACCTCGACGCCTCTTGTATGTCACGTCCATATCGCATGGACCTAGCGGAGTGTGACAGGGAACCCTTGGAAATCAAACTGCCACGCCGGCCCAGAATCGGATCAGGCTCGCAGTTGTAGCCCACGGTGTAGCCCAAAGTCGAAAAGCACCCAAAATTCAAGGATGCTAAACTTTGTCTAAGTGCTTGAAAAGATTTGGCTCCCCGGGCCGGGCTATATGAGCCAAATCTAACCGCGTGGGATATACCAAATTATCTCAACGATACCAATGCGTTGCACCGTATCCCTCTGCTGACCACATTCTGCTGTTGTGGACCTCTCGCGGGATGAATGTGTACCGCAACGCCGTCCGCTTGCCAAGATGTGGCGGCTTCTCCCGCTTTGCCGCGTGTATGCAAACCTGATCTAGTAGGTTGTACGGTTTCGGTACGAGAGGGGTGCATCGATGGGCGAGGACGACGCGAAATTCTTCCAGCTTCGCAGGGAGGGGAGGACGTACCTCACCAAGGTCTTCACCCACGGCACGATCAATCCTGAAAAGCGACGCCTTGCCCACGGTGTCTTCGAGGGGACCGAACGCGCCTTGCTCGGCGAAATTGAAGGTGCCCTTTGCCTGCGGCTGACCGGTGAACAGCGGAAGACCCAAGTTACGGCGTTGGTCAGTCAGGATGACGCTTCGGTAAGGCGGGTGACCCTGCAAACGTTTCAAAGCCGTGTCGGGGACTGTACCAAGGCTATGCGAAAGATGCCTTCACGTTCCGTTCGGATGAGTTCGAAAAGCTCCTCGAGTTCTTGAGGCGGATCAAGTTCATAGACCTGTCTAACGAAGATCGATTTCAGGTTGAGGACATCTCTGTCACGGCTGGTCCAAAAATCATCACCGACGCCGCCGATCGCTCCCTGATCAACCGCATTAGGGGCATGGATGAGAGCCAGCGTGAGCAATTGTTCCGTTCGTTGCAGGCCAGTCTCTCACCTGAAGAGGTCAACCTTCTCTTAGGTAGGCGACAGGCGTTGGAGGTGTTCCAGGCCAGACTTGAGGACGGGACTTGGACGGAAGGCAGTTGGCAAGATTTTTTCGAAGCCCAGAACTGGGTTTTTGGGTACGGGCTCGACTACCGGATCATGCGCCTGTTTGATCGCGAATTGGTGGTTGGGACGGCGGGGACCGACAACCAGAACAAGCCCACGGTCGACTTCTTGATGAACTTTACGGACTACACGGTATTGGTCGAAATCAAACGGCCCGATACCGAGATATTCCAATCCCGGAAAGGCCGCTCTGGCACATGGCGGTTCAGTGTAGAGTTCATGGACGCAGTTTCACAGGTTCTTGAGCAGAAGGCCGAATGGATGGCTGCGGCCCAATCCAGCGACCGCTTCGACAAATCTGGGAAGCGTCGGCTAGAAGCGAGAACGCGTGACGCGAAGGCCATCTTGGTCATTGGCAGCCGCAACGAATTTGATGCCTCGGGCAACTTGAGGGAGGCGGCGTTGAAGCGTGATACGTTTGAACTGTTTCGGCGGGACACGCGAAATCTGGACATCATCACCTACGATGAATTGTTTGAACGCGCCCATTTCATCACGAGGAGCTAACGCAGGAGCTTACTTTTTGGTGGGCCGGGTCGGCGCGGGGGTGGTTGACGGTTTGCCGGCGTCCGGCTTACCGACGCCGCTAGGAACCCTCGGGGCCGGCGAGGGGCTGGGGGTTCCCCTATGGTCGTAGTTGGGAGTTGGTGGGCGTGCCATTAGGAGCGGTCCTCGTGCTTGTGTAGGCATGAAGTGCTAGAGAAATTACACCAAGGATAAATAGCACAAGCGCCGCGACATTGAGGAGCTTCGTTGTCCCTCGGAACGGGTTTCCACCGCTTTCATAGGCGGTAGATTTGATGACGCATTTGTCTAGCTTGTCGATTTCTCTCTGCGCATCCTCTGCGCCTGTGAAGTAGGACGTGATGTTTGACGATATGGCGGCGCCGAAACAAATCCACGAGGTGAGGAGGTAGCCACTTACGGCTGCGCTGCCCCCTCCAATCTTGTCCATGAAGACGATTGATATGCCGAGGGCACCGCTCGACACGCCCAACAGCGACTTGTCCAGGGTTGTTAGCTGGTCCGACCGCAGCTCAACCATAGCCGCGCGGTGCTTCAAGAGGTCTTCGAAGTACGCCTCCGACAGTTCGCCCTCTTCCTGCTGCATCACCTTGCCCCCTTGCTGTCTCGTCACAATTGTAGGAACATACTCCTAGATGGGGCGACACTCAACAGGAGGTCGTAGTGGTCAGATACAAGCACCCCAAGCAGCTACCGCAAGCGGATTTGCAGCGGTTCCTAGACGCCGCCGAAGGGCTCCATAAGAGCATCGTCAGTCCGCTGATATCGCCGACGTGCGACCACTACAGGTCCATGCAGACGCTTCATGAGGTGCTTTTGAGGACGGTGCGGGAAGTCACCGGGAAGGAAGTGGCTTTCATCCGGTGGAACGGGACGGGACCGGTGCAGAGGTAGCTTACAGCAGGAGGGCCATTTCCTCTATCGCGTCCCACCCATAGATCGAACCGGACTTGGTGACGATGTTGGCGCGTCGGGGCCGGTCCGAGAGCGGCAGGTTCATCGCGTGGACGATTGCCTTTGAGAACGTGTCGAATGGAACACCTTCAGCCCCCGGTTCCGGATACCAGGTGGCGGGCTCAATCAGTCTATGGGGCATTTAGCTTCCCTACCTTACAGGCCAGAAAGCTTGAGATGCTCCACGCGCCGTTCTGTTGGCATGACCCTACGCTCTTGCGCCGTGAACTCCTAACAAAATCGAATTGGGGCTGAAACCAGTGAAGCGCCATCAGGGCTCGCGGAGGTCAAAGGCGACGAACAATCCCAGCACGGTTGATGCTGAAACAATCATGGCCACCAACTCGCAGTCAGTCACGTGGAGGCGCGGGCTCCATTCGCGGATCAATTCGACCGTCGCCTTCACCGATATGATGTCGCCAGCTCGTGCGCTGTTAATGGCTTCCCGCACCAGCTCTCGGGCCGTGCATTCGGGTCGATAGTCGTTTTGAACGTCCATCCCAGCCTCCCCAAAGACAGATATCCAAGGAATAATCTTGTTCCACATTCGCGAGAAAAATCAATGTCCATATTCGCGCCAGGCAGTCGGCCCGAAAATTGCCGAAAAATGCGAGGGGTCGAACTCGACATTTGATGCAGCGCGATACCCCCCGCCGGGGCCGCGCCGCAAGCCCACGCTCGGCCATCGATAGGCCGCCTTTCGGTAGCGGGTAGCCTTGTAGCGGCTGGGAGGGCTGGACGGCCAAGACAGCGGGCAGACCCAAACGCCTCTCTACGGCTCGACCGGACTGGGCCGGCAATTGGGGATTTGTCTGCCACAACGTTCCGTGACATTGGACAGGGCCTATGCTTTGCCGTCCCCAATTTTTTCGGCATCTGTCACCGATGAGGATGCTCTTGGCGAACGCACAGCGATCTCCTCATAAAGGTAGCGAGCGAACATCGAGCCCGCGCCGAGCACCACCCACAAGGGCACCGCAATGGCACCGCCCAGCGCGGCAATGCCTGCGCTATGACCGCCGAAGACCGCAGCGCCAAGGCCGGCGACGGTGAGGCCCAATCGTTGCGCGTTGGAGCGGTTATCCCAACCGTGGCCCTTGATCTGCACCGCGACACTCTTCACGACCGGCCAAATGACCTTGCTGGAGAACGTCGCCTGCACCGCCAGCCTCGCCTTTTTAGGAGCGGACAAATCTGAGCGGCGAATGGCGAGAAGCTTCACCGCCCATGCCTGAAGCGCCCGACCTTCTGTGGCCGATACGCCTTGCGCGATGCGAACCGCCAGCTGGCGTGACTTCATTTCATTCATTGCGTGACCCCACTGCCCCCGCAGGGTCGTAGCAGAACCTCACCGCAAACGATACAGGTCCGCTAGGGTATAGCCCAGCGTACAGCGATGGCACCGTCCGAAAGAGTGTCCGTTAGGGTTGACATGCATCAACGGACAGTTTAGTCAACGTACATCATGCTAACGGACACCAAGGAAGTGCTATGTCCAAGACCATTCTCTATGCCCGCGTCTCGACTGTCGACCAGACGCTCGACCACCAGCGGACCCATGCGGAGGCCGCCGGGTTCACCATTGACGACGTAGTGGCCGACCACGGGGTCTCCGGTGTGAGCACCACGCTTGCCGAGCGCCCCGAGGGCCGCAGGCTTCGGGACATGCTGCGCCGGGGGGATACGCTTGTGGTGCGCTGGGTGGACCGGCTGGGCCGCAACTATCAGGACGTGTGCGACACCATTCGGGAGCTGATGCGCAAGGGCGTGGTGGTCCGGACCGTCATCAACAACATGACCTTCGACGGGGCAACGAAAGACCCGATGCAGCAAGCCGTGAGGGACGCGCTCATTGCCTTCATGGCCGCGACCGCCCAAGCACAGGCCGAGGCCACGAAAGAGGCCCAGCGGGCAGGCATAGACGCCGCTCGGGCACAGGAGGACCGCTACCGGGGCCGTAAGCCGAGCTACAGCCGAGCCACTCTACGGACCGTGAGCGAGATGCTTGCGCAGGGGGAGGGAGCGTCGGCTATCGCAAAGGTGTCGGGCCTAACTCGCCAGACGATCTTGCGCATCAAGGACGACCCGATCTCTGCGGAGCGGGCGCTTGCGGTTTGGGGTCTTTGATGGGGAAACACAGCAATGGTTGAGACAACGGCAATGGCTTTTCTGATAGGCTATGCGGCGCTCGGCGTCGGCGCTCTGCTTTGGAACTGGTTTCTGCGGTGGCTGTGACCGGCGGGCCGCTGCGGGGCAGACTGTTAGCTAGGAAGACAGGCAAAATTGCCCCGAATGCGGGCGTTGTAGAACTTCCCAAGTGACGGGGCCTTGAGAAGACCCTCAAACGTCCGTTGGTCGACGTTGCAGTATTGATACCATTTCGAGTTCAGCCGAAGCAGCAGCAGCTGGGTCGAGAAGCGGGTGTCCTGGAAGCAAACCCGCTTGATCAAACTGCTCTCGTCGGAAGTTGGGAGACAGGTAAACTTCGCGAGATCAACAGCCCCGACGTGCGTGCCCTGGACAACTTCGCCGGAGGCCGCGTCTCGCTCAATGTGTGAGCTGTCTACCAGCAGCGGGTCTTCCCCTACCGTGACTACGGCAAGGACCAACCCCCGTTCGTCAGTAAACAGAAACTTGCACTGTCCAAGACCTGTGCCCGCACAGTCGTACGTTTCCGGATACGCAGCACATACGTCCGGCCGGCCGACGCACTGCCCCTTCGGGAGGGTGGCGGGCTTCCATCCCCGGCTTAGGAGCGTTTGGCGGGCTTCCGGGTACGTCATCCCACTCACCAGATTTCCGGCCAAATCCTTAGCGACGGCAGGCTCCCCGGCACCGAAGCTTGTAAGCGCGAGAACGATAAGGGCGGAGGTGATCTTCAACATCATATCCTTCTGAACTGCGCCCCCTGAAGGGTGTCATGGCAAGGCCGTTCCTATATTGAGTAGGCGGCAACTGTGCGCCGCCCTCCTATTTCGGGCACAGCAGCGATGTAAACCCCTTGCAATACAAGGCTCCGCACTGGATTAGGGTTCCTGTGCCAAATAATGTAACGAATTCAGTGGCATAGTCGTTGACATTGTATCCGGATGGCCCCATATTGGCGCTACGCATACCCGAGTGGTGGGCTAGACCCGACCACTGAACCACCCTGAAGTCCAACCCGCTCAAAGCGGCCTCCGGCCCAAGAGCCCCAATCCAAAACCAGTTTGGCTGTACTGCGAACAGCCCGGTCGATTGCAGCCATGCCTGACGTGCCCTTAGGGGCCGCAGCGGGACCGTACGGGGCAAGACGATGATCCCCGGCCGAACCATAGAATGGAAGCGGGCTTGCACCCGGGACCGGCACACCCGCCGGATGTGCAAGTACCGCATAAGCCGCCAATCCGGATTAGTCTCCGGAGCGGGAGCGGAACCAAGGGGTTATTTTCCCCAAGGGGGAACCGTGAACCGGGCAGGTCAGGACGACACCCGGCGGCGACTAGACACCATCAAATCATGGTCGGGGAAACTCGACCTTTTTTCAACTCATCCATCCCTCTGTGCTTGGGGGCGGATACAAACATTAGGAGAAATGAATGCGAACATGTCGCGCTGCACACTGCGGCGCACCTACCACTTCCCGCTTCAGCCCGCACTGTCGGCGCCACAAGAGCCGACTACGGCGCCAGGGCGACGTCGAGCAGACCGCCATCAGGCGGAGTGAGCTTGCGCCCTACGTTGCCCGTGTGCGGGAACGTATCGCGAAGAACGCCCATAGTCCCCTTTGGGACCACTTGGATGCCCGCTGGGCTGCTCTGGCAAGCTCGGCAAAGGACACTGCCGGCAACCGGGTTCAAAGCCGATACCAGCGGCAGGCGGCGCATGAAGTGCTGAACCTCGACGCCGAATGCTCTGCAAGGGACATAGCTGTCACTGCCTTGGCGATGTTCATGTTCTGGAGCGAGAGACCGGAGCGGTTCCTGTCCGACGCCGCATTTCGCCTCCAGCTTGCGAAGCGGGTGCGGGCACTTTCCAGCAGGCATTCGGGCCTGCGCTACGACCACCGAAGGGGGGAACAGGAGCGCGTCTACCGGGAGCTTAGTCCCAAGTCTGGAATGATAGTCGCTCGTGATCTGGCCGCCGCTTTTGGGGGTGCCGGACTACAACTCGCAGAACTCGAAAAACGTGATCAAGAAAGGAAACAAGCAATGACCGATGAAATCAACCAAGCCCTTCGGGAGCTCGTGTGACGACGAGCCTCGAAGCACCACGAGACCAAATGTTCCGCTTTGAGCTGACCACTCAAGGCCCACTTCAGGAACTTGCGGATGACGTCGCGACGCTGGTCTTGACGCATGAACAGCGCAGTGGGTCCCGCAAACGTCAACGAAGGCCGGCAGACGCAAAGGCGTTCGAGAGTGCTGTAAACACCATCGTCGCCAATCTAGCCCACTACGCCCTGTTCCCGCCCGAGCAGGGCCGCATTACGCTGCCGCTGGGCCACCGCAAGCGGGCCACGGTTGGGAGGACCGTTGACGGCTTCGGCAAGCCTCTACCGGCTCTTCTAGGGGCGCTGGAGGCCGTAGGGGTGGTGACAGTGGCAAAGCCCCAGGAGGCCGGGTACGCCACTACAATCGCTCCTACGCCGGCGTTTGCAGGAGAGGTTCGGTCAAGGGGCATCAACAGTCCAGAATTCGTGAGAAGGACGGACCTGCCGGCGCTGGTCCTAACGCGGAAGGACCAATGGGGCAGACGAGAGCACGTCCCAATCCCGCAGACCGACGACGCTGCATCAAAGGCGGCACAGGTGCGGAAGTTCAACGAACGGCTTGCGGTTGCCGATTTCGCTTACGTGGGGAACCAACCCACTGACGCTCACGACCGAAGATTGGTCAGACGCTTCACGCTGCCTCCAGGCGCAAGATCCACGAAGCTTGTATACAGCGGCCGTCTTTTCGGAGGCTTCTGGCAGCAGATGAGGAGGACTGAACGCAGGCACATCAGGATTGGAGGCGAGTGGATTGGGGAACTCGACTATGGCCAAATGTTCCCTCGGCTCGCCTATGCCAAGGTTGGTGCTGCTCCTCCCGAGGGAAGCCCGTACGACTTGCCTGGGACTGAAGAGTTCACCGACGAACAAAGGCGTGCTGTGAAGAGCGGCTTCAACGCCTTCCTCTTCAAGGCCACGACAATGCGCAAGTGGCACCCGGACATCTTGCAAGGGTTGCCTCCGGAGTGGACGGCGGGTCGCTTCAAGCAAGCGATGTTGAGGAAGCATCCTCTGCTGGCACCGGTGCTCAACTGCGGGATCGGCTATGAGCTGATGTACACGGAGAGTGAAATCCTATGCCGTGTGTTGGAAAGGACTTTGCTGGAGGACTTCGCCGTTCTTCCTATCCACGATGCTGTTTTGTTACCGGTCACTAAGGCGACAGTGATTGCGGAGATCATGGCAGAGGAGGCAGAACGAGTATCGGGATCACGTATCAGGGTGGCCCTCAAGCGTAGCCTTTAGGTGGTGTTTACTGTGTAGAGAGTGGGGGAGGAGCGTCTCCCTACACCTCTACAACCCTCCACTCCCCCCATCTATCTTCCATTGTGGGACCCGTAAGACAGCAGCTAGTGGTCGGCTTTTCAGCTGCCGGATGGATCGCGTTGGATTGAACTGGTTCCACGCGGCGCGAAGAAACAAGTCCACCGCATTCTGTATCTGCCAACGCGAAACGTCGGATAGAGCGTCTCGCAGATATGATACTGATCGTCCGGGGCGGCTTGGACGCGATCCCTCGGGATGAACCACTCCCCCGTTGGCGGATCGTTGCGGGAATAGGGCTGCGGTTGTTTGACGTAGTATCCTTCTCTACTCGATCTGACATCATTGGGATCGACAGGGTGACAATCTCGATTGCCACAACATCGCCAATGAAGAACGGGGTCAGTCTTGGCCGTGTACCAACCGTGAGCATTGGCATCGCCGGCCAAGGTAATGGCGAGCAAGGCCAGACGCAGCTGCAACCGCCCCATGGATTTGAGCCCCTCAACTCTAAATCCTACGTATCATATTAGTGATCGCTAATCAATTGACAGAGGTCGCCACCGGCCGACGCAATGGTCCCATTTGGTCGCTTTAGCACTAGCTAAAGGAACGCTTGCGACTGTACAATATCCAATAAAGGAACGCTGCGTAGGTGCTGCATATTCCGGCAGCATGGGCTTTGTCTGCCCGTGGTCGTTGCGGGTCAGTTGTGGTGGCCGTGACCGTTGCGCTGTGAGGTGAAAATTATGGGGCGTTTCACTCTTCTTCTGCCTGTGCTCGGATTTTGGCTCGCGGCGTTTGTTACGCCTTCAAATGCTGAAGACTATACCAAGCCCGGTCCGTTTGCGGTTGGTCTCCAGAAGTTCACGTTTTCCGATACGTCCGGCAGCCATTCCATGGCAGCCATGATCTGGTATCCTGCCGCTGGTCCCGCGCCAGCCCCCACCGCGATCCTGCATGAAGCGATGGATGCGCCGGCAGCGACCACCGGTCCCTATCCGCTGGTAGTCGTGATCCATGGGCTTTCAGGCGTCGGCTCCATTTTCGGTTCGGTAGGTCGGCACCTCGCGTCCCATGGCTTCGTCGTAGCGGCTGCCGATTACGATACCGGCCCTTTCGATGATGACGGAGGTTTCTCGGCAGATCGGCATCTGGTCTGGTTGCTCTACAATCGCCCGGCCAATGTGGTGCGAGTGATTGCCTATGTCGACGAGTTGAGCGTCTCGGGTGGAAAGCTCGCCGGGGTCGTCGACACCTCTCGCATTGGCGTCTGGGGATTGTCTACCGGTGGTACCACCGCGTTCCAGGCGGCGGGCGCACAAATCGACCTAAAGGCGCTGGATACTTGGTGTGCTGCAAACAAAGAGGATAGCGGAGCTACTGAAGCCTGCCAATTCGTCGGCCACGAGCAAGCCATCGCGGCGCACTATGGCGTTGCAGATCCCTTTGCGGCACCAATGCCGCCCATTTGGGACAAGCGCGTTTCGGCTCTCGTCGCCGCAGCTCCGGGCGGCGAGCTGCACGCGTTTGGAGACAAAGGCATTGCGGCGGTCAGGCTGCCGACGTTGATAATGTTCGCTTCCGACGACAGGGTTGTCTCGCCTAAACTCAACGCTTTGTGGGCGTATGACGGCATCGGTAGTGCAGACAAGGCATTGGCCGTGTTTGACCATGGCGGGCATACGTTGTTCATGAACCCATTGAAGCCCAACTTCTATGAGGCGACAGCACTGGCCACCGCGTTCTTCCTCGCCATTCTCAAAGGCAGCTCCGAGGCCAGCACAACGCTGACGCATGATGCGGTAGCGTTTCCGGGCTTAAGCTATCGGTCGACGCTACACTAAAAGGACCTCCGCGAGGCGTGACAAGGATCACATCGCTGGTTCGGGCGCGAAAAAGCAATTCTCATCCTCTTCGGCGGGATGCAGACATATGTGAAAATTGTCGTCGCCGGATGGGATTACCGCATCGTACGGCACGAAGTAGCGGTTCTGATGAGTGACTTTTGGATGGTCGCCTGGTCGCAGGATAATCACGTAGCCATCTGGCCGGGGCGTCACAGTTGAACCGGCAATTTTCCCGCAGTCCCCAGTGACGGGATCGCCGTGGCAACAAGCGGGTGGATAGCCCCAATTCCGAGCCGGGCCGTGGGCTAACGCCGCGCCTCCCTCCAGCGCAGCAGCCGTGGCGATCACGCCTGCAAGGCACGTCACCTGTCTTGTCCCGACCGCATGCATTGATTGGGGGCCGCCTCAAGGGCAACTGATGTCGTCAAGGTCATCATACACCATTAGCCTGCACTAATATATGCTGGAAGTGGCCACCTGTTGGGTGTATCTTCCTCCTTATCGGCGGAGGGATGCCGAAATGCGGGGTTTATTCGCGAGCTTCCTAATCTTGTTATGTGCCGTCACAACAGCGAACGGCGGTGCGCTCCACGACGCGGCCAAGAGCGGCGATCTCAAGGCAATCACGGCGGCGCTTGATGCTGGCGCCGACATCGAGGAGCAGGAGAAGGGAGCAACACCGCTCTTCCTCGCGGTGCGCAGCGGCCACGTCGAGGCAGCGCAGCTGCTGATCAAACGCGGTGCCGATGTCAACAAAGAAGCGAAGCTCGGCCGGCCAATAACCGTGGCCGTGCTGAAAAACGCCGCCGACATGATCCGGCTGCTACTGGCGCATGGTGCCGACGCCAACGGCAGGACGCGGGGAGAGCCGATGCTGACCCTCGCGGTTGCCAATGGCTGCCTCGATTGCGTCAAGGTGCTGGTCGAGGCAGGTGCTGACGTCAACGCCATCTGGGTCCAGGGCGATGCCAATCAACGGCCGGGCATCATCACGGCCTATCATCTCGCAAAGCACGACGACCATCAGGACATAGCCGCCTACCTTCTGGCGCATGGCGTCGTCATCCTGAAGCCGGAACCGATTTCCGGCCGGCTCGCGAAGGGCGACCCCCCCAAAGGCGCGGCCTTCTTTGCCACCACGTGCGCCCCCTGCCATGTCGTGCGGCCAAAAGATAATTCCACCATAGGGCCGAACCTGTGGAACGTCGTCGGACGCGACAAGGCCTCGACGAACTTCGAGCGCTACTCCAAGACCCTGCTGGCCTTAGACGGGACCTGGACATACGAGGACCTCAACGTCTTCCTCGCCGGACCCACGCTCACCACGCCCGGGGTGAACATGGACTTCCGAGGCGTGCCCGACGAAGCCGACCGGCTGAACGTGATCGCCTATCTTAGAACGCTCGCCGACACACCGGTGCCACTGCCGTAGGGGTGTGCGTTTAGCACGGCCATGTGTAAGTTGATCCTCACCCTTGCCTTCGTGCTTACCTGTGGCCCTGTGTCCGCAGCAGAGCATTGGTTTGCCGAGGACGGCGACACGCTGTGGCATGACAAGAAACGAATTCAATTGCTCGGTTTTGATGCCCCCGAACTTTCGCAGGCGTGTTTTGATGCCGCTGGCAAAATCTGGCCCTGCGGCAAGTATGCGCGTGACCACGTTCAACATCTTATTGCCTCGGGCGATGTATCTTGCATCATCGAAGGCAAGGACCGTTATGACGACGACGTCGGCGTCTGCTTCGTGGGAGGCATCGATGTCGGACGGGACCTGGTGAAACACGGATTGGCGGTAGCCGACACTCGATACCTTGCCGAGGAGCAAGAAGCCCGCATTGCCAAACGCAACTTGTGGGCAGGGAGCTTTATCAAACGGCGATAGCAGCTACGGGCGTCCACCCCCCGATCCATACCCGCCGGGATCAATGCGATTAGTCTCATGGCTTCCTCAACCCCACACCCGGGCCACCACCATTCTCGGCAATGAACTCAACGCGAAGACGACGGGAACCTGGCCTTCAGAGCGTGCTTCGGGTCCGAGCGGTGCTTCCTACCAGCCGGACCCGCGAAGCCCCTCAAACCGCCCCGACCGGACATAGAACAGGGCCTATTGGCTTTTGCCAGTCAGCCCCAGGGCAGCTTTGAGCGCCCGCTGGGCTACCTCCAGCATGGCGTCTTGTCCATGACCATAGTCCTCTCCGACGCTCCCCGACGAGTGACCAAGCACGATGTCTTGATCCGCCTTTGAGACACCAGCCAGCCGAAAGCGGTCCTTCATAAGGTGGCGAAGGGAGTGCGTAGTGACTTTGGGATCGGTGACCACTACCCGAACGTGCTTGCCAAGGGCAGCGGAAGCGGAGGATGCACCATTCGGCCGCCCGTACGCAGGGAACAGCATCGCCGAACCGCCCGCAGCCTTCACGGCCGCTTTGGCAGCATCCAGCGCAGTGCCAACCAACGGGACACGACGTCGGGACACGGCGTTCTTGATGCGCCTGTCATCGTGCCACTCAACCGTTATGTGGGGGATGGCATGGTCTAGGCGAACGTCCGACACCCGCAAACCCGCCACCTCCGCCAGACGGCACCCGGTACCCTCAAGCATCTGCCAAATCCGCTGGAGGGCAGGGTTGGCAAGGAACAGGATGCGGGCCGTCGTGTGTTTCAGCTCATCGGCCTGGAAGGGGCGGCGCCTGTCCCTGTCGGGTTCAGCCTTGTCTTTCGGGGCGGCCTCAAGGTTCATGAAGGGGTTAGCCACGCCGGCTAGGTCATATTCCCGGATTGCGTGGTTCACGACCGCGCGGACCACATTCAAATAACGATCTACGGACGACGCCTTGCGCCCATCCGCCATATGGACGCGGACCTCTTTGGCATCTTCACGCTTGAGGCTCGCCAACGTCCGATCACGTTGGAGCGCCTCGCTCACCAGCTTGAAGACGCGATCCAACTCCATAGTCTTCTTAGCGTCATCTCCCACGCGTTCTTTGAGATAGAGCTTCCGGGCGTCCTCTATCGTGGGGGCAGGGCGGGACAGCTTATCCCTGCCAGAAAGGATAGCCACGGCGCGGCCTTCCACCGGGTCTTCGCCCTGTTCGGACCTCGATAGGTAACTCTCCCGGATCACGTCAGCGGCATCGGGGTGGCTTCCGGGCAGCGTACGGCCGCCAATGTGGACCATCGTACACGCCAGCTCTTGCGCCCGCAGCTCTGCCAGCCTGTGCAACTCCATGGGCGTGACCGTAGATAGGTCAGGCCCGCCGCTCCGCCGCCGCGTCTCGGCCACGAGCCGCTCAAACTCACCGCTGACCTTTGGGTAGTTGCGCAGAGCCTCTCGCTCTGTAGATCCGAGAAGGCGCTTGAACTCCCCCTGTCCGAGGAGCGGCGCTACGTCGCGGGGAAGCCTTCTACGGTAGTGCCAAGTGCCAGCTTTAGTCTTGAGAACGTTCTTCAATACAAGCCCCATTGTGGACCTCCGGTGTACCGGAATGTGGACCGCTAGAAAAGGCTCGGCCTTGAAAACGTTGAGAAATATGGACTTTCGTGTGGAAAGTGGCTCCCCGGGCCGGATTCGAACCAGCGACCAACCGGTTAACAGCCGCTTCAGGGATAGCCAACCAGACCGCATTACCGGTTGGTCAAACGGCCAAAGTTGCCTTATTTTGGAAGGGTTTTATCTTGGTCATTGCATATTAGAGCACACTAGGGCTACATAAGCAGGAGGGTTCGATTGTAGCCCTGATGTAGCCCGGAGGCTCCTATGCCGAAAGTTTCCCTGACGGACTTCAAGGTAAAGAGCCTCAAGAAGGCCGCGCCAGGTAAACGTTATGATGTGATGGACGCCGACGTGCGCGGGCTCGGGATTCGCGTCAATGACAAGGGCGAGCGAACCTTCATCTTTTACAGCCGCTTCCCTGGTAAATCGGCGCCGGAGCGCAGGGTTATCGGCGAATATGTCGAACCTGATGATGCCGGCCACCACCCCGCGATGTCGCTATCAGCCGCCCGCAAGAAGGCTGGCGCATGGCGCGACCTGATAAAGCAAGGGATCGATCCGAAGGCGTTGGYCGATGAGGAACGGGCCGCTGCGGCCAAGGCAGAGGCCCAAAAGCGCGACCGAGCTTTTGAAACCATCCTTGACCGGTTCATCAAAGCCCGGCGCCGGGATGGAATCCGCAAGGCCGACGAGGACGAGCGCGATCTCAACCGCGAATGCTTGCCGAAATGGAAGGGCAGGGACGTCGCCACCCTCACCAATGCCGACATCATGGAGGTGGTCGTGCCGATCTATGCGCGCGGCAAGCAGCGACAGGCGCTCAACATCGCGCAGAAGATCGGAACGTTCTTTGGCTGGTGTGTAGATGACGACCTCATTACCGCGTCGCCATACCGAGCAAAGAAGGTGCGCACCACGATCGGCGAGAAGTCATCAAGGGACCGGGTTCTGACCGATGCCGAGATCAAGGCGCTCTGGAAGGCCACCGATGGCACGGCCAAGGGCCTGGGTGCTGTTGAGTGCGCGTTCTATCGGTTGTTGCTGCTGCAAGGCCAGCGCCTAAACGACATCGCGCAAGCGTCATGGTCCGAAGTCGACTTGGAGCGGAAGACATTGACCGTGCCGGCGGCGCGCTTCAAGTCCGGAAGGGATCATGTCGTGCCGCTGACCGACGAGGCGGTGGAGATCATCGGCAAGTTGCCGAAGTTCAAGAAATGCAATTGGCTCTGCTCGCTCGACGGCGAGGGGCCGGTGACAATCGGCCATAAGGTCAAGCTGCGGATCGATGCCGCTATGCTCGCGGCTCTGCAGAAGGATGACCCCGAGGCAAAACTGCCGGCCTGGGTCAACCACGACATCCGCCGAACGGTCAGAACCCGGTTGTCCGAGCTCGACGTCATGGACGAGGTGGCCGAGGCTGTCATCGGGCATGTGCCTACGGCGCTCGTCAGGACTTACAACCAATCAGACCGGCTCAAGATCAAGCGAGACGCGCTGACGCGATGGGAGGGCGCCCTTGTGGCGCTGACGGGCCGCGAGAAGGCCAGCAATGTCATCCAGATCAAGGCGGCCGGACAATGACTCTCGACTTTAACTATCAATATGATTTCTCAGAGCAGGCCGAACGAGAAATCCTGTCGATGCTGGAAGCTCAAGGGTTTTCGTTGCCTAATGAAAATTGGTTGAGAGACAAGCTTCACGATATCGCAAACCGCTTTCACTGGTCGGCTGAGCGGAGAAAGAAGGACACGCATCAAACCAATGTCGATGGATGGAAAAGGCTCCAGGTAGCGGTGACGTCCACCATCCAGTATTTGGATAGCCAACAGCTTGAGCTATCTAGCGCTACGACGTTCGGCGATGGCGCGCGCCTGCCAGATAGTTGGGACGACGAACCCCCGATCCCCATGTCCGACGAGGAATTAGAGGCGTGCCTCGTTCCTGCAGAATTCACAGCCGGTGACGTCGAGACCGCTAAACGGGTGCTCCACCATCTGCTTGCGAGCGCGGCCGATATGGCCGATGGGATGGAAAAATGGTTGGAAGGCCGCCCTGTGAAAAATGAACAACCGGAAATCGATGGGCTCATAAGAGGCCTGACGCGCCTTTGGTGCATGGCGTTCAAGATACCCGTTGCGCACGTCCGAATTTCTGCCAGTGCCGGCAGCCCGGCAATGAATTTCATCGAAAGGGCGATAATTTTGTTCATGGAGAAAGCGCTATCGAGAGCTTCCATAGAAGCCCGCGTCATCGCCTACAGAGACGAGGCGAAGGCGAGACTGTCCTGATTTGACAGCGCCGAACGCGTGCAAAGCAATGTCCAGCTTTGTTCCCGACAAATTCCCTCAAAGAGGTGTATTTTCCAAGGCGGAAATGCATATGATCGGAAGCCTTCGTTAGCAACGTAAGGCACTCAAATGCAAACTCTGATCGCTTTCAGCGAACTCCCCTCCAAGGGGATCGTCTACTCCCGAAACTACATCGACCGGATGATCAAGGAGGAGCGGTTTCCAAAGCCGGTCTATTTGTCGCCGCGCCGTCGCGCATTTGTCGAATCGGAACTTGATGCGTGGATCAAGACGCGCGTCGACAAGCGGGACGAGGTGGCCCAATGACCGCCCCCGACCTCTCCCCGCCCGAGCACGAGCATTCCGCCGTTATCGAACAGGCGATTGATTTCTACGTGTCGAACTATGGCGCCATAGAGCGGCCGATCGTGCCGGCACTGCAGCGTCGCTTCGGCCTCACGCCTCACCAAGCCGTTGTTGTCATCCGAGAAACCACATTGCGCCGGGCGCGCGCCGCATGACGAAAGACAGCGACCAGCGCGCTTTTACCTCATGGAAGCTCGACATCCTCGACGCCATGTCGGTGGACGAGGACCTGACCGACGCAGAGTTTCGCGTCGCCTTCCGGGTGATGCAGCATATCAACAGCGTGTCGCGGGTTGCGTGGCCTTCCGTCGATCGGCTTGCCGCACAACTGTTTCGATCTAGCGATGCCATAATGGCCGCGACGAAGCGATTGAGTGCTCTCGCTCACAAGGACGGTCGCCCGCGCCTTGCCTGGTTGCGAAAGAGCCGTCCTCATAAGCGAGCGTCCAACGAATACACCTTCGGCGAGGAACGCATGAACATGGTTCTGGACGCCATGCGGATGCGCATGGACGCGCTCGAAAACGAGCAGTTTGAGGTGGCAAACTTACAACCTCAAAAACCGGTTGAGGTGGCAAATGGAGGGGGTGTTGAGGTGGCAAATGCACCCTCTGTTGAGGTGGCAAACTTACAACCTAAACACCTTAAGGGAACTACCTTAGAAGAACACCTTCATTCAAAGGGCTCCGAAGGTTGTGACGTTAGTGCTTACGCGCGAGCCAAAAGGAGGACTGCATGAAGCAGCTTAACCTTCTGGATTGGAACTCGCCTTGCATGGTGATCGCCTTCCCGATGGCGAAGCGTGTCGGCAAGATCCGGCGTGTTGCGGAGATGCTTTCGGCAAAGCGCGGCGCCGCTGCCACAAACTACTGGAAGCAGACGGTTGCGACCTTGGGCGGGCAGATGCAGCGCGCCGGTTTCGATCGAGACACCATCAACCGGGAGCTGCGCGACTTCTACGATGCAGTGCAGCGTGAGCTTTGGCTCCGATCGGGACAGAGCCAGCGACCGGGTGGTGATGTTGCATGACTAAGTGTTTCCGCACCGACACGATTTCCACGGGGAAACACTTATGAGCCGTGGTCCTGGCCGCATCCAACAGGTGGTCGTTGCTCTGATCGAAGACGCCGACGGCGCTTGGACAACGAGGGACATTTGCGGCCGCGTGTATGCCGGCGCCAATCGCATTGAGAAAAAGCACCGGGTCGCAGTATCGCGCGGGCTCCGCACAATTCGCCTGCCTGAAAATTGGTGGGTCGAGAGGTTGGAACGCCAAGGCTCGGAGCACCTGCTGTACAACCGGCTCAGCATTGTAAGCCAGATCACCAAGCGATGGCTCTCCGGCTTCCAGATGCACCCGCGCGAAAAGTTCGTTGAGCACTGGTCGCATCACGTCGATAAGGCACGCGAGGATGTCGAGGAGTGTCGCCGATACTTCGATGCCGATGAGATCGGGCGGATCGAAATACAAATCGCTGATAGGCAGAAAGCCGCCGGCCTAATTCGCGCATTCGGAGCAACCAGCGAATTCAGCACCGAGTACCTGCGCCGTGCCGGAGATGAAATCGCCCGCCTGTCAGAACGCAAAGCCACCTTGGAAGCGGAGCGCTTAAGTGTTTCCGCGCCCTCAGAGTGTGGAGAAGGAAACACTTACGAAGGCAGGGCAGCATGACCGCGTACCGCGCCGCTGCTGTCTGCTGGATTGACCAGGCGCACGGGTGTCGGGCCGAGGCCGTCGAACGCATGCCCGAGGAGCGGTTGTTAGCCGAGCACCAGGCCGCCAATGATCGCGAACAGCTTTACACGTCCTCCCCCGGATACACGAGATCGGCGAGTTCTGCGCCGTGCCGTCTGAGCTTCGCAAGATGACGAGCCAGGAGATCAGCCGCATTTACATAGCGCCGTGCGTCGTCCTCGAACTTGAAGTTGACGAAGTAATTGTCCCTCGGTCTCTGACCTGCTTTGCCCCCGTGTACCGGRCCACCATGAACGATGAGGTTGCGCTCTGTGCTAAGCTTTCGGAGGTTCTTCAAGACCGCGATGAACGCCTTTGACTCGTCATCCAACGGCTTGGTGGAGAGGAGGCTGACGATGAACTCGAGCCGCCGTTCCTCGCCTGCGAAACCCATCAGAATTGCGTCGGCCTTCAGAGGATCGCAATCTAGGATCCGCGAGACCAGATGTCGCAAAAGGTTGCTTATGGCGCCCCAGACCGACACTACGCGCCCGATTTCAAGCAACACGTTGGGGTGCCGCTCAAAGGGCGACGCCAAGCCTTCGTCTTCTTTGAATGAAATCATTGGTCACACCTCCCCGGTTGGTCGTCGAACAAGGCACCGGGTGGGTGGGGCCCGTCAAGAGACCGGTTATTCGGATGCCTAAAGCGGCTGGCACCATACGCTGGGAGCGCCGGGCTGCTCGGCAGCCGGCCGGGGAGAGGGTTAGGCGTCGCGCACCACGGCGAGTATGTCGTGATGGTATTCTGGTCGATGCAACGTCTGGTGCTTCTGCAGATGCGACGAGGGGCAAATGAGCCTCGACCTCGCCGCCGCCTGCTCAGTCGAGATCTGTCGCCTGTTCTACATCGACCGAGGAGTCGTAGCCGTCGATCCAATCGATGTGGGCATCCGTCCCGAACGGATAGGGGTTGTCGTCCCTGTCTATCCCCATGCGGGCCGCGAAGACGCCACCTTGGAAGGCCCTGGAAATAGGCGGTTTGGCGACCTTTGCGGAATGTCTGCCGTAGAACAGCGATCTTCCGAGATCGATCAGTTCGGTCCGGTTCGGAAACGTGAAACAGCCTCAGCGCGGTTGAACTTCACCACTCGAAACATTCGCGCGCTGCAAATGGTTCCAGCCCGATGCGTGACAGGGGTTTTGTTCCGGCGGGGTGTGCATCTCGTGGAGCCTGTAATCCGGCGGTTCAGACCGCACCGGACCGCGATATCGAACTGGCGGCGCAGCCCCTACGAGGTCACGGATCGGCGGCGGCTGCTCAACCACGCGCACGTCCACGTCGACGGCCTTTCGGCTGAGCCAGGCCGGCAAGAGTTCCCGGATAACCGCTCTGAGGTAATCGACCATGGAAAGGCAACGCACGTTGCCATCTGCGGGTTCCGTCGCCTGGCAGCCGACAATGGCAGGCAACCCGTTGGAGGCGCTGCATGACGCTAGCCCAACAGGATCCGCACTTGGTGAGGTTGGTGGCGGAGATCAAAGCGGCTGAGGCCGCACTTGCTGCTAGGCTGGCCGATCTGCACGTCTACATCGGGCAAGGCGACCATAGTGTTCCAACTGCGCCCGCGGCCTCTGCTTTTGTCGAGCCAGAAAGGCGGGCAGACCTCATCGGCAAAGAGTGGATAGAGGTTTCAACGGCGGCGCAACGTTTCGAAATATCGAAGGAAGTCGTTCGGTCGTGGTGCCAACGGAATAAGGATTTCGGCTGGCGTCCAGGCGGTCGGTGGTATGTCTCGATTTCGAAAGTGCAGGCAAAGTTAGGCATCCGATAGCCTGTCGTGTTTGTCGCGTTTGTCGTGTTTCGAGCCCTTCGTCTGTCGTGTTTCGTTCGGCATCTTCGGTGCATGTCCACAGCCCGAGAGATCGAAGTCAGATGAACATTCAAACCATCGTCAAGTCGTTGCGGGGAGGTCAGACGAACACGGCCGACCAGCTTCGGCAGACCCTCGATCAGATCGACATCGAGGGGCTGGAGGCTGCCGCCGAGACGCTGGAAGCCGAACGGCGCCGCGTTCTGCTCGATGGCAGCGACAAGGAACTCGAAGCGATCGAGACCAGGATCGCCGCGGCAAACCGGGATATCGAACGCGCCTATGCTGCCAAGGCCGAACTCGAGAAGCGCCTGGAGGCGGCTATCGCGGCCGCGACCGAGGCCGAGCTCGCCGGAATCTACAACAGCGCGAAGGCCAAGGCCGACGCTGCGGCCAAAATGCTTCGGAAGGAATATCCCGACCTCGGCCGCCGCTTCGTCGACCTGATCCGAGCAGTCGCCGAAGCCGACGTCGCGGTCGAGGAAGCGAACAAGCGCTTGCCCGCTGATGCTGCCCCGCTGTGGCCTGTCGAGGTAACAGTGCGCCGGCGCCCAGGCTCAGAAGAGAAGACGATCAGCGAGAAAGAAGTCCAGCTTTGGTGTCACGCCGGCAGCTGGGATGTCCTGCCAAATGACAGACAGGCCGAAGCCGAGAGACGGGCGGCGGAGGTCAAGGCCGGCGGGCACGTGCCACCGGATGGCGTTATCCACATTCACGGAGGCACCCGAGCGGTGAAGCGCCGCTTCATGCGCCGGACGTATCTGCCCCGGACCAACCCAATCCACTACACGCCGCTGGCCAGTGTCGTGCTGCCCGGTCTCGTCGCTGGCGAGCCTCCCATCTGGGAGCACAGGAACAACAGCACCGACATGCCCAGGCTTGTCCTGGCCAGGATGAGCGACCTCGCGGCCATGAAGCCTATGCCAGCCGATGCTGATCAGGAGCCGGTCACGCAACTGATCGCTGTTGCCGATACGCCGGCAAAGGCCAAGGAAGAACCTGCCACCATCGACATGGCCGAGGAGCCGTGATGATGACGAGTGTTAGCCAAACGCTCGGATTGAATACGCCGACGACCTGGACAGTGGTCGGCGTTGCCCTCGGGATGGTCGAGCGGGTCAGCCACCCGAGGGCGTTACCCCACCCCCTACTAAGGTTCCCCACCTCTGTTTCGCCACGGATACGGGGCCGCGTAGCCCGTGAAGCGAGTGTGTTCCGCGACTTTGAAATCGCAGTTTCACTTTCACACGGGGGCATCTAGTGGAAGACGCCGAAGCCCCTGTGTCGACGGCCTTCTTGGCTGATCTTTTCGCCATCTCGAAGCAGGCAATCGCTCGGCTGGCGGGCGCTGGTGTCTTCCCGAAACTTTCGCGTGGCCGGTTCCCGCTTGGCGAGACTGTTCGAGGCTATCTTGATTTCAAGGTCGCTGGCGAAGCGGCGCGCCGCGGCACCGGCTCGTCGGATCGTGTTCGCGATGCAAGGGCCACCCAGATCGAGATGCGCATCGCCCGCGAAGATCGCGAACTGGTCACGATGGAAGAGGCGACCGCGACGCTGGACGAGATCGCAGGTGCATTCATCACCCTGGTGTCCGGCCTACCGCATCGGATCACGCGCGATCCGCGTGAACGCCAGCGCATCGAAGCGATCATCGACGCCGAACGGCTGAGGCTGTCGGACACGTTCGCGAAAACTGCCAAGAAGTTGAAGGCCGGCCAGGCGCTCGTCGACGCCGACGACGAGGAGGACTGAATGCAGATGCGCCCAGCCCGCATCACCAATTGCCTGACCGTTCCTGTCAGTCCGGTTGAGGCAAAGAGCCGGAGCCTTTCACAGCGGTTGGGTTCCGGCTCACTCCTATTCACCAAAAGGCGCGGTCGCGGGTTCAGAGAGACGTGGCAGCGCCGCGCGGCCAGGATTGATGTTGGTTCCGTCCTGGCCGCACCGTTCAGAAGGATTTGTAACATGATCCCCTCGACCTTCTCCCCAGCATGGCGCGCGGCAATCGAGCGCGGCGATGCCTCACACTTCGAAAGCCAGGCCGATCTCACCGCCTTCTTCCGCGCGACCAGTATGATTGGCGGCTGTTTCCTGGATCTTCCCGAGAGCCAAAGAGACAAGGTCGTCGGCCTGCGGGAGCGTTTCCCTGCGGCCATTGCCGAGGCTAGGACAGAAGCCACGAGAGAACGTGAGGTGGCCGATGTTGCCCCGCGTTTCATCGGCCGGACAAACACTGACCTCATACCAACGCTGGCCGATCTTAAGCCTGAGCTGATCGCGATCGAGGCCGAGATCGGCAAAGTGGCACCGCCTATTCCTAGCGCTAAGGACATCTATGCCCGACGCGCCAAAGCCCGCGGTGCGTGGGACGAGGTAATCGCGGTGCGCAATGCGAAGTTCGACGCCTTCCTGAACCGGAAACCTGGCTGATGCAGAGCGTCGAAGGGGTCCTGGGAAATTCTTGGTTCTGGATACGGATCGGCTACGCGCACAGTGTCCCTAGCCACAGACTTGCAAAACTTGTGCATGAACAAACGCAATTACGACGGTTTCTTGCGTATGCAAGGCTTTGAGCCGCAAATCTGTGCAAATGCGAGTTGCTGAAAATGACGCTGATGTCCCCAACTGAATATGCTCACACAATCGGCGTCTCGCCGTCGACAGTCAGCCGCGCGATTGCCAAGGGTCGCATTCCGACGGTGACAACGGCCGATGGTAAGAAACTGGTCGACCGGCAAACTGCCGACTCGGCAAGGCGACGGGACAGCAACATACAAGGCGGACATGGCGGCCGACCAGATCGCGCCATCCGGAAGGCTTCGCTTTGGAAGGCGCAGAGCGGGAACGGTTACGATCCCCAAGTGCTAGCCGCCCTCAGTGTCATGGTTGCCGAGTGGCCAAAACTTATGCGCGAAGCGATGGAGATTCTCGGCGCCGACGAGATGAACCAGGCGCGCGCGGTGTTGGCGCTGGAGGACCTTACCGCGACGCTGGCGTGCGCGGTGCATCAAGATATCAACCGGGCGCGCATTCACGATTATCGCATCCCGCTTCCTGACAGGCCCATTCTAGCGTGGTCCGCCGAGGTGCAAGCCTTCGTCGAGCGTGTTGGTGACGATGGCAGCGGCGGGCAGTGGACAAGCGACGACGACGAGGGCCTGCCAGGCGGCACGGAATGGGCTGATCGCTCGATGTCGGCGTGCTGGTCGGCGAAGCCCTGAGAACACAAGAAGGATTGTTGTTGAAATGGCCGGCAAAAAAACGATTTCACAAAGAATTAGCCTGGAGGGCGGTGCGGAGATCATCGCCCAACTCAAGGCAATGGGCAGCGCAGGCGAGAAGGCGCTCGAACAGATTGCCGCCGCTGCCCGCAAGGCCGACCTGGACAAGTTCGGCGCCAGCTTGGGCAAAGTCGGTTCCGATCTCGCTACAGTCGGCCGTCGGTTTGCGCTGATCGGCGCCGGGCTGGCGGCTTGGAGCCACGGCTGCCGGCGCGGCACTGTTCGGCTTGGCAAAATCCAGCGGCGAACAGGCCGACCAGGCGGGCAAATCGGCAGAGAAAACGGGCCTGCAGGTCGAGGCTTACGGCAAGCTCGCCTTCGCCCTGGCCGCTGGCGTCGTGCTGGCGATGACGTGGCCCTTTTGAGCTAGGCAACAGCATGGTGGCATCGGCGGGCTAAGTGGAGCGTCTGGCCATGGGAGTTGGCAGAATTGTGAGATCATCCACCTTGATGATTGTGGGTTTACCATCAAACAAGGCGGCGCCATCCTTTCTGCTCAAAAGATAGATGAATGGCGTCGTATGGAAACTATTATCAACTGAGAACAAGTAGCCGACATATCCGGCAATGAAACCGGATTGTGTAGACGAGATGGGACCTTCCTCGGGCAGTGTGAGGAAACCAACATTCTGATCTGGCAGGATTTGGCCCGGAAAAATTGTCGTGCCGACGTTTCGGAGCGCCCGCTCCGTTCCACCGGAAAACAGCACAGCTTCGCCGATTTGTTCAAACGTGAAGAACTTTGTGTAGGGAAAGACATACTCTGCCGGAGAGTTTCCGAAGTTTCTCAATTCGAAAGAAAGCGTCCCAGTAACGCTCGTCTCACTGATGTTGAGAGACCCGCCCATTTTTACGCTGACTATCCCCGTCCAGGGTCGCCTGCTTGCGATAAATTCCTCGCGTCCGGCCCGCCACAGTTTATCGGTGGATTTCCAGAGAGTGGCAGTGAAAGCAGCGATGACAATCGTAGCCAGCGCGGTAATAAGCCCGTCGTTTTTGTCGACAGTTTCTTTGATCTTAATGAGGTAGAAAAGCGCAAGGTTATAGGGAGCGCAGTGTTCCTCACCGCCCTTTGTCTGCTCGCATATTATTTCTTGAAACCCGGAGGTCCAGGCGGCGACTAGGAGCACGGCCAAAAACAAAAAAGGCGCAGATATTATGCGCGCCAGAGTAGGTTTGTGCATGCCCAAGCCCCCGAAAGCCTAGATGATCTTGTAGTGTTGTTACGCTCTCTCGACCAGCGGCAGCAAGTGCAGCCAGAAAGAAATTGCGCTGGCAGGGTTGCGCGCAAGCCGGTAGCCAAAGGGCGCTCGCCAGGGCGCTTGGGGCGCTTCGGCGGCATAGGACAGCGGCCGGCGGGAACGCGCGCTGTGGCAAGGCTGTTTGTAGATTTCAACCCTTGTAACCGGTCGGCAGAGCGGCCACTGCATCTCGGTAGCGTTGTCCCACTGCCGTCGTATATATCCCTTTGTTGAACAGCCCATCCCAGAGGAAAAAGCAGGCCACCAGGGCAATCACTACGAGTATTGGACGCAATAGTTACACCTCCGGATAGGGCGACAGATGTCGCGCGATTTCATCGTGGTACCTTTCTTTGTCGAAGGTCCGCTTTGATCTGTCCCATCGGAGGTCGCGCGAGCAGGCTATGACAGTCAGAAAATGTTCATGATGTGGCACCGTCTTCGGGCGCGTCGCTGGCATTGCCCAGCATGCAGCTCGTCTTGGATAAGATTCAGCCTGTCCATTCCCAAGCGCCTCTCCGGGTGGTTTGACCTCGATGTGTAGCCCGAGGCGGCTACCCGACGTGAACTCGAAAATTAAAAGGATATCCGTCTCGATTCCGGTTCCAATCCGGCACGGACAGTTGGAGTCCTTGCCGCAAAAACAGTTGAACCAGAACGGGTTCTTTATGTTGGGGCTTCTTAGTTTTCGATGCTCCTCCACAAGAGCGCGAGCTTCGAATGCACCAGCCTCATATGGCGTGTCCCGCATAAACCACTCGCGAAAATCGCCGCGGTCGATCAAGGCGTTTGCAATCGGCCGGGCATACTTGAGTTCGGAAGCCGAGTACGGAGCCATGTCAGACCCTGCCATCGATATCGGCGCAGATCCAAGCAGCTGAAGCAAACTGGTGCAGATTGATGATTGCGTGCCACTTGCTCTTTTGCACCGTCCCAGAGAACTGTGCGCAGTCCTGTAAGGAGAGACTCGATCGCGCCTTCATGTGAGGCACCTGATCTGAAGCAGGGAAGGAATAGTCGCGGTGATGCAGGATCTTGTTGCAACTTTCCCGGAAATGTAGCGGTGTGGGCTCTCGCCCATCGGTGGAAAGCCACCCAACATCTCTTTCGGCGAGCCGACGCCATTCGTCACTTCTCATCTCTGATGTATATTTTTCAAATACCAGGTTCCGGATCATCCCAGCTGTGGCCAGTAGCCTTTTCAGCAGCATACTCTCGATGCTGGTCTGGCAATCGTCCAAAAAGTTATCGACCTCTGGATTTCTATTGATTGCCTGTTCTGCGTTCTGGAGCGCGAGAACCAGGCATGAGATGAGGAAAGCATCCTCGATGATGCTTGAGACGACAACCGGATTGCTCTCCATCACCTATCGCCTCGCTCTGCGCCAGCCTGCGGCTCGCGCCTCGTCTTCGCTGCAGAACCAGCGTTCGCCGTATTCCGGCCGGATGATGGTCTGTGAATAATATCTTTGGCCTGGCACGTGATAGATGTGCTCACCGCTGTCGATGCTGATGTTACCCTTTATTGTGCAGCCACCCGAAAGTAGGGATGACGGGTCGGGTACGCTCTCTATCCGTTCGGCAGGGATGAACTTCGCTAGCACGTCGAGGCTGCCTGGGTTCATCGTGAAGAAGGCCGCCACGGGAACCATCACCAGTGCGAAAAGGTATTGAGGCCGCCACCGGCTCCGACGACGCTTTTTCCTTGCGTTCTTGCGCCACCGGTCAGCCTGGTCGGCGCCAATATTCAGCTGCAGATGGCTTTTGCCCACATCCCCTCACTCCCCGAGGAAAGAATGCTTCCAAAGCGGCAGTGAGTCCAGAGAGGTTAGCTACGGCTAATGGGTAGCTCTGCTCCGGCCATTCTTTTGCGCATATTGGTCGATACGAACGGCCGATGGACATCTCGATGAAGCGCGCGACTGTTTCATGCCTATTGATCCTTGCCTTCAACGCTGACACAGCGAAGGCTACCGACAACACGGTTGGGCAGGGGGTCATCATTCGCGAGCCCTGGACTGCTGATGCCTTCATCGATGGATTCACAAGGGAGATCGTAGATCTGCCGTTCATCAGGGCATACGCTTACGCCGAAGCGATCGACAGGTATTGCTTTCCTGAGAAGCCTAGTGTGGGCTTCATCTTGAGGGAGACAGCTCGCTCTCAGGATTCATTCACGCCGGGAACGCTCGCGAGCGCTGAGCGTGATGCAGCAGACCATCTCCGAGGCGAGTATCTGGCTTGCGCTCCGGCTACGAAATTCGTCGAGCGAACGGTCGCTCAAATACCAGAACTGGCAAACAAGTTCACACTACTGATGAGTCAACTCGCCCACGCCAAGGAATTGAAAGCTGCTGGTCATTGACGCTCCGTGCCTCTCGGCCGGCGGTACCGTCTCGCAGGAGAGCATCGCTGAAATGCGTCGACAGATGGCTCTTGCTGGGTGCGGCATGGTCGATAGAAGCGCAGACCGCTTTCATTTAGGCCCATTGAGGTAGGCCTTCGCCATACCTAATTCAGGCTTTCCTCCCTCGTAAATGTCCTTCCACCAAGGCGGATCGCCAGCAGGCCGGGTCGGAATTCCCGGACCTTTCCTGCGCCCATGGCAGTGTCGAAATTGCGCCCCGCTTCCGCACTGACATTTGGATCCTCGACGGAACATTGGAGGCGCTTGAAAAATAGGCAAATCGCTGGCCCAGACCTTTGCGTCCTTGATTATCATCCCCTCGGAAATGAATGTCGGCGAGAAGACTGCGGTCTCTTTTAGAGTGTGATGCTGGTAGTCCGCGCCTTCAAACGCGCGTATAATTACAGACGAAAAATCGGGACCAATCGCGCCGATTAGGGCTTTCTGGCCCCTGCGCACGGGGATGGCGGCTGCCTCTTCTTCCAATCGTTCGGCGGCTAGCCTCATCCGCTCGACCGCCAGTTCCCTCAAAACGAGGAGCGGCTTATCCTTCTCCAGAAAGGACCCGATTATGTCTACATCTGTGTTTCGGATGCCCTCCTCCGATCCCCACACCCCGAAAGCTTTGCCGCGAAGCACCTTGACCTCGTATCGATAGGTGCCCTTCGGGAATACTCCCTTGGGGTCGCCCACCGGGGCGTTTTCGATAATTCCCAAAAAAGGAATTGCGA
Source organism: Mesorhizobium sp. P3_B5 (assembly GCF_056402815.1). NCBI lineage: Bacteria > Pseudomonadati > Pseudomonadota > Alphaproteobacteria > Hyphomicrobiales > Phyllobacteriaceae > Mesorhizobium > Mesorhizobium sp. P3_B5. Next base: position 178,266 of record NZ_JBFUGR010000006.1, on the reverse strand, counting down.
CGGCACGCCCGAGGATATCCGTTTGAAAACCGAACCCGCTAATAACTACGGTGAGATTCTTGTTTTTGTCGCTGAGTGCTCTGAAATTGGGGTGCTTGGTCGACTGCTCGTTCAAAGCGCCACATAGACGGCTGGTGAACTCATCCGACCTGAGGCCTAGTTGGACCAGCTTTTCGGTCTCTTCCTCGAGGAAAAGCTGAGTGTTCCATCGACTCGCCTGTGCGAGACCCGTGAAAGCAACATGGCATTTGAAATGATGGTTCGCGACAAAGATCGCTTTGTTGAAATCGTCGTCGGCCAATTGGCCATTTGCCGTAAGCCGGCGATCGGACGCTATGATCCATTCCGAGCTCGACTTTGTTAGCAGCGCGAAAATCAATGTCATTTGCGAACCCAATTAGGTGCCGCTCATGAGCAGTTCAACCCCCCAGTTTTTGGGTTTTGGGAACAATTTAAGCGCAAGCTAATTGAATCGCCGGGCGTGGGTCAGTGCATGCGTTTGAAGTTCGTCGAGCCGTTGATGCCAACCCTCGTGGAGAAGCCTCCAGAGGGCGACGGCTGGATTCACGAAGTCAAATTCGACGGGTACCGCTCGCAGATGATTATCTGCGATCAAGGAACGCGCATTTTTACCCGGCGCGGCCTCGACTGGACGTCCAAGTATCGCGACCTGGCGGCCGCTGGCGCATCGCTTGGTGTTGAGAGCGCGATCATCGACGGCGAGATCATCGTTCTCAACGACAAGGGCCTGTCCGATTTCGCGGCCCTGCGCAAAGCCATCACCCGCCGCCAGCATGACCTCTATTTCGTCGCCTTCGATCTCCTGCACCTCAATGGTCACGATCTGCGCGTCATGCCGCTGGAGGACCGGCGCGAGATCCTGGCCGAGATGATCCCGAAAGGCGGTCGCATCCAATTTAGCGAAGCGCTGCCCGGCACTGGCGCAGCGGTGTTTCACCTCGTCGACCAGGCCGGGCTTGAGGGGATGGTGTCAAAGCGGAAGGACAGCAAATATCGCAGCGGCCCATCGACCAACTGGCTGAAGGCGAAGTGCTATGCGATTGACGAGTTCGATCTGCTCGGCGTCGAGCGAGAAGCGGGAAAACCGGCATTCGCCCTGATGGCAGAGCGCGGCACCGGGCGCTATGTTGGCTCGGCTTTCATCACCTTGAACCGGGAATTGCGCGAACGGCTCTGGAAGTGTGTCCAGGACCATGCAGGGACGGCGCCCAAGGGCATGAAGCGGCCGGCGACGCAATGGGTCAAGCCGGGCCTTGTCGCCACCGTGAAGCACCTGCGCGGCGAGGAAGACCTGCGCCACGCCTCGCTGCAGGATTTCAGGGAAGAGGATTGATTGACCCTTACTTGTGCTTCTCGACGAATGCTTTGCATGGGAGTGATAGCTGATCGATCATGCTTTGAAGATCACATTGGCCGATCGGTTTCCCTGGGCAAAGACGTTTGTAGTCGTTTCTGCACTCTTTGCCTTGGAAGCTTTTGAAGGCTTTTGCTTCAGCCATGCTGCTCGAAAGCATTCCTGAGCACGCTAACATCACGCCTAACCACAGATGCTTCCCCATCAGGCCTGTCCCCTTGTTGCTTCAAAATATCGGCTCAATAGATTAGGATACGCTAATGAGTACAGCGCTGCAAGTTGGCGCTTCCACACTGTAAGACAGCGGCCGGCAGAAACGCGCGCTGGTGAGGCTGCTTATGCGCTCTGTGGCTTGTCGAAGCGAAGTCGGCTAGACGAGTAGGTTAGGCGGATCGATACGGTCCTCCAATCCAAGAGGGATTACATGACAGGTTTGCTTGCAGGGCGCTTGATCGCGATCATAGCGGTGGCTTGGTCAACAAGCGCCATGGCAGAGGATGATCCCTGCTTTTCCAAGGCTGACATCTGTGCGTATGCCAAGGAAGTGCAGGCCACGCTGGCGCCGTCGCTGCCAATGGTTGTGAGCTCGAACATCACGTTGAGGAACGTCGCTGCCGTCGGTCCGAGGATCGTCTTTGGTGCAATGTGGGCGCAGACCAATGCGGAAGTGGAAGCCAGGATACTCGATGCCGGCGTGTCACGGGACGTATACGTGCAGAAGATGTACGAAATTACTCGAAACTATGTATGCAACGCCGAGGCAATGGCGGCCTTCGTCGGCGACGGCGGAGAGGTTCAATACGTCTACATGACCCGAGACAACTTCCCGGTTGCAAGCCCGCTTGTGGCGGCTTGCCGCTGACAAAAGCCGCCCCCCCGCACGAGGGCGGTGTAGGCGAAAAACATCACTCGACCCCTTGCTGGCCCGCACGGCGCAAGGAATTATAGTCCTCGTTGCGGCGACCCTCAAACGGAGTTCGCCATGCCCCAGAAAACCCTCGCCGACACCCTAGCCACCCGCGAAAGCCTCTATGTCAATTGCGGGCATCCGATGTGCTGCAAGTCGACAAAGCTCGATGTCCAGGCGCTAGTCGACAGGCTCGGTGCCGAGCATGGATCGATGCATTGGGATCTGGTCGGGCTCTTCGGCTGCACCAGATGCAAAGCTGCCGGCCGCGACCGTCGGCCCGTGTTCTTCACGTTCATTCCCGACTACGCAGGTGACCAAGAGCGCAGAAACCGCGATTGGAAGCCGACCTTCGATAGAGCAAAACTGTAGCGCAAAAGCAGCGCCAGACGGCCCAGCGGCTTGGTTGCTAGGGGGACTGGCAGCGGAAGGCCGCTGGGCCTGACCGGCAGCGGCCTTGAGGACGGGCGCGCGGCCGGCTGGCTAATATATATACCTTTGCTAATATAATTGGGGCTTATCAGTACGAACGATGGAAGCAGCAAAAGGTGGAGCACGAGCCTGCCACAACCTACATCGTAAGCGTTTTCGAGAAACCGCATTGGCGCAGGTTGCTGACCACGAAGGACAAGGCGCAGGCAGAGGCGCTTGAACGGGCCATGATTTCAGGACGGGGTCAAGGCGCAGATCGAGGAGATCACGCCGAAGGTGAAGGGGCGCTAGCTCAACAGCAGATAGGCGCCCAGCACGGCCATTCAGGAGCGAAGGCGGCCATGCCGACCATATCGCGCCACCGGCAAGCTTTCGACCCCGAAGCGGATCTCGTAGCCGGTTGTCCCTGGTGGAATGAGGCCAAGGCCTGAGCGCCGAACGCCCTTCTTCCAAAAAGGGAAGAGGGGCGGTCGCACATCAATAATCGCCGTTATAGTAGCGATCGTCACAGGGCGCGGTGTAGATGCGGCCGTAGCGGTCCTGGTAGCGGCAAAGCTGCTCGCCACGCCGCTGCGGCGTGGTCGACTGGCCGATGACGGCACCGAGCAACGCGCCGCCGGCGGCACCGACCACAGTGCTTTCCGTGTTGCCGCCTAGTGCCTGACCGGCAAGGGCTCCGACACCGCCGCCGATGAGCGCACCGGTGGTCGCCCTCTGCTGCTGTTCGGTCTGGGTCGCGCAACCTGCCAGCGCGGCAGTCATGAGAATGGCGGCAATGGCCTTCTTGATGATCATCTTGGAACTCCTTTGAGGCCCCAAACGCGGTTTGAGGCGAATGGTTGCCTGTTGCTGTCTCATTGCGGCCAAACGGCGGCGCGGCCGCTCACGAAATGAGACATGGTTTCTCGACCCTTGAGGCCAGACTTCAGAAGGAAGTGGAGCTGTTCGCAGCTCAAAGAGGTCAGCAAGCGCTACCATTCGACATAAACTGTCCAGCTATTGCTAATCAGATTGCAGGTCGCCGCTCCGCAAATTGTCACCCTCTGACAACGCGAGGTCCCATGGCCAAAGCCCCAGCAGCCCACCCCGTTCCGCCCAGGCTTCGCGCAGCGCAATATCTGCGCATGTCGACGGACCACCAGACCTACTCGATCGACAACCAGAAGGACGCCATACGCGACTATACGGAGATCATGGGCTACGAGATTGTCGCCACTTACGAGGACGCCGGGCGCAGTGGTCTCAACCTCGGGGGCCGCCCCGGCCTTCAGCAGTTGCTAGCCGATGTCGAGAGCGGGAGAGCCGATTTCGAGACGGTCGTGGTTTACGATGTCAGCCGCTGGGGACGGTTCCAGAATATCGATGAGAGCGCCGCCTACGAGTACCGGTGCCAGATGGCCGGCGTCCGGATCGAATTTTGCGCCGAGCAGTTCGCAAACGACGGCAGTATCGGATCCGATGTGCTCAAGGCCATCAAGCGCAGCATGGCGGCCGAGCATAGCCGCATGCTGTCGCAGAAAGTGTTCATAGGCCAGGTAAGGCTGATCCGTATGGGGTTTCGCCAGGGCGGAAAGGCCGGGCTTGGCCTGCGACGCTTGCTTGTCGACCGACAGGGGCGTCCAAAAGGCATTCTTTCGTCCCACGAATACAAGAGCCTGCAGACGGACCGAATAGTTCTGGTCCCCGGGCCGCCGGACGAGATCGCGACCGTGAGATGGATTTTCGAGCACTTTGTCAAAACACGGAAGACAGAGCTTCAGATCGCAAGACTGCTAAACAAGCGCGGCGTGCTGACCGACCGTAGGCGTCCATGGACCCGGGAGTCGATGCACTCGGTGCTGACCAACGAAAATTACGTCGGCAACAGCGTTTGGAACAAGAGCTCGACCAGGCTCAAAGGCAATCATGTCAGCAATCCCCCGGAACAGTGGGTGCGGGCGGAAAACGTCTTGGAGCCGATCGTGGACCGCAAGCTGTTTAACCGAGCGCAGGGTATCCTCAAAACTATCTATCGCCACATGACAAACGACGAGATGTTGGCGGCCCTCAAGGCGCTCCTGGCCCGTCGCGGCGCCTTGTCCGCCTCTATTGTGGACGCCGCACCCGACTGCCCTCCGTCCACACGCTACCACTCGCGTTTCGGAAGCATCGTCAAAGCCTATGAACTGATCGGATACCAGCCACCCAAGAGTTGCCGCTTCATCCATGTGAACCGGCGCCTGGAAACGATGAGGCAGGAGGCGATCGAGGATCTCCTGGCCGCGGTTGAAAAGCACGGCGCGCTTGCGATCCATGACACCGAGACGGACCTCGTGCGGATTAACCGTGAGTTCACTGTGGCGATCGCAGTGGGACGCTGCAGGGTTTCCGGCCTCGGCTATCCGCGCTGGTTTTCGAAGGCTGATCTTCAGCTGCTGCCGGACATTTTTGTCCTGATCAGGATGAATCCCGGCGACCTCACCGTTCGGGACTACCTGATTGCCCCCGCGCGTGAGTTCGCAGCCAAACGGGAACTGCTAGCCAACAACGGAGCGCGTCTGGATTCATATCTGTTTCCCACGTTCGAGCCGCTTATTGCCTTGGCCGAGCGGGTATCCGTCGAGGGCGCAATATGAATGTAAAGCGCCTGAGCCGTGAAGCCGCTTATGAGGCTCTCCTGCACAGCGAACGCAGAAATGCTGGGCGTTTTGCGCCTAACCAGCAAGGGCCAACGATGCGTCGGTTCGGCCCCCGGCTCCTCAAAACCTATGACGCGGAGTGCAGACGCAAGCGTGCCTTCATTGAAGAATCTCAAGAACTGGAACAGAGCCTGGACAATATCGCCGTGGCGGTTCGCCTGATGACAGGCGACAGGCAGTTCCGCATGCTGCTGGCATCCGAAGGCCTTGCGACGATGCCAAATGCATTAGCAAAGAGAATCCAAGGCCCGCCGCCCGCACGGGACTTACCTCAACCCGCCTCTGTCGTGAGCGCCCCCTTGCTTCCCGCCGGCGAGGTTTGCCCGGAAGTTCTCGATCTGCTGCAGGACTGCACTGGGCCCGCGAAGCTTTTCGCTTTGCTGCGGCTGGTCGTTCCGGCCAGGCAAATTGAGATTGCGCGGCTGATGGTTGCCATGGAGCGGGTCAGGTTCAACTACGTGAAGATGCTCGTCGCTCTCACGCCACGGCCGCTACTAGTCAAGGATATCGATCCGCGAAAGCAAATCGCCGGTCTTTCCGAAGACCAGCTAATGGAGATGGAGCCAGAGTTAGCCAAGCTTAGCCTGGCATTTCTAAGCGCGGTCGAACGACGTGGGCCCGCGAGCCTGGCGCTGGTCGCGGCCAGCCGCTATTTTGACCGGCTAATGGATAATTCCAAGGTGGTGCGATATCTGGCGCGCAATTTTCCTGGCCATTTTGAAGAGTTTCACAATTTGTCGGTGCCTTTCCTCAAATAAGTGACGGCGCGTTGAACAGCAGGAAGTCGAGGGGCGGCGCTATCCCACCATGTCGCGCTGCCTGTAGCGCCAGACCGGGCTGGCGAGCATCGCAGCGGTGATGGCGGCGATGTACAGCGGAACGAAGGTCACCTAACCAAGGACAGAAATGTGACGCCGCCAATTACGAGGCACACGATAGATGCAGTTACGACGATGATACCTGCCCACCGGAACATCGATCCCAGCCGGGCCAGCGGATCGACTTCGGTGTGTCACGTACAAATGGCTGCTCCCACCCCATATTCCTCCGCAGCATACGATTCCGAAAAGCAAATCTGACCGAAGTAAGCCAAACCTGGTGCAACCACGGTCAAGAGGAGGCTCGCGAACAGCCAATAAAGCACGGTGTTGAAGGCAATCAACGCCTCCGGATGCGCCGCCAATCGCGCATAGTTTGCGCTATAGAAACCCAGAGCAGCCGCCACGCCGCCTGCAGCTACGAGCGCAGGCGCTCGCATTGCGCCGTTCGAAAACGACAGTACCTGGGAGCTGGTATTTGCAATCATCGCACGCCTCGCGTCGTGGGCGCGCTCAGCGGCACGGACTCGCAGATCGAATTGCTTATCAGTCTCTGGGGTTTGTTGCTTGTCACCAGTCAACGGAGCTCTCCATTGGGACGACCGAGAAGCTGTTCCATGCCAATCGGGATCTGAAGACAACCACGCCAGGTCGAACCGTCGAGACCATCGCTCGAATGCCGGAGAGCGGGAGTTCACAGAGAGGCCCCAAAATCACCTCTGCCAGGGAAAGATCCGGGCCGAAATCCTTGAAGAAAAGACCACCCTCTCTCACGACAGTGTTGAGGGGAATCAACATTCGGGTTTCCTGCTCATATTCCCAGTGCCGAAACTTTGTCTGCGACAATTTCTTGAGAAGATCCTCCGACGCTGAAGGCGGTCCAGATGCACCGGGACGAGACTCGAGGACTCGCTCGTCGGCATAATCAACGTTAAGCAACGTGTTCCGATCGACATTGAACCCGAGACAAACGCCGCGGTGCTTCGCTGCGTAGTGGCTCCATAGCGTCGGCGAAATCCAATTCTTGCTGAAGCAGAGCAGCCCGGTCGATTGATCGTACTGCTCCCGCAGTGACCGGGTGAAGCTACGCACCTGGGGGTCGCTATTTCTAAGGGCTAGAAGTTCGAAAGGGTCATTGAGGTCCGAAAACCTCGAAACCTTCAGCCGCCCCAGTGCGATATTGCTGATCGCAAATTCGGACGACGTCAGATAGTAGGCGCGGAGAAGATCTGGGCTAGGCGGCGTCACCACTTCTGCGCTGCCCATATGCCGATCATAGCCTGCAGTCACCCATCGGGCGCGATATTCCTTTTGCATCATAATCGAGCGTCCCCCTCTTTGAGGAACTCTGCAAAGCTTTGCCCCCGCAAGGGCGTGCTTGACGATTTCAGCGAATGGGCGGCAAAGCGCTCGACCAGGCGGGCGACCGGCTTTCTCACTCGATCAGCATCCTGGCCAATACCTGTGTAAGCAGGCGTTTGCCCATAGGAATGTCATCAACCTGAATGACCATAGGAAGGCCTAATTCTCTTGCGGCTTGCAAGGCGCCCGTCAGTTCCCTCGCCAACCTCAAAACCTTCAGCGCCGCTTCTGTTTGTTGTGCTTCATCGGGAGGTAGGCCACCCCGGCCGACTTCTTTGGCTTCATCCATGACGCGCTGCTCGAAATCTTCCGTCATTTCCTCAACCTCACTCCGGCGGCGCCGTCTTCTCGGGGGGATGAAATCTTGCCCTGTTATTGATGTCGGCGTCTCAGGCGCTCGCTCGCAATCGCGTCACGATCCATCGCCCAAGCTTGGCCATGTTTCGCCAGGACGCCAATTCACGTTCGATTATTTCTGCAACGGCTGCCGCCGGTGCTCCATTGTAAACACCATCCTTTTCGAGCAGCATGAATAGTTTCAATCGAAAGCTGCAACTTTGCATCTTTGGCCCGCTGCCGAGAGGTCGCGGGCTTTTTGCCCCTTAAGCGGCTCCGTCGTATTCCTTAAGAAGGCCTTCGAGTTCCGCCTTCGTACGCTTGTGGTCTGACAGAAGGTTGGCCGTCAAGTCGCTGTCAATTTTGCCATCGCGCATGGAGTAATACCGACCCCGTCCGCTCTCAAGCTGCTCGATCGATCTCGTCACGCTTCCCAGCTCTTTTCTCATCCAGGCGATGTGGTTTTCCCGCATTTCGTCGGTCATAGATTAGATCCTTGTAGAGTTCCGACGGAAACGGATCCATCGCAAGTGAACGCCGGCTTGCTCACGGTGGCGGCTAACCCAGCAGACCGCTTAGAAATGGTAGCAGCTCAACGAGCTTAGTAATTGCATGCGTCGCTATCTGCCCAAGTGCGGTCTCGGCAAAAACTGTCGTCACAAACGTTATCCCGACCACGAGCGCGGCGACAGGTCGCTCGCGGATTGTCTTGGCTGACAAAAGGGTGCGAAGCGCGCCTATTTCTCTTTCGACACGTTCCTTTGCTACTGGTTCGACTTGATTCGATCCACGTACGGCCTCTTCGAGGTCAGCCAGCGCTTGGTCCGCCTCCTGGTAGGTCGGGGAGTTGTGATCTAGTAGAACCACACGGTCTGACGCCGGGATTCGAACCGAAGGCGGCTCATTTTCAGTTTCAGCATCGTCCGGTAGATCGTCGTAACGTCTTTCTATGTACCGGCGAAACTCGTCCTCAAATGGGTCAAATTGCTGGGAACGCAGATCTTCCCACTCCTTTTGATATCGAGAATTCGTATCTGGGAAGTATTCTCCCGCAAACGCCTCAAGATCGATGGTTTGATCTCCCAAGCGACGGAACAACCCAAGGTAATAACCTAGCCGCTTTTCACGAGATCCAGGCTCCTTGATAACCCCAGCACCGATTGCGTTCCGCGGGCCTGGAATAAGGATTGTGCCCTCCACACTGGACCATGGCATTCGCCCCTCAAGCCATCTGACGTGCTTACTGGCCGCGAAGTCGTCGTCTATAAACGTAATCAGTTGGCTAATGCGAGTCGCGGCAAAGCGATATTCGGCGTCGCGCACTCGCCGGGCCAAAGAATCGTATCCATCAAGGAAATTGCTTAGCAAAAGGCTGGCGTCCCCAGATGTAGCCCCGGACGTAGCCCAGAGGCTCTGTTGCACAAAACCTAAAGAAACGAATTTATCAGCTAAGCGCTTGAAAAGATTTGGCTCCCCGGGCCGGATTCGAACCAGCGACCAACCGGTTAACAGCCGGTTGCTCTACCACTGAGCTACCGGGGAACAGAGCTCTCATGTGAGTGGCGCAGCCTATAGCTGCCCTTTTCGGCTTTGCAAAGCAGCATTTCGCATTTTTTCGCGGCTTTTTCGCCCGGCGGTTTCTCGCAATCGTCGACTGCTGCCCTCATATTAGCCGTCTTGGCAGGGGCACGGAACCGAAAAGGCGATTGCAGCCTTACCCGCAGATGACTTTTATTCCTTGGGAAACGGATCAACTTTCGACATGACTGCAGCAGGCGACAACCAGGCACCGCCGCGGAAAATCACGGTGTTCGGCCGTGAGTTCACCATGCCGCGTTCGCGTGGCCTCCGAATCGCGATCGGCGTCGTGCTGGTCTTCTTCGGCATTCTCGGCTTCCTGCCGATCCTGGGCTTCTGGATGATCCCGCTCGGCCTGCTGGTGCTTTCCTACGAGTTCGCCCTGGTGCGCCGCCAGCGGCGCCGGTTCGTCGTATGGTGGGAGCGGCGGCGGCGGCCGAACTGAGAGTTTAGTGGCCCGAGCGCTTTTCCAGGCCCTCGCAGATTTCCTTGAGAACAGCCGCGACTGAAGCCAGGCGCGCGCGATCGTGCGGCGAAAGGCGGCTCGCGCCTTCGATGCTGAGGCGGTCGATGGCGTGACGCGCAAGCTCCTCGCATCGCAGCAGCGCCAATCTGCGCGATGCGGTCGTTTCCCGGTCTGCCACGGCCCGACGCATGGCGGCTCCCTCCTGTTTACCTAACGCAAGATTGCGGTTTCGAGTTTCTCAGCAACCGCAGACCATGCCTTGCATGTTTAACAATTGCCTAAAGTGGCGGTCGCGGCCGGCGCGGTGACAATTCGAGACACGGAATGCGCCGTGGCCGCTTGACGGCATTTTCGCCGCAACCTATTGGAACCGGGTGGAACGCCGGGAGCAACGAGGCCTCGTGGCGGAGTGGTTACGCAGAGGACTGCAAATCCTTGCACCCCGGTTCGATTCCGGGCGAGGCCTCCAAATGCCCGAGCTCCCGCGCGTCAGCGCCGGGAGCTTGAAGTTCCGGTCGAAATGAACCGCGGTCTTGGCGCGGCAAGCGGATTGGTTGGGACATGAGCGCTGATTTCTCCGAACGCCGGGTGAAGATGGTCGACGGCCAGGTGCGCACCACCGATGTGACCAACGCGCCGCTGCTGGACGCCATGCTTTCGGTGCCGCGCGAGGCCTTTGTCGGCGCCGGCCAACGCGATCTCGCCTATATCGACGAAGACATCCGCATATCCGACGGCGCCGATGGTGGCGGTGCGCGCTACCTGATGGAGGCTTCGCCGCTTGCCAAGCTGCTGCAGTTGGCCGAAATCGACGCCAGCGATTCGGCGCTCGATGTCGGCTGCGGCACCGGTTATTCCACCGCTCTGCTGTCGCGGCTGGCAAGGTCCGTGGTCGGGCTGGAGAGCGACCCGGCGCTGGCGGAAGCCGCCGGAGCGACGCTTTCGGCGCAGGGCTGCGACAACGCAACCGTGGTCACCGGGCCGCTGCCGCAAGGTTATGCCGCCAAGGCGCCGTACAATGTGATTCTCATTGGCGGCAGCGTCGAGGACGTGCCGGCGGCGCTGCTTGACCAACTCGCCGAAGGTGGCCGTCTGGTCGCCGTAGAGGGGCAGGGCAATGCGGGCGTGGCCCGGCTGTTTTTCAAAAATGGGGGGGTTGTAACCGGAAGACGCGCATTTAATGCGGCAATTAAGCCACTACCTGGATTTGAACGTGTTCGCGCGTTCGAATTCTGAGTGATTTTGCCTTGCAGCAAAAGCGCTGTCATGTTCGCTTGCATTTGAACCATCGTTGCTGATTTGCATCACCGGGCATTCCGGGGGGCTATCGGCGGGGGAACGATAGATGATAAATGCGCGGCGCCGGCTGATCGTATGAGAGGCTGGTGTGGCGCAGTTCCCATGCAAAACGAATGAGGGAAATAACGTGCCGTCCTTTCGAAAGAGCCTTTTTACCGCCTTTCTCCTTTCCGCGACCGTGCTTTCGCCGTTGGCTGCTTCCGCGGAAACCATCACCGGCGCGCTTTCAAAGGCCTACCAGTACAATTCGCAGCTGAACTCCGCCCGCGCTGGCGTGCGTGTCACCGACGAAGGCGTGGCCATCGCCAAGTCGGGCTGGCGCCCGACCATCAACGGGTCTGCGTCAATCGACTACTCGAGCAGCCACCTCAACGGCACGAACTCAAGCGCGCGTTTGACCACCGGCAATTTTGGCGTCCAGATCAATCAGACGCTGTTCGACGGATTTCAGACCAGGAACAACGTCGCCGCCGCCGAAGCACGGGTCAGCGCCTCAGTCGAGAGCCTGCGCAACACTGAAGAGAACATCCTGTTCAACGCGGCAAGCGCCTACATGGATGTGATTCGCGACCGGCAGGTGGCTGTGCTGACCGAACAGAACCTGCAGTTCCTGACCGAGCAGGCGCGCGCGGCGCGCTCGCGCTTCGAAGTCGGCGAAGGCACGCGCACTGACGTCGCCCAGGCTGACGCCTCGCGTTCGGCCGCGGTGGCGCAGCTGAGCGCGGCCCGTGCCCAGGCGCTGGCCAGTGCGGCGACCTACCACCAGATCGTTGGCGACGAGCCGGGCAAGCTGAAGGGCGCTTCACCACTGGCGAAGCTTTTGCCGCGGAGCCTCGATGCGGCGATCTCGATCGCGGCGGCCGAGCATCCGGCCATCCTCTCCACCCAGCATCTGGTCGACGCGGCGGCGTTTTCGGTGAAGTCGCAGGAGGGCGCCCTGCTGCCGCAGCTTTCCGCCAATGCCGGCGTTTCCAGCGCTTATCGCAATACCGTTCCCGGCGCCCTGAGCACGTCGGATGGCACGACCAATTCGGCAAGCATCGGGGCGACGCTGACCATACCGATCTATTCGGGTGGCCGCACCGAGGCCTTGGTTCGCCAGTCGAAGGAATCGCTTGGCCAGGCCCGGATCGAAGTCGATGTCAGCCGCGACCAGGTGCGTCAGGCAGTGACCTCGGCATGGACGCAATACACCGCCGCGCAAGAGAGCGTCGCGGCCAACCGGCAGGTCATCGCCGCCGCGCAGCTGGCTTTGAACGGCGTCATCGAAGAGCGCAATGTCGGCCAGCGCACCACGCTCGACGTGTTGAACGCCCAGAACGACGTCATCAGCGCCAAGATCAACCTTGCAACGTCCGAGCGCGATGTGGTGGTGGCGAGCTATGCCATCCTTTCGGCCATGGGTCGTCTGTCAATCGATCGTCTCGCTTTGCAGGTGACGAAATACAAGCCTGAAGAGCACTACAAGGCGGTCAAGGACAAGTGGACCGGCCTGCGCACGCCGGACGGTCGCTGACTCCAAGCCTGTTCAAATCCCGCCTCGGATTCAAAGTGTTAGAGCGCTGCGCGTCGTGAAGACGCCGGCGCTCTAATCTGTTGAAATCCAACATCTCCCCAGATTGGGGATTCTCGGATGACGCTCTGTCGGTTACGCTGTCACCATGATTCGTGCCCGGCTTTGCCGGACAGGAAATCTGCAACGAGTCACAAGGGCGGCGGATGTGACGATGGCGACGGCAAGCAGCGCACAGCGCGAACCTTCCATGGAAGAGATACTGGCTTCCATCAGGCGGATCATCGAAGACAGCGACAGCGGCCGCAAGCAGCCGGGTGAAGCAGAGGAATTGCGCCAGGATCTCGAGCCGGCGCCGCCGGTCGGGCCGGCATCGGATGTGGATACATTCCGCAGCGAGCTGCATGCCGAAACCGGCACCAGGAAGCCGGTTACGCTGGCGGAGGTGCAGGCGCAACTGGGCGAGCCGGTGATCGCGCGCATGGAAACACCGGTGCGCTTCGACCTTGCCCCGGTGAAGCCGCCGGTGACGCCGGTACCCAACACTCCCGCTGCAGCGACCGTTGCCCCCACGACCCTGGCCGAGGTGAGCGCCAGGATCGCCGCCGAGTCCGCCCCGGCAGCAGGCGCAGAGGCGCGCGTGACAGCAAGGGTTGCGGAGACGAGCGACAGCATCGTCACCGACTGGCGGCGCGAGATCGCCGCCGTGGGCGAGCAAAGAACTGCAGTGGTGGCCGGGCCGGACAAGGTCGAGACGCGGCAGATGCCCGATGCCGAGCCGGAGGTCGAGTTTTTTGCGGAAGACCTGGTAGATGAGCCCGCTTTCGAGCCTACATCTTCGCACAGCGAGCCAACGCCTTCGCGCAGCGAGCCGACGCATTCGCGCAGCGAACCGACGCAGTCGCGCAGCGAGCCGACGCAGTCGCGCAGCGAGCCGACGCTTGCGCGCGGCGAGTTGGCGCGCCAGGCCGGCGGCGACGCACCTTCCGCCCGTGCGGCAATCCTTTCGGAGCGCGCTGGCCGGCAGGTTGCCGCGGCCTTTGGCGAGCTTTCCGATGCGTTTGCCAGCCGCAGCAAGAAAACCTTCGACGAGATGGCCGAAGAGATGCTGAGGCCGATGCTGCAGGATTGGCTGGACAACAATCTGCCGACGCTGGTCGAGCGGCTGGTGCGCGAAGAAATCGAGCGCGTGGCGCGCGGCGTGCAGTAACACGCACGCCGGTCACGGATGAAACGCCGCCCTAGGGCGGCGTTTTTCGTTTGTCGGGCGGGCAGCTTGTGCTGGCTTCAAGGCAGGCGCCGGACGCCGAGGGCGAAGTTTTGCGCCGAGTGTGGACACGGCCTTCCGTTGAAATGACCAGGACCGCGCCTATTTGCCTGTGATGAACCAGGACGGCCCTTGCGGTTGACTTGGCCAAAACCTTCCGATTTACACCGAACCCAACAAACTCCCGACAGTGCGGACCATTTCCCATGCTCGAAAAAACCTACGACGCCAAAACCGTCGAGCCCAAGATCGCCAAAATCTGGGAAGAAGCCGACGCGTTTCGTGCCGGTGCCGGCGCCGAGGAGGGGGCTGAAGCCTTCACCATCGTCATCCCGCCGCCGAACGTCACCGGGTCGCTGCATATGGGGCACGCGCTCAACAACACTCTGCAAGACATATTGGTGCGCTTCGAGCGCATGCGCGGCAAGAACGTGCTGTGGCAGCCCGGCATGGACCATGCCGGCATCGCCACACAGATGGTGGTCGAACGCCAGTTGATGGAAAAGCAGATCCATCGCCGCGATCTGACGCGCGAAGAGTTCATCGACAAGGTGTGGGAGTGGAAGGCCGAATCCGGCGGCGCCATCTTCAACCAGCTGAAGCGGCTCGGCGCCTCGGCCGACTGGTCGCGCGAACGTTTCACCATGGACGAGGGCCTGTCCAAGGCGGTGCTCGAAGTGTTCGTGACGCTCTACAAGGAAGGGCTGATCTACAAGGACAAGCGCCTTGTGAACTGGGACCCGAAGCTGCTGACGGCGATCTCCGATCTCGAGGTCGAGCAGCAGGAGGTCAACGGCAATCTCTGGCACTTCCGCTATCCGATCGAGGGCGAGGTCTTCGACCCGGAAAACCCGAAGACGTTCATCACCGTGGCGACGACGCGGCCCGAGACGATGCTGGGCGATACGGCAGTCGCCGTGCACCCGGATGACGAGCGCTTCCGGCGTCTGGTCGGCAAGAACATTGTGCTGCCGATCGTTGGCCGCAAGATCCCAGTGGTGGCGGATGAGTATTCCGATCCGGAAAAAGGCTCGGGTGCGGTCAAGATCACGCCGGCGCACGACTTCAACGACTTCGAGGTCGGCAAGCGCCACAAGCTGCCGGCGATCAACATTCTGACCATCGAAGCGGCGGTGACGCTCAGGGACAATGAAGATTTTCTCGCCGGCCTCGAGGTGACGCCGGAGCGCCAGGCGATCTGGGACGAGCTCAACGGGCTCGACCGTTTCGTCGCGCGCAAGAAGGTCATCGAGCTGATGGAAGCCGGCGGCTTCCTGGAAAAGGTCGAGCCGCATCGCCATGCTGTGCCGCACGGCGATCGTGGCGGCGTGCCGATCGAGCCGTTCCTGACCGAGCAATGGTATGCCAACGCGGCGGAACTGGCCAAGCCGGCGATCGCCTCGGTGCGCGAGGGGCGTACCAACTTCGTGCCGAAGAATTGGGAAAAGACCTATTTCGACTGGATGGAGAACATCCAGCCCTGGTGCATCTCGCGCCAGCTGTGGTGGGGTCACCAGATCCCGGCCTGGTACGGCCCCGACGGGCGCGTCTTTGTCGAGAAGACCGAGGAAGAGGCGCTGGGCGCCGCGGTCGAATACTATCTGGCCCTGGAAGGGCCGTGGAAAGCCTGGGTCGAGGACAAGCTTGAGAATTTCAAGCCGGGCGAGATCCTGACCCGCGATGAGGACGTGCTCGACACCTGGTTTTCTTCGGCGCTGTGGCCGTTCTCCACGCTGGGCTGGCCCGACCAGACGCCGGAGCTGAAGACCTATTACCAGACCGACGTGCTGGTGACTGGCTTCGACATCATCTTCTTCTGGGTCGCCCGCATGATGATGATGGGCCTGCATTTCATGGATGAGGAGCCGTTCCACACCGTCTATGTCCATGCGCTGGTGCGCGACAAGAACGGGCAGAAGATGTCGAAGTCGAAAGGCAACGTCATCGATCCACTCGACCTCATCGACGAATACGGTGCCGACGCGTTGCGCTTCACGCTGACGGTTATGGCGGCGCAAGGGCGTGACGTGAAGCTCGATCCGGCGCGCATCGCCGGCTATCGCAACTTTGGCACCAAGCTGTGGAACGCGACGCGCTTTGCCGAGATGAACGAAGTCTCGCGCAACGACGACTTCTGGCTGAACGACGCCAAGCTGGCGGTCAACCGCTGGATCCTGACCGAGCTGACACGGGCCGCGCGGGAAATAACCGACGGCATCACCTCATACCGTTTCAACGAGGCGGCGGGT
Organism: Mesorhizobium sp. P3_B5; assembly: GCF_056402815.1. Lineage (NCBI taxonomy): Bacteria > Pseudomonadati > Pseudomonadota > Alphaproteobacteria > Hyphomicrobiales > Phyllobacteriaceae > Mesorhizobium > Mesorhizobium sp. P3_B5. The sequence continues at coordinate 161,986 of NZ_JBFUGR010000006.1, read as the reverse complement.
GCTGCCTACCGCTTCGTCTGGAACCTGTTTTGCGACTGGTACCTGGAACTGTTGAAGCCGGTGTTCATGGGCACGGACGAGGCCGCCAAGGCCGAGAGCCGGGCCTGCGTCGCCTTCGTGCTCGACGAGATCTACAAGCTCTTGCATCCGATGATGCCGTTCATGACCGAGGAACTTTGGGCGCAGACCGCCGGCGAGGGCAAGGAGCGCCCGTCGCTGCTGTGCCACGCCAGGTGGCCATCGCCTGATTTCGAGGATGCGGAAGCGGCCGCCGACATCAACTGGTTGGTCGACCTCGTCACCGGCATCCGCTCGGTGCGCTCGGAAATGAATGTGCCGCCAGCGGCGATCGCGCCGCTGATGGTGATCGGCGCCAACAAGGTGACGCACGAGCGGCTCGAACGCCAGGCATCGGCGATCAAGCGGCTGGCGCGGGTCGGCGACATTTCGCTGGTCGACGCGGCGCCCAAGGGCTCCGCCCAGATCGTGCTCAACGAGGCGACCATTTGCCTGCCGCTCGGCAGTCTGATCGACGTCACTGCCGAGGCAGCGCGGCTGCAGAAGGAACTGGCGAAGGTGACCGAGGAAATCGCACGCCTGCACAAGAAGCTGTCCAACGAGAAGTTCGTCGCCAGCGCGCCGGCCGAGATCGTGGACGCCGAGCGTGAGAAACTCGCCGAATACAGCGACGCTCAGGAGAAGCTTTCGGTGGCGCTGACCCGGGTGCGTGAGGCCGGTTGAGCGGTCAAGATTCGCGTGTCTTGCGCGCCGCTTCGGAACAGTCCTTTTGCTGCAAAAACAGGCATTCCGTCGCGTAAATGTTGACGTAAACGGAAAGTTTGAGCCCCATTGTTGCCATAATGTAACAATGGGGCTCAATACCCGCAAAACGCCGTGTTTTTGGGCCGTTTTGGGTAAGTTCCGCTGATTTTGTCGGTCAATTTGTGCCCAAAAGCGGGTCTTTCGGCCTTGTGGCGAGCGACGACACTTTATCGAAAATGCGTTCGGATCAACTGTACGTGTACGCCTTTTGAATTCGTTGTTGCGCCATTAACCCGAATTGGTTCTAGCTTGATCCACGTGAATTCGGGGAGGACAATCATGAACAATTCGCGACTGAAAGCGCTGCTCGGGGCGGGGTGCTTTTCGCTGGCTTTGATCGGGACGGCGCATGCTGGCGGCTTCTCGCGCGGCAGTGCCGACACCGACATCATTTTTGAAGACGGCAACTTCAATATGCGGGCGGGTGTAACCTACGTCTCGCCGCACCGGGAATTCACCAAGAACCCGAATCCGGCCCTCGTCGGAACCGAGTACACCGACGACTACGTTATTCCGTCGGCTGCAATAAAGTTCAACCTGACCGACAATTTCCGCTGCGCCGGGACTATGGTTGACAACAATGGTGGGTCGGCGACGTACGACTTTCCGAAAGTAAGCGGAAAGCTGTCAGAAGATTTCACGACCAACGAGAAAGCGCTTACCTGCGCGGTCAAATTCAATGCCGGCCCCGGAAGCATCTGGCTGCTCGGTGGCGGTTTCATGGAGGATTTTGACTACACCCGCGTCAATTTCACGCCGGTTGGTCTTGCTCATTTGCAGTTGGAGGGGCAGGAGTTTGGCTATCGTGTTGGTGCGGCCTATACGATTCCCGACATCGCGTTCCGCGCCCAGTTGATGTACCGTTCCGGCACCTCATATGGTGCGACCGGCACGCTGACGGTGCCGGCTGCGATCTTGGCACAGGTTGGACCTCCTATCGCGCTGCCGGCCGTCGGAACCGGCAATTTGCCGCAAAGCGTCGAGTTCAAGCTTCAGTCGGGCATAGCGCCGGGCTGGTTGGCGTTCGGCTCGGTCAAATGGATGGACTGGAGCGTGCAGAAGCAGCTTCTGGTAACCACAAATACTCCGATAGGTAGCCAGGACATCTACAACTGGAAGGACGGCTGGACTGTGACCGGCGGCGTTGGCCATAAGTTCAACGACCGGGTTTCCGGGCTTGTGAGCCTGACCTGGGATCAAGGCGTGGGGACGGGCTGGGATTTGTCGAGCGACACCTACACGCTCGGTATTGGCGCCTCCGTCAAGGACAACTTCGGCGGTGAGCTTCGTGGCGGCCTCGGCTTCAGCTATCTGACCTCGGCAACCGAGACTCAATACGCAGAGGTTCCGGGTAAATCCGGCAACCAGGCGGTCAAGGCTGGCTACGCTGTTGCGCTCAACCTTGGTTATGCCATCAAGTGGTAAGCTCTTCCACAAGCTGAACAAAAGGCCGGGCATTGCCCGGCCTTTTTCTTGTCTGGCGTTTCCAGTTGCCTTCAGGGTGGCGGCACCCACTCCGTTGATCTTGACGTAAACGGAAGTTTTTGCCCCGTTGTTGCCGTAATGTGACAGTGACGCCGATTGTCTTGCAAAAGCATCATTTTGGGCCCTTTCAGGCAGTTTTTGCTGATTTTTTTGCCGTTCGATTGCACTCAGGCGGGCGTTTTTTGGCGCGAGGGCGTCGCCAGCACTTCTGTCGAAAATGCACGGCCAACGTGTACATGTACGCCCCCGCAAATTCGTTGTTGCGCCATTTCGTCGAATTGGTTCTAGCTTGGTGCATTGGTATTTCGGGGGAAAGAATCCATGCGCAATTTGCGACTGAAGGCACTGCTGGGGCCGGCGTGCTTTTCGTTGGCTTTGATAGGAACAGCGATGAACGCGGCGCACGCTGGCGGCATCGAGCGGGGCGGCTACGACATCGACCTGCTGTTCGATCCGGCTCCGTTCGCCACGGACGCCGAGGCGACCTATGTGATGCCGCAGCGCAAACTCAAGAACGCGGTAGACCCCAGCGGAACTCTGACGGGTATGAGCACGGCCCACGACAGCGAGAGCTACTGGGTGCCGCGCATCGGTTTCAAGGCGCAGGTCGTTCCGGGCGTCGACTGCATGGTCGACTATTCGCAGCCCTGGGGTGCGCACACCGCGCCTGGTATTTGGAACGGCTCATTTTCCAATATCGAAACAGACATCAAGAGCAACAACTACGCGGCGACCTGCTCCTACAAGATGGATGCGGGCAAGGGGCAGGTTCGTTTTATTGGCGGCGTATTCTACCAGGAAGTCTATGGCTTCAAGGAAAGCTATGTGGATCCACTCTTTGGAACCGCGATCGGCCGTGTCGATCTGAATGGCAATGGCTGGGGCTGGCGTGCCGGACTCGCGTACGAAATTCCCGAGATCGCCTTGCGAGCAAGCCTTGTTTACAATTCGCAAGTCAAGCTCGACAACATTTCGGGCAGCCTCGACCTGTCAAGTATTGGTATGGGTAGCATTCCAGTCTACGGCGCCGCCTCAATGCCCGATTCCGTCGAATTGAAGCTGCAGTCGGGTATTGCGCCCGATTGGCTTGCTTTCGGCTCGATAAAATGGGTGAACTGGAGCATTTTGCAGAGTATTCCGATCTGCACTGAGGCGTCCAAAGGTCTTGCCCAGTGTACGTCAGTTTCGCCCGGGCTGCTTTCCGGCACTCCGGTCAGGGCGACTTCGCTCGACTTGATGTATCGTGATGGTTGGACGGTCACCACCGGCATTGGCCACAAGTTCAACGACCAGTGGAGTGGTGCTGCCCAGATTTCCTGGGATCGCGGTACCTCGCACGGCTATGGTTCGCAGAGCGATACCTGGACGCTGGGTGGCGGCGTTGCCTACACGCCGACCCCGAATGTGGAAATTCGCCTGGCCGGCGCGATCGGCGTCCTGACCAGCGGCCATTCGGGCACGTTGACCGATGAGAACGGCTATGTGGCCGGCACCGACGTCAGCTACGACTTCGGCAACGATCTGGTGACGGCCATTTCAGGCGGCGTCAAGATCAAGTTCTAAGTCTCTGAAAATTATAGTAAAAGGTCGGGTATTGCCCGGCCTTCTTCGTTTGCAGAGGCAGCGTCGTGCCAAGCCCCGGCGCGCCTGCGCTGCAAATCCGCGGCACAACCTTGGCCCCTCGCGATTGTGACGTTTTGGCAACAGTTTCTGGACAACCCTCGCGCCGCAAAGTGACTCTGGGGAATTGCCTATTTCCCGCCATAAACCCGGCGCACCTCGAATTTGTCTCGGGACACGCGCCAGAAGGCTCGGCGATGGGACAGGCCGCACCGCCCGCGGCAAGGAAGAGTATGGACGCCAGAGTCATCTCCAAGGCCAAGCTGCCTAGCCGCCATGTGACCGTTGGTCCGGCGCGTGCGCCGCACCGTTCCTATCTCTATGCGATGGGGCTGTCGGCGGCAGAGATCGCGCAGCCTTTGGTTGGCGTCGCCAGCTGCTGGAACGAAGCAGCACCTTGCAACATTTCGCTGATGCGCCAGGCGCAGGTGGTCAAGAAGGGCGTGGCCGCCGCCAACGGCACGCCGCGCGAATTCTGTACCATCACCGTCACCGACGGCATCGCCATGGGCCATCAGGGCATGAAGTCGTCGCTGGTGTCGCGCGATGTCATCGCCGATTCCGTCGAGCTCACCATGCGCGGCCATTGCTACGATGCGCTGGTCGGCCTCGCCGGCTGCGACAAGTCGCTGCCCGGCATGATGATGGCCATGGTGCGGCTCAACGTGCCGTCGATCTTCATCTATGGCGGTTCGATCCTGCCCGGCAGCTATCGCGGCCGGCAGATCACCGTGCAGGACGTGTTCGAGGCGGTCGGCCAGCATTCAGTCGGCACGATCAGCGACGCTGAACTGCTCGAGATCGAACAGGTCGCCTGTCCGTCGGCCGGCTCCTGCGGCGCCCAGTTCACCGCCAACACCATGGCCACCGTCGCCGAGGCGATCGGCTTGGCGCTGCCCTATTCCTGCGGCGCGCCGGCGCCTTACGAGATGCGCGACCGTTTCAATTTCGCCTCGGGCGAAAAAATCATGGAATTGATCGCCAAGAACATCCGGCCGCGCGACATCGTCACGCTGAAGGCGCTGGAGAATGCCGCGACCGTGGTTTCGGCGACCGGCGGCTCGACCAACGCGGCGCTGCATCTGCCGGCCATCGCGCATGAGGCGGGGATAAAGTTCGACCTCTTCGACGTCGCGGCGATTTTCGAGAAGACGCCCTACATCGCCGATCTCAAGCCGGGCGGCAAATATGTCGCCAAGGACATGTTCGAGGCCGGCGGCATTCCGCTGTTGATGAAAACCTTGCTCGACCACGGCTATCTTCATGGCGATTGCCTGACGGTGACCGGCCGCACTTTGGCCGAAAATATGGAACACGTTGCCTGGAATGAGCATCAGGATGTGGTCCGTCCCGCCAACCGACCAATCACCCAAACCGGCGGTGTTGTGGGCTTGAAGGGAAACCTTGCCCCCGAAGGCGCGATCGTGAAGGTCGCCGGCATGTCGGAGCTGAAATTCTCAGGCCCGGCGCGCTGTTTCGATTCGGAAGAGGAATGTTTTGAAGCGGTTACGCACCGCAACTACAGGGAAGGCGAGGTTCTCGTCATCCGCTACGAAGGTCCGCGTGGCGGCCCGGGCATGCGGGAAATGCTGTCGACGACGGCGGCTCTCTACGGCCAGGGCATGGGCGGCAAGGTGGCCCTCATCACCGACGGTCGCTTTTCCGGTGCGACGCGCGGTTTCTGCATCGGCCATGTCGGGCCGGAGGCAGCTGTTGGCGGCCCGATCGGGCTGCTGAAGGACGGCGACGTGATCTCGATCGATGCGGTGAACGGCACGATCGAGGTGGCGCTGTCCGACACCGAACTGGCGGCGAGGGCGAAGGAATGGAAGGCGCGCACGACAGACTATCAGTCGGGCGCGATATGGAAATATGCACAGACGGTAGGGCCTGCCCGCGATGGCGCGGTCACCCATCCGGGTGGTGCGAAAGAAACACATTGTTATGCGGATATCTGAGGTGTTGAGGTCGTCTGTCTTTTCGGCACTGGTCGCGGTTGCGACCTTGGGCGCCCTGGGCCAGGCCATGGCCTTCGACGACAAGGTGTTCGACGACAAGACCGGCGTGAAGCCGCAGTCCAGCCCCTGGGCGGTGTTCCAGTTCGGCTTCTCCGCCTACAAGAGCGGCCACAAGGAACAGGCGGCCGAAGCCTACAAATACGCCGCCGAGAACGGCCAGATCGGCGCCACCTGGAAGCTCGCGCGCATGTATGCCGAGGGCGACGGCGTGGCGCGCGACGATTATGAGGCCTTCAAGTTCTTCTCCGAAATCGTCGACCAGGATGTCGAACCCGGCTCGCCGGAGGAAAGCTATGTTTCCGACGCGCTGGTGGCGCTGGGCGACTATCTGAGGACGGGCATTCCCGGCAGCCCGGTCGAGGAAAACGAGGTCGCGGCGCAGGAATATTACATGCGCGCCGCCGCCAACTACCGCAATCCGAATGCCCAGTTCGAAATGGGCCAGATGTTCCTGAAGGGCGAGGGCGGCGTCAAGGCCAGCGTCAAGCAGGCCGGACGCTGGTTCCAGCTCGCCGCCGAAAAGGGCCATGCCGGCGCGCAGGCGACGCTCGGCAACCTGCTGTTCCAGAGCGGCAAGATCGTTCGCGGCCTTGCGATGATGACCGCGGCGCTCGAACGCGCCTCACCGGCCGATCAGCCATGGATCCGTGGCATGCAGGAAGAGGCGTTTGCCGCTGCCGGCGAAGCCGACCGCCGCACCGCGATTTCGCTGGCCGACGACATCCTCACCAAGGGCGGCGGCGACCAGTAGGCCGAACTGCCGATCTCCCCCCTCGTGGGGGAGATGCCCGGCAGGGCAGAGGGGGGCGCTGTCCCTCCGGGCCTGTCAGTCGATTGCACATTGCTGCTGGCGTAAAAGTCTCGGCGCTCCGCAGCTTGGACCAAAGGTAGCGATCCTTCACGCCCCCTCTGTCCTGCCGGACATCTCCCCCACAAGGGGGGAGATCAGCGCTCAATCAATCAGTTCGCGGTCGGCTCACTTGGTTCGGCCAAGGGCAGGGTTGGCGCCGGCGTCGAGATCGGCGTGCTTTGCAGGTGTGGCGCCAGGGTGTTTTCGGGACAACCATCCTGGATCTTTGTCCATGATGTGTTGTTGAGCACCATGTCGCAGCGGGCGAGGTGACTCTGACCGGCGATCGTCAGGCAGGCGACCTGGCCGAGCTGAAACGATTTCCCGTTGGCAAGGCATTCCTGCGCGGCAAAAGCCGGCGTCGCGGCAGCCATCGCCAGCGCGCAGCCTATCGGGCAGAAAGCAAATCGAATGGTCATGGGAACCCCGGCCGCCATGATAATCGCGCGATTAAACGCGCGATTTGTGGCGATATCAGGATTCAGGCGCCGGGTCGATCAAGCCGGCAGCAGCGCCAGGTCTATCGCCACCGGCACGTGGTCGGAGGGTTTTTCCCAGGCGCGCACATGCTTTTCGATCGAGGCCGAGGAAAAGCGGTTGGCGGCTTCCGGCGACAAAAGCAGATGATCGATGCGGATGCCGTTGTCCTTCTGCCAGGCGCCGGCCTGATAGTCCCAGAAAGTATAGACACCGGCGGCTTCGGTGACGGAGCGCACCGCTTCGGTGAAGCCGAGATTCTTCAGCCGGCGAAACGCTTGCCGCGTCTGCGGCTGGAAGAGCGCATCGCCCAGCCAGTTCTCCGGGAATTTTGCGTCGATCGGCTCGGGGATGACATTGTAGTCGCCGGCCAGCACCAGCGCCTCTTCCAGCAAGAGCCGTTGCTCGGCCCAGCGCTCGAGCCGCGCCATCCACGACAGTTTGTAGGGAAACTTCTTCTCGTCATCGATCGGGTTGCCGTTGGGCAGATAGAGCGAGACGACACGCAATGCACCCTTGTCTGTCGAGAACACGCCCTCGATGAAACGCGCCTGCTCGTCGGTGTCGTCGCCCGGCAGGCCTCTGTTGACCTCGTCGAAGCGTAATTTCGACAGGATGGCGACGCCATTGAAGCCCTTCTGGCCATGGGTTTCGACGTTGTAACCTAGCGCCTCGATCTCGGCGCGCGGGAACTGCTCGTCGACCGTCTTGATCTCCTGCAGGCAGACGATGTCAGGGGCGCTTTCGCTCAGCCAATGGGTGAGGTTGCCGATGCGGGCGCGCACGCCGTTGATGTTCCAGGTGACGATTTTCATGACGGCCTCAATGATCTTCCGGCGCGAGACGTTCGACGAGGCCGACCGTATTGCCTGCCGGGTCCTTTAGGAAGGCCATCCATTCGCTTTCCCCCGCTGGACCGAACTGGCCTTCGGTATCGTTGTGCACCAGCGTTGGCGGCGCGGTGAAGGGAACACCGTCGGCTTTCGCCGCGGCGTGGAAGGTTTTGAGGCCTTGTATGTCGAGATAGACGGTGCCGGCCGGCACACCGTCGGTGAAGAACAGACGCACGTCGCCGGCCATGATGAAGGCGATGCCCGGCGGATCGTAGCGGGCGTGAACGCCCAGGCCGAGCACGTCACGCCAGAACGCCAGCGTGACATCAAGATCGCGCCCGGCCGAGAGCGCGACCTGACGGACCGCGCCGATGGCAGGCATGGCTATACGGAGAAGCTGGTGCCGCAGCCGCAGGAGGCGACCGCATTCGGGTTCCTGATCTGGAACGACTGGCCCATCAGATCGTCGACGAAATCGATCACCGAGCCGCCCATATAGACCAGGGAGAGATCATCGATCAGCACGGTGGCGCCATCCTTCTCGATGGCGACGTCGTCGTCGTTGCGCGTGTCGACCAGGTCGAACTTGTAGGAAAAGCCCGAACAGCCGCCGCCTTCGACCGAGACGCGCAGAGCCGTCTTGCCGGCTTGCCCCGAAACGATTTTCGCGATCCGCCGGGCGGCAGCTTCGGTCATATCGACTTTCATGGCAGTCTTGGCATCAGCGCCCATGGGCGTCACCTTGCTTTCGGTTTCTCATGATAGGTATGAAGCGGGAAGGGGCAAGTCAACTGCGGCGGCATCGGCCATGACAAATGAGCTTGGCGACATCGGATTCGGCTATCGGCCGCGCGCGGCCTATGCCAGCGATCCGGCGCTCTCGCGCGGACGGCTGTTCGACGAGATGGAGAGCCCGACCCGTACGCCGTTCCAGCGCGATCGCGACCGCATCATCCATTCGACGGCATTCCGCCGGCTGAAGCACAAGACGCAAGTGTTCGTCGCGCATGAGGGCGACCATTATCGTACCCGGCTGACGCATTCGATCGAGGTGGCGCAGATTGCGCGTGCTCTTGCGCGGGCGCTGCGCGGCGACGAGGATCTGGCCGAGGCGGTCGCTTTGGTGCACGATTTCGGCCACACGCCCTTCGGCCATACCGGCGAGGAGGCGCTGAACGAGAAGATGGCGGCGTGGGGCGGTTTTGATCACAACGCGCAGTCGCTACGCGTGGTGACGCGGCTGGAACGCCGCTACGCGGAGTTCGACGGACTTAACCTGACCTGGGAGACGCTGGAAGGGCTGGTCAAGCACAACGGACCGCTGACCGACGCCAGCGGCAAGGGCCTGAAAGGCCCGGTGCCGCAGGCGATCCGCGACTATTCCGAGCTGCATGACCTCGAACTCTACCGTTTCGCCGGCATCGAGGCGCAGTGCGCGGCGATTGCCGACGATATCGCCTACAACACGCATGACATCGACGATGGCCTGCGCTCCGGCTTCCTGACGCTTGAGATGCTGGAAAAGGTGTCGCTGCCGGGGTCGATCCTCGCAGGCGTGCGCGCTCGCTATCCGGCGCTCGATGCCGTGCGCACCGGTCACGAACTGCTGCGCCGGCAGATCACCCTGATGGTCGAAGACGTCATTATCTCCACCACCGCCAATTTGGTGCGTATCAAGCCGGAAAGCGCCGATGCGGTACGGGCGGCTGGCGAGACGCTGGTGACTTTTTCCACGGAGATGGCGGCCGCCGAGAAGGAATTGAAAGCCTTTCTCTACAAGCATCTCTACCGGCACAGCGAGGTCATGCGGGTGCGCACCGACGCCGAGCAGATCGTCCGCGACCTGTTCGATGCCTATTTCGCCGATCCGCGCGCCATGCCCGATGGCTGGCGGGAGGGGCTCGACCGGGCCGAAGACCGCATCAAGGCGCGCAGCGTTGCCGATTTCCTCGCCGGCATGACCGACACCTACGCACTCAAGGAGCATAGGCGTTTGTTTGACCACACGCCCGATTTGAGCTAGGGCGGGCTCGATTTTGCCGGCCAACGAGCCGGATTCCCTTAAAAGCCGCCAGAGCCAGACCCCAGAGTCAGACATGAACATCTTCGCCGATTTCAACGCGCGAATCATAAAAGCCGTCGAAGCGCTTGATTTGAAAGACAGTGATGGCGTTTCGCCCGATCTGTCGCGCATCGCCGTAGAGCCGCCGCGCGACGCCAGCCATGGCGATCTGGCGACCAATGCGGCGATGGTGCTGGCCAAGCCGACCGGGCAGAATCCGCGCGCGCTGGCCGAAAAGCTGGCGCAGGCGCTGCGCACCGATGCCGATGTCGCCGCCGTGGACGTGGCCGGTCCGGGTTTCGTCAATCTCAGGCTCAAGGACGGGTTCTGGCAGGCGCATCTGACCGCGCTGCTCGGCGAGGGCCGCAACTACGGCCGCTCGACGGTCGGCGGCGGCAGGAAGGCCAATGTCGAATATGTCTCGGCCAACCCGACCGGCCCGATGCATGTCGGTCATTGCCGGGGTGCCGTGGTCGGTGATGCGCTCGCCAACCTGATGGCCTTCGCCGGCTACGACGTGACCAAGGAATATGTCATCAACGATGCCGGCTCGCAGATCGATGTGCTCGGGCGTTCGGCCTTGCTGCGGTATCGCGAGGCTCTGGGCGAGGACATCGGCGAGATACCGGCCGGGCTTTATCCGGGCGACTATCTGGTCCCGGTCGGCCAGGCGCTGGTCAAGGAGTTCGGCCGCAAGCTGCTGCAGATGCCAGATGACGAGGCGCTGGCCATCGTCAAGGACCGGACCATAGACGCGATGATGGTGATGATCCGTGCGGATCTGGCGCTGCTCAACGTGCATCACGACGTGTTCTTCTCGGAACGCACGCTGCATGCCGACAATGCCAAGAAGATCCGCTCGGCGATCAACGATCTGACGCTGAAAGGCCATATCTACAAGGGCAAGCTGCCGCCGCCCAAGGGCGAGAAGCCGGAAGACTGGGAAGATCGTGAGCAGACGCTGTTCCGTTCGACCGCGGTTGGCGACGACATGGACCGGGCGCTGGTCAAGTCGGACGGCACCTTCACTTACTTCGCCGCCGACGTCGCCTACCTCAAGGACAAGGTCGATCGCGGCTTCGTCGATCTGATCTATGTGCTCGGTGCTGATCATGGCGGCTACGTCAAGCGGCTGGAAGCGTTGGCGCGCGCGGTTGCCGGCGACGAGGTCAAGCTCACCGTCCTGCTGTGCAATCTGGTCAAGCTTTTTCGTGATGGCGAGCCGGTGCGCATGTCGAAGCGGTCTGGCGAATTCGTGACGCTGCGCGAAGTGGTGGAGGAGGTCGGCCGCGATCCGATCCGCTTCATGATGCTCTACCGCAAGAGCGACGCTCCGCTCGATTTCGACTTCGCCAAGGTGACCGAGCAGTCGAAGGACAATCCGGTGTTCTACGTGCAGTACGCGTCGGCGCGCTGCCACTCGGTGTTCCGGCAGGCGAGCGAGCAGCTGGGCGAGGCCAATTTCGACCGCAACAGGCTTGCGGCCGGGGTGGCGGCTTTGACCGATGAGGGCGAGATCGGGCTGATCCGGAAGCTGGCGGAATATCCGCGGCTGGTTGAATCGGCGGCCCTTGCGCTGGAGCCACATCGGCTGGCATTCTACCTCTACGATCTTGCTTCCAGCTTCCACGGACACTGGAACCGGGGCACTGATAACCCCGACTTACGTTTTGTTAAGGTTAACGACCGACAATTGACGCATGCCAGACTAGGGCTGGTGCAGGCTGTTTCGGACGTCTTGACGTCCGGCCTGACGTTGATCGGAGCTGATGCGCCCACCGAAATGCGTTAGGTTTGACTAAATAACCTGTCACCTTTTGCCCACATTGCGCTGGTAAGGGCCAACCCTACGCGACGTCCATGGCGTCCGAATGAGTGCGAGTTCGGGAACAATAATGGCAGACAGAACCCAGCTGAAAGCAGCCGACCACAGCGACATCTCCGACGATGATCCGTTCGCGGAACTGACCAGGATCATGGGTTTCGATCCGCGTCAGCCGGTCAAGCCGCAGCCACCAGCTGAGCAGAAGGCCGCACCCGCCGATCAAGCCGCGGACGAGGGCGATTTCGACATCGACCTCGAGAAGGAATTGATGGGCGAATTCGGCAATGACGACTTAAGCGCTGTTGCCGAGATTCGGGAACCTGTTGCCGAGGTTCAAGCGCCGGCTGCCGAGGTTCAAGAGCCGGCTTTCGAAACGGCCGATGCGATGGACGATGCGCTCGCCGCTTCGCTCGAACAGGATTTCCTGCTCGACGATGATGCGGCTAACGAGGCCGTTCATGGTTTTGCCGCTGCTCCCGAGGTTCCGGCGCCAACCGTTGAAGCCGCCTTCGATGATGATTTCGACAATGCCGTAGCCAGTTCGCTGGAAGATGTGTCGCCGTTCGAAGACGATTTGCCTGTTGACGACGAGCTTGCCGCGTCGCTCGAGCAAGGGTTCCTGCTTGATGACGATGCGACTGACGACAACGAGCGCAGCATCGCTGCCGCCGATGTTTCCGCGCCGGTCACGGAGGCTGCGGTCGACGATGATTTCGACCATGACGATTTCGACAATGCCGTCTCGATGTCGCTCGAAGACGAGCTGACGCTCGACAGTCATTCACCTGACGACGACCACTATGCCGGTCCCGCCGCCACCGAGATGGCCGCATATCAGGCCGCACCGGTCGAGGCCGCCGCCGATGCGGATCAAGGGACTTCCAACGAGGATTTCGCCGGCCATTTCGACGATGCGATGGCCGATGTCGACATGGACTTCGAGGTTCGCGCCGATCAGCCGGCCGCGGTCGATGCACCGTTGGCAGACGAAACACCGGCCGCCGAGCCCGTCTATGCAGAGGACCACGCCTACGACGTCGCTCCGCAAGAGGCACAAGACGTCGCTCCGCAAGTAACCCACGACGTCGCTCCGCATGAAGCACAAGAAGCATTCGATGATTTCGACCTGACCTTTGACGATGCGCTTGCCGATGAGATCGAAGCGCCTGTTGTGCAGGTCGCCGCCGTTCCGACCGAGCCGATCGCGGCTCCAGCCGTTGTGGTCGAGAGGGCAGAAGCTCCAGTCGCCGCGGCAGATGAACGGACATTGGAAGACGAGCTGAACGCGCTGCTAGGCACGATGAAGGCGCGGACCGCTCCTGTGGTCAAGGAGCCTGCTATGGTTCAGCAGCCAGTTGCACCGGCGCAAAGCACCGCCGGTCAGCCGACGGATACTGTCGCCGATCTGGACTGGGACCTCGACGAGCACCAGCCTGGGCAGCCGCTTCACGCTGAAACGGCCCAGGCAGCCGATGCTGGTCTCGACAATCTTGTGCTCGACGAGCACGAAGGCCAGGATTTCGAGGCTGATGCTGCAACAGCGTCCGCGACCCGGGCTGCCGCCGACATTCATTTCGATGACGATGCGTTCGACGCCGCTTTTGCCAAGGGTATCGATCTGGGTGCCGGCGTAGCCACCGGCACGGTTGCGCAGGCCGCTTCCGGGCAAGCGCCGGCCGGCGATTGGATGACGGCGCGCTCGACGCCGCCGGAGCCAGCCCGTTCGTGGAGCCGGATGACGCCGGTCGCCCAGTCGCAGCCGTCGTTTGCAGCCCAGCCGATGGCTTCGCTGCCGCCGGTCGCGGCAGTACCGTCCTATCGGCAGCAGCCGGTTGAAAACGTCCCTGCCTATGCGGAGCCCGCACCGGCACTGCCCGAACAGTCTCAGCGCTACGACGAGATGCCGGATGTCGAGACGGTCGATGTGCCCGAGCGCGTCGTCGCGCTGGCGGACGACCTCGATATTCCGGAACTCAACTTCGATGAGGACGAGCCGGCATCAACGGCCTATGACGATCTCGACGCCGAGTTCTCCAGCCTGCTCACCGATATGAACGCGACGGAGGTGGCTGCGGCGCCTCAGCGCAACGCGGCCTATGACGATGATTCCTACAGCGCCGGTTTCAAGCCGGGCTATGAGCGCAACGATCAGCGCGCCTATGCGGCGCGGCCGGCGGAAGTGCCTGCCAAGGCAGCGGCCGGTGCTTATGCCGACGCCGCAAACGGCTTCGACATCGACGATCTGCCCGGCAGCCAGCCGGTTTCACAGGCCGACGATTTCGCTGTCGACGAACTCGACTACGATCCCGAGCTGGACGAAGCGATGGCGGTGCCGGGCCTGGCCGGGCAGGATACTGCAAGGCAGCCGCGCCGAAGCGGCCTGCTGATTGCCGCGGTTGTCGGTGCGGTAGCCATTGCCGGCGGCATTGGCGCCTTTGCCTTGTCCGTTGGCGGCAAGGGCGGCAGCGATGCGCCGGTGATCGTCAAGGCCGACAACGCACCGATCAAGGTCAAGCCGGAAAATCCGGGCGGCGCCGTGGTGCCGAACCAGGACAACAAGGTCTATGACGCGGTGGTCAAGGGCACCAAGCCGGCCGAGCCCGTTCAGGAGAAGCTGGTCACCAACACAGAAGAGCCGGTGGATGTGACCGCCAAGGAGCCGCAGAGCCGTGTTGTCGATCTTTCACCCGACGAGACCGACGCTGCCACTGGCAGCGATGCCGCCGGCAACACCGCCGCGGCACCCGCACCCAAATCCGAGGACCGCATAGCGCAGGTTCTGCAGGAAGCCGACAAGGGCACGAACTCGGATGTTGTCGCCATTGCGCCGCGCAAGGTGAAAACCATGGTGGTCAAGCCCGACGGTTCATTGGTTGCACGCGAGGATCCGGCACCTGCACCAGTGGCGGCCGCTGAGCCTGCCGATCCGGCGCCGCAGCATGTGGCCCCAGCCGGCCAGGCCGACGCGGAGCAGACCGGCACCGTGCCGGCCGCGGCCGACCAGGCCAGCGATGATCAGGCAAGTGCCGATCAGGCCGAGACCGCCAAGCCGGTCAAGCCGGCAGCCGAGCCCAAGGCGGAAGCCAAGGCCCAGTCCGCCAACACGCCAGCGTCAGTTCCGCTCGCACCGCAACGCCCGTCCGACCAGCCGGTCGACGTGGTTGGCGAGGTCAAGCCCGACCAGGTTGCTTCCATTCCTGCGGCGGCTTCCACCGCCGCCGGTGGCTCATGGTCGATGCAGATTGCGTCGCAGCCGACGGTTGAAAGCGCCCAGGCCAACTATGCGGACCTGCAGCGCCGCTATGGCAGCGTGCTCGCCGGTCGCACCGCCAACATCGTCAAGGCCGAGATCGCCGGCAAGGGCACCTTCTACCGTGTCCGGGTGCCTGCGCAGTCGCGCAACGATGCCATCAATCTGTGCACCAGCTACAAGGCCGCCGGCGGCAACTGCTTCGTGTCGCGCTAAAGTCTGGTCCAACCAATCAAAACCGGCGCGGTCCCAGACCGCGCCGGTTTTTTTATGTGAAATGGGATTTGGCCTTGCAAGGCTTGCGGCTCGACACGATTCCCTTTGTCGCCGTGAAGCTCTAAACTGCTCTCCATGACCGAATCAAAATCCATGATCCTCGGCTGCGCCGGGAAATCGCTCACCCGCGACGAAATCCGTTTCTATCGCAACGAATGCCCGTGGGGCTTCATCCTGTTTGCGCGCAACATCGGCGAGACCGAGCAGATCCGCGATCTGGTGGCTTCGATGCGCGACTGCATCGGACGCCCGGATGCGCCGGTGTTCATCGACCAGGAAGGTGGCCGCGTGCAGCGTCTGCGGCCGCCGCTGGCGCCGAACTATCCCGCCGGCGGTGCGCTTGGCGCGCTGTGGCGCGACGACCACGATGCCGGCACCCGCGCCGCGTGGCTGATGGCGCGGCTGCATGCCTTCGACCTGCTGCGCTATGGCATCACGGCGGATTGCCTGCCGGTGCTCGACGTGCCGATCGAAGGCGCCAGCGACGTCATCGGCGCACGCGCCTATGGCAAGGAGCCTCGTCCGGTCATCGAACTCGGCCGCGCCGCGGCAGAGGGGCTGATGGCGGGCGGCGTGCTGCCGGTCATGAAGCATATTCCAGGGCATGGGCGGGCTTTTGCCGACACCCATTTCGAGCTGCCGACCGTCGATGCCTCGATGAGCGAGCTGCAGCGGCATGATTTCGCCCCGTTCAGGGAGCTCAACCATCTGCCAATGGCAATGACGGCGCATGTCGTCTACAGCGCCATCGACCCGAAGAACCCGGCGACCACGTCCGGCAAGGTGATCGACGAGATCATTCGCCGCGAGATCGGCTTTGACGGGCTGTTGATGAGCGACGACACCTCGATGAAGGCACTTTCTGGGGATTTCCCGACAAAGGCGGCCTCGATCCTTGCGGCCGGCTGCGATCTGGTCCTTCACTGCAATGGTGTTTTCGAGGAGATGGCCGGCATCGCATCGCGGACCACCGGGCTTGAAGGCAAGTCGCTCGAGCGTGCAAAGCGGGCGCTGACCTATATAAAGAACCGCGATCGGGCCGACGAAACAGAGATACGTGCTGAATTTGCCACCTATTTCGACGCGGTGGCCTAGACCGAGAGGGAAAAAGGGCAAGTGGCGGAGACATTGGAAAGCAAGGCCGGGAAGGCTGCACCGATGGACCGTCTGTGGGCCGAAAATGACGATTCACGCGTCACCGGCGATCCGTCGCTGGTTGTCGACGTGGCCGGCTTCGAAGGCCCGCTCGATCTGCTGCTGCATCTTGCCCGCAACCAGAAAGTCGATCTGTCGCGCATCTCGATCCTGGCGCTGGTCGAGCAATATCTGACCTTTGTCGAGACGGCGAGGGCGTTGAGGCTCGAGCTTGCCGCCGACTATCTGGTGATGGCGGCGTGGCTAGCCTTCCTCAAATCGAAGCTTTTGATCCCTAAGCAGCCCGGCGACGATGGCGAGAGCGGCGAGGAACTGGCGGCGGTACTGCAATTCCGGCTGAAGCGGCTGGAAGCCATGCGCGACGCCTCGGCACGGCTGGTCAACCGCAACCGGCTCGGCCGCGACGTGTTTGCGCGCGGCATGCCGGAAATGGTCATCGTCGAGAAGCGCAATGCCTATTCGGCCTCGCTCTACGACCTTTTGACCGCCTATGCCCAGCAGCGCCAGAAGCAGGCCATCACCAATGTGACAATCGCCAGGCGCGGTGTGTGGTCGCTCAAGGATGCGCGCGATATCCTGACCAGGCTGATCGGCTCGCTGCGCGACTGGACGGCGCTCGACAGTTTTCTGATCAACTATCTGACCAGCCCGGAAGAGCGGCGCACCGCGATTGCCAGTTCGTTTGCGGCGTCGCTGGAACTGGTGCGCGAAGGCAGCATCGAAATGCGGCAGGACGAGGTGTTCGCGCCGCTCTATCTGCGCGGCCGCGCGCCGGGCATCAGGGCAGTCGAGGTGGCATCATGAGCGAGCGCGCCAACGCATCGGTCATTCCGTTCAAGGTCGACGAAGAAACCGAGGAGGGCGCCGTTGCCCAGGATTTGGCTGAGACTGTGACCCAGAATCCTGGCGAGCGGCTGCATATGGCGGAAGCCGTGCGAATGGCCGAGGCGATCGTCTTTGCCAGCGCCGAGCCGGTCAGCGAAAAGCAGCTTGCCGCGCGGCTGCCCGACGGCATCAACATTGCCGCCGCCATGGCTGAGCTGCAGCAGATCTATGCGCGCCGGGGCGTCAATCTGGTGCGCGTCGGCGATGCCTGGGCGTTCCGCACCGCGGGCGACCTTGCTTTCCTGATGAGCAGGGACACCGTTCAACAAAAGAAGCTTTCGCGCGCCGCTCTCGAAGTGCTGGCGATCATCGCCTATCACCAACCGGTGACGCGCGCCGAAATCGAGGACATCCGCGGCGTCGAGACCTCGAAGGGCACGCTGGACACGCTGATGGAGACGGAATGGGTGCGCATGCGCGGTCGGCGCCGCACGCCGGGCCGCCCGGTCACCTACGGCACCACCGACACCTTCCTCGACCATTTCGCGCTGGAGGAGATCCGCGATCTGCCCGGGATGGACGAGTTGAAGGGCGCCGGGCTGCTTTCGGGCCGCATGCCGTCGAATTTCTCCATTCCGATGCCGCCGTCCGATCCGGATGCGCTGACCGACGACGAGGATCCGCTGACCGACATCGACCTCGAGGAACTCGGCCTGTTGACGCCGCGCGTCACGGAAGATTGACCGCAAGGCACTGTCAAAAAGCTGCTTGCGGCTGTAGATGCGCCGATTGGTAGCGGACCGCATCGCTGAAAATGCGTGACATCTGCCGCGCCTTCATAAACTTTGTCGCGGTTGTGTTTGAATCCCAACGCGAAAACGCATAGATCATCGCCAGGGAAAACATTCGAGAGAGAGTTACAATGGGTTCATTTTCGATTTGGCACTGGATGATCGTGCTGGTGATCGTGCTTCTGGTGTTCGGCCGTGGCAAGATTCCCGAGCTGATGGGCGACATGGCCAAGGGTATCAAGAGCTTCAAGAAGGGCATGGCCGACGACGACGTTGCCGAAGACAAGCGCACCGTCGAGCACCGCGCCGACGAGACCGTCTCGGCGGTGAAGGAAAAGGCCAGCAAGAGCTGAGCCCAAGGTTCTAGTCGGAACAGAGTGCCATGTTTGAAGTCGGCTGGACCGAAATGCTGGTGATCGCCGTCGTCATGATCGTGGTCGTCGGACCCAAGGATTTGCCCAATATGCTGCGCACCTTCGGCCGCACGACGGCGAAGCTGCGCGCCATGGCAGCCGACTTCCAGAAACAGTTCAACGAGGCGCTGAAAGAGGCCGAACTCGACGACGTCAAGAAGTCGGTCGATTCGCTCAGAAGCCTCAATCCGGCGGCCGAGATCCGCAAACAGCTCAATCCGTTCGAGCAGGCCGCAGCCGACGTTCGTTCCGGCGTCGACGCGGCGATGAAGCCGAAGCCGGCTGTCGATCCGGCAACGCCTGCTGCAGACACGCCGCAGCCGGCGGAGCCGCTGAAGAACGGCGCCACGGATATGCCGGGTCTCAACGTGGCGGAAGCGTTGCCGCCTACGCCAATCTTTCCAGCGATGACCGACAGCTCGGTCACGGCACCGGCCGCGCCGCAAAAAGTGTCGGCGGCCAGGAAAACCGCCAAGCCCGCTGTACCCAAGCCAGCTGCACCCAAGGCAACCAAAGCCGCGGTCGCTGCTTCGACGAAGGCCACACCGGCAAAGGCTGCGCCCGCAGCGAAGGCACAGGCCAAGGTGGCGACGGCCCCGGCAAAGGCGACCAAGCCGGCCGCGACTAAGGCCGCAGTCAAAAAGGCTGAACCAAAGCCTGCGCCGGCAGCGGCGAAAAAGCCTGCAGCCAAGAAGACGGCGGGAGCCGCCAAGTGAGCGTTTCGGATACGGAAAAGGACGAGATCGAAAAGTCGTCAGCGCCGCTGATGGAGCATCTGATCGAGTTGCGCCGGCGGCTGATCTGGTCGATCGGCGGCTTCTTCGTTGCCTTCCTGGTCTGCTTCTTCTTCGCCAAGCGTCTGTTCAACCTGTTGGTCATCCCGTTCAAATGGGCGACCAAATGGGCAGGGCTCGACCCGCACAAGGTCGAGCTGATCTACACGGCGCCGCAGGAATTCTTCTTCACCCAGGTCAAGCTCGCCATGTTCGGCGGCATGGTCATCGCCTTTCCGCTGATCGCCACGCAGATCTACAAATTCATCGCGCCCGGCCTCTACAAGAATGAGCGCAACGCCTTCCTGCCTTTCCTGATCGCCTCGCCGATCCTGTTCCTGATGGGCGCGTCTCTGGTCTATTTCTTCTTCACGCCGATGGTGATGTGGTTCTTCCTCGCCATGCAGCAGGCCGGCACCGACGATCAGGTGCAGATTTCGCTGCTGCCGAAAGTGTCGGAGTATCTCAGCCTGATCATGACGCTGATCTTCTCCTTTGGCCTGGTGTTCCAGCTGCCGGTGGTGACCAGCCTGATGACGAGGGTCGGCATGCTGTCGTCGAAGGCGCTGGCCGAAAAGCGCAAATGGGCGATCGTCATCGCCTTCGTGGTGGCGGCGGTGCTGACGCCGCCCGATCCGATGAGCCAGATCGGTTTGGCCATTCCGACCATCCTGCTCTACGAGGTGTCCATCTGGGCGGCCCGGCTGATCGAGCGCGACCAGAACAAACAGAAGCTGGCGCGCGAGGCCAAGGACGCCGCGGACGAAGCGGCGGAGAAGGCGGGCACGCCTCCGACGCAGACTCCCTAGTAGGCGATAGCGTTCACGCCAGCGGAAAAAGGCGACGGTCGCTGAGCCCTTGTCTTGCATCGATCAAGGATGCGGTTTACGCCCTCTGGCTGAAACGCATCGCCATCAGAGCGATGCGTTTCAGTTTTGTTTGAAGCATGTCGTTGCCCCAAAACCGCTGCGCACTTTTGGGCGACATGCTACCCAGGAGCGTTCAAACCATGCTTGACATCAAATGGATTCGCGACAACCCGAAGGCCCTTGTCGAAGCGCTGCAGAAGCGCTCGTGGTCGGCCGAGGCTGCGCAGTCCACGGTCGATGATTTGATAGCCAGCGACGAAGCGCGGCGCGAGCATGTGACCGAGCTGCAGACCAGGCAGGAGCGCCGCAACGCCGCCTCGAAGGAGATCGGCAACGCCATGCGTTCCGGCGATGCAGCGCTTGCCGAAAAGCTGAAGGCCGAAGTCGGCGAGATCAAAACCTTCATCCAGAATGGCGAGGCGCGCGAACGCGAACTCGACAAGGCGCTGAACGACGCGCTGGCGGTGCTGCCCAACGTGCCGTTCGACGATGTGCCGGTCGGCAAGGACGAGCACGACAATGTCGTCAAACGCACCGTTGGCAAGCTGCCGACGCGGCCGAATTGGGTGAAGGAGCACTTTGAGATCGGCGAAGCGCTCGGCATGATGGATTTCGAGCGGGCGGCAAAGCTGTCGGGATCGCGCTTCACTGTGCTGAAGGGCGGGCTGGCACGCATGGAACGCGCGCTTGGCCAGTTCATGCTCGACCTGCACACGACCGAGCACGGCTACGAGGAAATCATCCCGCCGCTGATGGTGCGCGATGAGGTGCTGTTCGGCACCAATCAGCTGCCGAAATTCGAAGAGGATCTGTTTTTTGTCCAGCATGGCGATGGCCGGCTTGGCCTGATCCCGACCGCCGAAGTGCCGCTGACCAACCTGGTGCGCGAGGAAATCACCGCTCACGAAAAACTGCCGCTGCGCTACACGGCGCTGACGCCGTGTTTCCGCTCGGAGGCGGGCTCGGCCGGGCGCGACACGCGCGGCATGCTGCGCCAGCACCAGTTCTACAAGGTCGAGCTGGTTTCGATCACCGACCAGGACTCGTCGCTCGCCGAACACGAGCGGATGACTGAGTGCGCCGCGGAAGTGCTGAAGCGGCTGGAGTTGCCGTTCCGCACCATGACGCTGTGCACCGGCGACATGGGTTTTGGCGCGCGCAAGACCTACGACATCGAGGTCTGGCTGCCGGGCCAGAACGCCTATCGCGAGATTTCGTCCTGTTCGTTGTGCGGCGATTTCCAGGCGCGGCGCATGGATGCCCGCTACAAGGACAGAGACGGCAAGGGCAACCGCTTCGTGCATACGCTCAACGGCTCCGGTACCGCCGTCGGCCGCGCGCTTATCGCTGTCATCGAAAACTACCAGAATGAGGATGGCAGCGTAACCATTCCTGAAGCGCTGCGCTCTTACATGGGTGGCCTGACAAAGATCGAAGCGAAGTAATGCGCATTCTGCTGACCAATGATGACGGCATCCATGCCGAGGGCCTAGCGTCGCTCGAACGCATCGCCCGCACGCTGTCGGACGATGTCTGGGTGGTGGCGCCTGAGCAGGACCAGTCCGGCTACGCGCATTCGCTGTCGATCTCGGAGCCGCTGCGCCTGCGCAAGATCGGCGAGAAGCACTATGCCGTGCGCGGCACGCCGACCGACTGCGTCATCATGGGCGTGAAAAAAATCCTGCCTGGCGCACCCGATCTGATCCTGTCCGGCGTCAATTCCGGCGCCAACATCGCCGACGACGTCACCTATTCGGGCACCGTCGCAGGCGCCATGGAGGGTGCGCTGCTCGGTATCCGCTCGATCGCGCTCAGCCAGGCCTACTCCTATCTTGGCGAGGATCGCGTCGTTCCATACGAGACCACGGAGGCGCTGGCGCCGGCGCTGCTCAAGAAGCTGGTCGCCATGCCCCTGCCGGACGGCGTGCTGCTCAACGTCAATTTCCCGAACTGCCTGCCGGACGAGATCGTCGGCACGGTGGTGACCTCGCAGGGCAAGCTGGTGCACAGCCTGTGGGTTGACGAGCGTCGCGACGGCCGCGGCCTGCCTTATTACTGGCTGCGCTTCGGCCGCGAGCCGGTCGAGGGCAAGCACGGCACCGACCTTTATGCGATGCGCAACCGATTGGTGTCGGTGACGCCGCTCCAGCTCGACCTCACTGCGCACGAAATCCGCGACCAACTGACCAAGGCGCTATCAGAATAAGGTTTTGGCATGAACATGGCTGTCGACGACCGCGAAGGTTTTGCCGCTTTCCTGCTCCGCTTGCGTGGCCAAGGCGCAGTGCCGAAGGCGCTGATCGCCGCTTTCGAGGCGACGCCGCGGCGCGGTTTCATCTCCGGACAGTTCCACTCGATCGCCTGGTCGGACGGCATGCTGCCGATCGAATGCGGGGAAGCGATCGAAGGCGCCGACCTGCAGGCGGCGGTGATCGCAGCCCTTGCTATCGAGCCGGGCAACCGTGTGCTCGAGATCGGTACCGGGTCTGGCTATACGGCAGCGGTGATGTCTCGGCTGGCATCGCGGGTGGTTACCATCGACCGCTACAAGACGCTGGCCGAGCAGGCGAGGCAACGTTTTGAGGCGCTCGCCATCGGCAACGTCATCGTGCGCCAGGCGGACGGTTCCAACGGGTTGGCCAATGAAGGGCCGTTCGACCGTATCGTCGCCTGGGCGGCGTTCGACAGCCTGCCGCGCTTCCTGCTCGACCAGCTTTCGAGCGGCGGCATCGTCATTGCGCCGATCGGGCCGGAGGAGGAAGAGCAGGTGCTGGCCAAGCTGACCAAGGTCGGCAGCCGTTTCGAGCGCGAGGACATCGGCAGCGTGCGCCTGCAGCCGATCCTGCGCAGCGTCGCGGCGGTCATTTGAGCCCACCCAAAATATTTTAAGAAAATTTGCGTCTGATTCTAAGGGGTTAACCGACCAGTAACATTAACGCGCTTTAATCATGCCTAGTTTGTACCGGGTATGTGCGGGTTAGTGCGATGCAATTCAGTGTTTTGAAGGCAAACGGGCGTAATCTGGCGCGTGGCTGCGCCGTCCTCATGGTCGCAGGCGCCGCAGCAGGGTGCAGCTCCCAGGTCGCGCGGTTCAACGGTGTCGACGACGTCTTCACCTCCTCGACCAACAATCAGCGCGCCATCATCGACAAGCAGGATGCCGCCCAGCCCTATCCGGGCGATGTCGCGGCTGCGCCGGTCGATGGCAGCCACACCCAGTCGGTCAGCCGTTCCAGCCTGGAACCGGTTACAGTTCAGCAACTGCCGCCTGTCGCCCAGTCGCAGCCGGCAATGGCGCCTGCCGCCAATCCGGTCCGCACTGCCACCGCTCCGGCCTTGGCGCCCAGGCATCTCGACAAGACCGCGACCGGCACCATCGCTCCGGCGGCAAAGCCGTTCAAGAACGCGCAGCCCGATGCGCCGAAAATGGCGACGACGGCAGGAACGCCGCATGCTACCGAGATCATTGTCAAGGACGGCGAGACCATTAACGGCATAGCGCACCGCTATCACGTGCCGTCGGATGTCATCATTAAGGTCAACGGCTTAAGCGCCACCAAGGGGCTGAAGACCGGCCAGAAGCTGGTCATCCCGGCCTATGCCTATTCGAGCAAGGACCCGGCTTCGGCACCAAAGACTGCCGACGCCAAGCCTGCAAATGGCAAGCACGACCAGCCGGCCACTGCGCCGGACAAGGTGGCCGTGCTGCCGCAGCAGCCAAAGGTCAAGGACGGCAAAGCCGTCGCACAGGTGGATGCGTCCGCGGCAAAGCCGAAGGATGGCAAGCCCGCAGCACAGATGGCTTCGGCCGCGCCCAAGGCAGGAGCCGGTACCTATACGGTTCAGTCGGGTGACACGCTCTCGGCCATCGCCAGGAAGACAGGCGTCAGCACCGTTGCGCTGAAGCAGGCGAACGGCATGCAGGACGGACTGCTCAAGATCGGCCAGACGCTGAAGGTTCCGGCCGGCGGTACCGCGACGGTTGCCAGCGCCAAGCCGGCCAAAGTTGACCCGGTGACGACGGCCACCACCCAGCCGGCGGCCAAACCGACGGAAACGCTCGCCTCCTACACGCCGCCGAAGAAAGACTCCAAGGTCATCCAGCAGGCTGAGGACGACGATGCAGTGGCACCGGATGCCACCGGCATCGGCAAGATGCGCTGGCCGGTGCGTGGCCGCGTGATCTCCAATTTTGGCGGCGGCAAGGACGGCGTCGATATCGCCGTGCCGGAGGGAACGCCGGTGAAGGCGGCCGAGAACGGCGTCGTCATCTATGCCGGCGACGGTCTCAAGGAATTCGGCAACACCGTGCTGGTGCGCCATGAAAGCGGGCTGGTCACCGTCTACGGCCACACCAGTTCGATCGAGGTGCAGCGCGGCCAGAAGGTCAAGCGCGGCCAGGAGATCGCGCTGTCCGGCATGAGCGGCACCACCGACTCGCCGAAACTGCACTTCGAAGTGCGCAAGAACTCGGCCCCGGTCGACCCGTCTGGCTATCTCGAATAGAAGAAAAAAAGCATTTGCAGGCCGTCTGACCTCCAGTCCGGCCCGCCGGCTCAGCCCGCTCCGCTAGGAGCGGGCTTTTTCAGTGGTTTTGTTTCGACCATGATCCTATCCGAAAACCGGCTTCCACTTTTCTGGATCGTGGTCTGGCTCAGTTGTTGAGCGGCTTGCCGAGCCGTCCCGCCAGATCCTGGGTGAACTGCCAGGCGACGCGGCCGGAGCGGCTGCCGCGCGTCGTTGCCCATTCCAGCGCGTCGGCGCGCAACGTTTCGGGGTCGATGGCCAGACCGTGATGGCGGACATAGCCGTCGATCATGTCGAGATACTCATCCTGCGAACATTTGTGGAAGCCGAGCCAGAGGCCGAAACGGTCGGAGAGCGACACCTTTTCCTCGACCGCCTCTGACGGGTTGATGGCGGTCGAACGCTCATTGTCGATCATGTCGCGCGGCAACAGATGGCGCCGGTTCGAAGTGGCATAGAAGATGACATTGGCCGGCCGGCCCTCGACGCCGCCTTCGAGCGCTGCTTTCAGCGATTTGTAGGAGGTGTCGTCATGGTCGAATGACAGATCGTCGCAAAACAGGATGATGCGAAAGGGCGCCGCCTTCAGCAGACCCATCAGCTTGGGCAGCGTGTCGATATCCTCGCGATGGATCTCGATGAGCTTGAGCGGCAGATCGAGTTTCGAAGACGCGTTGATCGCGGCGTGCACTGCCTTGACCAGCGAGGACTTGCCCATGCCGCGCGCGCCCCACAACAAGACGTTGTTGGCGGCATAGCCGGCGGCGAAGCGCTCTGTGTTGTCGACAAGGATGTCGCGGACGCGGTCGACGCCGCGGATCAGGCCAATGTCGACGCGATTGACCTTGAGCACCGGCTCGAGATAGCCGGGATCGGCCTGCCAGACGAAGCAATCGGCTTCGGCAAGGTCGGTTTTCGGCACCGGCGGCGGGGCGAGGCGAGAGACCGCCTCGATCAGGCGATCGAGCTTGTCGTTCAGGGCGTCGATGGTGCTGTCGGTCATTTTTGCGTCTTTGTTTTTGCATTCAGGAGCGTGCGAGGCGGAAATCCGGTCGATGTCGGCGGCGTAAAAACCGGCTCCAACCTTTTGTTTGTGCGTGTTCTTTTCCGGAAACCTGACACCACTGTTCGGGCTAAAGCTCTAACACGGGTCAACCGGTCGGAAAAGCAGCCGATTTGCCGGCTCGCGCAGTTGCATTGGCAACTTTACCGACTATATTCCGGCCAAATTTGGCGGGGCCGCTTTGTGGCCTTTTTTCCGTATTCAGGAGTTCTTGATGTTCGTCACACCGGCATTCGCCCAGGCTGCGGCACCCTCGCTGACCCCGCTCGGCCCGATGTTCGACCTCATCGTGCCGTTTATCCCGATTTTCGCGATCTTGTATTTTCTGATCATCCGGCCGCAGCGCGCGCAATTGAAAAAGCGCGCCGACATGCTGGCGGCGGTTCGCCGTGGCGACACGGTCGTCACCGGCGGTGGCTTTATCGGCAAGGTGACCAAGGTGATCGATGACCATGAGCTCGAAGTCGATCTCGGCGGCGGAACCAAGGTGACGGCGCTGCGCTCGACGATCGTCGATGTGCGGGTCAAGGGCGAGCCGGTCGCGAACCAGAACGCCAAGAAATAACCGAATTGTAGGCGGAACGCAGCCGCTTGTACGCCTGAACGGACGATAGACAATGTTATATTTTTCGCGCTTCAAGATGATCCTGATCTGGGTGGCCGTGGCCATCACAGTGCTTCTCGCGGCGCCCAATCTCTTCCCCGCCAGCACGCTGGCCCAACTGCCCAACTGGGTGCCGAAGCGGCAGATGACGCTCGGTCTCGATCTGCAGGGCGGTTCGCACATCCTGCTCCGGATGGATCCGAACGATCTGATCAAGGACCGGCTGGAGACGACGCGAGACGAAATCCGGACGCTGCTGCGCGATGCCAAGCTCGGCTATACCGGCCTTGCCGGATCGGGCCGGACCGTGCAGGTCCGCATCACCGATCCCGCGCAGGTGGAAGCCGCCAAGACGGCGTTGAAGTCCTTGACCGATCCTGTTGCCGCGGGCCTGTTCAGCGGCGGCTCCATCCAGGAAATGACGCTGGACGACAGCGAGCCCGGCCTGCTCAAATTCACCGTCACCGACGCCGGCATCAAATACCGCACGGCGACGGCGCTGGCGCAGTCGATCGAGGTCGTCGAACGCCGCGTCAACGCGCTGGGCACGACAGAACCGATCGTGCAGCGGCAAGGCGATGACCGTATCCTGGTCCAGGTGCCAGGCCTGCAGGATCCGCAGAAGCTGAAGGACATGCTTGGCACCGTCGCCAAGCTGAACTTCCAGATGGTCGACCCCTCGATGTCGGTGCAGGACGCGCTCAACGGTCGTCCGCCGGCAGGCTCCTCGATCCTTTACTCGCAGGACGATCCGCCGGTTCCCTATCTGATCGAGAAMCGCGTCATCGTTTCGGGCGAAAGCCTCGTCGACGCGCAGGCGACATACAATTCCCAGACCAACGAGCCGGTGGTTTCGTTCCGCTTCGACTCCAAAGGCTCGGCGCGCTTCGGCCAGGCGACGTCGCAGAATGTCGGCAAGCTGTTCGCCATCGTGCTCGACGACCAGGTTATTTCGGCGCCGCAGATCCGCGAACCGATCCTCGGCGGCACTGGTCAGATTTCAGGCAGTTTTACCGCCGAGACCGCCAACAACCTCGCCGTGCTGCTGCGCGCCGGCGCGCTGCCGGCCAAGCTGACGGTGATCGAAGAGCGCACGGTTGGTCCGGGCCTTGGTCAGGATTCCATCCATGCCGGCAAGGTTGCCGGCATCATCGGTTCGATCCTCGTCGTCGCCTTCATGTTCGTGGCCTACGGCTTCCTTGGCTTCCTGGCCAACATCGCGCTGGCGGTGCACGTGGCGATGATCGTCGGACTGTTGTCGCTGCTTGGCGCGACACTGACCTTGCCCGGCATTGCCGGTATCGTGCTGACCATCGGCATGGCGGTCGATTCCAACGTTCTGATCTATGAGCGTATTCGCGAGGAGCGGCGAAACGGCCGCTCTGTAATCCAGGCGATCGACACCGGCTTCACCAAGGCGCTGGCGACCATCGTCGATTCCAACATCACCTCGCTGATTGCTACCGTGGTGCTGTTCTATCTCGGCACCGGGCCGGTGAAGGGCTTTGCCATCACCTATGCCATCGGCATCCTGACCACGGTCTTCACCGCCTTCACCTTCACCCGTCTGCTGGTGTCGATCTGGCTGCGCCGGGCGCGTCCGAAGGAGTTGCCGCGGGCGCCGGTCACGTTCATTCCGGCCGGCACGAAGATTCCGTTCATGGGCATTCGACGCTGGACATTCGCACTGTCGAGCGCGCTTTCGATTCTCTCGGTCGTGCTGTTCCTGACCGTCGACATCAACTACGGCATCGACTTCAAGGGCGGCTCGCTGATCGAGGTGCAGGCCAAGACCGGCAATGCCGATCTTGCCGATATCCGCGGCAGGCTGACGGAACTCAACATCGGCGAAGTTCAGGTGCAGCAGTTCGGAGAGCCGAACGACGTGCTTATCCGCGTCGGCACGCAGGACGGCGGCGAGAACGCCGAGCAGACCGTCATCGACAAGGTGCGCGGCGAGTTGCAGGACCAGTACGACTTCCGCCGCGTCGAAGTGGTCGGGCCGACTGTCTCGGGCGAACTGGCCAAGCAAGGCACGATCGCCATGCTGGTCGCGCTGCTCGGCATCCTTGTCTATGTCTGGTTCCGTTTCGAATGGCAGTTTGCGGTCGGCGCCATCGTCGCGACGGTCCACGATGTGGTCATGACGCTCGGCTTCTTCGTCATCACCGGGCTTGAATTCAACCAGTCATCGCTGGCGGCGATCCTGACCATCATCGGCTATTCGCTGAACGACACGATCGTCGTCTATGACCGCGTTCGCGAGGATCTGCGAAAATACAAGCGCATGCCGCTGCCGCAATTGTTGAACAACGCCATCAACGAGACGCTGTCGCGAACGACGCTGACCTCGGTGACGACGATCCTGGCGTTGCTGGCGCTGGTGCTGTTCGGCGGCGAGGTGATCCGCTCGTTCACGATGGCGATGCTGTTCGGCGTTGTCTTCGGCACCTATTCGTCGATCTTCATCGCCGCGCCGCTGCTGATCCTGTTCAAGTTGCGGCCGCAGGCCACGACGGCTGACGACGAGAAGCCGGTCGGCAACGGCAAAGCCGTGGCGACCTGACGAACGCTGCGCTCGTGGCAAAAGGCATCGTCATCCGCGAGGCGCATTTCCCCGGCCGCGCGCCGATCGAGGCCTATGGCAATGGCGGGTTCCGCTTCGCCGACATGTCGCATCGCGGCTCGCTGCTGTGCCTGCCCTCAGGCATTTACGGCTGGGAGCCGGCCGACCCCTTGGCGCTGACCGCGGCGGATTTCGAAAAGTTGCTGGCGGAGGCCGGCACGGTGGAGATCCTGCTGGTCGGCTGCGGTAAGGATCTCAGGCCGTTACCGGCAGCGCTGCGCGCGGCACTGAAAGCGGCGGGCATTTCATCCGATCCGATGTCGACCGGAGCAGCAGTGCGGACCTACAATGTGCTTCTGGCGGAAGACCGCGCCGTGGCCGCCGCGCTGATCGCCGTCGACTGAAATGGCTGATGCCGGCAACATCGTCATGGACGCGGTGCGCGCCGCCGACCACGACCGCTATCTCACAGCGCTCTATGCGCCGGCGGACAGGCGCGACGCGCTGTTTTCGCTCTATGCCTTCAACGCCGAGATTGCAGGCATTCGCGACCGCATCCACGAGGCGTTGCCGGGCGAAGTGCGGCTGCAATGGTGGCGCGACGTCATTGCCGCGGACGATGATGGCGTTGGCCATCCTGTCGCCGACGCGCTGAAGGCGACGATTGCCACCCATCGCCTGCCGAAACCGGCATTCGACAACATGCTCGAAGCGCGCATCTTCGATCTCTATGACGACCCGATGCCGTCGCGCACCGATCTCGAAGGCTATTGCGGCGAGACGGCAGCCGCCCTCATTCAGTTCGCAGCAATGGTGCTCGACCCCGTCGAGGCGCCGCGTTTTGCCGACCTGGCGGGCAGAGCAGGTTGCGCGCAAGCGATGACCGGCCTGCTGCTCCTGCTGCCGCTGCACCGCAAGCGCGGGCAGTGTTTTGTTCCGGCCGATATCCTGGCGTCGGCAGGCTCGTCGCCGGAAGAGTTTGTTGCCGGCGATGGCGGGCCGGGAGCGCAGCGCGCCGTGGCGGCGATGATCGCACTGGCGCGGGAGCATCTTTCAGCCTTCGAGCAAGGGGCGTCGGCGTTGCCGGTCTCGCTGCGCCCGGCATTCCTGCCGCTGACGCTGACACGCGCTTATCTCGGCAAGATGGAAAGTCATTCACCGCTCAACGGTGTGGCGCGGCTTTCGGCGTTGCGCCGGCATTGGCTGTTGTTGCGCCGCGCGTCGCAAGGCTGGCCAGCCAGACGTCAATCGTAGCTGGAATTCTTCAAGCTGCGGCCAGCATCAAGGCTGCGGAGTAGCGAACCTTACTCCGCCGGTTCGGCTGTTTCCGCTTGCGCCGGCAGCCCCAACCATTGCCGGCAATCGGCGCGAGCGCGCGATGTGATGGCATGTCTTTTGGCGACGGTCTTGTCCTTGCCGCGCATGCGCTTGCCTTCGGTCTTCGGCGCCTCCACCGGTGGGAACAGGCCGAAATTGACGTTCATCGGCTGAAAGGAGCGTTTTCCCGGCTCGTCGTCGGAAACGATGTGGCCGCCGGTGATGTGGTTGAGCAGCGCGCCGAAGGCGGTGGTCAATGGCGGCAGCGAGGGTGCATGGCCGAGCCGTTCGGCGGCGGCGAAGCGGCCGGCGAGCAGGCCGATGGCAGCGCTTTCGACATAGCCCTCGCAGCCGGTGATCTGGCCGGCGAAGCGCAGGCCGGGCCGCGACTTCAGCTGCAGCGAGGCGTCGAGCAAGGTCGGTGAATTGATGTAGGTGTTGCGGTGCAGGCCGCCGAGGCGGGCGAAGTCGGCGTTTTCCAGGCCCGGTATGGTGCGGAACACGCGCACCTGCTCGGCATGCTTCAGCTTGGTCTGGAAACCGACCATGTTGTAAAGCGTGCCCAACGCATTGTCCTGGCGTAGCTGCACGACGGCATAGGCCTTGACCGTTGGGTTGTGGGCATTGGTCAGCCCCATCGGCTTCATCGGTCCATAGCGCAGCGTCTCGACGCCGCGTTCGGCCATGATCTCGATCGGCAGGCAGCCGTCGAAATAGGGCGTGCCTTCCCATTGTTTGAATTCGGTTTTCTGGCCGTCGACCAAGGCCTGGACGAAGGCAAGATACTGCTCCTTGTCCATCGGGCAGTTGATGTAATCCTTGCCGGTGCCGCCGGGGCCGACCTTGTCGTAGCGCGACTGGAACCAGCAAATGTCCATGTCGATCGTGTCGAAATGGATGATCGGCGCGATGGCATCGAAGAAGGCGAGCGCATCGGCGCCGGTCGCTTCGGCAATCGACTGAGCAAGGCCAGGTGCGGTCAGCGGGCCGGTGGCGATGATCGCCTGATCCCAATCCGTCGGCGGCAGGCCGGGAACTTCCTCGCGCTCGATGGTGATCAGCGGATGCGCTTCGAGCCTTTTGGTCACCGCTTGCGAAAACCCATCGCGGTCGACGGCCAGCGCGCCGCCGGCCGGCACCTGGTGCGCGTCGCCGGCGCTCATGATCAGCGAGCCGGCCAGCCGCATTTCGGCGTGCAACAGGCCGACGGCGTTGTTTTCGGCGTCGTCCGAGCGGAAGGAATTGGAGCACACGAGCTCGGCCAGGCCGTCCGTCTTGTGCGCATCGGTGCCGCGCACCGGGCGCATTTCATGTAGCACGACCGGTACGCCCGCTTCAGCCGCCTGCCAGGCGGCTTCGGACCCTGCGAGGCCGCCGCCGATGATGTGAATGGGATTTTTGCTCATGAGCGCCGGAATAATCGCTTGCAGCGGCGATTGCAATTGCCGCGCGACAGAGCGGTGAGGGGAAAGCCTACCCCTGAAAACAACAACACCCGCCGGGGGAGGAGGTCCGGCGGGTGTCGTTTTTGGGGTCGATCCTCGGGAGGAGGTGAAGATCGACCGTATTCGTCATCGCCGGGGAGGAGGTCGGCTTTGACGAAATCTCTTTTCGCCATTTTTAAAAGGGGCGAAACCCTTTGGAAGACGAACTGCGTTCGCTTCCGGAAACAACGCCCGCCGCGGGAGGAGGTGCGGCGGGCGCCGTTTTGGTGGTCAACCCTCGGGAGGAGGTGAAGGCTGACCGTATCCGTCAGGGTCGGGGAGGAGGTCGACCCTGGCGAAATTCCTTAACTTCAGATCGCCTTGCGGGCGACGTGCTTGATCTCGTCGCGGACGATGCCGAGATCATGGAGCTGGCGGTTCGAAAGGCGACCCAGCTCGTTAACGGTGTCGCGATAAACGCGCCAGTTACGATAGTTGCGGATCAGGTTCATTGTCGTTCTCTCTTAGAATTGGTTCGGACCATTTGCGGCCCGAAAGGATTAGACCGCCTTGCGAGCGACGTAGTGGATGTCGCTGCGGCTGATGCCGAGGTCAGTCAATTCACGGGTGCTCAGGCGGCTCAGCTCGGAAACGGTGTCCCGGTAGCGGCGCCAGTTGCGGTAGTTGCGGATCAGGTTCATGGTATTTCTCGTTTCGTCTTTCTTTCGGATCATTCCGTCTTTCAGTACGACCTGAAGATAGGTGGGCTAAAAACGATTTAAAAGCGCTATTGGTGCATGGCAGCAATGCAAATTGTGCAATGCAACATTAACGCGCGTTCACTGCTTCGACACAAAGAAACCCGAATCGGAAAATGCCGTTGCGTCAACGGCTTGGCCGGATCGGCTGAAAAAAGACCATGCTGGGGGAGATGGGGTAATGGCGAGCTATTCGTCACGGGTCAGGGCGGATATCGTGCGCTGGCAGCAGGGCGGCCTGATCGACGCGCCGACGGCCGATGCGCTGGCACGCGACGTCGAAGCAAACGAGCGCAAATCGCTGAGCTTCGGTTCGATCCTGGCGATGATGGCGGCGCTGTTGTTCGGCGCCGCGATCCTGATTTTCGTCGCCGCCAATTGGGAAGCCATTCCCCGGCTGGCGCGCGTCCTGGCCCTGTTTGCCATCATCCTCGCCGGCTATGTCGGTGGTGCTGTCCTGAAAACGCGCGACCATGCAGCGATCGGCGAGGCGCTGTGGATCGTGGCCGCGGCGGCGTTCGGCGGCTCGATCGCGCTGATCGGCCAGATGTATCACTTGTCCGGCGACGAAGCCTCCGCCCTGATCACCTGGGGTGCCGGTACCGCGCTGGCCGCAGTCGCGCTGCGCTCGAACCCGCTGACCGTCGCTGCCGTCGGCATTGCCGATGCCTGGCTGTTCCTCAAAGGGTTCGACTATTTCCGCAAGACGGAATTTCCGCATTTCTTCGTCGTCATGGCGCTGGTGCTGTTCGCCATCTCGTACTGGACGCGCAGCCAGGCAGCGCGGCATTTGATTATCCTGTCGGTACTCTTCTACCTTGTGCTGTTTGTCATGGACTACGATACGCTGCAGGTCGCCATTCCGCTGGTGGTCGCCTCGGCGCTGCTTTTCGCGGCGGCGACCTTCTTCGCCGAACCCGTCGACAGGATCGTGCAGCTTGGCGGCCGGCTGCCCTTGCACGCCTTGATCGGCTTTCTCACCGGTCTGGCGATGATCCAGTTCGAAGTGGCGGATACCCATAGCAGCGGCTTCGCACTTGCCTCGGTCGTTGCGCTCGCCGGCATTGTCGCCGCCATCATGCTGGGTGGCCGCGAGAGCAGGGGCCTGCGCTGGGTGGCCTATGCCGGCTTCGCCTTCGAACTGGCCATCATCTATGTCGTGATGCTGCAATCGATGCTCGATACGGCGGGCTTCTTCCTGGCGGCGGCGGTTCTGCTCGGCATCCTGGCGCTGATCATCATCCGCATTGAAAAGCGCATGAAGGCGCCGCGCGTTGAAGGAGCGAACGCATGATGACTGGCAAGAAACTCATCATCTCGGCGCTGGTGCTGGCGCTCGTCCAGATCGGTTTTTTGAGCTGGATCATCGCCGGACGGGCGGCGATCCTGCGCAATGGCAAGGAAGTCCTTTTGAAGGTCGAGCCGATCGATCCGCGCGACCTCCTGCGCGGCGACTATATTTTCCTCGGCTATGAGATTTCGGGCATACCGGTGAAGCTGATCGCCAACATTCCGGCCGGCAAATTCTCAACCGACGACACGTCGATCGTGGTCAGGCTGAAAAAGGGCGCTGAGGGCTATTGGCAGCCGACCGCCGCCTGGTTCGGGCAAGCGCCGGCGCCGGCTGCACCCGACGAGGTCGATATTGTCGGCCATGTCGCCGAGGGCTGGGACCTGCGCGAGAGCGGCGCGACGATCAGGCCGGACTACGGCATCGAGCGCTTCTATCTTCCGGAAGGCGAGGGGATGGCGATCCAGAACGACATGCGGGTGCGGCCGTTCGGCATCCGCGCCGCCATCGCGGCCGACGGCACCGCGCAGATCAAGGCGCTGATGGACGGCGACAAGACGCTGTTCGAGGAACCGCTCTACTAGACGAATGGATGTCTGTTTGCCGAGCTTTCGACGCTTGTGCCGCTAATCGGCACTGACCACGTGCTGGGGCCCGAGTTGGCGAGGCTGGTAGAGTGGCTTACCAGGCAGGTGTTTGAAGCGTAAGGCGTCGCCGCCAGTCCTCCCACGCCAAGGCTTCGAAGGACATTCCTTCGTCCAACGAGCTTCTGGTGGACTGCCACCCCAAGCTCGAAGAGCGAAGGGTGGTGCGGGTAGAGGGACTCGAACCCCCACGTTTTCACGCCAGAACCTAAATCTGGTGCGTCTACCAATTCCGCCATACCCGCGTGGCCCGGCAATCCCATGTAGCCATCATTCTGTCAATGTCAGCGGCAAAATGGCGGTCGTTCGCTGCAACGCGAAGATGGTTGAAAATTAGCCGCGCCTGTGACAAAAGGCGTGTCAAATGTGACGGGACGCGACGATCCGCTTCTGCAGAATGTGATAAGAAGTAGGAAAAACAAAGACTTATTCACATTTTGGAGCGCAGTTTGGGAGAATTTGAGCCGCTTTTGCGGTCAAATCGCCAGGTTCCGTACCAAAAGCCATTCCCGGCAAGATTATACCGGCAGGCTGTAAACGGCAGGGGCCGTTTTGCAGCCTCATTGGTGAAAAAAAGGTTTTACGATGCAGGTCACCGAAACGCTCAACTCCGGTCTCAAGCGCGAGATCAAGATCACCGTGCCGGCGGGTGACATGGAAGCCAAGCTGATGGCGCGGCTGTCGGACGCCCGCAACAAGGTCCGCATCAACGGCTTCCGTCCCGGCAAGGTGCCGGTGCAGCACCTGCGCAAGGTCTATGGCAAGTCGTTCATGGCCGAAGTGGTCAACGAGATCCTCAACGATTCGACCCGTTCGATCATCACCGGGCGCGGCGAAAAGGCCGCCATGCAGCCCGAAGTGATCATGACCGAGGACGAGAAGGAAGCCGAGAAGATCCTGGCCGGCGGCGCCGACTTCGAGTTCAGCATCAATTACGAGATCATCCCGTCGATCGAGATCAAGGATTTCTCCGACATCAAGGTGACGCGTCAGGTGTTCGACGTGCCGGATACCGAGATCGACGAGCAGGTCCAGCGCGTTGCCGAATCGGCGCGCAGCTACGAACCGAAGACCGGCAAGGCCGCCGAAGGCGACCGCGTGTCGATCGACTATGTCGGCAAGATCGATGGCGAAGCCTTCTCGGGCGGCGCGGGTACGGATCAGCCGCTGGTGCTCGGCTCCAAGGAATTCATCCCCGGCTTCGAAGATCAGCTCATCGGCGCCAAGGCCGGCGACGAGAAACAGGTGACGGTCACCTTCCCGGAAAACTACCAGGCGGCGCATCTGGCCGGCAAGGAAGCCACCTTCGACGTCACCGTCAAGGAAGTGTCCAAGCCCGGCGCGCTGGAGATCAATGACGAGACGGCCAAGAATCTCGGCCTCGAGTCCCTGGAGCGCCTGCGTGAAATCGTGCGTACCCAGATCGAAAACCAGTTCGGTTCGATGACGCGCCAGAAGGTCAAGCGCCAGCTGCTCGACCAGCTCGACGCCTCCTACTCGTTCGAGGCACCGTCGAAGCTCGTCGATGCCGAGTTCAACAACATCTGGACCCAGGTCAATCGCGATCTCGAAGCTGCCGGCCGCAGCTTCGCCGACGAAGAGACGACCGAAGAAGAGGCGCGCGCCGAATATCTGCGGCTTGCTGAGCGCCGCGTGCGTCTCGGTCTGGTTCTCGCCGAAATCGGCGAGAAGGCCGGCGTCGCCGTGACGGACGAGGAATTGCAGCGCGGCCTGTTCGAGCAGGTGCGCCGCTATCCGGCCGCCCAGCAGCAGGAAGCCTTTGAGTTCTACCGTAGCAATCCGGAAGCGCTGAACACGTTGCGCGCGCCGATGTTCGAAGAGAAGGTGGTTGACCATCTGCTCGGCCAGATCTCGGTCACCGACGTCAAGGTCAGCAAGGAAGAGCTGATGGCTGACGACGACGAGGCCGAGACCGCCAAGGCAAAGCCGGCGAAGAAAGCCGCTGCAAAGAAGGCTGACGCCAAGCCGGCCGACGACGCGGAAGAGCCCAAGAAGAAGGCCGCGCCGAAGAAAAAGGCGGCCAAGGACGCCGAATAAGCGCCTGACGACAAAACAGAAAAGGCCGCCCTTGAGGCGGCCTTTTTCGTTGTGGCGGCCGGGATCAGAGCGCCTTGATGATGATGCACCCGGCTAGCAGTAGAACGACGCCGGCGAGCCGCATGCCCGATACAAGCCGCTGCGGCAGGCGGAACCAGCCGAACGTGTCGACGAAAATGCTTGCGACCTGCTGGCCGGCCACCGTGAGGCCGACGGCTGCCGCCGCCCCGATCACCGGGATGGCAGTGAACACGGTGGTGACATAGGTCGCGCCGGCAAATCCGCCGAGCCAGCCCCACCAGGGCATCGAGGAAAGGCCTGCAAGGCGAGGGCGGGGCGTCTTCGCAAGCGCAAGTGTGACCAGAAGCATAGCGGCCATGGCCAGCGTCGCCACCAGGAATGAGATGGTGCCGACGGCGAACGGCGCGCCGCCCAGGTCATGCCGCAGCAAGGCGTTGACGGCGCCTTGCACCGGCAGTACGGCGCCGGCCAGCAGCGCCAGGCCGATCCAGCCTGGCTTCGTCGGCGCCAGATTGTCAGCCGCACCCTTCTGGCCCAGAACGATGAGAGTCGCACCCGCAAGCACGATGAGCATGCCAAAGGCGGGGCCGGCTTGCAGGCCGACTTCAGGAAGTCCGAGCCAGCCAAATGCGTCGAGGGCAAACGATGCAAGCATCTGCCCGGCGATGAACAGGCCGACTGACACGACGGCGCCGAGGCGTGGGAAGAGCAGGATGGTCGAAACGACATAGAAGGCCGAGGCCGTGCCGCCGACCGCGTGCCACCATTCGGCCTTGCGAATGGCCAGCACGGCCGGCATCGTTCCTGTGACGATTGTGATCGAGAGCAGCACGATGGTGCCAACGGACAGCTGAAGCATCGTTGCGGCAAAGGGAGAGCCGACTGCCTTTGAAAGTTGCGCGTTGGCGCCGGCCTGCACGGCGAGCAGGCCACCAGCGACCACTGCCAGGGGCATGAACAGGATTTCCAAGATATCGTTCCTTGATTTTGGGTCGCGCGACTGTTGTTGCGATGACTTATATGGCCTGCGCGAATTCGCAGATCGATCTGCCGATTTGCCCACCTATTGTGCGTTTTTGCAGAGGTTTGTTCTGTGTTGGCTCGCCAACTGCCGATCGTTCGCCTACCTTGCTGCGGAAATGCACAGCTCACGCGGCCACATCGACTGGGAAGATTTGCGCATGGTGCTGGCCGTCGCCGACGGCGGTTCACTGGCGGCGGCGGCGCGGATCCTTGATGTGAACCACACCACCGTGCTGCGGCGCGTCAACGCGTTCGAGAAGCGGCTTGGCATTCGCCTCTTCGACAGGCTGCCGTCGGGCTACGCGCTCACCGCCGGCGGCGAGGAATTGCTGGGTGCGGCGCGCAAGATGGCTGAAACAGTCAATGAACTGGCGCGCAAACTGTCGGGACAGGACCTCAGGTTCGAAGGCACGTTGCGGGTTACCACCACGGACACGCTGATGGTGTCGGTGCTGCCGCCGATCCTGGCGGCGTTTCGCGATCTCCATGCAGGCATCCGGGTGGAAGTGACGACGCAGAATTCCATAGCCAATCTGACACAACGCGACGCGGACGTGGCGATCAGACCGGTATCCCAACCGCAGGAAATTCTGGTCGGCAGGCGCATTTCGGGCGTCGCCTTCGCCGCCTACGCGGCGCCGTCCTATGTCGAGACGCTGCCGCCGGAACCGGAGTTTGCTGTGTTGCGCTGGATCGCCCCCGACGACAGTCTGGCCAATACGGGCGTTGCCCGCTGGATGCGTTCGTCGCTGCCGGACGCCGACATCGTTTTCCGCGCCGATTCCCTGGTGACGATGTCGCATGCCGCGCGCGCCGGAACGGGGGTGGCCGTACTTCCCTGTTATCTCGGGGATGGTGCTGCAGGACTGGTGCGGGTCGGCGGCTTGATCGAGGAGATCGGCTCGGCCTTGTGGGTGCTCGTGCATGATGATCTGCGCCGCACGGCGCGCGTGCATGCCTTCACCAAATTTGTCTCCGACGCCTTGCAACAGCGGCGCGATCTTCTGGAAGGCAGGTTGGGGGCCGTGGCGCAAGGCTGACATCTCCTATCTGCCGGCCAGATTCTGTGGTACTAGGATGTCGCAGGGTCACAAGGGAGGAGCGGATATTCCGTTCTGTGGCCCAGTGCGCATGTCGGCGTATCAACATGCCGGCGCGCGCAGATCGTCTTGGCAATATTGGCGATCAGTGAGGAGATGCCATGCGTGCAATAGCATTCCTAGCCACCATATCCGTTGCAACCTTCATCTCGAATTCATCGCAGGCCCAGGATGCTGCGGCAGGCGAGAAGGTCTTCACCAAATGCAAGGTCTGCCACATCGCAGAAGAGGACACGAACAAGATCGGTCCGTCGTTGCACGGCGTCATCGGTCGGACAGCCGGAACGCATCCGGATTTCAAATACTCCGAGGCCATGATCGCGGCCGGCGCATCCGGGGTCAAATGGGATGAACCGACGCTGACGACCTACCTTCATGATCCCAAGGCCATGGTCAAAGGCACGAAGATGGCGTTTCCCGGCCTGAAGAAGGACGAGGACATCGCCAACGTCATCGCCTATCTGAAGCAATTCTCGAAATAGCCTGGCTCTTCGGCCGGCTCGGCTGCCGGTTTCCATTGCTGGTCGTCTCAAAATGTCGGTCAAGGAAAGCCTCAAGGATACCGACGTCCGCCTTTCGGAAGCGACGGCTGGTGATTTCTTTGCGCTGTTGAAGCCGCGGGTCATGGCGCTGGCCATCTTTACTGCTTTCGTCGGTCTGATGGTGGCGCCGGGCGGGATGAACCCGGTCATCGCCGTGATCGCCATCGGCGCCATTGCGGTTGGAGCAGGCGCGGCCGGGGCGCTCAACATGTGGTACGATGCCGATATCGACGCTCTGATGTCGCGCACCTCAAAACGGCCGATTCCGTCGGGCCGTGTCATGCCGGGCGAGGCGCTCGGCTTCGGTCTGGTGCTTTCCGCATTCTCGGTGATGACGCTCGGCCTGCTGGTGGGTTGGCTCGCTGCTTCGCTGCTGGCCTTCACCATCTTCTTCTACGTCGTCATCTATTCGATGTGGCTGAAACGCTCGACGCCGCAGAACATCGTCATCGGTGGCGCCGCGGGCGCGCTTCCTCCTGTCATCGGCTGGGCGGCGGCCACCGGCGCCGTCGGCATTGAAAGCCTCATCCTGTTTCTGATCATTTTCCTCTGGACGCCACCGCATTTCTGGGCGCTGGCGCTGTTCAAGGCCGGCGACTACGCCGCGGCCGGCATCCCGATGATGCCGAATGTGGCCGGCCAGGCTTCGACGCGAAGGCAGATCTTCGCCTATGCATTGGTACTGGCGCCGATCGGCGTGCTGCCCTGGGCGTTTGGGTTCGCCAGCGGATTCTACGGGATTGCTTCGGCTGCCTTGGGCGCGGGTTTCATCTGGCAGGCCTGGAAGGTTCTGGTCATTGCCGACCAGGACATGAAACCGGCAAAGGCGCTGTTTGCCTATTCGATTTTCTATCTGTTCGCGATCTTTGCCATCCTGCTTGCCGACACCATCGCCATGCGCGCCTTCATGCCGGTTGCAGCCGGTGCATGACCCTGCCGGCCCTTCCGACAAAAGGGCGACAAACCCCATGCAAAAGAGTATGTTGATCACGGTGCAGGTCGCGGTTTGCGTGGCCAGTCATGCAAAACGGCGGCACCGTGAAACCGCGACCTAACCGGACCTGATCTGGAGGAACGGGCATGACTAGTTTTCACGTGATAGCAGGCGCCAGCGAGACGCTGGAACACACTAAAATTCGAAAAATCGGCGTTTCCGACCTTTTTGATGCGCTCAAGCGCGGCGTCGACGATTTTATGGTCAAACCGTCTCACATCGTTTTTCTCTGCCTGATCTATCCGCTGGTCGGCGTCGTGCTGGCTGCCTGGACGTCGGGCGCCAATGCGTTGCCGTTGTTGTTTCCGCTGGTGTCCGGTTTTGCGCTGATCGGTCCGTTCGCGGCGATCGGCCTGTATGAAATCAGCCGCAGACGGGAAGCCGGGATCGACGCCTCCTGGAAGCACGCTTTCGAGATCAGGAATTCTCCGGCGCTGCCATCCATCGCGGCGGTCGGGATCATGCTGTTTGCGATCTTCATCGCCTGGCTTTTGACGGCGCAGCTGTTCTACCAGTCTCTCTTCGGCCCGGCGCCGCCGACATCGATATCCGGTTTCATCAATGAGATATTCGCCACCGGCCGGGGCTGGACGCTGATTATCCTGGGTCATGCCATCGGCTTCGTCTTCGCCGCCGTGGTGTTGTGCACCACAGTCGTCGCTTTCCCGCTGTTGCTCGACCGCGACGTGGGCGCCTATGAGGCCATCCACACCTCGGTGCGCGTGGTCCTGGCCAACCCGATTGTGATGGCTGTCTGGGGGGTGATCGTCGCCGTCTGCCTGATCATCGGCTCGATACCGGTGTTCGCGGGTCTGGCGGTGGTGTTGCCTATCCTCGGTCACGCCACCTGGCATGTCTACCGCAAGGTCGTGGAATCCCCGGCGCCGGTCAGGCCGACGAGTTGACGATATCCGGCTCGGCTGCACCGGCGAGAGTTCCGGTGCAGCCGGTTGATTTTTCAGTAGGCAGCGTGGCTGAAGCGGGCGTGACGTGCGTCCATGGTCAGGTTGCGGAAATCCTTGCCGCTGACATGCACCAGAGTCCTGTGGTCGCCGCCCTCGAAATAGATGTCGGCGGCCTCGCCGAGGCTGTCGTCGAGGATCACCGGGACATCGTAGGTCGCGCCGATCGGCGGAATGGCGCCGGTGTCGCAATCGCCGAAGAGTGAGACCACCTCGTCTTCGGAGGCGAGCCCAAGACGCCTGTCCATCACGTCCTGCAGTGTACCGAGCTCGATTCTGTGCGTGCTTGGGACCACGGCCAGCGCATAGCCGAGTTCGTGGTGAACGACCACCGATTTGGCCATCATGCTGCCGGGCACATGCGCGGCAATGGCGGACTGCCTGCTCGTCGATGTGCGATGGTGGGCGACGGTGTCGTAGGAGATTCCTCTCCCGTCAATGTAGTCCTTCAGTCTGTTTGCGATCGTCATCTTCGGCCTCCCTGCCGGAGTTCGCGGCGCATCGGAAACGAGGGCAATCATTCTCCTCCGATCGTTTCCGACAATAGCAAGATGGATCAGGCGCCCTTTGTTTCAAGGCAGCGCGGCCCGACCCCAACTGCAGGCAGCCTCGGTCGACCAAGCCCCAAATCCAGTTTGCGTATCAGGGCCCGGCGCCGAAAAACGTCACACGGGTGAGAAGCGTGTGATCCGCTTCGAACAGCATCAGTGCCACGAACACCAGCACGAAAACCGGCGGCAGGATGATCGCGTACATCAGTGCCAGCCGCTCCCAGGCCATGTGCATGAACACGGCGACGATCAGCCCGGCCTTGAGGATCATGAAGATCAGGATCAGCGACCATCTGAGATAGCCGTGCAGGCCGAAATAGTCGACCAGATAGGAGCAGGTGCTGAGGATGAACAGCCATGCCCAGACCACCATGTAGAGCTTGATCGGGTGTTCCTGGTGAACCTCTGCATGGGCGCCGCCGGTTGCTGCCGCGTCATGAGCAGGGTGAAGAGCGTGTTGCCCCAGGCCGTTTGCGGTTGCTTCAGCCATATCGTCCTCTCACCAAAGATAGAAAAATGCGAAAATGAACACCCAGACCAGGTCGACGAAGTGCCAGTAGAGCCCCATGATCTCGACATTCTCGTAGCGGCCCTTGCGGCTGGTGAAGAAGCCGGGCCGCTCGGTGTCGTAGTCTCCGCGCCAGACCTTGCGCGCCACGATGAGCAGGAAGATCACCCCGATCGTCACATGGGTGCCGTGGAAGCCGGTGATCATGAAGAAGCACGAACCGAACTGTGCGGCACCCCATGGATTGCCCCAGGGCCGCACCCCTTCGGTGATCAGCTTGGTCCATTCGAAGGCCTGCATGCCGACAAAGGTCGCGCCAAGTGCTGCGGTCAAAACCATGAGGATCGCCGTCTTGCGGCGGTCGCGGCGGTAGCCGAAATTGACCGCCATGGCCATCGTTCCGCTGCTCGAGATCAGCACGAAGGTCATGATGGCGATGAGGATCAGGGGGATTTCCTGGCCGCCGATGCGCAGCGCGAAGACCTCGCTGGGATTTGGCCACGGCACGCGGGTGGAGATACGCGCGGTCATGTAGGAGATCAGGAAGCAGCCGAAGATGAAGGTGTCGCTGAGCAGGAAGATCCACATCATGGCCTTGCCCCAGGACACGTTCTTGAACGCCCGCTGATCCGAAGACCAGTCGGCGGCAATGCCTTGCCAGCCCGCCGGCCGCGGCTCCGTCTGGCCGATATGCGTCAGTGTCGTCTCTGCCATGCTCCCAGACCTCCTAGGTCAGTAACTGTCGGCAAATGTCGATGAACGTCGCGGCCCAGCCGGCCAGAAGAACGAAGATGGCGAACCAGACGAAAAGCAGGAAATGCCAGTACATGGCGCACAGTTCGACGCTGAGACGCAGCCGTTGCGGCCGTGCCCCGTTCCAGGCACTCGCGGTTGTTCTGCTCAAGCCCACCAGTCCGCCCACGATATGCAGGCCATGCATTCCGGTGATCAGATAGAAGAAACTGTTGGCAGGATTGGAGGCCAGCCAATAGCCGTCGGCGGTCAGTTCCCGCCATGCCATAAGCTGTCCGATCAGGAAGGCGAGGGYAGTCAGCCCGGCCGTGGCGAGGCCGAGCCGGACCGTATCCAGTTGGTCCTTGCGCGCCGCGACCGAGGCGCATTGCAGCGCAATGCTGCTCAGGACCAGCACACTGGTGTTGAGCCAGAGGATGCGCGGCAATGGCATTGGCTGCCAGTCCGACAGTGCCATGCGCATGAAGTAGGCGCTGGTGAACAGCGCAAACAGGCAGCCGACGACGGCAAGGAAGACGCCGAGGCCGATCTTGGCGGTCGGCAACGCCGACCGGTCGAGGGCGATATAGTCGCCTGCCATGCCTTGCTCGAGCCATGGCTTTGCCATCAGCCGCTGGTGGGAGAGCCACCACCCGGCAATGCCGAAAATCACAGCCAGGAAGACCAGGATGACGCTCATGCCGGCTCCCTCGAGGGACCGCCCGGCATGTTCTGCGGGATGAAGTCCTCCTTGGCGCCCGGCACGCTGTAGTCATAGGCCCAGCGATAGACGATCGGCAGATCCTTGCCGAAATTGCCATGCGCCGGCGGTGTCTGCGGCGTCTGCCATTCGAGTGTGGTCGCCCGCCATGGATTGCCGCCGGCATCGCGGCCGTGGCGGATGCTCCAGATCAGGTTGAACAGGAAGACGATCTGAGCAAAGCCGACCATGAACGCCATGATGCTGATGAAGGAGTTCAGGTGATGGGCCGACTCCGTCATGATCGCCATGTCGGTCAGTTCGTTGTAGCGCCGCGGCACGCCCATCAGGCCGAGATAATGCATGGGAAAGAAGATCAGATAGGCGCCGAGGAACGTGACCCAGAAATGGAACCGGCCCAGCGTCTCGTTCAGCATCCGGCCGGTGACCTTCGGGTACCAGTGGTAGATCGCCCCGAAA
Organism: Mesorhizobium sp. P3_B5; assembly: GCF_056402815.1. Classification (NCBI taxonomy): domain Bacteria; kingdom Pseudomonadati; phylum Pseudomonadota; class Alphaproteobacteria; order Hyphomicrobiales; family Phyllobacteriaceae; genus Mesorhizobium; species Mesorhizobium sp. P3_B5. The sequence continues at coordinate 117,777 of NZ_JBFUGR010000006.1, read as the reverse complement.
ATCACGGTGATCGGGGCGACGCCCATGACCATGTGGAAATGGGCGACGACGAACATCGTGTCCGACAGCGGAACGTCGACCACGACATTGCCGAGAAACAGCCCGGTCAACCCGCCATTGACGAAGGTGACGATAAAGGCCATGGCAAAAAGCATCGGAATGGTGAGATGGATGTCGCCGCGCCACAGCGTCAGCACCCAATTGTAGACCTTGATGGCGGTGGGGATGGCGATGATCAATGTCGTGGTGGCGAAGAAGAAGCCGAAATAGGGGTGCATGCCGCTGACATACATGTGGTGCGCCCAGACCACGAAACTCAGCGCGCCGATGCCGACAATGGCCCAGACCATCATCCGGTAGCCGAAAATATTCTTGCGCGCATGGGTGCTGATCAGGTCGGAGACGATGCCGAAGGCCGGCAGCGCCACGATGTAGACCTCGGGGTGGCCGAAGAACCAGAACAGATGCTGGAACAGGATCGGGCTGCCGCCATTGTGCTGCAGTTGTTCGCCCATCTCAACCACCGCCGGCATGAAGAAGGAGGTGCCGAGCACGCGGTCGAGCAGCATCATCACGCAGGCGACGAACAGCGCCGGGAAGGCGAGCAGCGCCATGACGGTGGCGGTGAAGATACCCCAGACGGTCAGCGGCAGGCGCATCAACGTCATGCCGCGCGTGCGGCCCTGCAGCACGGTCACAACATAGTTCAGGCCGCCCATGGTGAAGCCGATGATGAACAGGATCAGCGACACGAGCATCAGGATGATGCCCCACTCCTGGCCACCAGGTGTGCCGGTCATGATGGCTTGCGGCGGGTAGAGCGTCCAGCCGGCCCCCGTCGGTCCACCGGGCGCAAAGAAGCTCGACACCAGAACCAGCACGGCGAGCAGATAGATCCAGTAGCTCAGCATGTTGACATAGGGAAAGACCATGTCGCGGGCGCCGACCATCAGCGGGATCAGGTAGTTGCCGAAGCCGCCGAGGAAGAGTGCCGTGAGCAAGTAGATCACCATGATCATGCCGTGCATGGTGATGAACTGGTAGTAGGCTTCAGGGGTGATGAAGTTGAAGGTGCCGGGGAAGCCGAGTTGCAGCCGCATCAGCCAGGACAGCACCAGCGCCACCAGGCCGATGGCCGTAGCGGTTGCCGAATACTGGATGGCGATGACCTTGGCGTCCTGCGAGAAGACATACTTCGTCCACCAACTGTGCGGATGGTAGAGTTCCATTTCCGCGACTTCGGCGGGCGGTACGGCATCTGCAGGCGTGATATCGACCATAGGAGCACCTCCGTGCCCTTTTCAGCGGGACCCGACAGTTTCGAGTTTTGCCGCAACTTCTAGAGCTGACACCGTCGCGTTGCCCGGCGCCGGTTGTGTCGAGCCGGTTTGCAGGGGTGCCGACAATTGCGCGAACGTCTGCTGCTGGCCGAGCCAGGCCATATAGTCCTGCTCGGTGTCGACCATGACGACGCCATGCATCATCGGATGACCCTGCCCGCAAAGCTCGGCGCACAGGACCTGGAAGGTTCCGGTCTTGGTCGGGGTGAACCAGAAATAGGTGACCGAGCCCGGGATCATGTCCATCTTGGCGCGGAATTCCGGTACGTAGAAATCATGCAGCACATCGATCGAGCGCAGCAGCATCTTGACCGGCTTGCCGACCGGCAGATGCAGGTCGGCTGCTTCGACCACAACATCGTCCTGGCCGTTGGGATCCTTGGCGATCACGCCCAGCGGATTTTCTGCGGTGACGTCGCGCGTGTCGGATGTGCCGAGCTTGCCGTCCTTGCCAGGCAAGCGGAAACTCCACTGCCATTGCTGGCCGACGACTTCGACCATGGTTGCGTCGCTGGGAACGTTGACGAACTGGCTCCAGACGAACAGGCCGGGAACCAGCATGGCGGTGACGCCTGCTCCGGTGACGATCGTCAGCCACCATTCGAGCCGCTTGTTCTCCGGTTCGTAGGCCGCCCGGCTGCCTTCCCGATGACGGAAGCGGAACACGCAATAGGCCATGAACAGCACGACAGCGGAAAAGACGATGCCGGTGATCCAGAAGGTGATGATGATGGTGTTGTCGATGTAGTCCCAATTGGAGGCAATCGGAGTCCACCACCATGGGCTCATGAAGTGGAACAACACCGAGCCCACGACGATCAAAACGAGTACAAGCACGATGGCCATGTCCCGTCCTCCCCGGCATTCGAGGGGGCGCGAAGCCGTCCCGGCGAATGCCACGTGCATCATAGCGTGATTTGCGATCGAAATTCTAGAGCCGGCTGTGGAAGGCGCGAAAAATCGCTTTTTGTGGCTCGCCCGCACATTGGCAGAGCATGGGGGCAGGTCTCAAGCATCAAGGTTGTTAGCCGGTACCTGGCGATGCGAGAGAGTGCGTAAAAATGGCCGCTATTCGCAAAGCACACGGTTTCCTCTACTGGAGAAACGTCGGGCGCCGAGGCCGATATGCCTCAATTTTCGATATATTCGTGCTCGAATCCAGCAAACTTCGTCAGGCCCGGTTGATCGAGCACGCGAACATGGCCTTGGCGGAATTCGAGCAACTTGCGCTCGCGCAGTTCCCGCAGCATTCGATTGACATGGATCGGAGTGAGGCCGAGAGCGTCCGCGAGATCGTACTGGGTGAGAGGGCATTCATAGCTGTTACGGGTGACAGAGCCGATTCGCTCCAGACGCGCCCTCAGTTCGAGGAACAGATGCGCCGTCCGCGCCAAAGCGCTGCGTCGTCCCACATTGGTGAGATGTTGAGCGATAACCGCTCCGTGATACACGAGGGTGTCGAGAATAAGGGAGAAGAGGTGGGGCGACTTCATGGCAGCAAGGGTAAATGTCTTGGTCGAAGCCACCAGCACCAAAAGGTCGGTTTGAGCCACAAACGTTTCAAGAGCGCTGCCTGGGTATGACTGAGGCAGGACGATATCGCCTCTCAGGGCAAAATCCAGAATTTGCCGCTGCCCGCCCGCGAGCTCATGAGAAATGCAACCCCAGCCCGACTCGACAATGAATACGCGATCGCTGGCCTCGCCCTGACTGACGATGACCGTCTCCGCTGGATATCGCTTCGGCGTGAACCCCAGTGCCTTGATAAGTGCCATATCGTCGTCGTTGAGTCCGACGTACGGTGGACGATTTTCACTTCCGCGCAAAGGGGGATGTGAAGCATACGTCATTTACAACCCCGCCCCAAATTCCCTTCCCCTCCGATGGAATGTACATCAGATTTGATGCGATGAGTATACGGTCAATGGTAACTTTCGAGTGCATGGTATCGTGACCGCCACTTTTCGTTGAAGTTTACAAGTTCGGCTTGCTTGCGGAAGCCGCGATTCGAAATCGCTCCGGGCGCTGGTCAGGTTTTGTTTCTCTTGAAATTTTCCCGCATGGACTCGACTATTTCGCTGGCAACGGCACAGCTGCGGTTGTCCACTTGATCGGCGGCATTGCGTAGCGTCGTTGACGCGTCCTTGAGCAATCCTCTGATCTCTGCTGCTGACAACAGCTGGGATGCCTCGAGTTCCAGCAGCACGGATTCACTCACGTGCAGCGCAGCAAGCGCAACCGCTCTCGGCCTGGTAGCAAGCAGTTTCAGCAGATCACCGCTGGGTCTCGTACGCGATTTTTTTTTTGCCATAGTTGCGTCTCAACCGTTCGGACAAGAAGGTTCACAGGCTCAAAATTACGACGCCTCGACGAGTTGACCAGAGTTCCAGGATTGGGGGCGTTCGATGCTCTCTTTTAGGCATTTCTTATAAGCATACTATCCCGGATTGCGGTCGCGACACAGGGGCAGGGGATACCGAATTCGCCGTAGCTACTACTTCCTTACCCCCTTGGAGCTTCACCGCGGTCACAGCCAGCGCGGGGTTCCGCCGTCGAGAAAAGCAGCCCAGTTCCAGTCAGCCGTAGATCTGCTTCGGAACCGTCTCGCCCTTGTCCAAAGCAGGCAGTGGGAAAGGTTCGACCTGTCCTCCAGTCTTGTCCAGATACTGCATCAACGCCGTCACCAGGTGGTAGAAGATGCTCGCGGGGACCTCCGTCGCCAGTGACCTTCCGCGCTCGTCAATCCTGTCGACCCACAAACCAAGCGGTGCCGGATCGATATGCCATCGGAAGAGGCGGGCGACACGAGCTTCAATCTCGGGTTTCAGATCCGGTCCACCAATGCCGTCCAGGGCGACGGCCGCCTTGATGGCCTCGCATTGCGGCCAGCTGCGGGAGAGCCGGTCGAGGGGCAATCCTTGCCGCGACACGGCCGCATATGCCAGACCGGTGGCCCGGTTCAATCCGCTGGCGACCGCCGACGAATAGAGCTTCCTTGCGTAGGCCGCCAAGTCCTTCTGCCCGCTCGCCCGCGCGAAATCGACGAGGAGCGAGGCCCATTCGAAATGGTGCCCCGGTTCGGTCCACTGTCCCTTGTCCCCCGGCAACGGCAGCCAATCGACATCGAAATGTTCCCCGAGCGTCCAGCTTTCCTGGTCGAAGAAATGGCACCGGAAGAGATCGATGACGCGTGCCGCTCGACGCAGATATGCACGGTCGCCGGTGACGCCATGCCAGGCAAGGAAGGATTCCAGCATATGCATGTGCGGGTTCGAGAACCGCACCCCCTTCCAGCCCGGGGTCTCGAGGAAACCGTTCAGGCTGTCGTCTTCAAGATGGGCGTCGATGAAATGGAATGTCTCTTGTGCAAGCCGCAGGGCTTCCTGATGGCCGCATCGGTGAGCATGGGCAAGCGCCAGGAGCACGCAGGAATGGTCGTAAGCGTCCTCCGCCGGGTCGGCCACGCTGCCGTTTGCATTCAGCGTGCGCACCCATCCGCCGCGGTCGGTCCGGCCGTATTTCGCGATGAAGTCGATGCCGTGGTCGATAAGCTTGTCGGCAGGTCCCTCCCAGCCGCGTTCCTTGGCCACCGCGAAAGCGTAGATCTGGCGAGCCATCGTCCGCATGCGCTTGGGTTTGCCCAACGGCCTTGCATCGAAACCGAGAGCCTCGTGGAAGCCACCGTACACATCGTCGACACCTGCGGTGGACCACAGCGGCAGGGTCTCCTCGAAGAGCCAGTGCTCGACGCGCTTGCGCCATGACCCGCTGACAATGACCCGGTCTTCCGACGCCGTGAACTTCGTCTCGAGGCGTCCGCTCTTCTCCAACTGTTCGACGACTTTCTTCACGTTCTGGCTGTGGCTGACGGGAGCGACGAACACCGCGTCCGGTGTCGCCACCACCGCCACATCCTTCATTCCGATAACGGTCAGCAGCCTGCCCTGGCTTCTGAGGTAGGAGCTGGCGCAATCCATGGCGACGACGTCGCCCATTACGACATTGCCGTCGCGGTCCGTCGGGCTGGCTTCGAGCAGCGATTGCCACGATCCGAGGTCGTTCCAGCGGAAGGAAGCCGTAACCATCGCGATACCGCGTGCATGCTCCATGACTGCGTAGTCGATCGATGTTGAAGGGACAGCCGAGTAGAAGCCCTGGGGCAGGTAAATACCTGAGACGTCGACCCGTGCGGTCTTGTAGGCCCGTTCCGCGCTTTCCCAGATGTCCGGTCGGAGGTCGAGGAATGCTTGCCGCATCGTGTCGGCGCGAAACAGGAAGATGCCGGCATTCCAGTAGAATCGTCCGGAATACACATATTGGCCGGCTGTCTCGGCATCGGGTTTTTCGACAAAACGCGAAACGGCGGCAACTCCACCACCATTCGCCGAAACCTCGATGTAACCGTACCCGGTCTCGGGATGTGTCGGCTTGATGCCGAACACGACAATGCTTCCTGAATCGGCGGCAGGCCTGCCAGCCTCGACGGTTTCCCAGAATTGCGTTTCGGTCGATATCTCATGGTCGGAGGGGACCACCAGCACAAGCGCGTCGCCGCCATGCTCGGAGATCGTCTGCAAGGTGGCAATGGCGACCGCGGCGGCGGTATTGCGGCCGACGGGCTCGAAAATCGGTTTGCCGCCGTGCAGGCCGAGCGGACCGATGTCCGAGACAACGCGGTCGGCGTGTCGTTCGGAAGCGATCAGGTAGATCGGCGTTTCACCTTCCGGCCGCGCCTTGAGGCGTCGGACAGTCTTCGCGAGCATGGAGCCGTCGCCCGAAAGGTCATGGAACTGCTTGGGATTGTCTTCGCGCGAGAGCGGCCACAGCCGTGAGCCGACGCCCCCGCTCATGACAAAACTTACGATCCGGCCCGGCATGGTCCAGTTCCTCTCAGAATGTCTGATTGTAGACTCCGACCTCCGGATTGTGGCGCAGCACGGCATCGAGAGCCTCGAACATCTCGCGACGTCGCTCCGACGAGACAGGGCTTTCCACCACGACGACAATTTCCGGCTTGTTCGACGAGGCCCTGACCAGACCCCAGGTGCCGTCCTGGGCAACGACACGCACTCCATTCACCGTGACGAGATTGGCCAGCGGCTGGCCGGCGAATTCGATCCCATCCCCCTTCATCTTTGTGAATTCCCCGACAACTTTCGCGACCACCCCGTATTTCACCTCGTCGGGGCAGTGGGGCGACATCGTTGGGGTGCCGAAGGTCAGCGGCAGATCGCGGTAAAGGTCGGCGAGTGTCTTGCCCAGGTTACGGTCGAGCATCTCGCAGACGGCGATCGCGGTGAGGAGCCCGTCGTCGTAGCCGCGTCCGATCGGCGGGTTGAAGAAGAAATGCCCCGATTTCTCGAAACCAGCTATGGCATTGAGTTCGGCAACGCGCCTCTTGATGTAGGAGTGTCCGGTCTTCCAGTAATCCGTCCTTGCACCGTTTTGCGCGAGAACGGGATCCGTCATGAAAAGTCCCGTCGACTTGACGTCCACCACGAAGACGGATTTCGGATGCAGCCCGGAAATGTCTCGCGCCAGCATGACGCCGACCTTGTCTGCGAAAATCTCGTTACCCTCGTTGTCGACCACGCCGCAGCGGTCGCCGTCGCCGTCGAAGCCGAGCCCGACATCGGCGCCCGTCTCCAGAACCTTGTCCCGGATCGCGTGCAGCATCTTCATGTCTTCGGGATTGGGGTTGTAGTGCGGAAAGGTGTGGTCGAGTTCTACGTCCAGCGGGATCACTTCGCAGCCGATGCGTTCCAGCACCTGCGGCGCAAAAGCACCAGCGGTGCCGTTGCCGCAGGCCGCCACCACCCTCAGCTTTCGGCCGACGTTCTTTCCGGCTGTCAGGTCTTCGATGTATCTCTCGCGAAATCCGGGGACGAATTCATAGCTTCCCCCGCCGATGAGATCGAAATCGCCGTCCAGCACGAGCGCTTTCAAAGCTGTCATCTGCTCCGGGCCGAATGTCAGAGGCCTTTGCGCCCCCATCTTCACTCCGGTCCAGCCGTTCTCGTTGTGGGAGGCCGTCACCATGGCCACCGACGGAGCGTCGAGTGCGAACTGGGCGAAGTAGGCTGTGGGAGAAAGTGCCAAACCGATGTCCTTGACGCGCGCGCCGGCCGCCATCAGGCCGGAGACCAGTGCCATCTTGATGGCCATGGAATAACTACGGAAGTCGTGGCCAGTGACGATGTCCGGGCCGACGCCCATTCGGCGGATCAAGGTGCCGAGCCCCATGCCGATCGCCTGCACGCCCATCAGGTTGAGTTCGGGTTCTTTCTCCGAGCCTGGATGCCCGAACCACCAGCGCGCGTCGTATTCCCGGAAGCCAGTGGCTTTGATGAGAGCACTGGTTTCGAAGGTGAATGTGTTTGGCGTGGCTTGGCCGACTATGTTCATGGTCGCGGTTTTCCGCTCTGCAATTGAGGGGAACAGTCGTAGCACGCTGCCGGACGCGGGCCCCTTCATGAATTCGAGTAACCCCAACGCCCTGGTTCGTGCCCCCTCATCCAATAGGAGCATGCCTGCCGATGGCCGAAAGGATGTCTCGTCCAGGCATGGCGGGCTTGTATTCTGGGAGGGTGCGCGCCCTGTCGGGCGCTGGCGACAAGGGTGGGCTGCAAGATGCCGCTGACCGCATTCAGGTTCTCGTTCCGCGAGGATGTCGACGAAAGGCGGTTCGGTCGCCTGGCTCGGCTTCTCACGGTCATTCAGGTGGAAATCGAGAGGGAATCCGCGGAACTCCGTCCGTCCGTGGAAAGGATGACGGACTGCGCGGCTTTCTCCTCGGAGGCGATGGAAAATGGCGAGGGCCCCGAACGCATCTCCGCGCGGGTCGATACGCTCGCGCGGAACCTGGCGCTCAACCGGGGACGGCAGGTCTCGCTGGAACAGCAGATGTCATTTGTCGACAGGACGAGAGAAGGGCTGCTGCGCATTGTTCCTTCCCATGGGGCGTAGGGCCCATACGCCAATTGGCGGCATTTACCTTCCGCGGCGCAGGCGTAGTCTTTCGCGGCAGTCTGGGATCGCGGGGCCTCAGCTTTCAATGAAAACATCGGCCGAATGCCATGGACCGCCTGCATGGGGACAGCGTGTGCGCTGGATCTCCCCGCACGCCTGCAGGAGACGTTGAATGAACCGCATGTTCCCCAATCAATGGCCATTGACAACGGATCAGCAGGCTTCCATCGACCAGGAGTTCATCGGCCTCTCCGACATAACCGAATTTCTGCGGCGCTATCTCGGAACCATCATCGCCTGCCTTGCCGCGGCGCTCCTGGTGGCCGGCTTCTACAATTTGACCACCGACCCTACCTTCACCGCCAGCGCGCAGATCCTGATCGAGCCGAAATTGCCACAACATCTGCAGGAGGGCGGCGAAGTAAATCTGTCCTTGGATACCGCCCAAGTGGAAAGCCAGATCGCAGTGATGCAGTCGGAAAAGATCGCTGCGATGGTCCTAGACCAGCTGAAACTCGTCGACGACCCCAAATTCAACCGTCCGCAGGCTCCGATTTTGCTGGAGAGGTTCAGGAGGATAGGAGCAGTTTTGCTTGACGCTTTCGGGCTCCGGAAAAGCGCCTGGTTCACCTCGCTTTGGGAGCGTTTCGGCCTGAGCGCGCCTGAAACGCCTGCGCCGCTGACCGAGTACCAAAAGACCCGGCGCAGCATGCTGATTTTCCGCGAGGGACTCGACATCCGCAGGGTCGGCGTTTCCTACGCGATAGACATATCCTTCACCTCTTTTGATCCCGAGGGCGCAGCCACGATTGCGAACGCCACGGCCGATGCCTTTGTGCGCGAGCAGATAGAAACCAAGGCCGACGCCGCAAAGGAAGGCGGCGCGTGGCTCGAGATGCGCCTTTCGCAGCTCCGTACCCAGATGAACGAGGCCATGGCGAAAGCGCAGGAGTTCCGGTCGCGGCACGACTATAGCGTCGGCGATGAAGCCAATGGGGAAGGTGGGGCGAACTCTGTGCCGACGCTCGAAGAGCTTGAGGTGACTGCCGAAACCTACCAGAAGATGTATGAGAGCTTCCTGCAGGCCTACACCAACTCGGTAAGCCAGCAATCCTACCCGGTTGCCGACGCAAGGGTGATCACGGCTGCGACGGCGCCGCTCAATCCGAGCGCTCCAAGGCCGAAGCTGATGCTGGCCTTCGCGGCGGTTGCCGGGTTCATTCTCGGCGTCGGACTTTCGTTCGCGAGGCATACGTTCGACTGGACCATAAGGTCGCCACGACACATCCGAGATAATCTGGGTATCGAATGCGTCGGAGAACTGCCGCCCACCAGCCGAAGAAGGGAATCCGGCCACGTCGACGAAGTGGTAAGATATCCGCACTCCCGATACAGCCACAGCCTCAGGAACGCGCGAACCGAAATCAGCCTTGCGGAAACCAGCCGCCCGATCAAGCTGCTTGGGTTGACCGCTGTATCCAACGACAGCTCGAAGAGTTCCGTCGCCAGCAATCTTGCCACGCTCTACTCGATGTCCGGCCTGAAGACGCTGGTGATTGACGCCGACGTTCGGCGACCGACCATGACCACGCGGTTGCTTGGCTGGCCGGGCACCCTAAAAACCTTCCAGGATCCTGTTCGGCTCAACATCGTCCGCGCTCCGGGGCGGCCGTTCGACGTGCTTCCAAGTTCGGTCGTGGGCGCCAAGCGCCTGTTGGCACCAGGCAATATGGAGGCGTTCCTCTCGGAGCTTGCCGATTGCGACCTTGCCGCCCACGAGCTTGCCGCCTACGACATCGTCATCGTCGACCTGCCGACACTTGCCTCGGGAGCCGACGAACTGATCGTCGGATCGGTCCTGGATGGCGTCGTGATCGTTGCCGAGTGGGGCAAGACACATGTCGAAACCCTGCGAGAACTTGTCAGGACGCTGCGGGCGGGCAGGACGCCGGTACTTGGCGTCCTCCTGACCAAGGTCCGCGCGATGACCTCCAAGCACCGCAAAGCATGAAACACAGAGCGGGATACTCCTCCTTCGGAAGTCGCAAAAGCGTGTAGGGGGATCATTCCTTGGGATTAGGGGGATAGCCCCGGAGCGTCACGCTACCTCCTTTGCCATTCTTGCCGACAAGCCCCGACCTTGGAACAGTGTCGAGAACAATTCGAAACAGCAAAACAGCATTCGAAACAATGTCAACGAACGCCTTCGAGTCGCACCAGGGAACCCCGATCTGGATTCAGCCACCTCTGCCCGTGGCGGCTGAAGGCCGAACGGCAGTCCTGCACGTTGTTCCCGCGGCCGACCACAACAGTGCCGGGGCAGTGTTGACGGAGATGTCGCCTGGCATCAGGGCAGGAACGACGAACCCACCTCTGGGAGGTCTCCTGAAGCGGATCATGGATCTGGTCATAGCGTCCACGGCACTTGTCATGGCTGCGCCTGTGATGATCGTCGTTGCCCTGCTGATCAGGATGACGGCAGGAGGCCCGGCAGTGTTCTCGCACAGCCGCGTCGGATTCGGCGGAAAGCCGTTCAATTGCTACAAGTTCCGCTCGATGGTTGCCAATTCGGAAGAAGTTCTGAAAGCATATCTCGAAGCCAATCCTGATCTCAGCATGGAGTGGGAGGAGACCCACAAGATCAGGAACGACCCCCGCGTCACGCTCCTTGGGTGGATGCTCCGCAAGTCGAGCCTCGACGAACTCCCCCAGCTCTTCAACATCATCCGCGGCGACATGAGTTGCGTGGGCCCAAGGCCCATCGTGAAGGACGAACTCAACCGCTATGGCGACCACCTGGGGGAATACCTTCGGACAAGGCCGGGACTAACCGGGCTTTGGCAGGTGAGTGGAAGAAGCAGCATGGACTATGCCAGCCGCGTGGCCCTGGACAGCCAGTATGTGCGGAATTGGTCGGTCTGGCTCGACATCGTGATCTTGTTCAGGACTATCTTCGCAGTGATGCGCTTCGACAGGGCTTCCTGAAGTCCCGAAGGGCTAGAGCCTGTTCCATCCCGCTGGAATCGGGATGGGGCTCCATCTTCTTGTTCGAGCATGATCTTTTCCGAAAACCGATTCCCACTTTTCGGGATCATGCCGCTCTAGGTTTCGTCCCGCTTCCGGCGGACGGACAGGGACAGGCCGATGACGTAGGCGCAAGCCAATACGAATACCAGGATCAGCAATTTGGTGGCGGTCACATGGCCCGGCAAGCCAAGGCCATTCCAGGTAAAGCTTCCGACGAGAAGCACAGCAGTCGCCGCTATCAGGGCGGGAACCTTGAACCGCAATCCCATCAGCACGCCTGCTGCCGATACGGCAATTATGCTCATGAGCACCGACATCTCCAGTGGCGCCCGCAGGACTGATGGCTCACTGCGGCAGGAAGGTTCCGTCAGGGGTCCAAGGGGCCTAGTGTGTGTGCTCACTGATATGCGGCCTCAAAGTGCAAGGCAAGTGCTGCCAGGGGTATTGCACAGATGGTCCGCTTGGCGGCTTCCAGCAGCCGCGGTTCCAGCACCCATACCAATGGGACGCAGCGATCTGCCGCCCTTGCTGGACCATGCAAGCTTGATCAATTGGTACCCTGAACCGGAATCGTCGCCGCCTGAATGCCGCCGCTTACGGGTAGGGCAGCCAAGCCCGACTGCGGCGGCGGGATCTCGATCTTCACGGTATCTCCTGGCTCGATCGGCGTCGTTTCCTCAGCCGTGAGTTCTTCCGAGCCGCTGTCCGTCGTCCTCACGATCTTGAAGATCGGCTTGGCCCTTTGGGAGCGCTCCCTGAGGGCAAGAAGTGCAGGGGCGGTGACCTCGGTGTCGTGCAGCAACTGCACCGCAGTGTCGGCTTTGCTGGTAACCTCATTGAGCTGCAGCTGCGTCTCGCGCAAGGCCCCGGCGACTTCACTGGCCTGGTTGTTGCCGAGGTTGAGGATCTCGATGTCGGTCCTGCTAATCTCCTGCCTGACTCGCAAAAGCGAGGTCTCGGCAGCCAGCCTGTCGCTCTGCATCTGTGCCACCGTCCCCTCCAAAGCGAGTTCCCGTGGCGCAACAGCCAGACCTTTCTGGACAAGGGTCGATACACCCGCGAGTTCCTTCTGGATGAGTTCGATTTGCTTGTCGTGGAAGGTCAGCTGCTCCTCGAGCGAAGCTAGTTCCTTTTCCAGGAAATCCCTGAGTTCGTGGAGAGCACGGAGTTGCGTCGTCATCGCGTCCTTTCGGACGGCGAAGATCTTACGCTCCTGCTCCATCGCCTGCGCGACCGTTTCGTTGGAGGCCCTGTCTTTCAGGTCCGCAGGGAACGCGATGTCGTCGCTGCCAGCCAGTTCGGATTCCAACCGCGCTTTGCGCGCGAGCAGACCGACGTTGCTCAGCGCCAACAAGCCCACGTCGCCCTGGCCCGAGATGACTTCACGCTCAAGCCTCGACATGTCTTCCTCGTGTGTCCGCAGGCCGCCGGCGATGCCCAACGCCTGCAGCACCGTCAGGCCGGGCCTGTAGGGAAACTCGCCGGGCTGCGTAACGTAGCCGACTATGTAGAACGGCCTGTACTGGACGACCTCGACGGCGACATCCGGCTGGCGGCCGAGGCCCATGTGCTGCATCAGGCGGTCGCCGATCGCGCGAGCGAGGTCGCCGGGGGCGGTGCCCTGCGCACGTATCTGGCCGACAAATGGAAGAAAGAGCGTGCCGTCGGCGCCGACAACGAAACTGTCGTTGAGCGCCGTCCATTCGAAGATCACATCGCGTGACGCGCGCCATTCGTAAACCTTGAGCCTGACCTTGTCCTGAGGTCCGAGGAGATACTCGGCAGCCACCGTCGGCAAGGAGCACATAGTCGCCGCCGCCAATGAAGCCGCCACCGTCACAAACCATTTCCGCATTGTCTTCACCGCGTCAGATTTTCAGGATGTATTCGGGTTCGATCCGCCCTTTGGCGACATGCAGGATCGCAAGCATGTTGCCCCTGAGCCTGCCTCTTCGGTCGACATACGGCTCCGACCACAGGCTCTTCGCGAGGTTGGCCGCTATATTCCTGAACATCAGGGGCAGCGCGAAAGAGGCCGGAACGGAGCCCTTCCTGATCAGGTAGATCGGGTTGGCAACCTGGGAGTAACCGAGCCGCGTTCCGCTGGTGCGCGCCGACTTGATGCCGAGATGGACGCCCGTGATCGAGGTCACGCAGACCACGCGGCCTCTGGACCTCAGTTGGCTGGTAAAGTCGATGTCTTCCTGCCAGCCGTAGAGGACGAGGCGCTCGTCGAAACGCAAATCGCCCACAAGCGAGGAACGGACGGACATGTTGCAACCGTAAGCTCCGACATGATCGACCACCGACGGTCCAGAATGCGTTTTGTCGTTGGCCTCCCGCAGGGCGGCTTCGGCATCTTGCCAGGTGAGGCCTGCATTCGTTGCCCCGTCCCTGACGACCCTGCCCATCACCACAGCCCATCCGTCATTCCCCACGAAAGCCTGCTCGACCTGCTCCAGGTATTCGGAGGACGGAACGAAATCGTCGTCGAAGAATGTAATGATGTCGAAGCGCCCCAGGGAAGGGACCAGGGCCTTGTTGCGTTGGGCAGCCAGTCCTTTCGGTCCGAAAACGAGTGACACGGGAAAAGGACTGCGTTCCGGCAGTTCGACATGTGTGGCGTCGGGGGCCGACAAAATGACCTCGTCGGGAAGTCTCGTCTGGCCGCCCAAATGCCGGAGCAAGCGCGCGACTTGTCCGCTGCGGCCAAGGGTCGGAATGATCACTGCAAGTCTCATGCTCGATCCAGCTTTGGTTTCCGCCGAAACTAGACCGACCAGGGGGCCGAAACAGCCTGCATAAAAGGAGACGGAATGAGCTTGCCTACCTCCTGGCACCGGCTTTTGGAGTATTCCCATCGCACGATACACAGCCGGAAGTACTAGGCCGGCGCGTGTGCGGAGCAGCCTGTAGCCGATCGGACAACTTGCCGGGACCATGACGTGGAATGGAGACTGCCGGGTCTGCTGGTGCGAGGGGACCCATGCTCCACGAACGTTCTTCCGATCTGACGGTCGCGGCCAAGGTCGATGTGCCCATCGAGGAGTTGCCGGCCGTGCCGGAGCTTCGCGTCGACCGATACGCGAAGATAGCGGTCGTTCACGACTGGTGCCCGAATTTCCGGGGCGGTGAACGGGTTCTGGCGCAAATCTGCAAGCAGTTCCCCAATGCCGAAGTCTTCACGCTTTTCGATTTCCTCCCGGCAGAGGTGAAGGAGCAATATTTCCGCGACGTGGAATTCCATACCTCCGCTGCCAACCGGATTCCGATGGTGCAGAAATTCTATCGGTCCCTCTTCTTCTTCTGCCCTTTCCTGATCGAGCAGTTCGACGTGACAGGCTACGATGCGGTGATCTCGTCTTCGGCCGCATTTTCGCGTGGCGTGATCACCAGGCCGGACCAACCGCATCTTTGCTACGTGCATAGCCCGGTCCGCTACGCCTGGGACGAGCAGTTTTCCTATCTGCAGCAGGGTCACCTTGGCTTTGGCCCCAAGGGAATGCTCTACCGGTATATGCTCCATCGTCTGAGGACGTGGGACACGCGAACCGCGCACGGTCCGGACATGATGCTGGCGAACTCGAATTATGTCCGCTCCCGTATCCAGCACATTTACGGGCGCGAGGCGCGCGTCGTTTTCCCGCCGGTTGCGCTTGCAGAACTGCCCTGTGTCGAGGACAAGCATGACTACTATGTCTCGGCATCTTTCCTTGCGCCCTACAAGCGCACCGACCTCGTCATCCGGGCCTTCAACGAGATGCCGTCGCGGCGGCTGGTCATCGTTGGCGAAGGGCAGCAATCAGCCGCCCTGCGGGCGCTTGCCGGCCCGAATGTCACCTTCTCGGGCTATCTGCCCCGGCAAGACTATGTGAACACCCTGGCACGCGCAAAGGCGATGGTCTTTGCGGGCTGTGAGGATTTTGGTATAGCGCTGGCCGAGGCGCAGGCTTGCGGAACACCACTGATCGCCTTCGGCCGTGGCGGGGCGGTCGACATTGTGCGGCGCCTTGGGTCATCGCCCGAGCCGACAGGGGTGTTGTTCAAGGCTCAAACCGTCGATCACCTCAAGGAGGCAGTCGAGCGGTTCGAAGAGAACAGCCATGTCATCGCGCCCCGCTCCTGCGCCAGGAATGCAGAACGTTTTTCCGAAGACAACTTCGACCGCGCCATCCTGGAATCGCTCGGGGCGGTCCAGGCACTGCACGAGATCACGTGAACTCGCGAGCCCTGACGACCTTCGTTTCCATGTCGACGCCGTCTGCGGCCGCCATCGCCTTGAGATAGCGCAAGGCCGTCGCTCTCCAGCTGTATGCCGAGGCTCTCGCCCGTCCCTTGCCTATCATCTGCAGCCGCAGGGTCTCAGAATTGCGCAACTGCATGAAACGGTCGAACCATGCCTCCGGGTCGTCCGGAGGAGCAAACAGCGCTGCGTTCCCGCAGACTTCAGGCAGGCTGGCCCGGTCGGAAACCACCACCGGGCAGCCGACCGCCATTGCCTCGAGGGCGGGGAGGCCGAAACCCTCCGTGAGCGAGGGGAAAGCCAGGCATAGTGAGTCCCCGAGGAGAGCAGCCAACTCGCCATCGGAAATGCGGCCGAGCCACTGGATGTTTTGGGCTTTTGTGCTGGTTGGTCCTGACTTGAAAACGCGCGAATCCGACATGCCGACAATGGCGATCCTAAGCCCGGCTTCGGCAAGGCGGTCAGCCATGTCCAGGACAAGCCCCACATTCTTGTGGGGTGCGGCACTGCCGATCATGACGATGGTTTCCCGCGAGGCCGCCATTCGTGTCCTGACCGAGTGTTCGGGCGTCCATCGCGTGGCGTGCTCATGGCCGTTCGGGGCTACGAAAGCCCGTTGCGCGGGGATGACGCCGCGGTGGACCAGTTCGCCAAGCGAGTAATCCGAAACCGTCGAAACACGCCACGCCGTCTTGCCGAGACATGGCAGCAACGCTCTGTAGAAGCTCCTGAAGGCACGCGAATAGCTTTGCGGCGCATTCCAGACGTTTGCATCATGGATGCAGACGATATGCTTTCGGGAAAGCAGCGGTCCCGTGTTGCAGAGGCTGAGCAGTCCGCCTCCGTCGAGCGACAACGGGAGTTGCGTCTGCTCCCAGATATGGCCGCTCGTGCGGCCGATCTCGCGGCGCTCGATGATGGCCAGAGGGATCTTATCGGAGCCGGGGGGACAATGCAGTCCGACTTCCAGGCCACGGGCGAGGGGGGCCTGTTCCGCTATCAAGGCGTCGAGCGCGCGGACGACCTCGCGCGCATAGCGCTGGACGCCTGTTGTCGGCTGGGAAAGAAAACGCCCATTGATTGTCCAGCGCCGTGCCATGGCGGCCCCCCTTTGTGGCCGTCAGTGTGGGGCTGCGAAGACGCCTGGTCACCATGGCCATCGGGTCATCCGGTTAACCGGGAATCATCCGGATAGGCGAGGTCGGACTGTGTGCCTACCTCAAACGTCTGAGGACCTTAGTGTCGCACGGGATGCTAGTCTCGCCAGGGCGCCGAAAGGACTGGGGGAGGTGGACATGGGCAAGCTCGAGTTCGGCACGGCGGCGGCGGCGGCGCCAAGACCTGCCGGGCGGTTGAATGGCCACCGCGCCGAGAAACCACTGGCGAGATCGCCTGCCGACGCTGCCCAATCCGCGATCGGGCATCCCGCCTGGGCGTGGTCGGACCGGGATGCGCCAAGACGACGCTGGACGATAAACGGAGACTTCACGACGCTTCGGCCGACCGGCGTTGCCCGCTACGCCCGCGAAGTGACCATGGCCCTCGACGCCCTCCTTTCGGAAGGGCATCCGCTCGGTCGCGACCTGGAGATCGATCTCGTGGTGCCGCGCCCGCTTTCGGAACCTTTCCGCCTCGATGCCATCCCCGTCCGGGTCGTTCCTGAATTCAGCAGGCCGCGACTGCCGCAATTCTGGGTGCAGGCGCAGTTGCCCTGGCACGTGCCGGGAGGATTGCTGAGCTTCTGCAACCTCGCTCCCGTCGTGCTGCGGCGCCAGATCGCATGCATCCACGATATGCACACCAGGCTGATGCCGTCGAGCTACGGGCTCGGTTTCCGCTGGGCGCATCGCCTGATCCTGCCGGCGCTCGGCAGGCGGGCTGCCCGCATCACCACCGTCTCGCAACTCTCGCGCGACCATCTGATAGATTTTGGCATCGCGCCGGACGAAAACATCGTCGTCACCTACAACGGCAGCGACCATGCGAAGAGGTGGGATGCGGCGAGATCGTCGCTGGCCGTCGACCGCGGCAGGCCGTACGTCCTCTGCCTTGGAAGGCGGGATCAGGAATACAAGAACATGGAGCTTCTCGCCAAGCTGGCCCCGCTTCTCGATGAGATGGGTCTCGATCTCTGGATGCCAGGCGATGTCGATGAGACCACGGTCCTGCGCTATGTCCCGGAAATGCCCGGCAACATCGTCCTGCTTGGCCGCATAGGGGACGACGACTTCAAGAAGGCGCTCGAAGGCGCCCTGTGCTTCCTGTTCCCGTCACGCATCGAGGGTTTTGGGCTTCCCGCCGTCGAAGCGATGGCATCCGGTTGCCCGGTGGTGGCCTCGACCTCGCCATGCCTTCCTGAAATCTGTGGGGATTCGGCTCTCTATGCCGATCCCGACGACGTCCAATCGTGGGCCGAGGCTGTCCGCCTGCTGATGCTCGCCCAAGACTTGCGGCAGCGGTTGATCACCAAGGGGCACGCGAGGGCGAGCAGTTATTCCTGGCGGTGGATCGCCTGGAAATACCTCGAACTCATGGTTCAGGTCGACGCCGATTTCGGCGAGTTCCGCGATTGACTGGCTGCCAGCCTGCGGATTGATCTCCAGGAGCGCACGGTGAACGAACAGACCGACCCGCACGACCTACTCGCCACGAGCCGACGGGCATCCGCCAACATGCTTCTTCTCGACAACTCTCTGTCGATCCTAAACAGGACCGGCGCCTACCACATTGCCAAGGATCTCACCCGGGAACTTGTCCCTGACCGGGCCAAGGTCCGTTACTGGCGGCTGGGTTCCTTCGCACCCGAAGGTCTTGCCCGCAAGATAGTCGCCAGGCTGATGATGCTGGAAATCAACTGGCTCCGGGACAGCGAAATCTTCCTGATCGGTGACAAAGTCGATGAGCGCGGCTTCCGGCTCTTCCTGGATCCGCTTTACGTCCTGAGGTCACGCCTGACAGAGAATGATATCGTCCTGTGCCATGATGTCGGTCCGCTGACGCATAGCGACCTCTACTGCGAACGGACTTGCGCCAACTACCACCTTGCTTACGAGAAAATCCGGCGCATCAAGCCTGGGGTCGTCTTCGTCAGCAATTTTTCTGCGAAGCAATTCAACTCTCTTTTTGGTTCCGGTTTCCGGTTCCTGGCAACAATCCCACTGTATTTGCGCACCGAACTGTTTGATGGCCCGGCCGAAACTGTCCCCGGCTTGAGCGGTCGGTATTTTCTTACCGTGGGGGCGTTCGAAACCCGCAAGAACCAGATCGCCGCCCTGAGGGCGTATAGGGACGGCGGATTCCAGCGTGAAGGCATAGAATACGTGTTGTGTGGGTCGCGTGGCGACGCACATGAAGAAATCGCGGAACTTGCTTCAACCATCGCCGGCGTAAGGCTCATGGGCTACGTGCCCGATGCACAGTTGCGCGGGCTCTATACAAACGCAGAGGCATTCGTGCTGCCAAGCCTTCTCGAGGGTTTCGGGATGCCGGCTCTGGAGGCCGCTTACATGGGTTTGCTGCCGATAGTGTCCGCGGACAGTGCGCTTGTAGAGGCGGTGGGAGGCCAATGCTTGGAGGTGCGGCCGAACCATCCCGCCGCGATCGCTGATGCGATGCGGAAGGCGCTTTCGCGAAGCTCTGCGGAGAAAGCCCGGACCAGCGGGTTGCTGCGCAACACGGCGGCGGCAGCAACCAAGGATCGGTTCCTGCAGCAATGGAAGGATCTCCTGGGCATGCACGCGGCTGGAAATACGCTACGCGATCTGCAAGCGGGACATCGAATACCCTAGGCCGAATGTTGTATCTGCCCAACCAATTTGCCGAAATGCGCAACTGGCCCGCCGCTCTATACTCGGCAGCACCGGTGCTGATGCCGTGTTGCGACGAACTCGCGCAGCGGTCAGGTCCCCTGCTGCTGGGGCGTAAGGAGATGAAGTGACCAGCGTCGATGTCGTCATTCCGTGCTACAACTACGCGCATTACCTGCCGCAATGCGTGAACAGCATTGTCGCCCAGGATGTCGACGATCTCAGGGTACTGATCATCGACAATGCCTCCAGCGACAACAGCATCGAAGTTGCGCGTCGGCTGGCCGAAAAGGACAGCAGGATCGAGGTCGTGTGCCACGAGACCAATCTTGGGCCTCACGCGTCTTTCAACGAGGGTATCGATCGGGCGCGAGCTGACTATTTCATGATCCTGTGTGCCGACGACATTCTTGTGCCCGGCGCGCTCCGCAGCGGTATTGAGGTTCTGGAACGCTGCCCGGAAGCGGCCTTCGTCCTCGGGGCCAGTTCGAAACCTTTCGTAGGTGACATACCACCGGAACTGGAGCCGCAGCCTGAGGGTGGGACGCTGTTGAGCGGACGCGACTATATAGGCCAATGCTGTGGTACTGCCGGAGAAAACTCTGGCGCGCATGCGATTCTCGTCCGTACACTCGTCCAGAAATCGGTCGGCCACTACCGCGCCAACCTGACACATATGGATGATCTGGAAATGGTCATGCGGCTTGCCTGCATGGGGGCCGTTGCAAAGCTGCGCGGAGCACTCGTGGCGCAGCGCATGCATGTCACGAACCAGCTGAGTGTACTATGGGATGATAAACTTAGGGACCTCCAGGAGCGCGAGGCGGCATTCAACAGCTTCTTTTGCCAGGAAGGCTGGGACATCGCCGGCGCGAAAGGTTTGCACCGCAGTGCCACGCGGCAGATCGCGGCGACGGCCTTCTGGTCGGCGGCATCGCATTTTTACAGGGGCAAGCTGTCTGCAGGGATCGGATTATTGAGGTACAGCCTCGGCTTGGACCCCACCTTGGCGATATTGCCTCCGGTCCATTACCTGTTCCGCACTCGGGGAGCCCTCAGCCGGATGGCTGCGGTCGTTTCGGGCGGGCCTCGATGAACACGGCGTTTGGCGCGCTTCACCGTTCGCGCTGAAGACCGGCAATCGGCGCTGTGCGTCCGGAATCGCAAATGGATTCGGTGAGGTTCGGTCAGAAGCTGAACCGCAGCGCGGCCGCGTGTCGGAAGATCCGCAGGGCGCCTAGCATTTCGTCCAGCAGCGGATGACGCGTGGCCACCAAGCCACATATCCATCCCGCTGCGGCAAGCGCACCGGCGAGGATGGCCTGGCCAAGTGAAAGCTGAAAGTCGAAGCCATTGGCCATCAGAACGGCGGCCGGGCCGACTATGCTCGCCGCAGCGACGGCAGCGCTCTTGCCCACCGCGGTCGCCAGTTCGCGCCATTTGATCGAAAGCCGTCGGCGCACGAAACTCAGAGTCACAAAAGCCTGGAACGGTATGATGAACATTAGGCTCAATGCGGCGCCATGCAGTCCGGCAGACAGGATAGCCACCGCCATGACTGCGATGGAGACGGGAACGACGATCAGCGTCCTCAGGAACATGTCCTTAATCGAGCCCATAGCGACCATCACCGGGTAGTTCAGTTCGAAGCTGAAGGAAAACAACGACGCGACGGCGATGATCTGCACCAGCAGGGCTGCCTCCCTCCACTGATGGCCGAGCAATATGTCAACAGCCGGATACGCGAGCGCGGCAAGCGCCAGCAGCACTGGCCAATGAAGGCAGGTGATCATTTCGAGCGCGCCCAAGTATGGTCGTTTCAGGTCGGTGCCTTCCCTCAGTGACTGTGAAAAGGCGGGAAGAACGACGGATATGGCCCCGCCGAGGATCAATTTGTCGGGTATCTGGCATACCGTGAGGCCACGGCTGAACAAGGCGGCCGCCCCTGGCGATATCATCCGGCCCAGCAGCAAGGGGGGGAGCGCCTCATATGCTTTCGACAGAAGCACCATCGCTCCGTTGTAGCCGCCAAAAGCGGTCATTCCGCGCCATTGGCTGATCGTCGGCTTGAACATCCACAAGTGTGGCCAAAGCACGAGGGCAAGAAGCGCTGTGACGACGCTGCATGCAAACCATGCCCAGGCAAAGCTCATGTAGCTGAATCCCGCCAGCGCCAGCACGACGGTCGCAATTCCTGCCGTCGCAGCTCCGGAAACGTTGATCAGGGCAACCTTGCCAAAAGCCATGTCGCGCCGCAACAGGGCGATCACCTGGATGGCCACCGTGTCGACAACCACGCAAACGGATACCACCCTTAGATAGGGAACCAACTCTTTTTCGCCGAAAGAGGACGCCAGTGCCGGGGCGGCTGCCACGAGGAGGACCGAGATCCCCAGCGAGACCGTGAGCATCAGACTGAATGCGCCGCGGATGTCTTTGCGGCTCAGGGAAGGATGCTGGATAATGAAGCTGGAACTGGCGAATTCGCGCGCGGACATCGCCATCCCAAGGATCGCCAGGCAGATTACCGAGACCCCGACTTCGCCAGGAGTCAGAATGCGGGAAACGGCGGCCATGGTGGCGAAATTGAAAGCGATTGTAAGGTAGCGTTCGCCTGAGCTCAGAAGAAGTGCGCGTCTGACAGTGTTCATGGCCATCCCGAATGTCGGCGGCGCCAGGACAGCGCTACCGGTCCCGCTAGGAGACTGGCAGAAAGACCACAGATAGCCTGACCGGAGTAGCGGCCAAAAGGGCGTAGGTCCGACGTTTGATTGAACCTGACGAACGCCAGGATGGCTGACCATCAACGCCCCGCGCGACAACCACCTCGGGCGGCAAATTGGAGAACAGGTCTTAGCTGTCCAGATCACGGTCTGCTTGACGACCAGCGGACCTCGTTTCTGGCATGGCTCGCCGGCGTTGCCTGCCCTCGACGCCCGCTCTGTCGCGGCCAACCACCATATCCTTACGACGTAGCAGGCCTCGCCGGAGTGATATGTTGTTTTGCAGCCGCGCCTAAGCCACTGACCTTGTTCTGGCATGCAGGGGGACGTGATGAACAGGCTGGATCGCGAGCTGTATGGGCTACAAATGCTTCGCGCCATTGCTGCCTTTGTTGTCATAGTTCGCCATACCCTCGAAATGTCATACGGATCGGCAGGGCGCTTCACTCCTTCCTGGATAGCCACGTCCGGCGGGGCTGGGGTCGATCTGTTCTTCGTGATCAGCGGCTTCATCATGGTCTATGTGAGCTTTCCACCCGGTCGCTCCCCCGATTCCCCGAAGGATTTCATCGTCAAGCGGGCAACGCGCATATTCCCGTTGTACTGGATATGCAGCGCCGGCATCATCGCAATATCGGCGGTCGGCTTTCTTAGAAATATGAATATCGACCTGTCCGTGATCGCGAATTCGATATTTTTGTTCCCCGGGGACAAGCTCGTCTTCGTTGCTTGGACGCTTTCCTACGAAATATACTTCTACCTCATATTTTCGATATTCCTTACGTTGGGCAAGATGCATTTCACTGCGATCGCAACCATCATCGCGATGGTTCTCGGTGTTGTGTTTGGACTACAAATTCAGAGTCGGGTGTTCGCGGATTTCGTCTCCAGCCCTCTCGTGCTGGAGTTCTGTTTCGGTATCGTTCTGGCATTGTTGTTTTCCGTTGGCGGAAAATGGAGGGTCCGGCCAATTGTCAGCATGCTCGGCTTTCTCGCGATCGCCGTGGCTTCGATCGGCGCGGTGCATCCCGAGGGTCTGTCTGAGGCTTCCCGGGTCATCTTCTGGGGTCTTCCGGCGACCCTGATCGTGGCGGCTTTTCTCAACGTCGGGCGGCCGCAATCCTGGGCAGGACGAGCAGCGGTGCTGCTTGGCGACGCATCCTACGCGCTATATCTCACTCACGTCTTCGTGATGCTGGCATATGGCTGGGTGATCAAGTCGACATTTGTTGGAGGCGTTTCGCAGGTTCCCTTCGTTCCTGCGGTCATATGCGTATGCATCATCATCGGTGTGCTCACCCACATCTTGCTGGAAAAACCAATTCTGGAATTCATCCGCAGGGCCATAAAACGCCAACGGAACCGGCGACCACTCGAGGTTGGCGGTTGACCAAGGTCGTCCAACCGGCGGCTGCCACAACGGCGCAGCCTCAGATTAGGGTTACGTCCGAAAGGGGTAGGGTGGGCAACCCATTCATCCGTATGGGCAAATTGCTACCCGTGATCGCAATCCCGACTATCCGGTCTGAATTTGCAATCGGGCAGGGAGGATCTTGCCATGTCCGTTCGTTTTGTGACCGCCGTGGCCTGCCTGCTGGCGACCGTTGCGCCTGCTTCTGCTGATCTCCTCTGGGGCGTCAACGGACATCCGATAACGGCCTACCCCGGCATTCCGGTCGAAAGGCAGCTCGACTTCCTCAAGGACCTCGGGCTCAATTCCTACCGGGTGAATGTTGCGGGCGAGGATAACGCCGATTCGCTTGCCACCCTGGTCGATGCCGGAAAGGCGAGAGGGATCGAAATTCTACCTGTGATCACCCCGGCGGGGATGGATCTGGACAAGGACAGTCCGCAGGAACTCTATGGCAAGAGCCGGAAATTGGCGATCGCTCTGGGAAAAAGGTTCAAGGACGACATCCGTGTTTGGGAACTCGGCAACGAGATGGAGACCTACGCCATCATCAAGCCCTGCGAGAAACGCGACGACGGTACCCAATATCCCTGTGCATGGGGGCCCGCAGGAGGAACGGGAGCGCTCGATTACTACGGTCCGCGCTGGGTGAAGGTGAGCGCCGTCCTCAGGGGTCTGTCAGAAGGCATGACAGAGGTCGATCCGGGCATCAGGAAGGCGATGGGCACCGCCGGTTGGGGGCACACCGGCGCCTTCGCGCGGATGAAGCAGGACGGGATCGTTTGGGACATCTCGGTCTGGCACATGTACGGTGACGACCCGGAATGGGCCTTCCGCGAGATCGCGGGCTACGGCAAGCCGATCTGGGTCACCGAATTCAACAATCCCTATGGAAGTCAGCGCAGCGAGCGGCAACAGGCCGACGGCATCAAGCAGACGATGACGCGACTGCGCGAGCTAAGCGAGAAGTACAAAGTCGAGGCCGCGCATATCTATGAGTTGCTCGACGAAACTTACTGGGCGCCAAGCTTCGAAGCCAAGATGGGATTGGTAAGGCTTACCGCGGCGTCCGATGGCAAATGGAGAGCCGACGAACCGAAGCCTGCCTACAGGACGGTCCGTGACCTGGTCCGTGGCCCGCAGCCGCCTCCCAAGCCGCTTCGGCAATGCGATCCCCAAACCACGGCTGCCGGCAAGTCGGTCTATGTCAGGCAAGCGAGCTTCGCCTACTGCCTCATCCTCGGCCATGAAGGCGACGCGGCCAGCGTCGAGCGCTGGTCGGCAGCGCTGGAAAGCGGCAACAGCAAGCTTGTCGACATGATCCTGGAAATGATGCGCACGGACGATTTCAAAGCGAAATACGCGACGATCGGACTGACCGATGGCACCTATGTCAATTTTCTTTTCCAGTTGCTCCTTGGCCGCAGCGCCGACGGTTACGGGATGGAGACGTATGTAGCTCAGTTGCGAGATGGATCCATGACGCGAGAGATGATCGCCTACGGCATTGTCACTTCGTCGGAGTTTAGCTCCCGATACACTTCGACCCGTGAAACATCTGCGGTGCCGGCCCCGGGCTAGCAGGAGACCGGCTGGAAGTTGGACATCATGGTAACGCGTCTCGCCTCCATGCTCATCGCCATCATCGCATTCGCGGTCATGTCGACCGCGGGTTCGGCATGCGAGGGCATCGGCAGGACGCAGTTCCCGCTCAGGGTCGAGCCTGGAAAGGCCTATCCGGTCGACCGCGATGGTCGTCCGTTCTTCATGCAAGGCGACTCGGCCTGGTCGCTCATCGCCGATCTGACGGATGAGGAAGCCTCCCTTTATCTCGAGGACCGCAAGGTGCGCGGGTTCAATACGATACTGGTCAACCTTCTCGAGCACCGCTTCTCCCGCAATGCGCCGGCAAACGTCTATGGCGAAAGGCCGTTCGCGGAAGGCGGAGATTTCGTCGCTCCGACCGAGGCCTATTTCGCTCATGCCGACCGCGTCCTGCAGAAAGCATGCGATCTCGGCTTCCTGGTGCTGCTGGTTCCGGCATATCTCGGATATGGCGGCGATGCTGACGGCTGGTATCAGGAAATGGCGGCTGCAGGGCGGGCAAGCCTCGCCGCCTACGGCCATTTTGTCGGCAGCCGTTACCGGCGTTTCGACAACATCATGTGGGTCAATGGCGGCGACTACGATCCTCCGGACAAGGAACTGGTCCGCGCCGTCGCCCAAGGCGTCATGAAAGAGGATCCGGATGCTCTCAGCACGGTCCACGGCGCCCCTGAAACGGCTCCCCTGGAATTCTGGGGGCACGAGCCCTGGCTGAGGTTGAACAACGTCTACACGTACGGCCCCGTCTATGCGGCAGCGATCAGGGAGCATGATGCCGGCAGGGGCATGCCCTTCTTCCTGATGGAGAGCGCCTACGAGTTCGAACATGATGCCGACCAGGTCCAGGTTCGCGTCCAGGCCTACCAGGCAATCCTCTCCGGTGCTTTCGGGCACCTCTACGGCAATAACCCGATCTGGCATTTCGGCGGCCCGGGCCTTTGGTCTGGAGACTTGACCTGGCAAAAGGCCCTCGACAGTCCCGGTGCACGGAGCATGCAGATCCTGCATGAATATTTCTCGTCCATCAGATGGTGGGACCTGGAACCCGACACCTGGGACGATCTGTTGATCGCAGGGCAGGGCAGCTACCACGCCCGCACGCTGGCAGCGCGGACGAGAGATGGCTCGCTCGCGCTTGTCTATCTGACCGCTGGAAGGGGCGTCACCCTCGATCTCGCAAAGCTCGCCGGTCCGCAGGTCTCGGCTCGCTGGGTCGATCCCTCCAGCGGAGGGAGCGAAACAGTGCCCGGATCGCCATTTTCCGCTCAGGCCCGGTACTTCGATGCGCCAAAAGGCAATCACGCCGACTGGCTGCTGGAGCTCCGCTCGCCGCCGGTGCAAAGCCAATGACCGCCACCAATGACGCCGACCGCTTTGACCGCCTCGTGATCGCCGACGCAACCAGGCCGGCGTGTCACTACATGATCGGCCACGGCACCGGCCTGCGCGGGAAGCGTCAAAGAATAGTCCTGTTCGGACTTTTCGGCTGCGGCAATCTCGGCAATGAAGGCTCGCTCGAGGCTATGCTCGGGTTCCTCAAGCGGGAACGGCCGGAGGCGGAACTTTCATGTATCTGCCGGGATCCTGAGATCGTCAAAGCGACGTTCGGGATCGATACCTTGCCGATACGCCGGAACGGTCCGGCAAGCGGGCTGTCCGGAAGACTAAACCGGCTGTTCCTGAAGATTCCGGGAAAGCTAGCTGATTTCGTGCGAGCGTTCAGGCACATTCGCCAGGCGGATGTGATGATTTTTCCGGGCACCGGAATTCTGGATGATTTCGGCGAAAGGCCCGCGGGAATGCCCTATGACATCCTGAAATGGTGCCTGGCTGCCCGGCTTGCCGGCACACGCGTTGCCTTCGTCAGCATTGGAGCAGGCCCAATCAGGAACCGCCTCAGCCGCTTCCTGATGGTTTCGGCGGCCCGGCTTGCCCACTACAGGTCCTATCGGGACCCCCAGTCCAGGCAGTTCATGGAGAGTGCCGGCTTCGATACTCGTAGCGATGCGATCTATCCGGACCTGGCCTTTGGGCTGCCCGCACCAGTTCCTGTTCCCCGGACAGTTTCGAAGGCGGTGAGGGTGGGGGTCGGCGTCATGGCCTATCGCGGCTGGTATGGTTTTGCCGAAGGTGGCCAGTCGATCTTTTCGCGCTACATCGGCAAGCTGGCAATTTTCGTCGTCCACCTGCTGGACAGCGGGCATGACGTCCGGCTTCTTACCGGCGATGACGAAGACAGCATCGCCGTCGATGCCGTCATGGCGGCCGTGAGGAGCCAAAGGCCCGACTCGAGGCTGGCGCATAGACAGGTCCATTCGCTCGGCGACGTGATGGAGCAGATGGCGCACACCGACGTGGTCGTGGCCACGCGCTTCCACAACATCGTCTGTGCACTGAAGATGCGCAGGCCGACCATCTCGCTTGGCTACGCCAGCAAGAACGACGTGCTTATGGATCAAATGGGATTGGGCGCGTACTGCCAGAGTGTCGAAACATTGGATGTCGACAGGCTCATCGCGCAGTTCTCGCAGTTGGCGGCAGACCTTGAAAAGTTTGAAAAGGCGATAGGTGAGCGGCTCGCCGATTTCGGGAGCCAGATAGAAGGGCAGGAACATCGCCTTCTCTCCAGTGTGGTTTGCTGAGGTATGCCGTGCGGCAAGTGGGACAAGTAATCGACGACGACTCTGGGGCAATTCCAGCAACAGCGCGTAGCGGTTTTCCGTCCGGAATTGCGCCAAAACAAAGAGTTAGGGCGGTTTCGGCGCTTCCATGAAACGGTGAAACGCTCAAGGTCCTACAGAGGTTTGGCAATGCGATCGGCTGTTGGCCAACATGCGCAGGAACGCCCGAATTCGGCCTTGACGGGCTTTCCTTGTAACGGAAATTTCAACACCTGGCGGTATCAATCGGCAATGCGAAATAGTATCGCTTTGTGGATTCAACCAGATAGCTGTGCGGCATCGACTCCTGTGGCGAAATCTGCGCGGCCCAACCTCCAGCCAAATCACGACGCAGGTACCGGGCTCGCCCCCGCGCCCTCATCGCCACGGCCTGCGCTGTTCGACATCGGGCTGCTGTTGGGAAGATCCCTCGAATGTGTCTATGGCAGATTCTCGAAGTGGTAAAGTGCTATGAGTGCCGCGACTAAGAGAAGATTATCACTTGTCAGATCTTCGTTCATACTGGTGATAGTAACCGCCATAGCTTTCGGAATTGTACTATACGACAATCTGCGGGAATATTCGGGAGAGGTGAGCAGTACGAAGTTTTGGCATTCCCTGACCTGGCGGGTTGAGCTTTACGGCCGAAAGGCTTTCGGGGGTGTCGCGGATCTGTCTTGGTCCGAGCTCCTGCGCATGACGAACCCCTCGAGCGGGTTCACCCTGACACCAGCGGTGACGGAGGCGCGCTCGCTGGATGCGGCGATCATCAATCCCTTTGTCAGCGCCGAGGACCGGGCCGCCGGCGCCGGAATATTTCGCAGCAAATGCGCGGCCTGCCACGACGGATCGGGCACACACGCTCCGCTTCTCGACCGCTCGCTCAGGCACGGCGACAGCGATTTTGCCATTTACAAGGTCGTGCGGGACGGAGTTCCGAACACCCCCATGACTTCTCACGCGGATCTTTCGTTCGACGACCGCTGGAGAGTTGTCAGCTACATCCGATCGCTCCAGGCCGAGCATGTGGCCAAGAGCAACGACAATGCGCCTCGCCTCGACATCCGCGTGAAGAGCGACGACCTGCTCGCTGCGAATTCGGGCCAATGGTTGACCTACTCGGGATCATTGGATGGTTGGCGCTATTCGCCGCTTACCGAAATCACAAAGGAGAACGTCTCACGGCTTCACTTCCGCTGGATAGGCCAGTTCGATACCAATGACCTGATTTTGGAGGCAACGCCCCTCGTCATCGGCGGAACGCTCTTCACCAGCGAGCCGCCGGCCAGCATCGTTGCCTTCGACGCCAATGCGGGCAAGGTGATCTGGAAGTACGACAGGCCTGTCGCCGATAACCTGCCGATGTGCTGTGGCCGGATAAACCGGGGGCTTGCCGTTCTTGGCCACACGCTCTTCATGGGTACGTTGGACGGCGTTCTGGTCGCCGTCGATGCCAATACCGGGAAGGAAACCTGGGAAACCGAGGTTGCCAAGCCCTCCGAAGGCTTCACGATGACCGGGGCGCCTCTGGTCGTGAACAACGCCGTCGTGGTCGGCGTCGCCGGCGGCGAATACGGCATTCGCGGATTTCTGGCCGCTTATGATCCCGCGAGCGGCAAGCAGTTGTGGAAGTTCTATACCATCCCCGGTCCCGGCGAGCAGGGGCACGAGACGTGGGAGAGCGACGCCTGGAGAACCGGTGGTGGTCCGACATGGGTGACGGGCAGCTATGACCCCACGCTCGATCTGCTTTACTGGGGCGTGGGCAACCCGGCTCCTGACTATGCCGGTGACACACGGCCAGGCGACAACTTGTTCACCGACAGCGTGATCGCGCTGCATGCGAGCACCGGGAAACTCGCCTGGCACTTCCAGTTCATGCCGCATGACGAGCACGATTGGGACTCGAACCAGACGCCGATCCTCGCCAACCTCACCCTCAACGGCGTCAGCCGCAAGGTGATTTGTTGGGCAAACAGGAATGGATTCTACTATGTGCTCGACCGGGCTACGGGCGAGTTCCTGACCGGCGTGAACTTTGTCGAGCAGAATTGGGCAAACGGCCTTGATGCCAAGGGTCGGCCGATCCCTTCCGCGAATGTTTCGACGGCGGGGCGCCTGATAAAACCAGGAGGAGGCGGAACGAACTGGCAAAATCCGGCCTTCGACCAAAGCCTAGGGCTGGTCTTCGTGCCAACGACCGAGGGGGCGTCGGTTTTTTCAAAGACCGATGATGATCATGTCGAGCGAGGCCAGGGAGGACTGTTTGTCGGCAGCGGAGCCCAGTGGGTCGCTCCGCCCTTGCGGGCCGTGCGAGCGCTCGATGCCGCCACCGGTGAGAGGCGCTGGGAGTTCCACTCGCCCTCCGCAAAGGACTCAGGCTATAGTGGCCTGCTCGCGACGGCTGGCGGGTTGGTGTTCGGCGCCTCCGGCGGAGTCTTGTTCGCACTCGATTCAGCGACAGGCCGTGAGCTTTGGCGCGTGCCGCTTGGCGGAGAAACGAGAGCGGCTCCGATCTCGTTTATCGTGGACGGTCGGCAGGTCATCGCGATCGAAGCCGGTCGGGCACTGTTTGTCTTCGGACTATAGGACACCGCCTTGGGCGAGAAGACTGAGGTTGTTGCATTGCGTGGAGCGGGTCGATGACCGACGCGTGATCAGCGGGATCTCGATTCAGACCAAAGTAGTGCCCTTGGCGGACGGCAGCGGATCTGTGCGGAACCGCGGCGGCCCGTGTTGGTGGCGGCGGGTGAAGCGGCTTTCGAAATAGCGGAACGAAAGCTCGGCGGTGGTCAATGTCAGCATGTAAGAGGCGAGAAAGCGAGTGATTTTCCATCCGATGGACCAATTTTCCGGCGGCAGCTGGAAAAATGCCGACATGAGAAGGATGGAGACCGTTATCGCGAGCGGATGGTAGACATAAGCCCCGTAGGAGATTTCTCCGATGCGCTGCAGTAGCCGCGACCTGACAAACCAATCGATCAACGGGTCCCTAGTGGCCGCCAGCGCAACCGACCCGCCGGCGGCCGCCGCCATGGCGGTATAGAGGAAGACCTGGCGATACTGACCCCAGAGGATACCGGATAGAACGTTGCGGAACACGTCCAGGCCTCGATCGCCTGCAGCATAGTTCAGGCCGATATAGACAAAAGCGTAGATCGCAAGCGTGACGCCGCCTGCAACGGCAAGCGGGCGTGCGATTCTGCCGAGAACCCCCCGTTGGTTCGCCAAGGCCAGCAGCGCGCCCGTCGCGAACGAATCGGTATGCAGGAAAGAACCCGAATAGATTGCGTAGGCGCTGGCTTCGCTGTCCCATCCAAGGTGGGCCACCAGGAAAGAAGCCGCCAGGCGCAGCACAGGGGAAGCGAGAAGCGCGACCAGCAAGAGAACTACCACAGTGCGGCGGGACGCCAGGAACCAAAGCAACCCGTAGACGGCATAAAACTGCATCTCGATTGAAATCGTCCACAAATGCCCTACTGGCCACGATGGAAGCTCGCCGCGTCCGAGCACCATGGCGACATTGTTGATGAAGCCCAGCAGCGACCCCACGGCAACAATATCTGTGCCGGCTCCGGTGGCGAGGCAAACCAGCACGCCCAAGCCGACATAGGCATAGTAGACCGGTACGATCCGGAGGGCTCTGCGGCGGAAAAATCTTGCCAGACCCCGTCTTGCAGGCAAATCAGACTGTCGGCCAAGCAACGCAACGGTCACGACGTAACCAGAGATGACGAAAAACAACCAGACCCCGGTCCACCCGAAGGGCAGGAGGCCGTTGTGCTGGGCCACCACGGCGGTCATTGCGAAACATCTCAGCGCGTCGATTGATCCGATGCGGTTGCTACTGTCTTGAAGCGTTGCGGAACGTGAGACCATCCATGTTCCCATGCCGCGACGTCCCTTAGCGGGAAACCGCCCGGCTCAGCGATCGTTTCGGTAGGCCGATCAACTTTGCGATTATCTTTCCACATGCGCGGCGCGATTTCTTTTCAGTCTTTCGGTTAAGAAGGCCACGCGGCTGCTCGCCGGGCAGCCGAAAGAAGTAGGACCGTGGATATCGCCGTGGCAGTTGCAAGCCACATCTGCATCGGATGGACTTCCCTCTCGGATCGGGAAGGGCCGATGATTAGGCTGATAGAAGCTCGCAATACGGCGACCGTCCTCTAATCCTCCGAAAGGATTAGGCGCGCACCACCCGAAAGAGGTAGCCGGCGGCGAAGCTTCGTCCAACGGGGCATCCTGATCGCCCATTAGCGTTCTCCCTCACTGTTTTCAGCCCAAGTAGCCTCTGCGCGATCATATCCGCTCGACAAAAAGGTGTGCGATGAAAGTCATGGTAACCGGCCATCAAGGCTATATCGGCTCGGTAATGGTGCCGATGCTGCTCAGCGCGGGGCACTCGGTGACGGGTTACGACAGCGATCTGTACCGGCGCTGCACCTTTGCTTCGGGCGGGGAGCAGGCTTCCGTTCCGTCCATCCTGAAGGACGTCAGGGATGTGGATGCGCGCGACCTCGAAGGGTTCGATGCCGTCATCCACCTGGCGGCTCTTTCTAACGATCCACTGTCCGATCTGGATCCGGGCATCACCTACGAGATCAACCACAGGGGCACCGTCCGTTTCGCAAAGGCGGCCAAGGAGGCCGGCGTGTCGCGCTTCCTGCTTGCGTCATCGTGCAGCAACTACGGACAGGCGGGCGACGGAATGGTCGACGAAACGGCCGTGCTGAACCCGGTTACGGCCTATGGCTGGTCCAAGGTGCTTTCGGAACGGGATATTTCAGAACTGGCCGACAGCAGCTTCTCTCCCACCTATTTCCGGCCCGCCACGGCCTACGGCCTGTCGCCCCGGCTCCGCTTCGACATCGTGCTGAACAATCTGGTCGCCTGGGCCATCACCAAAGGCGTGATCCTCCTGAAGTCCGACGGGACACCGTGGCGGCCGATCGTCCACATCGAGGACATTTCAAGGGCGTTCATCGCCGGACTGGAAGCGCCGCGCGAGATCATCCACAACGAGGCCTTCAATGTCGGACGGACGGACCACAACTACAGGATCCGCGACATAGCCGAGATTGTCGCCGAAGTCGTGCCGGGCTGCCGGCTTGAATTCGCGGCGGATGCTGGGCCCGACAAGCGGTCCTACCGTGTCAACTTCGACAAGATCGCGCGCGCTCTTCCTGCCTTCAAGCCGCAATGGGATGCGCGCAGGGGCGCCGAGCAACTTTACCAGGCCTATAGCAAGTCGAATGTCACTCTCGACGAATTCGAGGGGCCGCGCTTCCAGCGCATTGGTCACATCCGGTACCTTCTGGCCAACGGACTTCTCGACCAGCGGATGCGGGTCACCGAACCTCGGCGAAGGCTGGCGGCGGCGGGTTAGCCGGAATGGAACATTTGAACCCCGACAGACTGGGCCTGCCGCCGTTTTCCACCGGCGTCGGCCAGGAAATCTATGCCTTGGCGGAACGTCTCTTTCCGATTTGCAGGAGCATCACCGGAGACGGTGTGCGACGAACGCTGGATATGCTGTCGGAGCACGTTGACCTGGAACGGCATGAGGTGCCCACCGGGACGCAACTGTTCGACTGGACTGTCCCACAGGAGTGGAGCATCCGCTCGGCGAGCATTACGGGCCCGGACGGGCAAACGGTCGTGGACTTTGCCGACTCCAATCTGCACGTCGTCAACTACAGCATGCCCGTCAAGGGGACCCTGCCGCTCGACGAATTGAGGCGGCATATTCATACATTGCCCGAACAGCCGGACTTGATCCCCTACCGCACCTCCTACTTCGCCCCGACATGGGGCTTCTGCGTAGCCCACGACCGTGTGGCCAAGATGCCCGAGGGTCTCTACCGGGTGGAGATCGATGCCGAACTCGAGGACGGAAGCCTCACCTACGGCGAATATCTGCACCGCGGGCAGACGGAGCGGGAATTCCTGCTTTCGGCACACATCTGCCATCCGTCGCTGGCCAACGACAACTGTTCAGGCCTGGCCCTGCTGGCGACCCTTGCGCGGAGCCTGAAGGCAAGGAAAACACGATACAGCTACCGCTTCCTGTTCGCTCCGGGCACGATCGGCGCGCTCGCGTGGCTGTCCCGCAACGAAGACCGGACACATCTCATCGACCACGGTCTGGTGCTTTCATGCCTAGGTGATGCAGGACGCCCGGCATACAAGCGCAGCCGCCGCGGCGACGCCTTCATCGACCGCGCCATGGCCCATGTGCTCGGACGTGAAGCCGGGGCAAAGCTGATGGATTTCTCCCCTTACGGCTATGACGAGAGGCAATATTGTTCGCCCGGCTTCAATCTTCCGGTCGGCATGTTCCAGCGGAGCGTGCACGGCACTTTCCCCGAATACCACACGTCTGCCGACAATCTCGACTTCATCAAGCCGGAGCACCTGGAGGATTCCTTCCGCATTCTGACGGATGTGATCGACATCGTCGAAGAGGACTGGACGCCGTTGAACCTCTTTCCCAAGGGCGAACCACAACTCGGCAAGCGCGGCCTCTACGCCGCGCTGGGAGGGCAGAAATCTTCGGGCGCCACCTCGATGTCCCTGCTCTGGGTGTTAAATCTCGCCGACGGGCAGCATTCGCTTCTGGCGATGGCGGAACGCTCGGGCCTGCCATTCAGGGAACTGGCCGCCGCGGCGAAACTCTTGTCGGATCACGGGATACTGGGCGCGGCTTCATAAGGCCCCGGCGGCAGTCCGCTGCTTGAGCAGCGGCCACGTCCTGTCCCTTTCCGACATCGCCGTCGGCATCAAAGGCCAGGCTATCGAAAAGGCAGGGTCGTTGTAGCGGACGCCCGTCGATGCGTGAGGCGTATAGAACTGCGATATGAGGTATGAGACCTCGGCATCATCCGTCAGGGTCTGGAGCCCGTGGGCGAAGCCGGCAGGGATGTAGACCTGTTTCATGTTTTCGGGCGTCAGCTCGAAGGCCAGCCAGTTGTATCGTGTCGGTGAGTTCGGGCGCAGGTCAACGACAACATCGAAAATCGCGCCGCGGACACAGGAGACGACCTTCACCTCGGTGTACGGATCCTCCTGATAGTGCAGCCCCCGGAGGGTTCCCTTTCTGACCGAACGTGCCCGGCTGTGCTGGACAAAGCGTGTCGCCAGCCCGCAATCGGCCATCTCTTTTTCGCAGAAGAGGCGGGTGAAGGAACCGCGGTCGTCAATCACCGGCGTCGGCTCGATCAGCCAGACACCCTTCAGCTCAGTCTCGGTAAACTGCATCGCCCTAACCCCCAATGGCCGGGCAAGGACCGGCAGTCCGATTGTCGGCACGGCGTGCCCGGCTGGAAGAGCTACCTAAGCCTTAGAGGGCCTCTCCGATCGCGGTATGCCGGGCCGGCCGTACTACCCGTTCGGTGGTCCTGACGGCGGCCAATGCGCCCGCCGTTTCGCTATAAGGATTAAGGCTCCCAACGGATTGGCAAATCGAACCCTTGGGCGCTCCGTCCTAACCTGCGACGCAAAAGAAGCACTCACCAAGAGCACTCTCCCAAAAGAGAGCCTTCCTACGGAGGCGCGGCGGGCACAGGTTCATCGTCAGGCCACCGCGCTTCCGTTTTTCAAGCCGCCATCGCGACAGGAGTACGGAATGAACATTGAGGCTGTCGAAATTGTTCGCGACTACAACAAGGTACACCCTGGTGTCGGTTGCAGGCTCTGTGGATCGCGCCTGCGCCACACACTGGTCGACCTGGGCATGTCGCCTCCATGCGAGAGCTTCCTGCGGGCCGACCAGCTTGACCAGATGGAACTCTATTTTCCGCTCAACGTCCTGGTTTGCGAGAGCTGCTACCTGGTGCAGCTCAAGGAGTATGTGAGCCCCGAGACCATCTTCAGCGAATACGCCTATTTCTCTTCCTTTTCGACAAGCTGGGTGGCCCATTCGAAAGCCTATTGCGAGGCGATAACGAAGCGCCTTGGACTTGGCGCCCACAGCTTTGCGGTGGAACTGGCAAGCAATGACGGTTACCTGCTGCAGCACTTCCTGCCACTCGGCGTTCCCGTCCTGGGTGTCGAGCCGGCCGCCAATGTCGCGCGCGCGGCGATCGAGAAGGGCGTGCCCACCCGGGTCGACTTCTTCGGAGTACGGCTGGCACTTCAGATGGTGGCCGAAGGACTGCGCGCGGATCTCATTATTGGCAACAACGTTTTGGCTCAGGTGCCCGACCTGAACGACTTCGTCGCCGGGATAAAAATCTTGCTCCAACCAGAGGGTGTGGTCACCCTCGAATTCCCGCATATCGAACGGCTGATGGCCGAAAACCAGTTCGACACCATCTACCACGAGCATTTTTCATATTTCTCGCTGCTGACGATCGACCTGATGGCGGCCCGCCACGGACTGCGGCTGATCGACGTCGAGGAACTGCCCACCCATGGCGGGTCGCTTCGCGTCTATCTCGCCAACGAGGACAGCAGCTGGGCCACAGATGACCGTGTCGCCGAACTCCTCGACCGCGAAAAGAGGCATGGGTTGACGGAAATGACGACCTACACCTCGTTCGCCTACAAGGCGCAGCGCGCGAAGCGCGATCTCCTCGCGTTCCTGGTCTCGGCCAAGAACGAGGGCAAGACGATTTGCGGTTATGGCGCGCCTGGCAAAGGCAACACGCTGCTCAACTACTGCGCCATCGGCACCGACTTCCTCGACTTCACGGTGGACCGCAATCCCTACAAGCACGGCCGCTTCACGCCGGGCATGCATATCCCGATCAAGCCCATCCACGCGATCGATCAGGCCAAGCCAGACTACATACTGATCCTTCCGTGGAACCTTAAGGACGAGATCATCCAGCAGATGCACCACGTCGCCGCCTGGAACGCGAAATTCGTGGTGCCAATTCCTTTCGTGACCGTGATTGATCCATCGGAGTTACAGAGATGAAAGTCATTCTCTTCTGCGGCGGCCGCGGGACCCGTATCCGCGACTATTCCGAAAGCATACCGAAGCCGATGATTCCGCTCGGCCACCAGCCGATCCTGCGCCACGTCATGCAGTGGTATAGCGACTACGGGCATGACGAGTTCGTCTTGTGCCTGGGCTACAAGGCCAACGTCATCAAGGATTTCTTCCTGAACACCCGGCCGCAGACCTTTTCCGATTGCGTGGTCACGCATGGGGGCGAGAACGTGAAGCTGCTTGGCGACACCGTCAAGGACTGGAGCATCACCCTGCTCGACACAGGCATCTGGCGCAACATCGGAGAACGCCTCTGGGCTGCGCGGGACCACGTCAGGAACGAGAAGATGTTTCTCGCCAATTATTCCGACGGCCTGACCGACGTCGACCTCGATGATGTGATCGCGAAGTTCGAGGCCAGCGGCAAGATCGGCTGCTTCCTCGCCGTGCACGCGCCGCTGACATACCACCTGGCCGACATCGCGGAAGATGGCCGCGTGCGCGAGTTCCGCACGACGGAGACCTCGGAGATCTGGATCAATGGCGGCTACTTCGTATTCCGCCCCGAAATCTTCGACTACATGCGCGACGGCGAGGAACTCGTCCTCGAACCCTTCAAGCGGCTGATCGATGACAATATGCTGATGGCATACAAACACGAGGGGTTCTGGCGTTCGATGGATACGCTGCGTGATTGGCAATCGCTCGAAGACATGGTCGAAAAAGGCGACATGCCCTGGAACATGAGGGTCACCGCCGAAAAAAACAGACGCAACGTGGTACTGGCCGCCTCATGAGAGGGCTTCGCCTCGCACATCCCGGCGAGGAGCTCTCGATCCTCTGTGTTGGCGCGCATTCCGACGACATCGAGATCGGCGCGGGTGGCACGATACTCGGCTTGATCGCATCGGGGGTCAAACTGGACGTCCACTGGTGTGTGCTGAGCGCAGGCGGTCAGCGGTCGGCGGAAGCAAGGGCTTCGGCCGAGGCCTTTCTCGAAGGATCGCGCTCGTCCACAGTCGACGTTGCGGATTTCGAAGACAGCTACTTTCCCGCCCATAGTCGATCGATAAAGCAGTGGCTGATGGATGTGAGATCACGGGTTCATCCCGACGTGGTGTTAACCCACGCCAGGTTCGACGCCCATCAGGACCATCGGGAGGTCAACCAATTGACCTGGAACATCTTCCGCGATCACTTGGTGCTCGAATACGAGATCCCGAAATGGGATGGTGACCTCAGCCAGCCCAATGCCTACGTGCCGCTCACGGCCGCCGTGCTGGAACGCAAGATCGAACTCCTCCATGAGCACTTCGGGACGCAGCGCTCCAAGGACTGGTTCGACCGCGAGACATTCGCCGGGCTTGCGAGGTTGCGTGGGATGGAATGCCGGGCACCCGAGCATTTCGCCGAGGCTTTCACGCTCCGAAAGGCCAAAATTCTTTAGAAGTTCTCACACATTCTCTCGCAAAAAAACTATCGGTGGATCAACGAACAAATCGAGTGAAAGGGCATTGAACTCACGGGGCGATCTGCTAACAAACTCGTCAGTCGCCGTTGGCGAAAAGGCCGAAAAAGATACCTCCAGAAGCAGCCATTCAAGCTGCCGGATTTTTACAATCCATTTTGAAGTTGGGGAAGCATCAACGTGGGCAAAGAAGAGATTGCTCGTGGATTTTCGCTTAGCGAAGCGCGGATCGGAACGGTCGAGGGCGGAGAATCCGGTGTTCTGGTGTGGAAATCCGACCAACTGGTTGCCGTCCTTACCCAGATCGATGAGGAAGCTTATTGCACGAAAGGCAAATGGTTCCTCGAGACCGGATTCGGGTTGCTGAGCGGTCAGCACAAGAACTTCGATACGATCGAGGAAGCCATCAAATGGGTGGGCAGACACACCTTCCCCGAGCCTGTTCCCGTTGTAGATTGACCGGCGGATTCCGCTGCAGCAAGCTGCCCTGTGAAGGTCCCAGCGAGGCCCGTGTCCTGATACCTCGTCTGTCAGACAGACTTACCTATCGATTCCAAAACGAAGTGAAATCCCGTCGCCTTGTGCGGAAACGGCTCCTTCCTTGACTTAGGGAAATGGACTTAGGGAAATGCGAGAAAGCAATGCTTTCGCGGCGTCAAGATGTCACCGCGAGCCGGGTTTCTGATTGCCTCCTGGTCGCATTGCTCGTGGCTTGAGGTTCTGGAGTAGTAATTTCAGCTCGTTCATCGCCATTGTTAAAACGGCGGAAGACGACCTGCGAGGGGCGGCCTACCAAGAAACGGCTCGTTCCCGATTCCAGGGCCCGCGCATACACCGCCAGCGCACCGTCGACGACTTCTATCGTCTTCATGATTGCCGCGTCGTCGTGAGTGTAGCTGACGACGAGCGACGGCATGAGCACTCCACGCCGGATCGTCTCCTGCAGGAACAGCGAGCGGTATGCCTGCGACGGCTTGCCGTTGGGGTCGAGCGTGGCATATGCCAGACAGCAGGGACGGCCGACGACCTTGAAGTGCCCATCCACCCCATGCCGTCTGGCGACCTCGTCGATCCCCTCCCTCAGTTTCGTCCCCTGACGGTGCAGGTGTTCGATCACGGACTCGTTTTGATAAGTCCGCATGGTCGCGATCGCCGCTGCAAGCGCATGGGTCTCAGCGCCGTGCGTGGTAGACAGCAGAAACACCCTTGGGCGGTCCGTATGTTCGAGGCCGCCGAGACGCATGTATTCGCGTTTGCCCGCGAGGGCGGAGACCGAAAACCCGTTACCAAGCGCCTTGCCAAATGTCGACAAGTCCGGATCGATGCCATAGAGCTTCTGCGCCCCGGCCACATGCCACCTGAACCCGGTGATCATCTCGTCGAGAATAAGCAGCGCGCCCCTTTCCTTGCAGAGACGCTGGACTTGATGCAGGAACCCGTCCACCGGATCGTCGCCGCGGGAAGGCTCGAGGATGAGCGCGGCCAGCTTGCCGGGGTGCCTGTCGAACAGATCCTTTACGCTGGCGATGTCGTTGTAACGGAAAGTGACGGTTAGGTTTCGGACCACCTCCGGAATTCCGGCATTCATCGGCGTGGTTCCGATGAACCAGTCGTCTGTCGAAAAGAAAGGATGGTCGGCGCAGCAGGCAACGAGATCGCGACCCGTGTAGGCGCGGGCAAGGCGGACGGCCCCCGAAGTCGCATCCGATCCGTCCTTGCAGAACTTCACCATCTGCGCACCGACGAGCTCCAAGAAAGTCTCGGCGCAGTCGACCTCGATCCTGGCGGGCCGCGTGAAATTGGAGCCGCCGTGGAGGGCCGCCTCCACTGCTCTGAGTACGGTCGGATAGGCGTGCCCCAGCCCTACAGAACGGTTGCCCATGCCGTATTCGATGTACTCGTTCCCGTCGACGTCCCAGACATGGCACCCCAAACCACGCTCGATGAAGCCTGGCGCAAGGACGGGAAACTGGTCCTCGCCTTTCGCGTAGGTGTGACTGCCGCCCGGGATCAGTTCGCGGCCGCGTTCCTGCAGGCGGACGGATTTGTGAAAACGAAGGTTTTGCTCAGACATGCCGACCACTCCATTCCGGCAGCAAGTCTACATTTTCGGCTCGGGATTTCGCGTTCTCCATAAGGTCATCGGTTAGAACTTATGGTGGATACCGAGGCGGGCACTGGCTTTGACACCGCGCGATGGAACGGTTTTCAGGGCTCAGAACGAGATCACCGCGGCGAACCCGAGCGTTTCGAGCACCGCGTCATAATCCAGCGACAGTACACTACCAGGAAGCACGGGCAACGAACCGCATCGGATCGCGGCCGTGTTCGTCGCGGCTCCCGAATGCCATTCACTCCAACGGAGGTCCCACTACCTTCGCAAGATCAA
Organism: Mesorhizobium sp. P3_B5; assembly: GCF_056402815.1. Lineage (NCBI taxonomy): Bacteria > Pseudomonadati > Pseudomonadota > Alphaproteobacteria > Hyphomicrobiales > Phyllobacteriaceae > Mesorhizobium > Mesorhizobium sp. P3_B5. The sequence continues at coordinate 77,201 of NZ_JBFUGR010000006.1, read as the reverse complement.
CGAATTTGTATCAAAACAATGCAGACGCGGCCCGCCAGGATTTCACCAAGGCGGGCCGTCCTGTCACTCGCGATCACTCTTCAACCAGAGCTCCGTCTGCGAAGAGATCGTTGACCTTGTAGGCGACTTCCGTCCGGTTGGTCGCCTTCAGCTTCTTCATGATGTTTCGGATGTGGACCTTCACTGTGCTTTCGCGCAGATTCAGTTCGTAGGCGATGATCTTGTTCGCCTTGCCGCGCCGGAGCGCCTGGGCGACCTCAGCCTGTCTGAGCGTGAACATGCCCGTCAAAGGCCGCGTGTCGCAACTGCCTGAATCTATCAGGTGTCGCATCGAAAGGACACTGCTCGCCGGAACGAAGATGCCTCCCGCTGCTGCAAGGTTGATCGCCTCGACACACACATCGATCCCGACCGAAGTTGGAATGTAGCCGCGTGCGCCGCATTCGAGAGCCATCAATATCTGTGCAAGATCGTCGGTGTCGGCCAGGATAACCACCGGCACTGACTTGAACTCGGATGAGATATGCTTGATCTCGTCCGCGATGCCATGGTCGGTGACTTTCCTGCCGCCAAGGTTGAAGAGTATGGCGGCAAGAGGAGGGGCCGAACCCTTTTTCACGCGCCATTCTTCGATCGAACCCATGGCGACGACCGCCATGCCAAGTTCATGGTCCTCGAGGGCCGATGCGAGACACTCGCGGTCTAGGGCCCTTCCGTCCAGGATGAGGAGGCATTGCCTGCCTGCCTGTTCGGGGACATTTTCCGTTCCGCCGGACGGAACTCCTGTCTGATTTGTGGAAGTGTAATTGTGCAATCCAACTGTAGAACCCATACTAGTACCCGCCTTTCCCCAACGCGATCTGCCTTGTGGCGGCCAATAGAGCTAGAGCTCAGTCATTCTTTTGGATTGAACTTTGATACCCATTCCACTCGAAAGCTTCAGGCTGGATCACGCCAGCTTGGAGCCTTGAGCAGTTCCCCACTGCAGCCACCTAGAACAGCTTGATCAGTCTATGGGTAATTAATAAGCAGTCTCTAACTTAGGTTAATTTTATAAAAATTTTTAAGTCTTCAAAAAGGCGTAGCCAAGCTGGCTCCCAGGGCGCTGCGATCCCTTGAAGACACAGGATGGGACGCTCGGTCAGCACCGTACCTTGTCGGACAGATCATGCCGTCAGCCAATCAGCCAAGCAGATCACTCCGATTGCGACTGTTCGGCCGGTCCTCATCCGATAGGCGGAAGTGGGACCAGCTCGTATCCTCTGACAACATTAGATATTACCTCCAAAAGCTTCGCTGACCCTCCAAAAGCTTCGTTGACGGTATATGTGCCAGGCTGAACATTGGAATGCCGGCGTCTGCTCAACGCTTACGCGGCCTGTCTGCAGCGAAAACGCGGAGACAGGATAGGGGAGTCACTGCCCGCCCAACGGCTCCCCTATCGCTCCGCGCGGCGAACACGCGGTCAGGCCAGTTTTCAGAGAAGTTTGATTTGGAACGGCAAGCAGGATTCGCCTGCAGGGGCGTCGACAGAAATTAACGGTCTGCCCGATGGCTTTGCGGACGCTGGATGATCTCAGGCGTTTCCTTGAGGCTCAGCCTCGCTTAGCCACTGCACGTCCAGAACCGTTCCGTCCGTCCGGATCACGGCTTCGAAAGCGGCTATCAGCCGTTTGGCGGCTTTGCTGGCAATGTGGGACTCGGGGTACTTTGCCTCCACGGCCCGCGCACGCTCGTAAACTTCCTTAAGTTGCCTGACCTGCCTTGGACCGAATGCGCTATGTACAACCTGAATGGTCATACCGCTTCTCCTCCTCGTGCCGGAACTCCAACAACCCGCCCGTTGCCCAGCGCTCCCACGATTACATCAATAGCACAGGGTTTTGCGATTGGCACCAAAAACAACCTGCAATCCTAGTATAGATTACGCCTATCTCTGGTCGAGGCGTTCTTTAGTAGGCGTTCGCGAATTGAGGTTAGCCGTTTGCAGGAGGCGTGGGCCGGATTTGCGAAAAAGACCGCCATCGCGGACATGCAGCCATTCGGGCTTCAAGCCTCCGCCGAGCGGACGACCTCCCTTTGGTTCCCATCATAGGCAGGAGTATCTGTCGTGTCCTGCAGATGCGGGTGGCAGGCTACGCCCTTTGGCTCTCTTGCCCGGCATATCCATCTGCCGAAAGATGGGCCGTCGGACTGCTTCACGCGTCCGCATAACCCGGGGCCAAACCAAGCGGGAGGCTCGGTCAGCAATGCAGATGTCCTTGCCGGGGCTGCTGGTGGCCGTGGCTATTTTGGTCGTTGCCTACTATTCCAGGGGAATGCTGATCATCGGGCTGGTCGCTTCCCAGGCATTCGGTGCGACGGCCGTCATGACGCTGACCTTTTTAGGTGGGTCGTCTCCGCTGATCTACACCATATTTGCGGCCTTGCTCGTCACGGCCGTTGCTGCGAGACGTCGCATCTGGTTCGATCTCGGAAGCGTGTTCGGAAGCATGCGCCCGGTCTGGATTCTAACAAGCCTGATGGCTTACGCAATCATCGGAGCATGGCTGTTTCCAAGATTCTTCGCAGGACAAACCGCCGTCTTCGTGCAGTCGAAAACCCGGGTTGCGGTCGTCGAAGCGTCTCTGGCCCCGGTTTCAGGCAATACTTCCCAGACGGGCTACTTCATTCTTGGTGGGCTCACCGCCATCGCGCTTTGTGTGTTGCTGCTGCACTCCAACAGGATTGACCAGGTCCGCCGCGGCTTCTTCTTGTGGTGCGGTCTGCACGCGGGCATGGGGCTGGTCGATCTTATCGGCAAGAATGCAGGAGCGGGAGACTTGCTGGCCCCGATTAGAACCGCCAACTACGCACTTATGACACAAGCGGTCGAGGCGGGATTCGTGCGGATCACGGGAGCTTTTTCGGAAGCCTCTTCCTTTGCCGGCGCTTCCCTCGCCTGCCTGGCATTCTGTTACACCTATTGGAGAAAGACCAAATCACGCCTTGCCCAGTGGTTGGCGGGCATCCTGCTCTTCCTGACCATTCTGTCGACTTCATCGACCGCCTACATCGGCCTCACCCTCCTGTGCATTCCAGTCGCCTTCTCGATGTTGGTCTCGGTCCTCAAGGGGCGGGTTGAGCGCGAGGAGATACTGATAACCGCTCTCATGGTGATGGGCGTGGTCGCCATAATGGGCATTAGCCTTTACCACACCGAGGCCTTGGACCCCTTCGTCAGGCTGATTAACAGCACCATCATCGACAAAGCGGATTCTGCCTCAGCACATGAGCGCACCTATTGGAACGTAAAGAGCCTGCAATCCTTCCTCGACACCAGCGGCCTTGGCGTTGGTTTCGGCAGCTCAAGGGCATCGAGCTGGCCGATCGCGGTGCTTTCGCAACTTGGCTTGTTCGGATCGTCGATGATGGCGATCCTGCTCGGCGTCCTGGTCAGCGGAATGGGGCGGATGCGGAAATGGGTGGACCCCGAAACTGATGCGGTCGTGACAAGCGTCAGAAATGCTTCCCTCGCAGGCATAATTGCCAGCTCGGTGTCAGGTGGCAGTGCCGATCCAGGCATCCTCTTTTTCATCGCACTTGCCGTCGTTTCCGCCACGAGGGTTCGCGCCCGGCGCACCATGGCGGCGCTTGGGCGAACCACCGGACATCAGGCAACGGCAGGGGCAGAGACTCATGAGGGCTTCCTCGCTCGTGGTGTAGGAGCCACGTGGACACCTGCGGCAGGATCGATCAACCGGGAATGAGATCCGTTTGACCGCGGTGATGCGCCGGAAGTCGTCACGCTCGCTCAGATCAACAGCAAGCCCTTCATCGAGGCATTGCCCTTCTTGCCGATGATGATGTGGTCATGGACGGCGATGCCGAGCGGCTTGGCGCTGTCGATGATCTGCTTGGTCATTTCGATGTCGGCGCGGGACGGTGTCGGGTCGCCGGAAGGATGGTTGTGCACCAGGATGACGGCGCTGGCCGACAGTTCGAGCGCGCGCTTGATCACTTCACGCGGATAGACCGGCGTGTGATCGACGGTGCCGACCTGCTGCACCTCGTCGGCGATCAGCACGTTCTTCTTGTCGAGGAACAGGATACGGAACTGTTCGCGGTTCTCGAATGCCATTGCCGAGCGGCAATAGGCAAGAAGCTGCGTCCAGTTGGACAGCACCTCGCGGTCGCGGACCTCAGTGCGCGCCATGCGCTGCGCGGCAGCGGCAATCACCTTCAGATCGACGGCCACAGCGGGGCCGATGCCCTTCACCTCCTGCAGCAGCGCCACCGGCGCGCCAAGCACTTCGCCAAAAGTGCCGAAGCGCGCCAAAAGGGCCTTGGCGATCGGCTTGGTGTCTACGCGCGGTATCAGGCGAAACAGCAGCAGTTCGAGAAGCTCGTAGTCGGGCAGGGCATCCGCGCCGCCGGCAACGAAGCGCTCGCGCAAGCGATCGCGATGACCGTGATAGTGCGGCTTCTCATCCGATTTGTCCTTTGGCGCCTTGTCCCTCGCTGGCGGTTCAATCCACCGCTCGGAGAAGAACCCCCGTTCGTCCTCTTCGCTCTTCCCCATCCATCCCCCCGAAAGGCTTTCGCATAAGACTAGAGCGACAGGCCGGCAGCGGTCGAGTGCTTTTCGGCGACGAGCCGGCGGTGAACGACCTGCGCCTGCCATATCGGGGCCAGGCTGAGGCCTCAGAGGATCAGGCAGCTGCCGCGATCCGGCGGTGCTTCAGTCAGCCCGCGCGGTTCGGTTTCGGAACTGTTGGGCCATCCAGTCGATGAACACGCGCAAGCGCGGCGACAGTTGACGCGTCGGCGAATAGAGAACGTGGACCGGCAAGGGCGACGGTGGAAAGCCGGCGAGCACCTCGACCAGCGCGCCGCTGGCCAGTTCCGAGACGACCCGGTAGCGTGGAACCTGGATCAGCCCAAGGCCCATGCAGGCGGAAGCGACATTGGTCTCCGGGCCGGTGACCGTCACCATGGCAGGCAAGGTGACCTGGCGGGGCTTGCCGTCGACGCCAAAGACGAGCGGAATGATTTCGGCTGCATCAGGCGCCATCAGGCCGACCATTTCGTGCCCTGCGAGGTCGTCGGGCGTTTGCGGCGTGCCGAAGCGGCTGAGATAGTCAGGACTGGCGAAGGTGCCCCTTTCCAGGGTGGCCAAGCGCCGCTTGATCAGTGGGCTGTCGACCAGTTCGCCGGCGCGCAGCAGGCAGTCGAAGCCTTCACGGATCATATCCATCGGCTGGTGCATCTCGCTGATATGCAGCCTGATATCCGGGTACATCTCGCGAAAGCGGGGCAGGCCCGGCAGCAGGAAATAGCGCGCCTGGGTGCCATGCATGTCGACGCGGACCAGGCCCGACGGCTTGGCGCCGACAAAGGCGCCTTCGGCGTCTTCCAGGTCGGCGATCAGGCTGACGCAGCGCTGATAGTAGGCTTCGCCGTCCAGCGTCGGGCTGACCTGACGGGTCGTGCGCTGCAGCAGCCGCACGCCCAGCCGCGCCTCCAGACCCTTTACCGCATCGGTGACCGATGACCGGGGCAGACCAAGATCGTCGGCGGCCTTGGTGAAGCTGCGCCGCTCAACGATGCGGATGAAGACGCGCATGGCGTCGAAGCGATCCATTGTTCGAATTCTCGAATGATGATGTCGGATCATGCCCGATTATCCGCAAAACTGGAAGGTGCATCTTGCTGTCAGCCGATCAACGGCATCCAACAAGGAGACAGACTATGACCAACCAGACCATGACCGCCCAGACCGGCAAGATTGCCATCGTTACCGGCGCCTCGGGCGGCATCGGCGGCGCCGTTGCCGAGCGCCTCGCCAAGGACGGCTTCACCGTCGTGGTGAACTACGCCGGCAACGCCGCCTCGGCGGCGGCGATCGTCGCCAAAATCGAAGCCGCCGGGGGCAGGGCAGTGGCGGCCAAGGCCGATATCGCGGACGCGACCGCAGTGGCCCGTATGTTCGACACGGTCGAAACCGCTTTCGGCGGCGTCGACGTGCTGATCAACAATGCCGGCATCATGAACCTCGCCACGATCGCCGACAGCGACGATGCCTTGTTCGACCGCCAGATCGCCGTCAATCTCAAGGGCACCTTCAACACATTGCGCGAAGCGGCGAAGCGTCTGCGCGACGGTGGCCGGATAGTGAATTTCTCCTCCAGCGTCGTCGGCCTGCTGCAGCCGACCTATGGCGTCTATGCCGCTACCAAGGCTGCGGTGGAGGCGATGACCAGCGTGCTCGCCAGGGAACTGCGCGGCCGCAACATCACGGTCAACGCCATCGCGCCAGGGCCGACGGCAACCAAGCTGTTCCTTGATGGCAAGCCGCAGGAGGTTGTCGATCGCCTGGCCAAGCTTGCCCCGCTCGAGCGTCTCGGCCAGCCCGAGGACATCGCCGATGCGGTTGCCTTCCTCGCCGGCCCGGACGGCGCCTGGATCAACGGCCAGACCCTGCGGGCCAATGGCGGGATCATCTGATCCCGTTGGCAACCCGGAACCGCTTCAGCTCCCCGTGAGCTTCAATCAAGGAAACATCATCATGTCCAAATTCGTCATCCTCGTCACCGGCGCGTCCTCAGGTTTCGGCCTGATGACCGCCAAGTCACTGGCCGAAGCCGGCCATACCGTCTACGCCTCGATGCGGGAGACCACCGGGCGCAATGCCCCTCAGGTCGCAGCCGTCGCCGCCTGGGCCGCCGAGCACAAGGCCGATCTGCGCACCGCAGAGCTGGATGTGCAATCGGACGCCTCGGCCCATGCCGGCATCGCCCATATCATCGCCGATGCTGGCCGGCTGGATGTCATCGTCCATAATGCCGGTCATATGGTGTTCGGCCCCGCCGAGGCTTTTACCCCCGACCAGCTCATCCAGCAGTACGACGTCAATGTTCTGGGGGCACAGCGGGTCAACCGCGCAGCACTTCCGCATCTGCGAGGGCAAGGCAAGGGCCTGCTGGTATGGGTCGGCTCGTCCTCGACACGCGGCGGTACGCCGCCGTTCCTGGCGCCCTATTTTGCCGCCAAGGCGGCGATGGATGCGCTGGCCGTGTCCTATTCCACCGAACTCGCGCTCTGGGGCATAGAAACCACCATCATGGTTCCCGGTGCCTTCACCAAGGGCACCAATCACTTCGCGCATTCGGGCAAGCCGTCCGATGCGGCGCGGGCCGCCGACTATGAAACCGGTCCCTATGCAGGTATCGCCGATCGGGCGCTGAAGGGGCTGGCCGGCCTCGAGCCGGCCGACGCCGATCCGTCACAGGTGGCCCGCGAGATTGTTCGCGTCGTGGACACGTCGTTCGGCAAACGGCCGTTTCGCGTCCATGTCGACCCGTCACAGGACGGCGCCGAGATCGTCAACGGCGTTGCCGATCGCATGCGCCGGGAGATGTACCGCAACATCGGCCTCGAAGACCTGCTTCGCCCGGCTGTGGTTGCCTCAGCCCAAGTGGCGTGAGTTGGAGGGTCGTAAACCGGCCTCGACATTCCTTGACCGCTCAGGCCGGCAGGCCGGGGCGGTCGAGGTTTTTGGGCGACAGCGTGAAAATCTCGCAGCCGGTCTCGGTGACGCCGATCGTGTGCTCGTATTGCGCCGACAGCGAGCGGTCGCGCGTCACGGCCGTCCAGCCATCCGATAGCACTTTGACGTGCGGCCGGCCGAGATTGATCATCGGCTCGACGGTGAAGATCATGCCCGGCCGCATCTCGACGCCCTCATTGGCGCTGCCATAGTGCAGGATATTGGGCGCGTCGTGGAACAGCTGGCCGACGCCGTGGCCGCAGAAATCGCGCACCACCGAGCAGCGCTCGCCTTCGGCAAAGGTCTGGATGGCGGCGCCGATGGCACCGGTGCGGGCGCCCGGCCTGATCGCCGCAATGCCGCGCATCAGGCATTCATGGGTCACCTCCAGCAGGCGTTCGGCGGCGCGCTTGATGGTGCCGACCGGATACATGCGCGAGGAATCGCCATGCCAGCCGTCGAGGATATAGGTGACGTCGATGTTGACGATGTCGCCATCCTTCAACGGCTTGTTGTCGGGAATGCCATGGCAGACGACGTGGTTGATTGAAGTGCAGCTGGACTTGGTGTAGCCGCGATAGTTGAGCGTCGCCGGCAGCGCACCATGATCCATGCCGAACTCGAAGACGAAGCGGTCTATGGCTTCGGTGGTGACGCCCGGCTCGACCATCGGCACCAGTTCGTCGAGGCAGCGTGCGGTGAGGTCGCAGGCCTTGCGCATGCCGGCAAAACCGTCTTCGCCATAAAGGCGGATCTGGCCGGTGTTTCTGAGGGGTGCCGTGGCGGCGTCGAGATAAGTGACCATTTTGTCCGTCTGCAGGGTGAGTGGGCCAGAAATATGAGCCCCACGCGAAAATCTCCCCAGATTTGGCACCGGACGACGCAAGGTTCAAGGCCGAACTGCCGGCCATGGGCGTGCGCAGGCGATATTCGACTGCCCGGCGTGCCTGTCCGGCCCCGCGCGAGGCCATTCGGCAGCTTTCCTTTCTTCCATTCATAGGGTAGGGCGGTCTTCTGATGGCATCCAGGCGCGCAAATCCATTCTCGTCGTCGATCAGGGCAGCCTGCTCGGGCCTGATGGCGCTGCTTTTGCTTTCGCTGTTGTGCCTGGGCCAGTCGGAGGCCACAGCATCGGCGACCGCCGTATCGGGCGGCGCCGGTATCAGCGCCGCGCGGCAGGGCGACGTGGCCGCACTGCTGCGTATCACCGGCAAGACGCAGGCGCTTGAAATCCGCACCGCACGGCCGGTTCCAATCAAATTCGTCGGCGGCACTCCAGGCGCGCTTCCTCCGGCAGCCGCTTTCCTCCTGCTCGATCGGCTTCCGACGGTCCAACCAGCTTTTGCCTCCGCGTTCGTGTCCCAGCCGCGGGCCAGCGCCAACCAGCCGCGCGCGCCGCCATCCGCGTAGGCCACCGGCGCTAGCCGCACCTCTCAACCCATTCATAGCTTATCCGCGTCGCATCCTGTGCGGCGGCCATCGGCCGTCCGCCGGCTGCATGGCGCGTCATTTCCGGAAGCACCCAGATGCAACGTATTAAAACTCTCAGAACACTTACCCGTGCGGTCTCGGCCGCCTTGTTCCTCTCGGTGCAGGCGCTCATCTGCATCGGAACGGTCTATTGGGCGATCGCCGAAACGCTCGGGATGGCGGGAACGGCAGCGCTGGTCCTTGCCGTCCTCTTTGCGGTGCCGTCGGTCTACATCCTGACCTTGGCCGTGCGCATGGCCTACGATGCGGAGACCGATCCGGCGAACCAATAGGACCTTGCGCTTCGGCGCAGGCTTCTGTCCGGCAATGACCGCAGTGACGACACATTTTGGAGTGAGAAACCGGCCAAAGCAACTTTCTAGAACGAACGGCGTTGCTGTGGCGACGCCAGTTCGGGAGCGAACGAATGGACAGATTGCAATTCGAGGTGCCGGTGCGCATCGCGCCCGCCCCCGGCCTGCCGGTCGAGGAAATCTACAGTGTCGAACAGGCGCTCGACGTTCTGCACGGCTGGCCGGCGCGCCGGCAAGGCAAGGTCTACGAGGCTGCGTTCAACGCCTGTTTCGGCGCCACGGTCGACGTGGTCAAGACCGAGGACGCCTGCCGGGCGTTCATGGCGTTCTGCCGTGTCAGCGGCTTGCTGGCCAGGGACATGATGATTCCCGGCAAGCGCGGCGGCGAGGCGAGGGGACTGAGGATTTAGGCCGGAGCCAGGGCAATTGGCCGTCCGATGGCGGCACATTGCCCTGCCGCAATGACGCGCAGTCCGCTCGCAAATGACGCCTGGACTGTGCCGTTAAGGTTCCATTTCCAGTTTTACAGCTAGGCCAGTGCCTGTAGTGCAGCGTCTGATTCGTTGCGTCAGTGTGATGGTCCAGAGATGTCGTCAGCAAATGTGCGAGCCTTTCCAATAGACCGTCAGGTCGTCCTGGTGCGCGAAATTGCCGCCAAGCTTGGCAATCTGCATGGCGACACCGCCACATCCTTCTGGAAGGCGACGGCGCGCGAACTCCTCGACCGGGCGATTGCGGCTGGCAACGACGCGGCTTCCGCTGCCAATGAGGTTCGCCGGTTTTTCGCGGCTGTGCAGAAAGAAATGGCTTAGGCCATCGCTAGCCGTTGAGGCGGAGCGGTCGCCCCGCCTGTCTCGGAAGCTCCGATTTCACTGAGCATTTGACACCAGCCGCGGGCCGGTCTTGACGTCGATAATCTCCGGCCTGGTTGTGTCGATTGCGCCATCCCAACCGCCGCCGAGCGCCTTGTTGAGCGCGATGTAGTCGGTGGCGATCGACACGCGGCTTTGCAAGAGATTGTCCTCGGCCGAATAGAGCGACCGCTGTGCGTCAAGCACGTCGAGGAGACTTGTCTCGCCGGACTTGTAGAGCGTGGCTTCGAGGCGCGCGGCGTCGCCGTAGGATTTCGCGGAGGAAGCAAGCCTGCCTTTCCTGATGCGCTCCTGCGACAGGGAAACGCTGGCGTTTTCCACGTCTTCCAGCGCCGTCAGCACCGACGCCTTGTAGGCGATGAAATACTGGTCGCGCTGGGCTTTCGCCACCTCCACAGCAGCCTGCAGTTTGCCGGCATTGAACAGCGGCACGCTGAGCGTCGGCCCAAAGGACCAACCGATGGTGGAATTCTTGCCGAGATCGCCGATCTTGAAGGCCGAGGTATCGATATTGCCGGTCAGGCTGACCGAGGGATAGCGGGCCGCCTCGGCCTGGCCGCTCTTGGCGGTGTACTCGGCATATTGCCGCTCCGCCATGCGCACGTCGGGCCGCGAGAGCAGGATGTCGGCGGGAATGCCGGTGGGAACCGGCAGGCGCGGCGTTGGTATTGGGGCGCCACGCTTCAACCGTTCGCTCAGGGCCGCCGGTGGGCGGCCGGTCAGCACCGAAAGCCGATGGACCGCTTCGGCATAACTCGCCTCCAGCGTCGGGACATCGGCCTCGGTGCTGCTTGCCTGTCCCATGGCTTTGGCGACATCGGCTGCGGTTGCCGAGCCGGCTTCGGCCATGGTGCGGGTCAGTGCGGCGGTCTGGCCTTGTGAAGCGGCCGCGCGGCGGGCGAGTTGAGCCCGCGCCTGATAGCCCCGCGCCTGGATGTAGTTGGACGCGACATCGCCGACCAGGGTCAGCAGCGTCGAGCGCAATTCCTCCTGCGCGGCATCCAGCCCATAGCGGGCGGCCTCGACGCCCCTGCGGTTGGCGCCGAACAGGTCCAGTTCCCAACTGGCGTCGAAACCGGACTGGAACTGGCTGTAGGCATCGCTGGCGGTTCCGCCCGATGTGGCCGCAGCCGTCTTGGTACGCGTAGCCGATCCGGAACTGTCGGCGGACGGGAACAGGTTCGCAGCGCTCTGGCGATAGCTGGCGCGCGCCTCACGGATCCTGGCCCTGGCGGTGGCGACGTCGAGATTGCCGGCAACCGCTTCTTCGACAAGCGCGTTCAATTCGGGGTCGCGCAGCCGCTGCCACCATTTCGACAGTTGCGCCGGCCTGGCGGGTGTGCCGCTCTTTTGGCTGCTCCATGCCGCCGGCATCGGCAGAAGCGGCTTTTGATAGTCCGGGCCGACGACGCAGCCGGCCAGTGCGGTCGCCGTCAGCACGACGACGCTCATTTGCCTCCAGGCCGGCCGTTTTTCCGGCGCCGAGCTTCGGCTCCGGCCCTTGCAGTCCTTACTCGTCATACTCTCATCCTCAACTCGGATTGGCTCCCGACCCGGTATTCGTCGATACGGCACCCCTCGGGGCATTCGTGAGACCGCCGTGGGGCGGCAACGAAGCCATGATTGGGCATGCTGCCTTGATTGATCAGCTTGCAGTCTGGGCGTCCGCTTGCCGGTCGGTGTCGGATCGCTCCACCAGCAGTTTGCCGAGATGGCGGGCGAGGAAGCGCTGGATGTCGTCCATGAAGGTGTAGACCACAGGCACGTAGACGAGGCTGAGCACGGTCGAGGACAGCAGTCCGCCAACCACGGCGATGGCCATCGGCGCGCGGGTCTCGGCATCGGCGCCGATGCCGAGCGCGATCGGCAGCATGCCGGCGCCCATGGCGATCGAGGTCATGACGATCGGGCGCGCGCGCTTGCGGGCTGCGTCGAGCAGCGCCTCGAAGCGGCTCAGGCCGCGCTCCTTTTCGGCCACCAGCGCATACTCGACGAGCAGGATCGAGTTCTTTGCCGCAATGCCCATCAGCATCAAAAGGCCGATCAGCGGTGTCACGCCGAGTGCCTTGCCGGTGATCAGCAGCAAGCCGAGCGCGCCGCCGACCGACAGCGGCAGTGCGACCAGAATGGTCACCGGCTGCACGAAGCTGCGGAACAGCAGAACCAGCGTCAGGTACATCAGCAGGATACCGGCGGCGATGGCCGTGGCAAAGCCGCTGAACAGCTCCTGCATGCGGGCGGCGTCGCCGCGCGCCAGCTCGTGCACGCCAGCCGGCAGCTTCTGCATTGCCGGCAAGGCGCGGATGGCCGTCGTCGCCTCGCCAAGGGTGAGGCCGGAAAGGTCAGCCTCGACGGTGGCGCTACGGCTGCGGTCAACCCTTGTGATGCTGTTCGGACCGGCGTTGAAGCCGATGTCGGCTATGGCGCCAAGCGGCACGGTGCCCTTGCTGCCGGTCAGCGGCAACACGGCCAGTTTCGCCGGGTCGTCGATCGCGCCATCTGGCAGAGTGACGACGATCGACACCTGACGGTCGCCGAGATTGAATTTCGCCAGGCTGGTGTCGGTATCGCCGATGGTGGCGATTTTCACCGTCGCGGCGATCTCGGTCGGGGTGATGCCGAGCTCGGCCCCCTTGGCGCTGTCGGGGCGCACGATCAGCTCCGGCTTGGTGGTGGCGGCGGTCGAGGTCGGGTTGATCAGGCCCGAGACCGATTTCATCTGGTCGATCAGCGCGTCGCTCGCCTTCTCAAGTGCTGTGCCATCGTCGCCGACCAGGGTGATCGACACTTTGGCACCCGAAAAGCCGTCGGCGCCGAACTGGATGCGGGCGCCCGGAATATCGTTGAGCTTCGGTGACGCCTCGGCCTCGAATTCCTGCTGGCTCAGCGTGCGCTCGGTGCGCGGCTTCAAATTGACGGTGACCGTGGCGGTGCGCACCTCGGCTGAGCTGGACGACTGGTTCGGCCCGCCGCCCGACGAGGCCGCGGTGCCGATCGTGGCAAAAACGCTGTCGACTGCCGGCTCGTTTTCGAGCCGCTTGGTGATGGCTTGCACCACGGCCGTCGTCTGCTCGATCGTCGAGCCCGGCTGCAGTTCGACGGAGATCATCGAGCGGCCGCGATCGGCCGCCGCCATGAATTCGGTCGGCAGCTTCGTCGCCAGCGCCATCGAGCCGGCGAAGAAGGCAATGCCGGCGAACAGCGTGATCCAGCGGTGATTGAGCGCCTTGCGCAGCAGCCAGAGATAGGTCGGCACCCAGGCCGGCGTATCGTCCGCGCTGTGGCCGCCGGCGCGTACCAGATAGGCGCCCATCAACGGTGTCAGCATGCGCGCCACCAAAAGCGAGAACAGCACGGAGACGCAGACGGCGACGGCGAACGAGAAGAAGAATTTTCCGGGAATGCCGGCCATGAAGGCGACCGGCAGGAATACGGCGACGATGGTCGCGGTGGTCGCCACCACGGCAAGCCCGATCTCGTCGGCGGCCTCGATCGCCGCCTGATAGGCGCTGCTGCCGGTCTGGCGCATATGGCGCACGATGTTCTCGATCTCGACGATGGCGTCGTCGACGAGGATGCCGACAACCAGCGACAGGGCGAGCAAGGTGATGTTGTTGAGCGAGATGTCGAAGGCCGCCATCACCGCGAAGGTCGGGATCAGCGACAGCGGCATGGCGACCGCCGATACCAGCGTCGCCCTGATGTCGCGCAGGAACAGCCAGACGACGCCGACCGCAAGCAGGGCACCCATCCACAGCGCCTCGAGAGCGGCGTCGTAACTCTCCTGCACGAAGCCGGACGAGGAGGTGACCTCGGTGAATTTCGCAATGGTGGTCTTGGCTCCCATGTCGGCGATGACGACGCGCGCGGCCTTGACGACGTCGATTTCGCTCGAGCCGACCGACCTGTAGACGTTGAAGGCGACGACCTCGCTGCCGTCGAGATAGGCCGCCTGGCGCGGCTTTTCCCAGCTGTCGACCACCGTGCCGAGATCGGAGAGCTTCACGTCGCCGGCGCCGGATAGCGCGATGCGGGTGTCGGCCAGCGCCTCGACGCTCGCGGCACTGGCCAGCGTGCGCACGGACTGTTCCTGGCCGCCGATGGCGGTCCGGCCGCCCGGCTGGTTGACGTTGTTGGAGGCGAGCGTCTGGCTGACGTCGCCGGCGCTGATGCCGAGCGCTGCCAGGCGGTCTCGGTCGAGCTCGACACGGATCACCCTGTCGACGCCGCCGGACCGGGTGATCTTGGAGACGCCGTCGACACCCAGCAGGGCCTTGGCGACGTCGTTGTCGATGTACCAACTCAGTGCGTCGGGCGACATGGTCGGCGCCTCGACCACGTAGGTCAGCACCGAATTGCCGGTGGCGTTGATCTTGGCCACCACCGGCGTCTGGGCCGCGGCCGGCAGGCTGGACTGCACCTCGGATACGGCGTTGCGAACATCGTTGGTGGCCGTCTCCGGATCGGTGCCGAGGGTGAACTCGACCGTGGTGACGGAAGAGCCCTCGCTGATCGAGGTGGAGACGTCGTCCACGCCTTCAAGCGTCGCCACGGCGTTCTCGACCACCCGCGCGACCTGCACCTCCATCTCGCTTGGCGCGGCACCCGGCTGCGCAACCGTCACGGTGACCGTCGGCAGGTCGATGTCGGGCATGTTGTTGCTGCGCAGCTGCATGAAGCCGTAGAGGCCGGCGATCGCCAGCGACAGGAATAGGACGATGGTCGGAACCGGGTTGCGGATCGACCAGGAGGAAATGGCGTTCATTGGGCTGCCTCCGTCGCAGGCGCGGCAGCACCGGCATCCGCGTCGCTGGTGGCGACGCGCACCAGATTGCCGTCGCTGAGGAAGCCGGCGCCGGCGATGACGACATGATCGCCTTCCGATAGGCCGCTTTCGATGGCGACCCGGCCGCTCTGGCGTGCGCCGGTTGAGACGGGGCGCGCATTGGCCTTGCCTGCCGCATCGACGACGAAGACCGCCGGCTTGCCGTCATGCCAGACGAGGGCTGCCTCGGCGACGCTCAGCTGTTGCAATGCGGCGGTGGCTATCGAGACGCGGGCGAACATGCCCGACTTCAGGCCGGAGCCTTTGCCCAGCGAGACATAGACGGTGGCAAGTCGTGTGGTCGAATTGACCGTCTCGGCGATCGAGGAAACGCTGCCGGAGAAGGTGCGGCCGGAAGCGTCGACAACGCTCGCCGTCTGGCCGATCGAGATTGATGCCAGGTCTTTTTCCGGGACGAGAACGCCGACTTCCAGCCTGCCGTCGCGGATGATCTTCATCAGCTCGGTGCCGGCCTGGACGATCGAGCCGGCGACGGCCGGCTTGCTGGAGACGACACCGTCGAACGGTGCCCGGATCGTGGTCCGGTCGAGTTCGGCCTGCAGCCTGTCGGCAGCGGCCTCGGCCTGTTCAACCTCAGCCTGGCCGGTCTTGACGGCCGTCGCCTTTTCTTCCGCCGTCTCGGCGCTGACTGCGTTGCTGGCGAGCAGCTTGTCGGCACGGGCGGCGGACGAGATTGCCGAGTCCAGCGTCGCCTGGGCCTGCGTGACCGCGGCCTTCTGCTCGGCGAGCTGGGCCTTGAGCAGCGATGCATCGAGCCGCGCGACGACGTCGCCCGCCCCCACATGGTCGCCTTCGGCAACCAGAACGTCGGTCAGGCGCAGCCCGCTTTCCTCCGCGCCGATGGTTGCTTCCTGCCAGGCTGCGACCGTGCCGGTGGCACTGACAGAAGATGTGATGGCTTCCGGATGGACCCTCTCGACGGAAACGGTCAGCGTGGCGGCCTGAACAGGCGTCTGCGCAGTTGGTTCTGCCGTGCCGCGGCCATAGGCCTTGAGCATCGCGACAACGCCAGCCGTGACCAGCACGGCTACCAGGAGGAGATGGCTCTTACGCAATTTTCTGGTCATGATTTCTGGTGCTCAAGAGTGCGGAAATCGGAAGCGACAAACGGTAGGCGGAAAAGCTCAGCCGGATCGCGCCCTGCAGCGTATCCGCCGGCAGGGCCAGCGGCGTGGCGCGGGTGGCATGGCCGGCAGGAAAGGACGGCGGCCCCATCGACGCGATCAGCCGCAGCATCATCAAGGCTTCCCACATTGGTGCTTCCGTTGTTCGACGGCAGCCAGGCGAACGGCATGCCGTTCCAGGAGAAAAGAGTTCGGCCGGCCCGAGAACGGGTGGGTCAGCGGGCCGGCCGGCGCAGTCGGTCAGAGTTGCTCACCATTCGGGGGTGGCGGGAGCTGTCTGTCATAGCCAGGCAGACCTCCGGGACCGGCTGCGTCGTCCGGCGGGCTGCCCCATGGACCGGGGGGTGGTCCGTGCGGCCGTTCCGCCGAAGCGAGGATTTCGAGTTGCTCCGGCGTCAGCTTGGCGCGCAGTGCGGCAATCGCCTCCTTCAGTTTGCCGGCAGCGACCGCCCGCTGTGTAACGTCGTCGGCCAACTTCTCCTGAAAGGCGAAGGGATCGCGATCGCCATTGCCGGGGTTTTCGGCGTTGGGGCTGCGCCCTCCGGTGCCACCCGGACCATGATCGGACTTCGGCGGCGCCAGCATCGCCTGCAGTGCGCTGGTGTAGTCGCGCCAGGCGTCGAGCTGCTCGGCCCGCACGCCAACCTTGGTCTCAAGCGCCGAGAGCCGGGCCGCGAGCATGAATTCCGGTGGCGGCCCCATGCGTTGCGCGCCAAAATGCTGTGGGCCAAAGCCTTCCGGCCCGTGACGCATCGGCCGGTGCCGGCCAGGCCAGGGCATCGGATCCTGGTTGGCGCCGTCCTGCTGCGCCATCGCAGGGGGCTCCTCGCCGGGTGCGACGCCAGGGTCGGGCTGCGCGGCAAGCGCTGGATGAATGACTGCCGCGGAGAAGAGGCCGAGGGCAAAAAGTCTGCTTCGCATGACGTAAGTCCTTTCCTGCATGCTTCGGATGGCTGGAGGATAGGAGGCGTTTTTTGCCGCTTTGCTTCGGCGCGTTGCCGAAGGTTTCCACAAAGAGGAGATTTGTTTCCGAATGTTTCTGTTGGCCCGCCGGAAACATTCGGTTGCAATTTTCCATGCCGCTTGTCGTCGGCTCTCCCTATAATTGGCAGCGAACAGGCGGACGGAAGAATGCAGGCACAATCCCATATCCTTGTCGTCGACGACGACCGCGAGATCAGGACGCTTCTCGGGCGCTATCTCGACGGCCAGGGCTTTCGCGTCTCGATGGCGGCGGACCGGCGCGAATGCGAGCAGAAGCTTGGCTCGGGCCAGTTCGACCTGATCGTGCTCGATGTGATGCTGCCCGACGGTTCGGGGCTCGATATCTGCCGCGCCTTGCGTGACCGCAAGCCGCATATTCCGGTGATCCTGCTGACGGCGCTGAAGGAGGATGTCGACCGCATCATCGGGCTGGAGCTTGGCGCCGACGACTATCTCGGCAAGCCTTTCAATCCGCGCGAGCTCGCCGCCCGTATCCGTGCGGTGCTGAGACGCTCGACGCCGGAAGAGGCGGCCCCGCCGCGCGTGCGCGTCTACCACTTCGCCGGCTACCGGCTGGAGCCCGACACCCGCAAGGTGACGGATGCCGAGGGTGAGCTCGTCGATCTCACCGGCGCCGAATTCGATTTGCTGCAGGTCTTCCTTGACCGTCCCGGCCGGCTCTTGTCGCGCGACCAATTGCTTGATCTGACGCAAGGCCGTGAGCGTGATCCGCTTGACCGCTCCGTCGATGTGCTGATGAGCCGGCTGCGCCGCAAGTTCGGCGATCTGGGCGAAGGGCCTCTGTTCAAGACGGTGCGCAATGGCGGCTACCAGCTCACCGCGCGCGTCGAGACGGCGGAGGCCGAGGCATGAATTCGCTGCGTCGGCGCCTGATCATCCTGCTGCTTGTCTCGATCGTCGGCGTCGTCGGCCTCGCCACCATCGCCGCGATCAAATTGCTCGGCGGACCATCCCCCGAACTGACCATGGGGCCGGTCGCGCGCCAGATTCAGCTCATGGTGCAACTCGTCCCGGGCCATGTGGCAGGCGCGGCCGACGCCCCGATCAATCTCAGCGATCATCCTGCAGACGGTGTCGAGGACCGGCGGCACAGCCATGTACTCAACCATATCATGCACGAGATGGGCCTTGATCTTTCAGCCGTCGTCAGCCGTGCTGCCGACAAGCCCGGCATGGTTGCGTCCGTCGCTCTGCCCGACAATCGCTGGATGATCGTCGACGTCCCCGATTTCGGCCCGCCGAGAGACGTCTGGTTCGTGCTCGCGGGCTGGATCACGCTGATCGTGCTCGGCGCCACCGCCGTGTCGGTCTATTTCACTGCGGTGCTCATCAGGCCGCTCGAAATGATCGAAGCCGCGGTCAGCAAGATCGGGTCGGACGGCGTCCTGGCGGCGCTGCCGGAAGATGGGTCGGCGGAAGTCAAGGCGACGGCGCGTGCCCTGAACCAGCTTTCTGCCAGGCTGAAGACGGCCATGGAAAGCCGTATGCGGCTGGTCGCCGCCGCCGGGCACGATCTCCGGACGCCGATGACGCGCATGCGGCTGCGCGCCGAATTCCTCGACGAGGATCGCGAAAAATGGCTTCACGATCTCGACGAACTCGACCGCATCGCCGACAGCGCCATCCGGCTGGTGCGCGAGGAGGTCGACCAGGATGCAGTCGAACCGATAGCCCTGGAAGGGCTGGTGCGCGATCTCGAAATCGAAATGACGTCACTCGGGCATGCGATATCGATCGGCCATCTGGACGAGGTCTCGGTGCGGGCTGGCGCGCTTGGCCTGCGCCGCGCCTTGCGCAACCTGATCGTCAACGCCGCCACGCACGGCAAGGGTTGCAGCCTGTCGCTGTCGGCCACGAACGGTCAGGCCGTCCTCACCATTGACGACCGTGGTCCCGGCATTCCGCCGGAGTTGCTGAACAAGGCGTTCGAGCCGTTCTTTCGCGTCGATCCGGGTCGCCGGCAGTCGGTTCCCGGCGCCGGCCTGGGGCTGGCTATCGCCAGAGAAATCATCGAGCGCTATGGCGGAACCATCACATTGCAAAACCGCCCCGGCGGCGGGCTTTCGCAGAAGGTGGTTTTCGACGCCGCGTCGTGACTGATCGCCAAGCACCGGTGTCGCCAGCCGGCGGGCCTTTCGGCAATGCTGTGCCAGCCCGGTCCGAATCGGCTATGCCTGCGGCATGCAGGAGACATCTCTTTACATCCCGGTGAAGCGGTTTCTCGAGAGCCTTGAATTCACCGTCAAAGGCGAAGTCGGCGGCTGCGATATCGTCGGATTGCGCGACGGCGAACCGCCGGTGCTTGTCATCTGCGAACTCAAACTGCAGTTCAACCTCGAACTGGTTCTGCAAGGCGTCGATCGCGCGGCAGCCTGCGACGAGGTCTGGCTGGCGGCGCGCATGTCCGGCAAGGGCCGTGAGCACGATCGCCGCTTTCGCGCTTTGTGCCGGCGGCTCGGCTTCGGGCTTCTGGCCGTCAGCAACACCGGCCATGTCGAATTGTTGCTCAGCCCGGCCGCTCTGCTGCCACGGCGCGACCCCAGGCGTCGCTCGCGGCTGATGAATGAGCATCAGCGGCGGCGTGGCGATCCTGTGGTCGGCGGTGGATCGCGAGCACCGATCATGACCGCCTACCGCCAGGATGCGCTGGCCTGCGCCGCCGCGATGGCGGACGGCCCAAAACGCCCGCGCGACCTGAAGACGATTTCGCCTCGCGCCGCCAGCATCCTGCTCGACAATGTCTATGGATGGTTCGCCAGGGCCGAGCGCGGGGTCTATGCGCTCACCGAAGGCGGCCAGGCCGCCTTGCTGCGCTGGCCGCAGGCGGTAAATGACCAGGGATGATGCCAGGGATGATGATTGACTGGCTGTGGCTTTGAGCTTCGACGGCAACAAGCAAGTTTTTGCCTGGATGTGAGCTCCATCACATATCCCGGGCAGCGGATGCGAAATAGTGGTCTTTCTGCGATGATCGACTTGGGAGCCGGATTCATCCATCTGGACTGGCTGAACCTGGGGTTCTCGGCTCATTGCAACTGGCGTTTAGTTGACCGCCACGCGCTCCGGACTTAATGGTACACCCTGATCGTGATGTCGGTTTCCAAAACTGGAGGCGACTATGCGGGTAAGCATTTCGATCTTCGCTCTGGCAACTGTACTGGTGTCTTCGAATTCGTTTGCGGGCCAGGTCCAATCGTCAGAGGATATCATCAAGTTTTTCGCCAATGCATCCGATCTGGGTCCATTGCGTGGAATATGTTTGGGCACTGAAGATGAGTGCAAGAGCAAGGCCGATACGTCGATGCCAACCGGACTCGACATGTCGATCAATTTCAACCTCAATTCTTCTGAACTAATGCCGGAGGCGCAAGCCAAACTCGGCGAATTTGCCAAGGCGTTGAAAGACAATCGCCTGAAGGCACAAACCTTCGTCGTTGAGGGCCACACCGACGCCTCGGGCTCGCCGACCTACAATCAAGCACTTTCGGAGCGGCGGGCGCAATCGGTGACGGCATTCCTCTTGTCGAGTGGAATTGAACCCTCGCGAGTAAGAGCGATTGGCCTCGGCGCTACCCATCCACGGGTCCCCGATCCCTATGACCCGGTCAACCGACGGGTCGAGATGCGGATAAACCCGCAATAGTTTTGCAACCGACAGGGCTGCATCTTATCGAAAGCCCCCGTCGCGCTACGTCATGTCGGCCGTTGGATATCGCCAGCGATTGTGGGCTGGTGCTAAAACACACCGCCAATCCCAACTCCGCCACTGATGTCGGGAGGAGGAGCTGCGGGGCGCGAAGATTGCAATTTCGGGGGCCGGGCAGTTCTCCGGCTCGCCGCGTCTTTGCGCGCCGGAGCCGCATCTAACGAAACCCTCGCCGGCTTGGTCCTCTGCACGACGACGGGATCCTTGCAGACTCGGCCGGAGTGCAAAAACAGGTCGCTCAGGAGTTCGACGCTCGGTTCGGCCGTCGACGCTGTTCGCCTCGTACTCTTGTAGTAGTTGGTGAGAGCGCGGATGGAGCCCTTGCCCCAACTTCCGTCGACCGTCGTCCGATAGCAGCCCAGGCGGCGCAATTCCGTCTGTATGCTGCGTGCGAGATCAGTCGCTTTTTCGGGATCCGTTTCGCCGGTCGACGTACCGACGATCAGTGCTTCAAGGCCGGAGACGACGCTCTGCCGGGCCCCCTCAAGGCTGGCCACCTGCGTGCCGCTCGGCTTGGCTGAGACGCCCGCTGGCGGCGACATCTCGACCGATCGCAATGTCTGCCCCACGATAAGCACCGCTGTCTGCAGGTCGTTGGAAGCAAGCTCGACCTGCAGCTTTTCCTTGGCGACGGGATCCGACAGAATGCGCGACAGGCTGGCGCTCAGCTGAGCCGGATCGAGCTCTTGCTGTTCCGTGAAATAAAACTGCTCGCGAAGGTTCGACTGATCCCATGGGACCTGATGACCAAGAGTGAGTGCTTCGGTCTCATTGCGGACGCGGATCATCATGTCGGAAATGCTGAGCCCAGGGATCTCGACGTTCTTCAGCAGAGCCGTGGTGAAGGGGCTGTTGGCCCCCGATCCGTCGACCGTGGTGTTGCCGGGCTGGGTCGCAAAGGCAATAAACGTATTTTCGCCCACCTCGACCTGCGCGAGGCCATCCATAACGCTGGCGCCTTTGCCCATAGGGTTGTTTCGGCAGGCGTCAAGAAAAACGAAGGTCTGCCGTTCCCGGCTGGCAAACCTTGAGATCACATCGTTGAGCCTGACTGCGCGCGCAGTCAGTTCCCCCAGGTTCTTGGCATCGGGTGTATCGATCGGCAGCAGGTAGTTCTCACCTTGAAGCTGCACGCCGTGGCCGGCATAGAAGATCAGCACCGCACTGGCGGCGGCAAGCTTGCCGTCGGCTTCCTGAAAAAGCCTGGCAAACCCGTCAGACGAAAGATCGGTTCCGATCAGCACATCGAACTTCAGCCTTTTCAGGCTTTCGGAAAGTCTTCTGGCGTCGTTTACAGCATTGGTCAGACGTTGAAGATGAGCGCTCTGGTACTCGGAATTACCGATGATGATGGCGAGCCGCTTGCCTGGCTGCAGCGACTGTTCTCCCTCGACCGCCGCTTGAACGCAGATCGGTCCGAAAAACCAAACCAGCAGAACTGCCGCGATGCGCAGGTAGTGACTATAGGTCATGTCACGAGCCCGTTTCAGCGTGCGACAATCTTCCAGCCGCCGAAGTGTCCACCCGCCTGACGCCATCCCTCGCGCGCGCCGAAATTCGTATCTCCAAAGACAAGGGCAATTTTACACGAGAAACCATATCGAAGGAAGGGTGAGGGGCACGAGCCGATTTCGATCTCGCCGTGCGCATCTTCCCAGCGACGCCGTCGAGCGCAGCCATGTTGTCGTTCCACGGCCATCCCGGCACGCCGGCAGCTATCGATGCGCACGAAACCATATCCCCACAGGACATAAGATGTTATGCTCCTTGCTAGCAACGGCAATTGTTGCTCTCACATCTGCAGCAGTCAGTGACCTACTTCATAGTTCATTCGCAATCCGCATGCCCTGATATTCAAGTCTGATGTCGCAAGTAGGCAGGGAATGGGACAATGAAAAGCAGGAATTGTCATTTGCGCCTGTGCGCAAGCGCGTTCTCGATTGGCGCTGCATTGGTCTTCAGGCCTTCGATAGCAAATGCCTGTATCGACGAGGGTGAGGGCGCCTTTCTTCGGACGGACTGTTATGTTGGTCAGACCGCCAACAGCGCGATCGTCGACACCTCCCTGGACGCCCTTCTCAAATTGGCTGACGAAATCATCCAGGCGAACGTAGGTCCCGCAAACGCAGCTCCGCCGGTTCAGTCTTCACCATTCGGCGTTTTCGCTTCGGGCCAGCTTGCCCACACGGAGCATGACGGGTTCACCGTTTCGAACGATTTGGGCGTCTTTGATGGAGCGAGCTTCGACGTCGATGAATTCTCCGCTGCCGTCAGCGTCGATTTCAATGCGGCAAAGCATTTCGGTTTTGACCATGAGTACGGATTGAACCTGGGCCTGTTCGGCGGTTATGCCTCGGGCAACGTCAATGTCGATGTTTTCGGTGTCGGTGACGCGACCAACAATAGCGGCATGTTCGGCGGCTATGGGCTCTATCGTCACGGTACGAGCTATGCTCTCGTGGCCGCCTCGGCATTTTTGGGCAATACCGACGTCAAGCGCAATGACGGCAGCTACAACACTCAAGGCTATGCCATAACAGGCTCGATCGGCCGCATCTTCAACTTGACCGATCGGGTGCGTTTCGACCTGCGTGGTGGTTTGTTGGGCGTTACCTTTACGGGCGACGGATACACGACCGACTTCGGCGTCGAGTATGGAAGGAGCCGCCTGTCGTTTGGCGCTGTCAAGTTCGAACCCGGGATCTTCGCTGACTTTCCGCTCGCCAACGGCATGGTGATCAGCCCATACGCACGAGCCGATATCCAGCAGCGCTTCGGTTATTCGAACACAGCAAGCGTTGATGGTGTGAGGAGTGAGTTCGACGACGCGGACTTCTCCGTGGCGCTATCCTCCGGCTTCAATCTGAAAGTCACGCAAGCGACCACGCTCAGCAGTGAAATCCGCGGCAAGTGGTCAGAAGACAGTTCAACCATCAGTGGCAAACTGGGCCTCAAGATCGCCTTCTGACTTGATAAGAGAACCGTCGCTGGGCGGACTGGTTGCGCTGCGTCGGCATCGAGCCGAACGGCACTTGGCACGGCAGCGACAGCGATCTGGCGCTTGCGGCTGCCGAGCATGGCTAGGGGGTGGCTTTGGGCAGCCTGCCTTTGGCGGCAGCGGCGCTCACATCAGGAAGCCTCGTCCAGCCATTCGACCACATCCTCGATACGGGTCGCGGGTGGTACGCCCTTTCCACGCAGGATCGGCTTCGGGATGTCGATGTGCGGGGAACATGGGCCTGGCTGGGTCAGCAGGCATCCGTTTCACCAGGTCTCGGATGCCGGCTGATGCTACTCACTTGACCTGTTCGATCTCCGAACCCGGTGTCTGGTCAATCGCTGGAGCCGGCGTGCAATCCCGCCCCTTGCAGTCCTGGACGGGGTCCCCGTCTTAGGCAGGCAATTTTACCCCTTGCAACGAACTGCCAGGTGCGGTGGCGTTGCTTGGCCGTTTGATGGCTGTTTGCCTTGGCAGCTCTCAAACCACCGCGTCAGCGCTTCCAGAAATCGCGGTGCGGGGCGAGGAGCTCGTCCTCGATCTCGGGGACGGGGCCAACGACCTCGATCTTTTTCTGGCCGGAGCCGAGCACGGTGCGCGAGGAGAGGCTCATCGTCGGATTCTCCGCGTGATCCCCGGTGAGTTCCAGGAGCTTCGCCTCCTCGAAACCATAGACCAGCCGGCCGATATTCGCCCAGTAGAGCGTGCCGGTGCACATGGCACAGGGTTCGCCGGTCGAGACCAACGTGCAGGTCCACAGGAAATCCGCCGGGTAGGCCGCCGCGGCGCGGCGGGCGAGCTCGGTCTCGGCATGGCGCACCGTGTCGAGATTGCCTTGGCGCATGAGGATACGGTCGTCGGGTCCGACCAGAACGGCGCCGAAGGGATGATGCCCATGCGTCGCCGCCTCGCGCGCGACGGCGTCGGCGGATCGGAGATGGGCGAGCATCTGATCGCGGGTCATGGGAAAATCCTACTCCAGCGATTGAACTGCTCGCATCGGAAATCTTCCCTCATGAGGGAAATCAGGCCGGCTGAAATTTCCCGATAGCGTCTTTGCGCATCCTCAACACCAGCAGGCGCGTCGCTGCGAACGGTGCCATGACGAGAAACGCCATCGTGATGCTGGCGAAGAGCGACAACAGACAGATGTCATTTTGGACGTAGCAAACAGATTCCATGACGTACCCCTTTCCACCATTGTCCTGGTGGCCTCCTCACGCCGTGGGGCAGAGCATGATCCTGCTCTTTTCCAAAAGCAAGCGATTGCTAATATAGTTCTGCCGCCGGCTTGGACTCATTGAGGGGATAGGAAGGAAACGGGTTTCGGCGACCGCAATTCCTGGGCCATTTTTGCTGCCTGGAAGATCGTCATCAAAACCAGGATCGGCTCACCCTCGGTCGGGTTGATCGTCAGCACCACACGGCCGATCTCGTCGCTCATTCCGCAAGTCCAGTCTTTGACTGCGATCACTTTTTTCCCGGCCATATGCCCCCCTTCTCCCTAGGGACAGAGTGCTTCCATTCAACGATTGAGTCCATACGGCAGACGCTGCTGAACCGACGGTGATCATGATCCGGGCCAGCAACCGGCAGTCCACGACCAAGGGTGATTGGCTGCTTTGGCTCATCCGCAGAACCGCTTGCGCACCTAAGCTGCTTGCGTCAGGCTGCCTGGATGAAACAAATGTCCTCACCCTTGGCTCTCGCCCTTTTCGTCTCAGCCTGCGTGCTGGCGCAGACGACACCCTCGTTGGCCAAGGACAAGACGATCACAGGCAAAATTCGCGGGTTCGAATGTGGCGACAACTGCTATCTGACTATCGTCGACAGCAAGAAGACCGAGCAGGTAGGCCTATGCGTCGCGCCACAATGCAAGACCTGGAACGAGCAGGTGGCGATGCCGCGCCGCTACAAGGGAAAGCGCGTGACTGTCACCTTAGGGAAAGCACAGCAATTCGACGACAGCGGCAATGTCATGGGGGAAATGATGTCTTTCAAGAAAATCGAATTTCTTGATTGAGCGCAGTCTATCGCCGAGCGCGACAACGTCGGCGATGTGGCCGTGCGACGGATTCATTGATTTTTCTGGTACGCCCAAGGGGAATCGAACCCCTGTTACCGCCGTGAAAGGGCGGTGTCCTAACCGCTAGACGATGGGCGCGCTCAGACGAAGCGGCTTATAATTGCGTTGTTGGCAACCGGCAACCCATCAGCCCCAACATCCGGCAACTTTTTTCAGAAAGGGGCAAGAACCGCACTTCAGTGAGCCGGGCACGGGCTTCTGGCCTCTCGTAGTCGCACATCTCTGGAGATCAGCTGAACGCCCCCTCGCATTCGTCATTCTGGGGCGGAGCAAGGAGCGAAGCGACGCGGCGCAGACCCCGGAATCCATGCCGTGACTTCGAGGCGTTGCAACGGTGCAGAATTCTGTTCCGTTGCGCTCTCCGGCTGAAGTTCCGGCATGGATCCTGGGTCTGCGCTCCGCTTCGCGTCGCTACGCCCAAGGATGACGAAGTCGGGGAGGCCTCGGCTTATGTCGAGGAAACTAGCCGTCGCTACTAGCTGCGCCGGCGGCAGCGCCAATTCCAGTCGCGCTCGGGGCCGACATCGACGTGGACGGATTCGGTGTGGCAGTAGGTGCCGACGCCGCCGCGGCCGGGCATGGTGCGCAGATAGCTCGCCAGTTCCCACTTCGAGACGCCGGGAACCTGGATGTCGGCTGCGGCGCAATACATGTGCAGCGAATTCTTGGCGCCGTTGGCGCGGCGGTTGCGGGCCGGATCGCGATAGCCTGATGTCACGATCATCTTGCGGCCGTAATGGCCTTCGATGGTCTTCAGCACGCGCACCAGCGATGGCTTCAGGCAAGCGACGTCGACGCTCTCGTTCTGCTTCAGGAGGCCGTTGGGCGCCAGCCGCGCGAGGCCGGCGGCGGATGCCACCTGATAGGCGCCGCCCGAGCCTTCATCCTCGTTCAGGTCGACGTCGCTCTCGTCGTCGAGGCCGGATTTGCGCTTGATCTCGAACAAAGCCGTCTGGCGCACGCCGGGCAAGGCATCGCTACCGGTGATGTGGCCGGTCTCGTCACCGATCGAAGCCAGTTGCACCGGCTTGTCGGCCGAACTGGCGGAGGCCAGCGTGATGATCGGCTTTGCCGGTGCCGCATTGGCTTGAGCAACCACAGCGGGCTGCTCGCCGGAGCGCGTGTTGACCAGCGGCGAGGGCGCGGCCGAGGCAGGCGTGGTGCTGAACAGCGAGGCGAGGAAGCCTTTCTTCGGCGCATTGATCTGCGCCTGTGGCGGCTCGCCAGCGGTTACATAGACAGGGTTGTTCATCGCCGGGGCGGTGTTGGCGTCCGACTTTGGCGCAATGGCGCTGGCATTGGCGGCAGCGATCTTCTGCGCCACCGCGTCGGTCTCTTCGGCGGTCTGCGCCGGCTGCACCAGCGACTGCGGCGTTTGGCCGGCGATGGTGTCGGCACCGGCAGGCACGTTGATGGGGAAGGCCGCTCCAGGCTTGGTCACCGGCACATAGGCGACCTTTTCAGGCAAAGGAGTGTCTCCCTCGCTCATCACGGTCGATGCCGCCTCCGACGAGGCTGACGTCACCTGCACGGACGAATCAGTTGCTATTGCCGGCGCCGCGGTGGAGGCCGCTTTCATATCAGCCGAGGTGGCGTTGTAGGCGGGCATGCCGACAGACATTGTGGGGTCGCCGGCAGAGGTGCAGGAGGCCAGGAGCACGGAGAAAAGCGCTACCGCTATGGTGCGGCCTTCTCTCTTCGCGAGACGCGATCCTGCTGATTTCAAAACAAAATTCCCCCTCGGTGTCCGGCCGGTAGGTTGTTGGCCCGGCGTCTAGGCGCCTCGTCCCAATAACCCATGTTCCCAAACCGGAAACGAGACCTGTGTCAAATCTGCATGCCTTCAACTTAATCGGTGGCTAGAGGCGAATTGAGGCCGCTTGATGGTTGACGCCACCATTTCGCCCTCTTTTACCGGCCCGTCAACTCACCAGACATTACAGTCCGTTACACACGCACCTTGACGTAGGTTCCCGGCGCATCGCCCAAGGTTTTCATATGCTTGCCGGGTTTGCGGGCAGGCACGCGTGTGTCGTCCTGGGTCTCGATCCAATGCTGCCAGTGGGTCCACCAGGAGCCGGGATGCTCCACCGCGTTGGCAAACCACTGGGCAAAATCGCCTACCGGTTTGCCGCCGGTCCAGTACTGGTACTTCTTGGCCGCCGGCGGGTTGACGACACCGGCAATATGGCCTGAGCCGGCCATCACATATTCGACGTCGCCGCCGAAATATTGCGAACCGAGGAACACCGAAAGCGCCGGTGCGATGTGATCTTCCTTCGACGCCAGGTTGTAAACCGGGATGGTTACGTCGGCGAGCGAGACAACACGGCCTGCCAGTTCCATCACGCCGCGCGTCAGATTGTTCTCGAGATAGCAGTTGCGCAGATAGAAGGAATGGTTGGCCGCTGCCATGCGGGTGGAGTCGGCGTTCCAGTAAAGCAGGTCGAAGGGCAGGGGATCCTTGCCGCGCATGTAATTGTTGATGACATAGGGCCAGATCAGGTCGCCCGAGCGCAGCATGTTGAAGGCGGTCGCCATCTTGGTGCCGTCGAGATAACCCTTTTCGTTCATCGATTTCTCGACAGCCGCCACCTGGTCCTCGTCGACGAACACTTTCAGGTCGCCGGCATGGGTGAAGTCGACCTGCGTGGTGAAGAAGGTCGCCGACTTGATGCGGTTGTCTCCCTCCTGCGCCAGCAGTGCGAGTGCGGCCGCCAAAAGCGTGCCGCCGACACAGTAGCCGATGGCGTTCACGTCCTTCTCGCCGGTGGCCTTTTCGACCATGTCGAGGCCGTATTGCAGGCCCTCGCGAATATAGGCCTCCCAGCCTTTGGCGCCGTGGCGCTCGTCGGGATTGATCCAGGAAATGACGAAGACGGTGTGGCCCTGCTCGATTGCCCAGCGGATGAAGGATTTCTGCGGGTTGAGATCGAGGATGTAGTATTTGTTGATCCACGGCGGGCAGATCAGCAGCGGACGCTTGAGCACGGTTTCGGTCGTCGGATCATACTGGATGATCTCGGCGACATCGCTGCGGCCGACCACCTTGCCGGGCGACGTCGCGACGTTCTTGCCGATCTCGAAGGGCGAGTAGTCGGCCTGCCGCAGCTTGAGGTCACCCTTGCCGGCGGCGATGTCCTCGGCCAGCATCTTCATGCCGCGCACCAGGTTTTCGCCGTTCGAGGCGACCGTTTCGCGAAACAGCTCCGGATTGGTCAGGATGAAGTTCGACGGCGAGATGGCGTTGGACACCTGCTTGACGTAGAAGCTGGCCTTGTGGCGGGTGTGCTCGTCGAGGCCTTCTGCGTGCTCGACCAGTTCGGCCGCCCAGCGCGAGGTGACGAGATAGGCCTGCTTGAGGAAATCGAAGAAAGCGTTGCGGCCCCATTCCGGGTCCTGGAAGCGCTTGTCGCCGCGTTCGGGCTTGACCGCATCGTCCGGCGCTTCGGCATTCGGGCTGACGCGCTGGATTGCGTTTCCCCAGACGGTCATGTAGCCGCCGAAAAGCCGCGTCTGCGCTTCCAGCGCGCGCTGCGGATCGGCAAGCCAGTATTCGCTGAGCTTGGAGAAGGTTTTGACCATGTCGACGACGGGCTCGGCGACGTGGTCGCGCACCTCACCTTTTTCGCGCGGCTCGGCCCAGGCGGAGGCCGCTTTTCCCGCCTGTTCGATCATGCGCGCCATGTTCAGGGCGAAGCGTTCCGGGTCCTTCACCAGATATTGCTCGACGGTCGAGGGTCCGCCATCTTCCGCTTTGCCCGAATCGGGTGTTTTGGACATGGTTCGCGGGGTTCCTCCCGGGGCGTTTTCTTGACATATTAACATGGGACATCTGACCGGGTCCAACATGCTCTACCCCGGCTGCCAGGAAAACAATATGACGATTAATATTGGCGAGACTGTTTTTTCGCGGACCGGTTGTTTTTGCCGCATCGCTGCCGCGATGATGCTGGTGACCACAGGTGGAGCCTTGCTGGTCGCCGGTGGCTGCGCCAGCAGCGACACAGGCAGCGCGACAACGGTCGCCGGCGTTGACGGCCCGAAGGACACCGGCTCCTATCCGAATTTGAACATCCCGCCGCAGGTGGCGGCGCAGCAACTCACCCCTGAAGAGCGCAACGCCAAGCTCGCCCAACTGAAGGCCAGCCAGCAGGCGCAATTGGGCAAGGGCGGCAAGGTCCAGGGCACGAGCCCGGCGGCGCTGAACTCGCTGGCGAAGAATCACGGCGACGAAACGCTGAAGCAGATCGAAGCCAAATGCGACCCCGCCCTCGACCCTACCTGCAAATAGGGTTATATCGCGCGCCGAAACCACCTTTCGCCCCGTTAATCGTCTGGAACTGACATGGAAGAATTTCACAAGGTCCGCCGGCTTCCGCCCTACGTCTTCGAGCAGGTCAACCGGCTGAAGGCCAGCGCCCGCTCGCGCGGCGCCGACATCATCGACCTTGGCATGGGCAATCCGGACCTGCCGACGCCAAAAGCCATCGTCGACAAATTGTGCGAGGTGATTCGCGATCCACGCACGCACCGCTATTCGTCGTCGCGCGGCATTCCGGGGCTGCGTCGCGCCCAGGCCAATTACTATGCCCGCCGCTTCGGCGTGAAGCTCAATCCCGACACGCAAGTTGTGGCGACGCTGGGTTCGAAGGAAGGCTTTGCCAACATGGCGCAGGCGATCACCGCGCCGGGCGACGTGATCCTGTGCCCCAACCCGACCTATCCGATCCACGCCTTCGGCTTCATCATGTCGGGGGGCGTCATCCGCTCGCTGCAGGTCGAACCGGATGACGGCTTCATCCCGGCGCTGGAACGCGGCGTTCGCCATTCGATCCCCAAGCCTTTGGCGCTGATCCTCAACTATCCGTCGAACCCGACGGCGCTGGTCGCCTCGCTCGATTTCTACAAGGACGTTGTCGCCTTCGCCAAGAAGAACGACATCATCATCCTGTCGGACCTTGCCTATTCGGAAATCTACTTCGACGGCAATCCGCCGCCCTCGGTGCTGCAGGTGCCGGGCGCGATCGATGTCGCGGTCGAGTTCACCTCGATGTCGAAGACTTTTTCCATGCCCGGCTGGCGTATGGGCTTTGCCGTCGGCAATGAGCGGCTGATCTCGGCGCTGACGCGGGTCAAATCCTATCTCGACTATGGCGCCTTCACGCCGATCCAGGTGGCGGCTGCGCACGCGCTCAATGGCGATGGCGCCGATATCGCCGAGGTGCGCGACATCTATCACAAGCGCCGCGACGTGATGGTCGATGCTTTCGGCCGCGCCGGCTGGACCATTCCAGCGCCGGCGGCGTCGATGTTTGCCTGGGCGCCGATCCCGGAGCCGTTCAAGCATCTCGGCTCACTGGAATTCTCCAAGCTGCTCATCGAGCACGCCGACGTGGCGGTAGCGCCAGGCGTCGGTTTTGGCGAGCATGGCGACGACCATGTGCGCATCGCTCTGGTCGAGAACGAGCACCGGATCCGGCAGGCGGCGCGCAACATCAAGCGCTTCCTGGCGTCCAGCGCCAAGCAGCCCAACAATGTGGTGCCGCTCGCCGCGCATCGTTGAGTTGGCTGATATCACATCGACAGAATTCTTGAGGGGCGTCGCCGGACATGGCTGAAGCGTTGCGTGTTGGAATTGCCGGTCTCGGCACCGTTGGCGCCTCGGTGGCGCGCGTGCTGCGCGACAAGGCGGCGGAGTTGACGCGCCAGTGCGGACGCGACGTCATTGTAACCGCCGTTTCGGCCCGCGATCCCAAGCGCGACCGTGGCGTCGATCTCAGCACGGCCAAGTGGTTCGACGATCCGGTGAAGATGGCGCAGACCGCCGACATCGACGTCTTCGTCGAACTGATCGGCGGCGACGAGGGGCCGGCGCGATCGGCGGTCAAGGCAGCGCTCGAAGCCGGCCGCCACGTCGTCACCGCCAACAAGGCGCTGCTTGCCAAGCATGGCGTGGCACTGGCCGAGATCGCCGAAAAGAAAGGCGTGCTGCTCAACTACGAAGCGGCGGTTGCCGGCGGCATCCCGGTTATCAAGACGATGCGCGAGGCGATGGCCGGCAATTCGGTCACCCGCGTGTTCGGCATCCTCAACGGCACCTGCAACTACATCCTGACCCGCATGGAGGCTGAAGGCATCTCGTTCGACGCCTGCCTGAAGGACGCACAGCGGCTGGGCTATGCGGAAGCCGATCCGACCTTCGACATCGAGGGCCACGACACCGCGCACAAGCTGTCGATCCTGACCAGCCTGGCCTTCGGCACCAGGATCGCCGCCAATGACATCTACATGGAAGGCATCTCCAACATCAGCCAGGCCGATATTCGAGCGGCTGCCGATCTCGGCTACCGGATCAAGTTGTTGGGCGTCGCCCAGCGCACCGAAAGCGGCATCGAACAGCGCGTGCACCCGACCATGGTGCCGACAGCGTCTGTCATTGCGCAGGTGCATGGCGTCACCAATGCTGTCGCCATCGAAACCGACATTCTGGGCGAACTGCTGCTCTCGGGTCCCGGCGCTGGCGGCAACGCCACCGCGTCGGCGGTGGTCGGCGACATCGCCGACATTGCCAAGAGCCGTCCGGGCTTTCAGCACGGTCCGGTGTTCGGCCTGCCGGCCAAGGAATTGCGCCCATACAAAAAGGCGCAGATGCGCAGCCATGCCGGAGGCTATTTCATCCGGCTGACCGTGCATGACCGCATCGGCGTTTTTGCCGCGATCGCCAAGCGCATGGCCGACAACGACATTTCGCTGGAATCGATCGTTCAGCACGCCGTCAACGGCGAGACGGATGCGCAAAAGACGGTGATCCTGGTCACCCATGAGACCACGGAAGCTGCGGTGCGCAAGGCTGTCGACGGCATCACCAAGGACGGTCATTTGACCGACAAGCCGCAGGTCATCCGCATCGAGCGGGCCGGGTAAAACCAGTCATCTCTCCCTTTTAATCGATTGATATTGCAGCGCTTTCAAAAAACGCCTTGCGCAAGTCTTGCTGTTGTCATGGAGCTTTGACACAAGAAGCGCGCCTCTGGCGGGAGGCGGTGTGCCAACCAGGATCTTCCCCCGATGAATGTGGCCCAGAACATTGTCGCCGGTCTTGACCGGATCCTCACCATGGAACTGGTGCGGGTCACCGAACGCGCCGCGGTCGCGGCCGCCAGATTGCGTGGACGCGGCGACGAAAAGGCCGCCGACCAGGCCGCCGTCGATGCCATGCGCCAGGAGCTCAACCGGCTCGCCATCAAGGGCACGGTGGTAATCGGCGAGGGCGAGCGCGACGAAGCGCCGATGCTCTATATCGGCGAAGAGGTCGGCAGCGGCATCGGTCCGGCTGTCGATATCGCGCTCGATCCGCTCGAGGGCACGACGATCTGCGCCAAGAACCTGCCCAATGCGCTGGCCGTCATCGCCATTGCCGAGAAGGGCAGCCTGCTGTTTGCGCCCGACGTCTATATGGAAAAGATCGCCATCGGTCCGGGCTATGCCGATGGCGTCATCGACATCGACGCCTCGCCGACTGAGAACATCGCCAACCTGGCCAAAGCCAAGGGCGTTGCGGTCTCTGAGATCACCGCCTGCATCCTCGACCGGCCGCGCCACGGCAGGCTGATCGAAGCGGTGCGGGCGACGGGTGCAGCGATCCGGCTGATCGGCGACGGCGATGTCGCCGGCGTCATCCACACCACCGATCCCGAGGAGACCGGCATCGATATCTATCTCGGCACTGGCGGCGCACCGGAAGGCGTGCTGGCGGCAGCAGCCTTGCGCTGCACCGGCGGCCAGATGCAGGGCCGCCTGATCCTCGACACGCCGGAGAAGCTGGCGCGCGCGGCAAAGATGGGCATCACCGATCCGAAGCGGGTCTACCGGGCCCAAGACATGGCGCGCGGCGACGTGCTGTTTGCGGCGACCGGGGTCACCGACGGCAATCTGCTCAACGGCGTCAGGTTCGGCCGCGATACCATCACCACCCACACCATCGTGCTGCGCTCGTCATCGCGCACCGTGCGCGAGATCAAGGCGCGGCACCAGGATCTGGAAAAGTTTTAGGTCTGTTACTGGCTTGGGTGATTGTGGATCAAAGCCTTTCGAACGCTCATCTTTCTCGCTGGAGCGGGATGAAACTCAGGTTGGGCATAGCCGGCCTCGTTGAAGCGATTTCGGCATTCGGTTGAGTGACGGTGCCGAGGATTTGAACGGACCGCGCCGGGTCCGACCCGACCCGGCAGCCTGGATCGAGATGACACAAGTCTGACTGCGGCCAGACCGCAGGTCACCAGCACCCCACGGCAGAGGAGCAGTCCATGGTCGCGGCGATGTCAACCAGTCCAATGTGGGTCTCAAGAGCAAAAATGGCAGCCAGAAGCATCTCGCAATGCCTTGCGTTGGCCCTGACCTTGATGGCGCCCGTTCCAGCCCTGTCGGCTCCGTACACGGAAGGCGTGATTTTCCCCACTGCGGCGGACCGCGAGCAAGCTCTGCTGGAATTCTACGCGGAGTGGAAGAGCCTTTATGTGGTGCAGGCCTGTGGGGAAGGTCGGTACTTCGTCAAGGTTGATGCTGACGGCAAAGCTGTTGGGGGTGGCGCGGAGGCGGCAACGATAACCGTCTCGGAGGCTCATGGTTACGGCATGCTGCTGACGGTGATGATGGCCAAAACGGACCCGGAAGCCCAGGTCATTTTCGACGGCATGCTGCGATATTTTCATGATCATCCCGCGGCGTCTGATCCCGGCCTGATGGCCTGGAACCAGGTGACTGGTTGTTCCAATGCCACAACGGTGCAGGGGGAGAACTCCGCCACCGATGGCGATCTCGATATCGGCTATTCACTGCTGTTGGCCGACAAGGCATGGGGTAGTGCTGGTGCATTCAACTATCGAGCCGAGGCGCTTAAGGTTCTCGCTGCCATTCTCGACAAGGAAGTTTCCGGTGACGTCTTGTTGATCGGCGATTGGGCAAAGACCGGTGACGGCGGCGCCTATTCGGCAACGACCCGTGCATCCGATTTCATGGTGTCCCATTTCAAGGCATTTGCTGACGCCACCAATGATCCGCGCTGGCTGGCCATCCGCGACCGCGTCTATGCCACGATCAGCCGTGTTGGCTCCCAACACAGTTCTCACACTGGGTTGATGCCTGATTTCATAGTGGGCATGCCTAATGATCCGGCGCCGGCACCATCACAGTTTCTGGAGGGGGAGAATGACGGCGACTACTCCTGGAACTCGGGCCGGTATCCATGGCGCATCGCATTGGACTACCTGCTCTATGGCGAACCCAGGGCCAAGATGGCTCTGGCACCGCTCACAGGCTGGGCCCAGTCGATTGCTCGGGGCGACCCGCGTGCTTTCGCCGACACCTACCGACTTGATGGCACCACCTATCCAAGGCATGGCACCAATTCCATGGCCTACGTACCGATGCTCGGCGTCGCTGCCATGCTCGATCCGGCCAGCCAGTCCTGGCTCGACGCTGTTTGGGCCGATGCGGCGTCCACAAGACTTGCTGATGAGGATTATTTTGGGAATACCCTCAAGCTGCTAGGCATGGTCGCGATGACCGGACACTGGGCGACGCCCTAGGCCACGCTCACTGCCGCGCGGGAAGTAACCGCATTTCAGAGGAAACTTAGGTCGATGCGCGGCACATCGGGATCCAGAGCGCCCGTGGGGTGTCGAGTGGGGTGCTTGCGGACCGGCATCACAGTTGTTAGCCCTGTGGTTGCATCCGATGTTGCGGTCGCAAGGATTTGACGATGAAACCGTTCGACTGGCATGCGGCTCCGATTTCGCGCGCGACCGCCATCACAAAGTCCTATCGCAACACCCAGAACGTGCGGCGCTTTTTCATCAAGGAGTGCGGCGGTGCGTTCAAATTCGATCGACCTTTCATGGCCTGGCTTAGGGATGGCGCGGAAAAGACGATGGGCGACGCAGCCGACGAATGGTTGCGGCGCGAAGCTGAAAAGCGGAAAGCGTAGTTTTTCTTGAAATCTTCCGGGAAGGCGCATCACCGCGAACCGCTTGGCTTTGCCTGCCTCAGGATGCATGTCGTTGTCCGCAAAACCGCTGCACGCTTTTGGGCGACATGCACTATCGTGCGGCCACACACGGGCTGGCAGATCGCATGACCGGCGAAAAACGCCTCTTCCTCAATGTGAGGCAGTCGGCGACAGGTGTTTCCTGGGAACACCGGTTGACCGAACGGCAGGACATGGCAGCACTGGCCATCGCGCAAGGCCATGGCGTGCCCGACATCGTCGCGCGCGTGCTTGCCGGGCGCGGGGTGACCGCTGCCGAGACGGAGCGCTTCCTCGATCCGACGATCCGCGATCTCTTGCCGGATCCGGCCTCGCTGACCGATATGGACAAGGCCGCCGCCCGTATCGCCCAGGCAATTGTTACCAGGGAAAAGGTGGCGATCTTCGGCGACTACGATGTCGACGGCGCGGCCTCGTCGGCGCTGCTGAAGCGGTTTCTCAACCATTTCTCGGTGCCGTCGGAAATCTACATTCCGGACCGGATTTTCGAAGGCTACGGTCCCAATCCGGAAGCCATGCGCGAGCTCGTCTCGCGCGGCGCAACGCTGATCGTCACCGTCGACTGCGGCACCAACAGCGCCGTTTCCATCGATGCGGCAAAAGTGGCCGGCGCCGATGTCGTGGTGCTCGACCATCACCAGGTCGGCCGCCCGCTGCCGGAAGCGGTCGCCGTCGTCAATCCCAATCGCCAGGACGACCTTTCAGGCCAGGGCCATCTTTGCGCCGCCGGCGTCGTCTTCCTCACTCTGGTGCAGACGGCCAAGGTTCTGCGCAGCCGCTTGCCGGATGCAGCGCCGCCGGACCTGCTTTCGCTGCTCGATCTGGCGGCGCTGGCCACCGTTTGCGACGTGGTGCCGCTGACCGGGGTCAACCGCGCCTTCGTGGTCAAGGGGCTGCAGATGGCGCGCCAGCAGAAGAACGAAGGTCTGGCGGCACTGGCGCGGGTGTCGCGCATCGGCGAGCCGATCAGCACGTTTCATCTCGCCTATCTGATCGGGCCGCGCATCAACGCCGGCGGGCGCATCGGCGACGCCGCACTCGGCAGCCGGTTGCTGGCCACCGACGATCCGGTCGAGGCCCGCACCATTGCCGAGACGCTCGACCGACTCAATCAGGAGCGCCAGCAGATGGAGCTGGAGATGCTGGCCCAGGCGCGCGCCGAGGCCGATGCCGAGCTTGCCGGCGGCAATGGCCCGGCCATAGTCGTCACCGCCAGCACCACCTGGCACCCGGGCATCGTCGGCCTGCTTGCCTCGCGGCTCAAGGACCATGCCCGCCGGCCTGCCTTCGCCATCGCCTTCAACCCCAATGGCATCGGCACCGGATCAGGGCGTTCGGTGTCCGGCTTTGACCTAGGCCGATTGGTGCGCGAGGCGGCCGATGCGGGGCTGATCGTCAAAGGCGGCGGCCATGCCATGGCGGCCGGCATCACCGTCGAGCGGGCGAAGCTCGGAGAGTTGCGAGCCTTCTTCGAGGAGCGCGCGGCGGCCGATGTGTTCCGGCTGCAGGGCGAGGAAAGCCTGGCGATCGACGGCGCGCTCGCCGCCGAAGGCGCAACGCTCGGCCTGCTCGATGCGCTGGAAAAGGCAGGTCCGTTCGGCGCCGGCCACGTCGCGCCGGTGTTCGCGCTGCCGCGTCATCGGCTGGCCGACGCGCGGCCGGTCGGCACCAATCACATCCGCGTCGAGCTGCAATCGGAAAGCGGCGGCCGCATCCAGGCGATCGCCTTTCGCGCCGTCGAGACGGCACTCGGCGAATTCCTGTTCAAGAACAGGGGCAAGACGGTTCACGTCGCCGGGTCGCTGTCGGGCAATTACTGGAACGGCAACCGCACGGTGCAGTTTCGCATCACCGACGCGGCAACTGCCTGAGTATCGCCCCCGCGATTGGTCAGGCCAGAACTGTCTGCAACCGGGTCAGTTCGCCGACCTGCGCCATAGTTGCCTGATAGCCGATGCTGATCGCTTCTTCGGCGCGGTGGAATTCAGTAAGGCCGATATGGCTGAGCTTCGGCTGCAGCGACATATCAGGGGGATCGCCAGCCAGGCGCGCGCGCGAAATGCGGTCCTGGATGATGTTGAAGGCTTCGACCATGACGCCGGTGATGCCGAGCCGTGCTTCACGCGACTGACGCTCGGCGTCGGCCTGGCCGGGTCTTGGCGCATCCCTTTCGATAACCAGTTCGCCGGCGCTGTGCTTGATGACAGCGGCGCGACCGAACAGATCGTAGTGAAGGTTGACGGCGACAACGAGCGGCTGTTCGTGAGCGCGACAGACCGAGACCGGCACCGGATTGACCAGCGCGCCGTCGACCAGCACGCGACCGTTGCAGGTCACCGGCTCGAACACGCCGGGCAGCGCATAGGAAGCGCGCATGGCAGTGATCAGCGAGCCGTTGGACAGCCAGATCTCATGGCCGGTGCGGATTTCGGAGGCAACGCAGACGAACGGTTTTGACAGGTCTTCGAAGCGAATGCCGGCCACATGTTCGCGCAGCCGCGCGTCGAGCTTCATGCCGCCGAACAGGCCGTTGCCGCGCAAATTGAGATCGAGAAGGCCAAAGATGCGGCGCTTGGTCAGGCTCCTGGCGAATTCTTCCAGCTCGTCGAGCTTCCCGGCGAGGTAGCAGCCGCCGACCAGCGCGCCGATCGAGGTGCCGGCGATCATCGACACTTCGATGCCGGCTTCGTCGAGCGCGCGCAGCACGCCGATATGGGCCCAGCCGCGGGCGCAGCCGCCGCCCAGGGCCAGCGAAATCCCGGTTTTCTTCGCAGGTTTTGCCTCGGACGCGCCGCCTGACGAAGAGAGGCCGTTGGCTTCCCGAACGTCTGGTCTGTTGCGCAATGACGCCCACTCGAGCATCACAATCTCCCTTGTCCCAGGTCCTTTGTAGTGGAAGGACGTTTTAGAATAGTGAACATGGGTGATCCCAGACTGTCGAATGGTTCACAAAGGCTTCCGATACGTCTTTTCCGCATCGAACAGCGGTTTGCTGCCGTCGTCGGCAAGCGTCCCCTTGCCGTCGATCAGCCCCACCGTCCGATAGAAGCATGAACGACGGCCGGTATGACAGGTTGCGTCGTGGCCCAACACTTTAACGCGAAGCCATAGGGCGTCCTGGTCGCAATCGGTGCGCATCTCGACAACTTTTTGGAAATTGCCCGAGGTTTCGCCCTTCTTCCACAGCACGTTTCGCGAGCGCGACCAGTAGTGGGCAATGCCTGTTTCCACCGTCAGCGCCAACGCTTCCGCATTCATGTGCGCCACCATCAGCAGCATGCCGTCCTCGGCATCGGTGACGACCACGGTGACGAGACCGGCGGCATCGAAGCGCGGCGAAAGGACGACGCCTTCCTCCAGCGCTTTCTTGTCTGCCGGAGCTTCGGGAAATTGCAGTGCCGACATTACCGGTCCTTGTACGATCCAAAGATATTCAGGGGGAGGCCAGGCCCGCAAAATGGCTGCATCCTGCGGTCCGGTGCTCACGTACTCAAATACGCTCAGTACCGGACCACGGAAACCACCATTTTCGACTAAGCCTACGCCTTTGGCAGGTGTCGGCAGACGGTCAGCCGCGCACCATGGTGACGAAGCGGACCTGCTCCTCGGGCGTGTCCTTGAAGACGCCGGTGAAGGTCGAGGTCAGCGTGGTGGAACCCTGCTTGCGGATCCCGCGCATGGCCATGCACATATGCTCAGCCTCGATCATGACGGCGACGCCGCGCGGATTGAGCACGTCCTGGATGACGCCGGCGATCTGCGCCGTCATCGCTTCCTGGGTCTGCAGGCGATGGGCAAAGATGTCGACGACGCGCGCGATCTTAGACAGGCCGACCACCTTGCCGTCGGGCAGGTAGCCGACATGCGCCTTGCCGATGATCGGCACCATGTGGTGCTCGCAGTGGGAGTGGAACTTGATGTCCTTGACGATCACCAGATCGTCATAGCCGGCGACTTCCTCGAAGGTGCGGCCGAGCTCCTCGGCGGGGCACATGTCGTAGCCGTTGAACATTTCGAGGAATGCCTTGGTGACGCGCTTCGGCGTGTCGATCAGGCCCTCGCGCTCCGGATTGTCGCCGGTCCAGCGCAGCAGCACGCGCACGGCTGCCTCGACCTCGGCCTCGCTCGGCCTGTCGGTGACCGGCTTCTCCAGATAGTCGGAGGGGGGCATAATCTTCTTGATGACGGCATCCATTAAAGGCGTCTCCCGTAGTTCCTCTCTCAGGAGGAACGAGTTGAACGGACCACGACCTTTCGGGTGTTGGAAACCCGCCCGGTTTCCAGCCCGCAAGCGGCGTGAACTGAATTGAGCAAAGACAAGGGCTTGTGATTGTCTTGTCGATGCCCGGCTGCCACCATTATATATGGTCGTGCCGAGCGAATGAAAGCCACGTCAGCGGCAATCGCTGTTCGCTGGGCGGCGACGGATTGGAAAATTATGATTGACGACGTCTACAATGCGAAAATTCTGGGTTTTGCCGGAAACATCGCGCGCATCGGACGGCTCGATCATCCGGACGCGACGGCAAAGGCGCATTCCAAACTGTGCGGCTCGACCGTGACGATCGATCTGAAGATGGATGATGGCGTCGTCACCGATTTCGCCCATGATGTGAAGGCCTGTGCGCTTGGCCAGGCGTCATCCTCGATCATGGCGCAACATGTCGTTGGCGCCAGTGCCGACGAATTGCGCGCTGTGCGCGAGACGATGCTGAAGATGCTGAAGGAAAATGGCGCACCGCCGGAAGGCCGCTTCGCCGACCTGAAATATCTGGAGCCGGTGCGCGACTACAAGGCGCGCCATGCCTCGACCATGCTGACCTTCGACGCCGTGGTCGACGCGATCGGCCAGATCGAGAAGAAGCGTGCTGAAGAGGCTGCTTAGGATTCGCTTGTCTCCGGGCCGGCCTTCAGTTCTTCGACAAGCCAATCTGAAAAGACTTTTGCTGCCCAGCTGAGATGCTGGAAGTCAGGCGCAACCAGCCAGTACGCGCCAAATGGCACTTCCATCTTGAAAGGACGCACGAGGAGACCGGCCCGGAGGTCTGCGCCGTTCAATATGCGATCGCCCAAGGCGACGCCATGCCCGAGCTTCGCCGCCTGCATGGCAAGCGCCGCATCGGTAAACAACGGCCCTCTCTGCTGTGCGAGATCTGGCAGGTTCATCGCCTGAAACCATCTCGCCCAGCCATCGCGGTTGTAGTCATGCAGCAGGGTATAGTGCCGCAGGTCGGCCGGCGATGTCAGCGGAGCGCCCGATGCCAGCAATCCTGATGACAAGACCGGCGTCACCCGCACGTCAACGAGATGTCTCGCTTGCGTGCGTGGCCAGGAGCGGGCACTGGCTCCGTAGCGAATTGCGATCTCTGCTTCGTTGCCGCGAAACTCTACCAGTCGAGAATCTGCATCGACCGAAATGTCGATCTGAGGATAGTTTTCCCGGAACGAATTGAGACGCTGTATCAGGAACTCGCCTGCAAAGGATGGCTCGACACTGACCCGCAACGGGCTCTGTGCAGGCTTGCTGACAATCTGCGATAGTCGACGGTCGATATCGTCGAAGCTTGTGGTCAACTGACTGAGCAGGGTTTGCCCTGTTTCGGTCAATTCAACTTTGCGATGAAGCCGCTCGAACAGCGGCTTGCCGATCAGGGCCTCCAGCTCCCTGATTTGACGACTGATTGCCGCTTGCGAAACGAAAAGCTCTTCCGCAGCGCGGCTGAAACTCAGCTGCCGCCCGGCGGCTTCGAAGCTTCTCAACGCTGTCAGCGGAAGGCGGCCGCGCTTCACTCGCATAATCTCAAGTTATCCAAGCTCGAAATTATACTCGTTTGAAGGCGAAGGCCAGTGGCGGTCTAATCGGCGTCAAAGGAGACACGACCATGATCCAGTTCCTGGAAATTTTTGGCGATGTCATGCGGATCGCAACGTTTCAGTGGTATGGCGAGAGGCCGCAGCACGCCACGCGCCGCGAGGAAAGACCGGCCAGCCCGGCTCGCTGGTCGCCTTCGGAGGACCGGTATCCTTTTCGCCGCTCAAGACCCTGAGACGGCCAACAAAGCGGTGAGTGGAAAGGGATTGCGTTCTGCGGCCGAAGTCCACATCTATCCACGGAGAAACGCGATGCGGAGACTGCGGTGCGCGACCAAGATCGGCATGCGCATGAGACCAGGCCACTGCACCGTGGGCGCAACTGGCCTGGCCCCTGGCGCAAGACTCCCGGCCGCATCCTCGGCACGTCGTTTGTCCGGCTTTACCAGCTGACGCTGTCGGGTTTTGTCGGCAATTCCTGCCGGCATCTGCCGACCTGTTCGGAATATGCGCATGAGGCAATTGCCCGCCACGGGCTGTGGGCCGGCGGCTGGATGGGGCTTTTCCGCGTGCTGCGCTGCGGGCCGTTCGGCACGCACGGCATCGACCGCGTCCCCGAGGCGCTGGCCGATCACTATCACTGGTTCACGCCGTGGCGGTACTGGCAGATCGGAAAGAAGCGCGGCGAGGCGCGAGGCTGATCTGCAGGTCAAGGCTGCGCCAGCCTGCCGATTTACGATCTGGTAGGGTTAACGCCAGCCTGCACGAAGACTGCGCATTTGAGACAAAATCGAGACAAGAGACGTCGCTAAGCCCTCCTGACACCCCTCAGGAGCAATTGCCACATGCGTCAGGTCGACCGTCTTCCCTTCATTTTCGCCGTGGTCCTGTTCCTGCTGGCGTGGCTGCTGGGGTTTCCAATGCGCGCCCAATCCGCCCCGCTCAGGGATGTCGAATGCACGCTGATCCTGGATGCGGCGTTCCTGAAAGACCTGCCGCAACTCATCAAATGAATAGCTAAGGGTCAAGAGCTGGCTTTACGGCGGCAGAATCTGCCCCTAAAAGGCTGCCGCTGCCGGATGCATTCGGCATTTTAACCACCCGCGCTCGTTTGCGGGACTGGATAGGAGATATCTATGCTGAATTCCGTTTCCCTGACATTTCCCGATGGCTCCGTGCGCGACTACGACGCGGCGATGACCGGTGCTGGCCTCGCCGAATCGATCTCGAAGTCGCTGGCCAAGAAGGCCGTCGCCTACAGTATCGATGGCGGGGTGCGCGATCTCTCGGACCCGCTTGGCAAGTCCGGCAAGGTCGAGATCGTCACCCGCGAGGACCCGCGCGCGCTGGAGCTGATCCGCCATGACGCAGCACACGTGCTGGCCGAGGCCGTGCAGGAGTTATGGCCGGGAACGCAGGTGACCATCGGGCCGGTGATCGAGAACGGCTTCTACTACGACTTCGCCCGCAACGAGCCGTTCACGCCCGACGATTTTCCGGTGATCGAGAAGAAGATGCGCGAGATCATCGCGCGCAACAAGCCGTTCACCAAGCAGGTCTGGTCGCGCGAGCAGGCGAAAAAAGTGTTTGCCGACAAGGGTGAGCGCTACAAGCTGGAACTGATCGACGCCATTCCCGAGGACCAGGACCTCAAGATTTACGCGCAGGGCGACTGGTTCGATCTCTGCCGCGGCCCCCACATGGCCTCGACCGGGCAGATCGGTAACGCCTTCAAGCTGATGAAGGTGGCCGGCGCCTATTGGCGTGGCGATTCCAACAACCCGATGCTGACGCGCATCTACGGCACCGCCTGGGCCGACCAGGCGCAGCTCGATGCCTACCAGACGATGTTGGAGGAGGCCGAGAAGCGCGACCATCGCAAGCTCGGCCGCGAGATGGACCTGTTCCATTTCCAGGAAGAGGGGCCTGGCGTCGTCTTCTGGCACGCCAAGGGCTGGAAGATGTTCCAGAACTTGGTCAACTACATGCGTCGCCGCCTCGACGAGCAAGGCTATCAGGAGGTCAACGCGCCGCAGGTGCTCGACAAGAGCCTGTGGGAGACGTCAGGCCACTGGGGCTGGTATCGCGACGCCATGTTCAAGGTAACGGTTGCCGGCGACGATACCGACGACGACCGGGTCTTTGCACTGAAGCCGATGAACTGCCCCGGCCACGTGCAGATATTCAAGCATGGGTTGAAATCCTACCGCGATCTGCCCGTAAAGCTTGCGGAATTTGGTAATGTCCATCGCTATGAACCTTCGGGCGCGCTGCATGGGCTGATGCGCGTGCGCGGCTTCACGCAGGACGATGCGCATATCTTCTGCACCGAGGAGCAGCTGGCGTCGGAATGCCTGCGCATCAACGATCTGATCCTGTCGACCTATGCCGATTTCGGTTTCGATGAGATCAGCGTCAAGCTGTCGACACGGCCGGACAAGCGCGTCGGCACCGACGAGGCGTGGGACCATGCCGAGGCGATCATGGGCAGTGTGCTGGAGACGATCCGTTCGCGGTCGGGCAATCGCATCAAGACCTCGATCAATCCGGGCGAGGGCGCCTTCTACGGGCCGAAATTCGAATATGTGCTGAAGGACGCCATCGGCCGCGAATGGCAGTGCGGCACCACGCAGGTCGACTTCAACCTGCCGGAACGCTTTGGCGCCTTCTACATCGGCTCGGATTCGGAGAAGAAGCAGCCGGTGATGGTGCATCGCGCCATCTGCGGCTCGATGGAGCGCTTTCTCGGCATCCTGATCGAGAACTATTCCGGCCATTTCCCGTTGTGGTTCGCGCCGCTGCAGGTGGTGGTGGCGACGATCACCTCCGACGCCGACGACTATGCGTTGAAGGTCGTCGCGCAATTGAAGGCGGCCGGGCTGCTGGCCGAAGCCGATCTGCGCAACGAGAAGATCAATTATAAGGTGCGTGAGCACTCATTGGCCAAGGTTACGGTCATCCTCGTCTGCGGCAAGCGCGAGGCGGAGGAGCAGACGGTCAACATCCGTCGCCTCGGATCGCGCGACCAGGAATCGCTGGGCCTCGGCCAGGCGGTGGCGATGCTTACCGAAGAGGCGCTGACGCCGGATCGCAGGCGCAAGCGCGCGGCATAAGTCTTTGATTTTCGGCGAAATGGCGGTGGAGCGATCCACCGCCATTTT
The DNA here is from genome assembly GCF_056402815.1 of Mesorhizobium sp. P3_B5. Lineage (NCBI taxonomy): Bacteria > Pseudomonadati > Pseudomonadota > Alphaproteobacteria > Hyphomicrobiales > Phyllobacteriaceae > Mesorhizobium > Mesorhizobium sp. P3_B5. The sequence continues at coordinate 32,232 of NZ_JBFUGR010000006.1, read as the reverse complement.
CATATGCCTGTCACGCCAACCTTGTAACGAGCCATGATGCTCAAGCTGAAATTGCGCGAAAACCATTTCCCGAGCTGTCCTATGCCAATCCGCGCCAGCCGGCGCTGACGCGCTGGGTCATTCATTCGATCGAAGGCCTGTCGGGCCGCGATCGCTTCGCGGCGCTCTACGATTTCTGGCGCCGCCAGGTGGTTCCGACCGGCGAGGCCGTGTTCAGCCGGATGCTGGAGTTGATCGACGTCCGGATACGCACCGCCGATCAATGGCCGCCGGCAAACCTGCCCGACACGCCGCTGGTGATCGTCGCCAACCATCCGTTCGGCATCGGCGACGGCATTGCCGTACTGTCGCTGGCCGAGCAACTGGGGCGGCCGTTCCGGGTGATGATCCACAAGGATCTGCTCAAGATCCGCGAAATGGAGCCCTATTCGCTGCCGATCGACTTTTCCGAGACCAAGGACGCGCTGAAGAACAACATGGCGGTGCGCCATGAGGCGGTGCGGCTGCTGAAGGAGGGGGTCACCATCGTGGTGTTTCCGGCCGGCGGGGTCGCCACGGCACCAAAGGGGTTTGGCCGGGCGCGCGACCTGCCGTGGAAGATGTTTCCGGCCCGCCTCGTCCAGGACGCCAAGGCGTCGGCCATCCCGATGCATTTTTTTTCCGGGCAGAACGGCAGGCTGTTCCACCTGGTGAGCGGCCCGATGAACCTGGCCGAGCGCGACGGAAGGGTGGCGAAATTCGTCGGCAAGGCCTCGCTGACGCTGCGCATTTCGCTCCTCATCCATGAGTTCGCGCGGCTGTCCGGCAAGCCGATCGACGTGCGCATCGGCGATGTGCTGTGCTGGAGCGAACTGGAGCCGTTGCGCGACCGCAAGACGTTGCTCGACCGTCTGCATCGCGGCGTCTTCGATCTGGCACCGGCTGTGGCGCAGAGCCGCGTCCACTTCCTGCCCCGACGCCTGCGCAAGGCAGCTTGAGAAGCGCTAACTAGGGCGTGTACTCGTAAACGACGATCAGTCGATCAACGTTTCGACCAATCTCGCCCCTTTGCTCAATAGCTGCTAGGGCAGCGGGAGCGGTTTGTCGCTGAGTGTACGCAAGTAGGCGATCAGGTTGACCCGTTCGGTCTCGTCCGGGACGCCAGGCACCTCCATGTAAACGCCCGGCGTGGTTAGCATGGGCTCAAGCAGATATTTGTTCAGGTCCTCGTATGTCCATACACCCTCCAAGCCCAGCAAGGTGTCGGAGTAACGCATATTTGGCATGGATGCCTTGTCGCGGCCGACGACGCCCCACAAGTTCGGTCCCGTTTTGATCCCTCCCTGTGGCTCGGCATTGTGGCAACCGTGGCACACATGTGTGAAGTAGGTTCGGCCTTTCTCGACATCGGCAGAAGCCAGCTTCATCAAGATAGGGGCTGGCGTTGGCATGACGACGCCGTGCGACAAGAGATAGTCGGCAACTTCGCGTTGCCTCGTGAATTTTGCCATGTGGAGCGGTGTCTTGCCGTCCTTTGTCTTCGCATTCACGTCGGCGCCGGCCTTGACCAGTGCCTTCACGCAATCGAGGCAACCGGATCTGACTGCGATGTGGAGGGCGGCCTCGCGGCCGCGCTGCGCATTAGGATTTGCGCCGCCGTCCAGCAGCAGCTTGATCAATTCGATGTTGCTTTTTGCCAAGGCCGGCATGAGGGCAGGACCCAAAGCCGGCGTCGTGGCGGCATTGACGTCGGCACCGCGTTCGATGAGCAGTTTTGCCGCCGCAAGATGCCCGCCTCTGACCGCAAGATAGAGTGGTGTCCCTTGCCTGTCGCTCTCATTAACGCCGGCACCGGCGTCGAGCGCAGCCGTAATCGCCGCGACATCTCCCTTCACGGCGGCGTCGTGAATTGCGGCGGCATGCGATACAAACGGGAAGTGTACAAGCAGCAGTGAAATGAAGAGCAAGGGCATGCGCATTTGGCATCTCCCAAGGGCAAGCCGCGGTACGCGCCACGGTTTTGAGATAGTAAAACGTACCACGAATGCCTGATCGGAGCCACTCCAGCCGGTGCCCAACAACCATTGATCCGGGTCGAGAGACTTGTTGCGCCGGACGTCCGTTTTTAGGCCGCTAACTTCCTTGCTTTCGTCAAGCTCGCGGCCATCCGGCTTCGCGTTTGTGAGTCCACTACCTAGTCGGCACCTTCCTCGGGATCGATCGCAGAGGCGTCGGTCGCCAGAACCTCGATTTCCTGGTTCTGCCCGGCCACGACCGTGAAATCCTTCTGGTAGATGCGGTCGCGATTCTTGGCGATGATGGTGTAGTCGCCCTCGGCCAGTACCATCGAGGCGAAGGCACCGACGGTTTCCTGGATCGGATCGCCGGATTCGTTGAGCAAAGACCACGATGTGTCGGCGATCGCTTCGCCACCGGTCTCTCGTACCAGCTTCATCGTCATCTCGGCCGCATGATGCTCGACGGTCGCTTCGGTCAGCTTGCCGGCCTCGACGCGGATGTCGGAGCGGATCACCGCATTCACCGAGCCATAGTTCGAGACGACGTGGTAGGTACCGGCATTGAGCCGCACGACGCTGTTCGGCTCGACATCGGGGATGATCAGCGCGTGGTCGCCATTGGCTTCGGTGCGACCTTCATAGATGGAGAAGCGCAGTTTTTTCGGCGGTATACGCACCCCGCCCGACAGCACGGCGTCGAGCTTGAGGCCGCCGGCATCGAGCACCAGGCTCTCGCGCTTGGCTTCCTTGCCGACGGTGATGCGCTTGGTGGCGCCGGCCCGGCCGTACGAGGCGTGGACGAGATAGCTGCCGGGCTCGAGCTGGAACACGGCGGTGCCGCCATGGGCGGAGGCAACCATCGGCAGCTTGCCGTCGCTGGCAGATTCAGGCTTGAAGACACGCCAGACGATGCCGCGCGTGATGTCGGCGCCCTTGTCGGTCAGTTGCGCCGACAGCGTGATCGCGCCGCTGCCGGCCGAAGCCAGCGGCGTTTCGCTTTTCGGGGTTGCATAGCTCGAAATGCCGGGAAGTTTCAGGTCGCTAACACCGTCGGCGTTCTGCGCGACGGCGAGCGAGGCCGGCACCAGGAACAGTGCGGCGCCGAGCCAAATCAGGAAAAGACGCAATGTCCCCTCAAACATGCCTTGCGTTGAAGCCCAAGGCGGTGGCAATTTCAAGGCTTAAGAGTCTGATCCGCTTCTGCTAGAGGCTCTTTCGTCCGGCGCTACCCACGCCAATGCCCGAGCCGCCCGATGTTCCAATGGCGTGCTTCAGCCCAAAATTGAGTGTTTTTAGGAGACTAGCGCCCATGGCGTCGCCGATCATCGACTTTCTGCTGACCCGCACTTCCGCGCCGATCCCGGATCTGAAGGAGCCGGCGCCCAGTGACGCGGATATCGCAACGATGATCGCCGCTGCCACGCGCGTGCCCGATCACGGCCGGCTCGAGCCCTGGCGCTTCGTCCTCTATCGGGGCGAGGCGCGCATCGAGATCGGCAAGAAGCTTGCCGCCCTTGCCGAACAGCGCGAAGGACCGCTGCCCGAGAACCGCCGCAACCAGGAACTGGCGCGCTTTTCACGCGCGCCGCTGGTGATCGGCGTGGTGTCGGTGCCGAAAGAGAACCCGAAAATCCCGCAATGGGAAATGTTCCTGTCGGGCGGCATGGCGGCGATGAACCTGATGATATCGGCCAATGCGCTGGGCTACGGCACCAACATGATCAGCAACTGGTATTCCGACGTGGCCGAGGGCAGGGCGATCCTGGGGCTGGCGCCACATGAGCGCGTCGTCGGCTTCGTTCATATCGGCTCCTATCAGGGGCCGGCGCCGGAGCGTCCACGACCCGATCCGGCAAAGCTCTATGCCGATTACGCAGGGCCTTGGGCGGGCTGACACGCGAAAGCGATTCCTCTTTATTTGAACACAGGCTAAGAGAGCGGCTTCGGCGATGCGTTGAGGTAGGCGCATCGACCTTGGGGAAAAGTGCGGGGCACCGACGACATGAAGAAACGAGACTCGCTGGGAACCCGGCTGCGCTACGGGTTCGACAAGAGCATGGCCGCCGGTCCGATCGCGCTGATCGGCTGGCTTGCTGTCCTTTCCCTGCTGATCATCATCGCCGCCGCGGCTTTCCTCGCCGTGACCCGCATCGCGCCGGAAGGCGGCGAGCCGCTGAACTTTGTCGAAGCGTTCTGGGAATCGCTGATGCGCACGCTCGATTCCGGTACGATGGGCGGCGACACCGGCTGGGCCTTCCGTCTGGTCATGCTGTTGGTCACGCTTGCCGGCATCTTCGTTGTGTCGGCTCTCATCGGCGTGCTTAGCGCCGGCGTCGACAGCAAGCTCGATGAATTGCGCAAGGGCCGTTCGCGGGTGCTGGAAACCGATCACACCATCATCCTCAATTGGTCGCCGTCGATCTTCGACGTCATCTCCGAACTCGTCATTGCCAATGCCAGCCGCCGGCGTCCGCGCATCGTCGTCATGGCCAATATGGACAAGGTCGAGATGGAGGACGAGATTGCGGCCAAGGTTGGCAAACTGGGCAATACGCGCATCATCTGCCGTAGCGGCGACCCGACCGATCTCTACGACCTGGCCATCGTCAATCCGCAGAGCTCGCGGTCGATCATCGTGCTGTCACCGAACGGCGATGATCCGGATTCGCAGGTCATCAAGACGGTGCTGGCGCTGGTCAACGATCCGGATCGGCGCACCGTCCCCTACAACATCGCCGCCGAGATCCGCGATGGCAAGAACGCCGAGGTTGCCCGCGTCGTCGGCGGAGCCGAGGTGCAGCTCGTTCTGGCCGACCAGCTGATCTCGCGCATCGTCGTGCATTCCAGCCGGCAGTCGGGTCTCAGCGGCGTCTATTCGGAGCTGCTCGATTTCGACGGCTGTGAAATCTACACGACCGAGCAGCCGGACCTTGTCGGCAAAACTTTTGGCGAAGCGGTGATGGCGTATGAGCACTGCGCACTGATCGGGCTTTGCGACCAAAAGGGGCGCGTCAACCTCAACCCGCCGTCGGACCTGGTGATCGGCAAGGACATGCGCGCCATCATCATCGCCGAGGACGATGCCGCGATAAAACTGGGAAGCGCCAGGATCGAGACCAACACGGCGGCGATCCTTGGCCCGCGGCCCATCGAGGCGAAGCCGGAGCGCACGCTGATCCTCGGCTGGAACCGGCGCGGTCCGATCATCACCTATGAACTGTCGCGCTATGTTGCGCCTGGCTCGATCCTGACGATCGCCGCCGATGCGCCCGGCATCGAGCAGGAAGTTGCCGGACTGCCCGTCGTCGGCGACAATCTGGCGGTTTCCTGCCGCATCACCGACACGTCGAGCAGCACAGCCCTGGCAAGCCTGGACGTGCCCTCCTACGACCATGTGCTGGTGCTCGGCTACAGCGAAACCATGGCAGCGCAGCCGGCCGATACGCGCACGCTGGTGACGCTGCTGCATCTGCGCAAGATCGCAGACGATGCCGGCCAGCATATCAGCATCGTCAGCGAGATGATCGACGTGCGCAACCGGGAGCTTGCCGCGGTGACCAAGGCCGATGATTTCGTCGTCAGCAACAGGCTGGTCAGCCTGATGCTGGCGCAGGCGTCGGAGAACCAGTACCTCGCCGCGATCTTCGATGACCTGCTCGACGAGAAGGGCTCCGAAATCTACATGCGCCCCGTTGCCGACTATGTCGCCATCGACCAGCCTTTGACCTTCTGGGCGATTGCCGAATCGGCGCGCTTGCGCGGCGAGATCGCCATAGGCTACCGGCGAATCCGCGCCGGCGAGGTCGACCAGCGGGCGCTGGGCGGCGTCACCGTCAACCCGCTGAAGTCGGAAGCGTTGGCCTATGTGCCGGAGGACCGGATCATCGTGCTGGCGCGAGACTAAGCGAAAACCCCGGCTGCTCTGGCTCGTGCCAGAAGCCGTTCGGCCAGCCGCAGATGCGGACGGTCGACCATCTTGCCGTCGATGCCGACCACGCCGGGGTTTCCCGCCGCTTCGAACGCCGCGACGATCGCCAGCGAGTGTTGCACCGCTTCGGCTGAGGGCGTGAAGGCGGCGTTGATGACAGGCACTTGCGCCGGGTGGATCGCCATCTTGCCGGTGAAGCCGTCGCGTTCGGCTTCAGTGCATTCCGCCTCGAAGGCGACCATGTCGCGAAAGTTCGGAAAGACGGTGTCGATCGCCGCCACCTCGGCAGCACCGGCGGCTAGGACGGTCATGGTGCGAGCAAGCCGAAAGACGTCGGTGTAGCGGCCGCGTTCGTCACGCGCCGTGCGGGCGCCGAGCGCCGCCGACAGATCTTCCGCGCCCCAGGTGACGCCGACAAGCCGCGCGCTGACCTGGGCGTAGCTCGCGGCCGCCAGCACGCCGGCAGCGGTCTCGGTGATGATCGGCAGGATCCTTATCGCGCCGTCCGGTAGGCCGTTTTCGGCTTCATACACCCGGAGCTTTGCCGAGAGATGCTGTACATCCTGGCCGCCGTTCGACTTCGGCAGCATGATGCCGTCGGGTTTGGCCGCTAGCAGTGCGGCGAGATCGTCGTCGGTCAACCCGGTCGAGAGATCATTGACCCTGACATAGATCGCGGACTTCGTGCGTAGCCGTTGCTCGGCGATGACCCTTGCCGCGATGTCTCGCGCCAGGGACTTGTTTTGTGGCGCCACCGAATCCTCAAGGTCGACGATGACCACGTCGGCGCCGGCGGCAAAACCCTTTTCCAGCTTCCTTTCGGAATCGCCGGGAACAAAGAGCAGCGAGCGCATGGACTAGATTGCCTTCTTCATCATCATCGCCTGCCTGGTGCATTTGGCGACGAGCACATCGTTCTGATTGTAGGCGCGATGCTCGAACTCGACGATGCCGCGGTCCGGCTTCGACTTCGATTCGCGCACCGAGATCACCGTGGTCTCGACGCGAATGGTGTCGCCGTGGAAGACCGGGTGCGGAAACACCGTCTCCTTCATGCCGAGATTGGCGACGGTGGTGCCGACGGTGATGTCGTTGACCGAAATGCCGATCATCAGGCCCAGTGTGAACAGCGAATTGACCAAGGGCTTGCCCCATTCGCTCTTGGCGGCGAAGTCGAAATCGATGTGCAGCGGCTGCGGGTTCAGCGTCATCACCGAAAACAGCATGTTGTCGCTTTCGGTGACGGTCTTGCGCAGCGTGTGCTGGAAGACATGGCCGACGACGAACTCCTCGAGATAAAGCCCGGCCATGATCGATCTCCTCCGCTTCGGCTTGCTTGATAGGCGTTGGCTGCCAGTCCATCAAGCCGGTTAAGAAACATGGTGAACGCTTCGTAAACCATTTCTGCCTACGGTCTACACGGGCCAGAACGGACTCGGGCGTAGGGGCGTAGCGGACGGTATGGTAGTTTCGCATTTCCTGAAATGGATCTACACGGCGAGGGTTTCCGAGCGCGCTGCCGCGGCAAGCGCGCTGGCCCGCGCCTATATCAACGCCGACCTGCCGTTCGAGGACCGCTGTGCCGCCGAAGCGGCGCTGACGCTGCTGCTCGACGACGCGTCGTCAAAAGTTCGGCAGGCAATCGCCGAAGCGCTGTCGATGAGCCATCACGCTCCGCTGCAGATCATCAGCGCGCTGGCCTCCGACCAGCCGGAAGTGGCCGCTCTGGTGCTGGCGCGTTCGCCGCTGCTTACCGATGCCGACCTGATCGATCGCGTTGCCAGCGGCCAGAAGGCGACGCAGAAGCTGATTGCCGACCGGCCGGTCGTTTCGATGTCGGTTTCCGCGGCCATTGCCGAGATCGGCGAGCCGGAAGCCTGCGCCACCCTTCTCACCAACAGCGGCGCCGACATTGCCTCGCTCAGCTTTCGCCGCATGGCAGAACGGCATGGCCACGTGCCTGCGGTTCGCGAAGCGATGATCGCCGATGCGCGCCTGCCGGCCGACTGCCGGCATATGCTGCTGGTCAAACTCGGCGAAACGCTGAAAAGTTCGCCGCTGGTGATGGCGCTGATGGGGGCGGCCAGAGCCGAACGCGTCACGCGCGACGCTTGCATCAAGGCTTCGGTTACGCTGATCGAAGGCACCAAGGCGGCCGAACACGCTGCGCTCATCGAGCATCTGCGCCTGCGCGGCGATCTCACCGCAAGCTTCATCATCCGCACCATCGCGCATGGCAAGGTCGATTTCTTCGGCTCGGCGTTGGTCGCGCTCAGCCAGCAATCCGAACAACGGGTGAGGGCTCTGCTCGCCGGCGGTCACGATGTGGCGCTGCAGGCGCTGTTCCGTAGCGCCGGCCTTGCCGGCGCCACCCACGCCGTCATCGTGCGCGCGCTAAAAATCTGGCGTGAGGTTGCCAATGGCAAACGCGTCGCCGGCGTGCAGGAAGTCAGCTGGCTGATGCTGAAGGAATTGGGCGGACAATCGGCGGAGGGCGATCTCGCCGGGCTGGTCAAGTCGATCCATCTCGACGCGCTGCGGGAAAACGCGCGGGGACATGCGCTGGCGATCGCCGCCGCTTAGGGTGTGCTGATATTCAGGTGAGGCCGGCCTGCAAATGGCAGCTTCCTGCGCTTCCGGTGCTCACGTACCCAAAAGTACACTCCGCTCCGGTTCTCGGTATCAGCCATTTTCGGCTCGGCCTGACCTGAATCTCAACACACCCTAGACCTAGTCCTTAGCGAAGAACTCCGGAAAGTCCTCGATCGCGGCGGCAATGATGCGCAGCGAGGCTGCGATCTGCAGCATCTCGGCGGTGTCGCTGCGCTCGGTGAGGCCGGCTGCATATTGCCTGGCCACAGCGACGGTCGCCGTTTGCGGTTCGCCCGGGCGCCGGAAAAGCAGTTCGCGCGCCAGTCCGCGCAGGAAATTGGTGATCGAAAGCGCGGTCTCGGGTGGGGTGGAGGGATTCTGCTGCGCGCTGCGCAGGCGCAGGATTTCAAGCCCGACGGTGACGGCGGCTATGCTGCCGTCAAGAATGGCGTCGCCCTTCTTGCCGGCGCGCGGCGTCAGAGGCATCAACTGGTTGACCCGGTCGTAGGCGAGGCTTTCGAAGGCCGAGCGTCTCGGCACGCGTTCATGCAGGCAAAGCCGCGCCAGATCTTCGCGCATGGCCCGCACGATGCGGTTGATGGTGACCCAGGGGTCGGCGGGCAGCACGACGAGGAAGACGCCGATCGCCAAAAGGATGCCGACCAGGATCGACGCAGAGCCAGCGAAGAACGGCCATGGATCATAGGTCATCGCCTGATGCGGGCTCAGGAACGCCAGGAAATTGATGGCGAAGGCGGTGGCGACGCCGACGTAGCGCGGATTAGCCATTGCGAGTGCCGCCGGCACCAGGATCGGCACCACAAGGAGCGCGAACCAGCCGAAGCCGGGCAGAGCGGGAAGGGCGACCTGACCGACGAGAAAGGCGAAGGGCAGGGCCAGCAACGTTCCCTTGAAAAAGCCCCAGGCCGACTGCACCGGATCGGGGCGCGCGGCAAACAGGCTGGAGACGACGGCGACAAGGATGACCGTGCCTGCCGCTTCGGACCATTTCGTCGTCAGCCAGAAGGCGGCGACCAGCAGCGTGGCAAGTGCTGCGCGCACGGCGTTGCGCCAGGCCGCATGGTAGTCGCGATGTACCACCAGAGCCGGCTGCTTGCGGTCGCGCGCCGGGCGGGAGGCGGGAGCGCGTAGCGCATCCAGGCCGCGCAGCACCTGCTTCAGGGCTTCAGCGAAATCGGCGGCAATGGTGAGACGGGTGACCGTGCCCAGCCTGTCGCCGTCTTGCACGGATGACATGTCCGGCGTTTGCCGGGCCTTGGCGGCGATCGTATCGAGCCGCGCCACCCAGGGCGCGGTGTCGTCCAAAGCGCCCGGTTTGGCTGCCAGTTCGCCGACCAGGGTCTGCAGGTCGGTGCGCACCGGAATGAGGGCGGCGTTTTTCGGCGCGGCGTGGGCATGCAGCGCGCGCGCCGCCGACAGCGCCGACAGAAGCTGGCCGATGGTGCGCCTGACCGGATGGGCGCGGGTGGCGAAGCTCGGCGCTTCCAGTCGTGCATAGGTGCGCATCTCGCCGAGCGTCTGGGCATCGGCGATCAGCTTTCGGTGCAGGCCGGCAAGCATTGCCGTATCGCCGCCGGAGAAGGCGCCGCCGGCATAGACGGCAAGGTCGAGGATGCTGCGCTTCAGCCTGGCGATGATGGCGTTGGCCGCCAGTTTCGGCAGGATCAGCCGGCTGGTCAGGCCGGCGCAGGCGATGCCGAGCACGATTTCGGCGCAGCGCGCCACGGCAAGATCGACGACGAAATGCGGCTGCCCGAAGGCCGGCAGGCCGATGATCATCGCGGTATAGCCGGCAAGCGCTGCGCCATAGGCTTCAGGATTGCGCAGCAGCGACGAGACCAGCGTGCAGAGGCCGATCCAGACCGCCAGCGCGGTGACCAGCAGCCAGGGACCGGTGCCGAAGACGGTGGTGATGCCGATCGCCGCCAGACCGCCGGCCAGCGTGCCGAGCAGCCGGTAAAAGCCTTTTGCCAGCACCATGCCAGCGACCGGCTGGGCGACGATGAACACCGTCATCATCGCCCATTGCGGGTGGTCGAGTTTTAGCGCGTAGGCTGCGAGAAGCGCGATCAGGCCGGCCGAAACGGTGCGCAGGGCAAAAATCCAGTCCGAGCGCGTCGGCTGCGTCAGCGCGGCGAAACTCGTGCCGATATGCTCGTTCAGCCGCGCCCAGGTCACATGCTCGTCTCCTAGAACGGCAAACTAGAACGGTGAACTCTTAGATATCCAGCACTTCCGTTGCGGCGAATTCGGCGCGTTCCTGGATGAAGCGGAAGCGGGCTTCCGGCTTGGTGCCCATCAGCTCATCGACCCTGTCCTTGGTGGCTGAATCGATTTCGTTCACATCGACCCTGAGCAATGTGCGTTTCCTGGGGTCCATTGTGGTTTCCTTGAGCTGCGCGGCCATCATTTCGCCCAGGCCCTTGAAGCGGCCGATTTCGACCTTGGCGCGGCCGGTGAACTCGGTGCGCAGGAGCTCGTCCTTGTGGGCGTCGTCACGGGCGTAGGCAACCTTGCCGCCCTGCCGGATCGAATAGAGCGGCGGCACTGCCAGAAAGAGATGGCCGCCACGCACCAGGCTCGGCATCTCCTGGTAGAAGAAGGTGATCAAAAGCGAGGCGATGTGGGCGCCGTCGACGTCGGCGTCCGTCATGATGATGACCCTGTCGTAGCGCAAATCCTCGTCGCGGTACTTTGACCGCGTGCCACAGCCAAGCGCCTGGATCAGGTCCGAGATCTGCTGGTTGGCGGCCAGCTTGTCATTGCCGGCACTGGCGACGTTGAGGATTTTTCCGCGCAGCGGCAACACCGCCTGGCTGGCACGGTCGCGCGCCTGCTTGGCCGAGCCGCCGGCCGAGTCACCTTCGACGATGAACAGTTCGGCGCCGGCGGCGGCGTTCTGCGTGCAGTCGGCGAGCTTGCCGGGCAGCCTGAGCTTGCGCACCGCGCTCTTGCGCGACACTTCTTTTTCCTGGCGCCGGCGCACCCGTTCGTCGGCGCGCGCGATCACCCATTCGAGCAGCTTCGAGGCTTCCTGCGGATTGTCGGCCAGCCAATGGTCGAACGGGTCGCGGATCGCGGTCTCGACAATGCGGATCGCCTCGATCGTCGCCAGCCTGTCCTTGGTCTGGCCAACGAATTCCGGTTCGCGGATGAACACCGACAGCATGCCCGCCGCCGAGATCATGACGTCTTCCGAGGTAACGATCGAGGCGCGTTTGTTGCCGACCAGTTCGGCATAGGCGCGAAGCCCGCGCGTCAAGACGTTGCGGAAGCCGGCCTCGTGCGTGCCGCCTTCGCCGGTCGGGATGGTGTTGCAGTAGGAATTGATGAACCCGTCGCCACCGAACCAGGTCACCGCCCATTCAAGCGAACCGTGGCCGCCCTGCTTCTCGCTCTTGCCGGCAAAGATTTCACGGGTGACCTGAAAGTCGTCGCCAAGCGACGCCTTCAGATAGTCCTTCAGGCCGCCTGGAAAATGGAACTCGGCTTTCGACGGCGTCGTGTCCTTGTCCTTGATCAGCGAGGGATCGCAGGTCCAGCGGATCTCGACGCCGCCGAACAGATAGGCTTTTGAGCGCGTCATGCGGTAGAGCCGCGCCGGCTCGAACGCCGCACCCTTGCCAAAGATCTGCTCGTCGGGATGGAAACGGATCTTTGTGCCGCGCCGGTTGTGGACCTCACCGAGCTGTTCCAGCCCGGTCACCGGAACACCGCGCGAAAAGCGCTGGCGATAGAGCTGGCGGCCACGGGCAACCTCGACCTCGAGATGATCCGACAGCGCGTTGACGACGGAAACGCCGACGCCGTGCAGGCCACCCGACGTCTCATAGACCTTGCTATCGAACTTGCCGCCCGAATGCAGCGTCGTCATGATGACTTCGAGCGCCGGCTTCTTGAATTTCGGGTGCGGATCGACCGGAATGCCGCGGCCATTGTCGGTGACGGCCAGGTAGCCGTCGGCGGTAAGCTCGACGTCGATGAAGGTCGCATGGCCGGCGACCGCCTCGTCCATCGAGTTGTCGATGACCTCGGCGAACAGATGGTGCATCGCCTTGTCGTCGGTGCCGCCAATATACATGCCGGGCCGGCGCCGCACCGGCTCCAGTCCTTCCAGCACCTCGATGTCGGCGGCACTGTAGCCCTCGCTGCCGTCGCGGGTTGCTGCCGGACGCTTTGCCGCCTGCACAATCGGATCAGCCGCGCGTTGCGCGGCGCGAACCGGTTGCGGCTGCTTGTCCAGGCTACCGAAAAGATCGTTGTTGTCGTCCATGCTGGCCATAGATTCCGATGCTGCGAATCACCTTCGATACTGCCACGCTTTTTGCGGGCGAACGAGGGTTCCTGTTCCGTTCGGGGGATTGGAACGTCTTAGCCTAAAACCATTCGATAACCAAGCCGGCGGAAATAGGTCGAATTGAGCCGGCCACAATTCCTGTTTCTTTAACTATGCGGCCTAGCGTCGGCTGCAACAAACAAAAGACCAAGGGTTTCAGGGGTATCGGTGTGAGGGGCAAGGCCATAACCATGATCGGCATCGCCGCCGTTTTCGGGGCGATCTCGATTTTTGCCGCAGATTTCTGGGTCAAGAGCCAGGCCAAGGCCGATCTCGGAGAGAAAACGGCGTCAATCTCGGTACCGGAAGCACCCAAGATCGAGTTCAAGACCATCGTGGTGGCGAACGCGCCGCTGCGCTACGGCATGCAACTCGACCGGGCACAGCTCAGCGAAATCCCGTGGTCGCAGGATTCCGTCCCGCAAGGGGCTTTCACCACCATCGATGCCTTGCTTGCCGACGGCAACCGCGTGGTGCTGTCGCCGATCGAGATCAACGAACCGGTGCTGCTCTCCAAACTGTCGGGGCCGAACGGCCGCGCGACGCTTTCCAACATGCTGTCGCCGGGAATGCGGGCGGTAACCATCCGCACTGACGAGATTGCCGGTGTCGGCGGCTTCGTGACGCCGGGCGACCGTGTCGACGTCGTGCTGACGCGCGATGCGGGCGAAATCCAGGAAGTTGCCAAGAACGCGCAAGGCGCGTCGGGTTCGACCGTCACGTCCGAAATCGTCGTGTCCGACGCCAAGGTGCTGAGCGTCGGGCAGGGCGCCGACGAGCGCCAGACCGCGCCGCAGATCGCCAATTCGGTGACCATCGAGGTGACGACCGAGGGCGCGCAGAAGGTTGCGCTTGCCCGCACGGTCGGCACCTTGTCCTTCTCGCTTCGCTCTTCCAGCGAAGGCGGTGACGGCAAGAACGGCGTCACCACCATCTCATCCTTCGGCGGCTCCGTCGCATCCAGCGTCAAGGCCTCGGCCGGCTCGCTGTTCGATGCCCTGACCAAGGAGCCGGAGAAGCCGAAGTTCAAGACGATCATCGTGACGCGCGGCACGCAGGCCGAGGAATACCAGGTTCCTACGCGGGACCAGAAATAAGCAGCCAGTGGGGACTGGGCGAGGGACGGGACAATGTTGGCGCCAAATGCATATCGGATGACAAAACGGCTGCGCCTTGTGCGGGCGCTGGCGATGGCGGCTTGCCTGGCCGCGGCGGGAACGCTGGGCCTCAGTGCGCCGGCCAGAGCGGACAATGACATCGTCTACGTCTCGTCGACCAAGAACGCGTCGATCAAGGTGGCCAAGGGCAAGCCGAAGACGATCGTGACCAGTGCCGCCTTCTACCAGATCGTCATCGGCGATCCGGAGATCGCCAACGTCAATCCGCTGACCGACAAGTCCTTTTATGTGCTCGGCAACAATCTCGGCACCACCGGTGTCGCGCTGTTCAATGAAAACAAGCAGCTGGTTGGTACTGTCGACATCGAGGTGACCCTTGATACCGACCAGTTGGCAAGCACCATTCGTGCCAGCGTTCCGGACGCCAACATCAAGGTTGGTTCCGCCAATGGCCGCGTCGTGCTGTCGGGCGAGGCGGACGATGCGGTCGCCGCCGAGAAGGCGAACCAGATCGCCACGCGCTTTTCCGGCAAAGAGGATGTGATCAACTCGGTCAACATCTCGTCGTCGCAGCAGGTTCAGCTCAATGTCCGCTTTGTCGAAATCAACCGCCAGGCCGGCCAGGAACTCGGTGCAAAGTACAGCGCCAATTTTGCCTACGGCATCGGCGGGCGCGACGTCACGCTGGCTCCCGGGGAGATCGCGCCGGCAGGGTCGGGCGAGATCATCGGCCGGCTGTTGTCGAATGGCGTTTCGATCGACATCGCCATCAAGGCATTGGAAGACCACGGGCTCGCCCGGCGGCTGGCCGAACCGAACCTGATCGCCCGTTCGGGCCAAACGGCAAGCTTCCTCGCCGGCGGCGAGTTCCCGATCCCGGTCTCCGAGGACAATGGCAAGATCTCCGTCAGCTACAAGAAGTATGGCGTCAGCCTGGATTTCACGCCGACCGTGCTCAAGGACGGGCTGGTCAGCCTGGACATCGCGCCGGAAGTGTCCTCGATCGACGCGTCGGCTTCCTACAACATCGGCAACATCTCGGTGCCGGGCTTCATCGTGCGCCGCGCCAAGACTTCGGTCGACCTGAAGAACGGACAGAGCTTCATGATTGCCGGCCTGCTGCAGTCGCAGAACGATATCACGACCTCGCGCATTCCCGGCCTTGGCAAACTGCCGGTGCTTGGGTCGCTGTTTTCCTCCAAGGCCTATCAGCGGCGCGAGACCGACCTGGTGATCATCGTCACGCCCTATCTGGTCAAGCCGGTCGACCCGTCGAAAAAGCTCGCAGAGCCGACCGACGGCACGCAGCCGGCCAGCAATGCCGACTACTTTCTCAACAACACCGAGGAAGTGAAGGCGTCCGACGCCAACCGTGCGTTGGCAATGGCCGGCGGCAGCACGGCACAGCCGACCGCAGTCACCACGGTCGGGCATTTCCTCGACCTGCCGAAGGATTGAAGCCATGCGCCTGCTTCCAGGACTATGCATCACCCTGTTGCTCGCCGGCATTTCCAGCGGCTGCACCAGTGACGACTATGTGCGCAGCGAAGGGCCGACGATAGGCGCCGGCAACGCGCAGGCCGCCAATACGGTCATGCAGATGGTCGATCCGTGGAAATACGGGGTCCAGAACACGAAGCTTCTGGTTCCGGCCCAACGCAGCTCCGCGGCAGCCGGGGCCGCCGGTCAGGCGGGCGGCACCCAGGCTGCACAGGCGACCACAACCGATTGATCTGGCGCTTGAATTTTATTGGCGAATGACCTGACAGGCTGAAAAACAATGGCAAGCGGCATCAAGACCAAGAATATCCTGCTCGTATCCGGTGACAGGGCTTTCCTGCAGGACACGCGCACGGCGTTCGCCGCCTCGGAGGTCATCCAGCTTTCGACGGTCGAGAAAAATGTCACCGAACTTCGTGGCGAGGTCCAGGAGACCGATTTCGGCGCCCTCATCGTCGACATGGATGCGGCAAAGCTCGAAGAGATCGAGTCGCTGCAGCGCATCATGCGCCGTCTGGAAGGCCGCGTTCCGGTCGTTGTCGTCACCCAGGAATTCAACGCCGCCGCGGTGCGCATCCTGGTCCAGCTCAAGGTAGCCGATTTCCTGGTCAAGCCGATCACCACCGCCGATCTGGTGCGCTCCGTCATCCGCGCGCTGCAAGGGCCGGGCCGCGAGGAAAACACCGAGTCGCAGATCTACACCTTCATGCCGGCTGCCGGCGGTGTCGGCACCACGACGCTGGCGCTGCAGACCGCCTTTCAGCTGCACCATTCGGTGACGCGCGGCGCGTCGACCTGCGTGGTCGATCTCAATTTCCAGCAAGGCGCCTGCGCCGAATATCTCGACCTCGAACCGCGCTTCGACATCACCGAAATCGAGAACCAGCCCGAGCGCCTCGACCGGCAGCTGCTCGACGTGATGCTGTCCAAGCATGCGAGCGGGCTCTGCGTGCTGGCGGCGCCGACGCGGCCGTCAGAAATGCGCTCCTTCAAGACCGATGTCGTGGTCCGCATGCTCGATCTCGTCTCGGCCTATTTCGACAATGTCGTCATCGACATGCCGCGCACCTGGTTTCCGTGGACGGAGACGGTGCTGCTCGGCTCCAACAAGCTCTACATCGTCGCCGAAATGACGGTGCCCTGCCTGCGCCACACGCAGCGCCTCATCCAGGCCGTCTACGAGACGGCCGGCAAGGAAGTGAAGCCGAACGTCATCGTCAACCGTTTCGAACAGAAGATGTTCGACAACGGCATCAAGCATGCGGATGTGCAGGAAATCCTCGGCGAGCATTTCGTCGGCGGCATCTCCAACAACTATCGGCTGGTGCGCGAAGCCGTCGATCGCGGCGTCCCGCTGCACGAGATCGACCCGAACGCCAATGTCGTCAACGATCTCAAGAAAATCATCCTGCCGGAAGAAGCGGTCGCGACGCCTGAGAAATCGCGCTCGCTGTTCAGTATCGGCAAGGGATTGCTGAAAAGGAAGGCCGGATGACCAGCCGCTTTTCGACACTGCAGAATCGCGACACGCGCCCGCAAAGGCCGGCTGATGTCGCGCCGGTCGCGCACCACGCCGTTGTCATTCCGACGACCCGCAAGGCCTTGCCGGCCAAGCCCGAGGCCACGCCGGCCAAGGGCGGCAACAAGGTGGGTGACGCGCGCGTTCGTATCCATCGGATGCTGCTCGAGGAAATCAACCTGGTCGCGCTGGAACGGCTGCCCAAGGACGAGATGCGCCGCCAGGTTCATGAATTCGTCTCCGAAAAGGCGCGCCAGGAGCGGATGGCGATCAACACCGTCGAGCTTGACGCGCTGGTTGACGACATCGTCGACGAGATGGTCGGCCTCGGCCCGCTGGAGCCGCTGCTGAAGGATCCTGAGATCAACGATATTCTGATCAACGGCCACCAGAACTGCTTTGTCGAAAAACGCGGCAAGCTGCAGCAGGTCCACATCCCCTTCAAGGATGAGGCGCATCTGCTTCGAATCATAAACAAAATCGTTGCTGCTGTAGGCCGGCGCGTCGATGAATCGCAGCCGATGGTCGATGCGCGCATGCTGGACGGCTCGCGCTTCAACGCCGCCATTCGGCCGGTCGGCGTCGACGGGCCGCTGGTGTCGATCCGCAAGTTTTCCAAGAACAAGCTCGGCCTGCACAAGCTGGTCGAGTTCGGCGCCATCACCCAGAACATGGCCGAAGTGCTGGCCGCGGCCGTGCATGCCCGCAAGACGACCATCATCTCCGGCGGCACCGGCACCGGCAAGACGACGATGCTGAATGCGCTGTCGGCCTTCATTCCGGAAGACGAACGGTTGATCACCATCGAGGATGCGGCGGAGCTGCAGCTGCAGCAGCCGCATGTCGCGCGCATGGAAACGCGCCCAGCCAACATCGAAGGCCATGGCGAGTTGAGGCAGCGCGACCTGGTCAAGAACGCGCTGCGCATGCGTCCGGACCGCGTCATCCTCGGCGAGTGCCGCGGCGAGGAAGCCTTCGACATGCTGCAGGCGATGAACACCGGCCATGAAGGCTCGATGGCGACCATCCACGCCAACACGCCGCGCGATTGCATTTCGCGCCTGGAACAGATGCTCGGAATGACCGGCATGCCGATGACGGTGCAGTCGATCCGCAGCCAGATCGCCAGCGCAATCGACCTCATCGTGCAGCTGACCCGCCTGTCCGACGGCAAGCGCAAGGTGACCAGCGTCGCCGAGGTGACCGGCATGGAAGGCGACGTCATCCAGATGCAGGAGATCTTCCGCTTCGTGCGCACCGGCATGGAGGCAGACGGCAAGATCCTCGGATACTACGAGGCGACCGGCATCCGTCCACGCTTCCTCGAAGATCTGCGCGCCATGGGCATCGAATTCCCGGGAAAATATTTCGAACCAGGCCGGCCGCAGGAGTAGGCGGTGTTCCAGAATTTCAGCGCCATCTATGTTGTCTACGCGGCGGCAGCACTCACCGGCATCATGATCGCCGAGGGCTGCTATCTGCTCTATGCCGGGCGCAGCGACAAGCGCACCGCCATCAACCGGCGCATGAAGCTGCAGGAAAACAAGATCAGCCAGGAACAGGTGCTGATCCAGCTGCGCAAGGAGCGGGGCCTCGAAGCCGGCACGTCGCTGTTTTCACCCGACCGCTTCCGCGCGCTGCGCACGCAGTCGGGTATGACCATGCCGTTGCCGAAATTCCTGATGATCACGTCGGGCGTGGCGTTGGCGATGACGTTTGCCGCACTCTGGTACGGCCTGCCGCTGCTGCTCGGGCTTCTGTTGCTGGTCGTCCTGGTGCCGCTGCTGCCGGTGATGGCAATGCGTTCCATGCGCGGCAAACGGCTGAAGCGGTTCGGCTTACAGTTGCCGGAAGCGCTTGAGCTGATCACGCGCGGCCTCAAGGCCGGCCATCCGGTGCCGGTGGCCATCGCCATGGTGTCGCGCGAAATGCCCGATCCGATCGGCACCGAGTTCGGCGTCATCGCCGACGAGGTGACGTATGGCTCGGATCTGGTTTCGGCGTTGAATTCGCTGTTCGACCGGGTCGGCCATGAGGATCTGCCACTGTTCATCACCGCCGTGTCGATCCAGACCAGTTCGGGCGGCAATCTGCGTGAAATCCTCGACGGGCTGTCGACGACGATCCGCGAACGCGGCAAGCTGCGGCGAAAGGTGCGCGCCATTTCGTCAGAAGGCCGCATGTCGGCCTACATCCTGACCGCCGTGCCGGCGCTGCTGTTTACCGGCATCATGGTGTTGATGCCGCAATTCTATCGCGATGTTTGGGATATACCGAAGACCTGGTACCTGCTTGGCGGTTCGATCTCCTGGCTGATGCTGGGCAACGTCATCATGTTCAAAATGTCGAACTTCAGGTTCTGACATGGAACAAATCATCCAGTTCCTCGCTTCGCTGGCGCCGACCTCGCTGATGCCCGTGGCGGTGATGCTGCTGGCGTTGGGCGGCGGCGCGGTGGCGTGGCCGCTGGTCGTGGCGAAAGGCGACCGCAACGACCTCAAGCGCCGGCTCAAGGTCGAGGACAACAAGGTGGTTGAGCGGGCCGAACCGACACCGAAGAAGAATTCCAACGCGGTGCGCGAAAAGGCGGTGAAGCGGGCGCAGGACTTCTATGCCAAGAGCGATCCGGAAAATGTCGCCCGGCTGCGCATGAAACTCATCCAGGCCGGCTACATGGAACCGCGCGCGGTCGGCATGTTCTTCCTGGTCCGTTTCGCTGCCTTTGTCGGCGGCGCGATCGGTGCGTTTCTGGTCAATCAATGGATGGCCAGCGCCGATGCGACCGCGACCAGCCGCTGGACCTTCATCATCTTGTCGGGAGCGGCCGGCTATTTCCTGCCCGGCCTGGTGCTGAGCCAGAAGGTGCGGGAAAAGATGCGCGAATACCGCAACGGCTTTCCCGACTTCATGGATTTGATGATCGTCTGTTCCGATGCCGGGATGAGCATGGAAGCCGGGATCGAACGCGTCTCGAAGGAACTCGCCAAGACCTATCCGGCGCTCAGCCAGAACCTGCAGCTGGTATCGCTGGAGCTCAGGGCAGGGCGCAGCCTCGACGACGCGCTGAAAGCGCTCGCCGACCGCCTCAGCCTGGACGAGGTGCGTTCGTTCGCGACGCTGCTGCAGCAGTCGAAGGAACTCGGCACCAGCCTGTCAGGAGCGCTGCGCGTCTTCTCCGACGAAATGCGCCACAAGCGCATGTCGTTGGCCGAGGAGAAGGCGCACGCTTTGCCGGCCAAAATGTCGGTGCCGGTGGTGGTCTGCATCCTGCCGGTGGTGCTGATGATTGCCGTCATTCCGGTTATCGTCAAAATGACGGCGCATTGACGGGGCGGCCTGGTTAACAGGATCTTTGCGCGAAACTAAATTTTAGGCGCATTTCAGCACCGAAGGTTAATCGCCCTGTTGTAGTCTGCTTCCTGAAGAACGACCCGGCAAATCGGGCGATTGAGGCAGGGGCATGCGTTACAGATCTCTCACGGCAATGGCCGCGATTGCGGCCGTCTTGATGGTCACGGGTTGCACGTCGAGTGGCGTCGATACGACCAAGACCACCGCCATCCCACCACAGGCAAAGGACGTCAGTTCGTCCGACCTGACGGAGGGCAAGGTGCAATTTCGCGAGGCGAATTACGGTCTTGCCGAAAAGCATTTCCGCAAGGCGGTGGAACTGAAGGCCGACAATGCCGAGGCCTGGATGGGGCTTGCCGCTTCCTACGACGAACTCGGCCGCTTCGACTTTGCCGACCGCGCCTACGATCAGCTTTTGAAGGTTGCCGGGCGCAAGCCGCAGATCATCAACAATATGGGCTATTCACAATTGTTGCGCGGCAACCGCAAGAAGGCCAAGGCGCTGCTTCTGGAGGCCAGGGCCGGCATGACCGACCCAACGGTGGTCAATGCCAATCTGGCGCTGCTGAACAAGGGCTGAAACGTCGCTCGTCGTGCGCGGCTTCTCCCGCAAGACGAGACAGCGACGCTTTGTAAACCTTGTCGGAAGGTAGCGTCGGACGGCCGACCGAAATTACGCATTTGCAGCCTGTAGCTGCCCTAGAATGCAGCGCACCCGACTATCTTCCCCAAGAGGCTGCTGCTCACACATGTTGGATTTCAGTTCGCTCCTGCTTGCAGCTGCGCTGTCTGGCATATGCCTCAGCGTCACCATGTTTGCGATCTGGCTGACTGCGCCGCGCGGGCGCTTTGTGCTGAGCGTGGCGTGCGGCATTCTCGTGCTGGTCGCGCATGTGATCTTGTTCTGGCAATACACCAGGGATCCGAGCCCGTGGCTTTGCCAGATCGTCTTGGCGTTGCTCAGCCTGGGTTTTCTGACCATCTGCCTGGCGGCCATGCAATATCTCGGCGTGCATGAGTACAGACGTGCTGTTATGCCGACGTTGCTTGCGATGGCGGTGTGCGCGGGCGTGACTTATCTGGGCCTCGACGGTGTCGGCTTCGTCGTCACCTACGCTGCTGTAACGGTGCTGCTTGTGGTGATCGGGGCGATGTTCTGGATCAAGGGCGGCGGTCAGGAGCGCCGAATTCTGCTGGTCGTTTCGTTCCTGAGTGGCGTCTGCGGGCTGTCGTTCGGACTTTGCGGCGCGATGCTTGTCGTCAAGGGGCAGTGGGTACTCGGCGTTGCGCCGGACAATTGGGCCGAACGCTTGAACTCAGTCGTCGCGGTTGCCTGCATGACCGGGCTCGGCGCCTTGACGCTCTCGCTGCATCATTTGCAGGCGCAGATCGAATTGAAGGCCGAGACCATGACCGATCCATTGACCGGGCTGATGAACCGGCGGGCGCTGACCGCATTCTACGGCGAGCGCGTCTTCGGTCCGTTCATGTCCGTCGTCATGTTCGATCTCGATCACTTCAAGAAGACCAATGATGTCTTCGGCCATCCGGTCGGCGATCAGGTTTTGTGCCGCTTCGCCGCAGTGATCCGGAAATATGGCAAGACCGGCGTCGATGCCTTTCGGCTGGGCGGCGAAGAATTCGTGCTGGTGATGTCGCGGGTGACGGAAGAGAAGGCCTACGACCTTGCCAGCAAGATTAGCGTCAGCTTCGGCACGGAAGTGGTGGCCACCTCGCTCGGTCCGTTGCGCAGCACGGTCAGCGGCGGCATCGGCTTTGGCGAGGCAGGCGGCGCCAGTCTCGACGTCGTGCTGGCCGATGCCGACACTGCACTTTATGCGGCCAAGCGCGCCGGGCGAAATCGCGTCGTCGTCCAGAACAAAGCCAGCAAGGCCGACGAGCCGGCCCTGCGCTCTGCCTGATTGCCGCCCGAGAGGGTTACTCGGCGGCGCCCAGATACTCCGACAGCGGCGGGCAGGAGCAGACGAGGTTGCGGTCGCCGGCGACATTGTCGATGCGCGACACCGGCGGCCAGTATTTTGCCGCGCTGTCGGCGTCACCGGCAGGGTAGGCCGCTTCCAGCCGCGAATAGGGATGGCTCCAGGTGCCGGCAAGCGTTTCCGCGGCGGTGTGCGGCGCATTGACCAGTGGGTTGTCGGCCAGTGGCCACTCGCCCTTCGCCACCTTGGCTGCCTCGCCGGCAATGGCAATCATCGCCTCGCAAAAACGGTCCAGTTCGCGCTTGGGCTCCGACTCGGTCGGTTCGACCATCAGCGTGCCGGCGACCGGGAACGACATGGTCGGTGCGTGGAAGCCGTAATCGATCAGGCGCTTGGCGATGTCGTCGACGCTGATGCCGGCGCTGTCCTTGAGCACGCGGGTGTCGAGGATGCATTCATGCGCGATGCGATCGTGCCTGCCTTTGTAGAGGAGCGGGAAGTGCGGCGCGAGCCGCGTCGCCACGTAGTTGGCAGAGATGATGGCGGTCTCGGTCGCCTGCTTGAGGCCGGAGGCGCCCATCATGCGAATGTACATCCAGGTGATCGGCAGGATCGAGGCGCTGCCGAACGGTGCGGCCGACACGGCGTGGCCTGAGCCTTCGGTGACGTGACCCGGCAGATAGGGCTGCAGATGCGCCTTGACGCCGATCGGACCGACGCCAGGACCACCGCCGCCATGCGGAATGCAGAAGGTCTTGTGCAGGTTCATGTGGCAGACATCGGCGCCGATGTCGCCGGGGCGCGCCAGCGCGACCAGGGCGTTGAGGTTGGCGCCATCGAAATAGACCTGGCCGCCATGCTCGTGGATGAGAGCGCAGAGGTGGCGCGCGCCTTCCTCGTAGACGCCATGCGTCGAGGGATAGGTGAACATCAGCGCTGCGAGGTTCTTGGAATGCTCGTTGGCCTTGGCCCGCATATCGTCCATGTCGATGTTGCCGTCTTCCAGGCAGCGCACAACGACAACGCTCATGCCCGCCATCGCCGCGCTCGCCGGATTGGTGCCATGCGCGGAGGAGGGGATCAGGCAGACGGTGCGATGGCCTTCACCGCGCGAGCGGTGATAGCCGCGAATGGCAAGCAGGCCGGCATATTCGCCCTGGCTGCCGGCATTGGGCTGCAGCGTCACCGCATCGAAGCCGGTGATCTCCGACAGCCAGCCTTCCAGTTCGCCGATCATGGCGCGATAACCGGCCGAATGGCTGGCCGGCGCGAAGGGGTGCAGATTGGCGACGCTTGGCCAGCTCACCGGCATCATCTCAGCGGCGGCGTTGAGCTTCATGGTGCAGGAGCCCAGCGGGATCATGGCGCGGTCGAGCGCCAGGTCCTTGTCGGCGAGACGGCGCAGGAAGCGCATCATCTCGGTTTCCGAGTGATTGTCGTGGAAGACCGGCTGGGTGAGAAACTCCTTGCCGCGAGGTTTTCCGGGCACGGTGCTGGCGGCAGCGTCGCCGGCCGTGGCGCCGAACAGGGCTGCGATCGCGGCGAGGTCGGCCTCCGTCGAGGTCTCGTCGAAGGCGATGCTGATGCGGTCGGCATCGACGACACGCAGCAGCCGGCCGCCCTTTTCAGCGGCAGCAGCGATCGAAGCTGCCTTGCCCTTCACCTCGGCGGTCACCGTGTCGAAGCGGCTAGAGCCGAGCACGGAGACACCGGATGCCTTCAGGCCTGCTGCAAGGCGGCTGGCGAGCGCATGGATGCGGCCGGCAATCGCTTGCAGTCCGGCGGGGCCGTGCCAGATCGCATAGGCCGTCGCCATGTTGGCAAGCAGCGCCTGCGCGGTGCAGATGTTGGAGGTCGCCTTGTCGCGGCGGATGTGCTGCTCGCGCGTCTGCAGCGCCAGCCGATAGCCGGGACGGCCCTTGCTGTCGGTGGACTGGCCAACGAGGCGGCCCGGCATCAGCCGGGTCAATTTGTCGGAGACGGCGCAATAGGCGGCGTGCGGGCCGCCAAAGCCCATCGGCACGCCAAAGCGCTGCATCGGGCCGACAGCGATATCGGCGCCCAGCTTTGCCGGCGCGTCGGTCAGCGTCAGGCCGAGCGGATCGGCAATGAAGACGACGACGGTGCCTGTTGCACGGGCCTTTTCGATCGCCGCCTTGTGGTCACCATAGACGCCAAAAGTGTCCGGCCAGGAGACGAGCAGGGCGGCGGTGTTGTCGTCGATCGTCTCGCCGTCGATCTCGATGCCGAGCGGCTCGGCGCGGGTGCGCACCACGTCCAGCGTCTGCGGATGCGGCGTGCCGGCCAGTGCCACCTTGGTGCGCTTGTCGCGATGATGGCGCAGCGCAATGCCGACAGCTTCGGCAACGGCCGTTGCTTCGTCGAGCAGCGAGGCCGATGCCACCGGCAGGCCGGTCAGCTCTGTGACCAGGGTCTGGAAGTTGAACAACATTTCCAACCGGCCCTGGCTGATTTCGGCCTGATAGGGCGTGTAGGCCGTATACCAGGCCGGATTCTCGAACAAATTGCGCTGGATGACCGGCGGCACATGCACGCCGTGATAGCCGGCGCCGATGAAGCTCTTCAGCACCGTGTTCCTTGCCATGGTCGCCGACAGTTCTGCCAGCGCTTCGGCTTCGCTGGCCGGTGCGGGCAGGGTCAGCGGTACGTCGAGGCGGATCGATCTCGGCACGGCCTGGCTGATCAGCGTCTCGACTGAGGGAACGCCGATCACCGCAAGCATGGCTCTGACATCGTTGACATCAGGACCGATATGGCGGGCCGAAAAGGGAGTGAGTGCTGCGCTCATGTTTCTTATGATCCTGATATCAGCCGATATGGGCCTGGTAGGCGGCCTCATCCATGAGGCCCTCGAGCTGGCTTTCATTGGCGAGCTTCATCTTCCACAGCCAGCCGTCGCCGGTCGCCGCTGAATTGACCAGCGATGGGTCGGACGAGAGCGTGCCGTTGGCCTCGGTGATCTCGCCG
Organism: Mesorhizobium sp. P3_B5; assembly: GCF_056402815.1. NCBI lineage: Bacteria > Pseudomonadati > Pseudomonadota > Alphaproteobacteria > Hyphomicrobiales > Phyllobacteriaceae > Mesorhizobium > Mesorhizobium sp. P3_B5. Next base: position 6,942 of record NZ_JBFUGR010000006.1, on the reverse strand, counting down.
TCGACCGGCGCATAGACGTCGGACGCCGCCTTGACGGATTCGACCACCACCGCGGTGTCGCCCTTGGCCAGTTTTTTGCCCAGCTCCGGCAATTCGACGAAAACGAGATCGCCGAGCTGCTCCTGCGCATAGTCGGTGATGCCGACGGTGGCGATGCCACCCTCGACACGGAGCCATTCGTGATCTTCGGTGAAATAGGTTTTTGCCATCGGGATTATCCTTTGCGGTAGCGATGAGGAGTGAAGGGCAAGGGGTTGATATCGATCGGGATTTTCGTCCCGCGAACGTCGGCGAACAGTTTCGTGCCCGGCTTGGCCAGAGCTGTCGGGACGTAGCCCATGGCGACGGGATGGCCAACTGACGGGCCGAATCCGCCGGAGGTGACATGGCCGGCGGCATTGCCGTCGGCATCGAACAGGGCACAGCCGGCACGCACAGGCTGGCGGCCTTCAGGCTTCAAGCCCACGCGTTTCCACCACGGGCCTTGTGCGGTCTTGCGTAAGACATCAGCGCCAATGAAGGATCCAGTGGCACGGATATCCTTGGGGATTGCCCACATCAGGGCCGCACTGGCCGGGTCGGTCTCCGGCGTGATGTCCTGGCCGTGCAGGCAGAGCCCGGCTTCAAGCCGAAGCGAATCGCGGGCGGCAAGGCCGATCCACAGCACGCGTTCGTCCTCGAGCAGCTTGGCAGCCAGGATCCGCGCGTCCGCTTCCGGCAGGCCGATCTCGAACCCATCTTCGCCGGTATAGCCGGAGCGGCTCATGAACCAGTTTTTCTTCGGCTCGATGCCATGCATGAACAGCAGCGAGCCGGTCTCGATGCCCGCGCGGGACAAGGCAGCCCAGGCTTCCGGACCCTGTATCGCCAGGAAGACACGGTCGAGCGCGTCGACCTTGACCTCGAAATCCTTGGCAAGCGCGCGCAGGTGCTTTTCGTCGGCTTCGGCGTTGCCGGCATTGGCGACCACCATGAAGCGCTCGTCGCCGAGCCTGGTGACGATCAAATCGTCCAGAATGCCGCCGGCTTCATTGAGGAAAAAGGACAGTTTGGACTGCGAGATTTCGAGCGCGCCGGCATCCAGAGGGCAGGCGCGGTTGAGCAGGGCGACAGCGCCCGGGCCACTGATCTCGAACAGCTTCATGTGAGAGATGTCGAACAGGCCGGCATGCTCGCGTGTGTGAAGATGCTCCTTCATCACGCCGGCCGGATAGGTCAGTGGCATCGACCAGCCGGCGAAGGCGCCAAAGCGCGCACCGGCGGCGGTGTGAATATCCTCAAGGGGAAGGTGTTTTGGGTCGCCCGTCATGTCATCTCCAGAGTCGCACGCAATCGGCCGCTGATGGCGACCAGTCCGTGCCCCTCTGTCTGAAGCCTGAGAGACTCGCGCCCCGTAACTCTGTCGGCAGCGCTTACACCTTCGGCGCGGGGGCAAGCCCCGACTTTCCAGAGTGTCTTTCCCGTCTACGGTTCTTTTGCCTGAGAGATTTCGGGCGATTTCCCCTTCGGCGGCAGCTTTCGCTGCTCTCTCCCGCAAACAGGTAGGACTCGCAAAAGTCCTCGACTCGCCATCCATAGCCCGTGAACGACACCTTGTCACCTGCCAGCGACATCTAAAGCGCACCGCGCTTCGGATCTTTGTTTTGATGCATGTCGTTCTCCTAAAACCGGTTGGCAACATGCATCGGCCRACAAGGCTTCGCTAACCACGCCGTTTGCCGGTTTTTCAAGACACTGCTGGTACAAGGATGGAGATGATGCTTGGCGACCGGCAGCAGCCGGCAGCGGACGGGGACCGAAAATGGGCGAACTCATCATGACCGCACCGGTGGCGGGGCTGACCTCGAAAGGCCGCATCACGGCTGAGGACGTGGTCATGCTGCGCCGCGAGGTGTTCAGCGACGGCGTGGTGACACGCGGCGAAGCCGAAGCGCTGTTCGCGCTCGATGCGACGGCCAAGGACAAATGCGAGGAATGGCCGGTGTTCTTTGTCGAGGCCATTGGCGACTATATCGTCCATCAGGAAAAGCCGGCGGGCTATATTTCCGGGGATAATGCCGACTGGCTGGTCCGGGCGATCTCCCGCGACGGCATGGTCGACAGCCGGACAGAGCTCGAACTGCTGGTGCATGTGCTGGAGCAAGCGAAATCCTCGCCGAGCCGGCTTTCCGCCTATGCGTTGCAACAGGTTTCCGATGCGGTGATCGACGGCAAGGGACCGCTGATGCTTGGCGGCAGCCTGATTCCGGGGCTGATTGCCGAGACCGAGGTCGAATTGCTGCGCCGCATCCTTTACGCCCATGGCGGCGACGGCAACATCGCCATCACCCGCGCCGAGGCCGAGGTGCTATTCAAGATCAACGAGCAGACCGCGGCGGCCAGCAACGATCCGTCCTGGAACGACCTGTTCGTCAAGGCGATCGCCAATTTCGTCATGTGTTCGGCCGGCTACGAAGCGCCGACGCGCGAGGTGGCGCTGCGCCGTGGCGCCTTTTTCGAGCAGGCCGATCCGGAGATCGGCGGCTTCTTCGGCCGCATGGTGTCAGGCGGGCTCGCCGGCATCATGGAAGCCTACCGGTCGCCTGATAATATCGAGGCCGAGTGGGAATCGAAGAACAGGGCGACAGAGGCGCTTGCCCGCCGTGCCGAAACGATCGACGCCAGAGAGGCGAAATGGCTGGCCGAGCGCATTGGCAGCGATCGGCCATTGTACGACAACGAGCGCGCGCTGCTGACGCTGATCAAGCACGCTTCGCCGGAGATCCACTCGGCGCTGAAACCGCTACTCGACAAGGTCGCCTAGGGTCCATCGATATTCAGGTGATGCCGGCCTGCAGATGGCGGCTTCCTGCGCTTCCGGTGCTCACGTACTTTATGCACGCTCCGCTCCGGTATACGGATGCATTTTATCAAATCCCACCGTACCAGTCGTAGCCATTGTCTTCCCAATAGCCGCCGCGGCCGCCGCCGACATTGGCGAAACCGTCGACCAGTTCGATTTTGTAGAGGTATTTCGGCATCTTGTAGCCGAGCTGGCGTTCGACACGCACACGCAGTGGCGCGCCGTTCTCGACCGGCAGCGGCTTGCCGTTCAACCCATAGGCAAGGATCGTCTGCGGATGGCGGGCATCGATCAGGTCGATCGTGCCGTAATATTTGACGTCACCGGACAGGCTGCGGTCGATCGTGTCGAGGCAATGGAACATGACGTAGCGCGCCTGCGGCTTGACCACCGCCTGGTCGAGCACCAGCGACAGCGGCGTGCCGGTCCATTTGGCGATGCAGCTCCAGCCTTCGACGCAGTCGTGACGAGTGATCTGCGTGCGGCTCGGCATGTTCTGAAGCTGCTCGCGGCTGAGCGACAGCGGCTTTTCGACCAGGCCCGTCACCTCCAGGCGCCAATCGGCGAAATTGTTGGCGAGCAGGCCCTTGTAGACATCGTCGTCCGGCGCGGTGACGCCGTTCGGCCGCTGCGGCTGGCGGATGTCGGCCTCGGTGAATTCCGGCGCCAGCGCATCGCGGTCGGCGAGCAACCGTTGCGCGCGATAGGTCAACCCGTTGGCGTTTTCGAGGAAAGTGCGCAGGCCGTCGCCCATGCCGAGTTGGCTGTCGAAGGCATCGCAGCCCGACAGCATGATGCCGGACACGCCAAGGCTGGCCGAGGTCAGGAACTTTCTGCGGCTGATCTGGAACTTTGCCATGTCAGGCGCTCCTCTCGGCGGGTTTGTCGTCATGCGAGGGAGGATCGGTGCGGTACCAGCCGGTGATGATGGAGCGCAATTCGTTGATCGGCCCGGCGGCGAGGATCATCAGGATGTGGATGACGAAGAAGCCGATGAGCAGCAGCATCACCGTGAAATGGATGGTGCGTGCCGTCTGCCGGCCGCCCAGCACTTCGTTGAGGAACGGCAGCACCGAATTCATGCTCGGCGACATGGCCAGGCCGGTGATGATCATCAGAGGCAAAAGCACGAACAGCACGCCGCCATAGGCTATTTTCTGCAGCGTGTTGTAGTCGCGTGTGTGGTGGAATTTCAGCTTGGCGTGGTCGACGATGTCTTGCGGCAACCGTTTGAGATCGTCGAGGCGCGGCGCGAGATCGCGGCGCAGATGGCCGTTGAGCGCGCTGGCGACCAGCCAGACGATGAGTGTCGTGGTCAGGATCCAGGCGAAGAAGAAATGCACCACGCGGGCGGTGCCGAGGTCATAGTAGGACGGGATCGTCGCCCAGGACGGAAAGCCGCGCGCAGTCTCCTGGCCAGCCGGTCCCGACCAGCCGAGCACGCCTGTGGTGTCGAAGCGGTGCCCGAAGATTTCGGTGTAGCCGCGCGTGCCTGTTGTGGTGTTTTCGGCGCCGATGGCGAAGACGGTGTTGTTGTATTCGAAACCCGACTGCTTGCCGATATAGAGCTGCGGGCGGGCGTTGAAGATCTGCAGGCCGGAAAGCAGCATGAAGAACAGCGAGATCGCCCACAGCCAGTGCGTCAGCCGCGTCCAGCGCGACTGCCGGTAGATCAGCGTTTCATCCCTGGGCGGGGCGGCGTCTGCTTCGGTAGCGGATTGGCTCCTGGCAACCGTTTCCATCTTTTTTCTCTGCCTCCCGGCCGCGCGATTTCGGCGCGGCCTCTGCGATCAACGTTCTCCTCCCAATACGTCGCCAGCCATAGCGATGTTTCACCTGATCACGGATTTATTACGAACTGCCGAGACTGACCGCGAGATTGACCACGGCAGCGACGATGACCGTGTTGAAGAAGAACGACAGGATCGAGTGGACAAGCACGACGCGGCGCATATGCGAGGTGGTTATAGCAGTGTCGGCGGTCTGCGCGGTCATGCCGATGACCGTGGCGAAGTAGAGGAAATCCCAGCCCTCCGGCCGTTTGCTGCCGGGAAACTCGAGGCCGCCGACTGGGATCTTCTTCTTGGTTTCGGAATCGATCGCGTCGCCGTCCATCCAGTAGACATGCGCATAGTGAAGTGCGGCCATGGCATGGATGGTGAACCAGCCGAGCGGGATCGACAGCATGGCGAAGCCGAGCTCGGTGGGGTCGCGGTCTTTGTGGTTGATCAGCAGGAACAGCAAGACGACGGCAATGGCGACAACGCCAAGGGTGATGGCAAAGATGCCCAGCACGGGCAGGTCGATCTCACGTGCGTTCTTGCTGAGATAGCGGCCGGAAAGCAGCGGCATCTTGGCGATGACGAGCGCGATGAAGACGGCGAAGAACACATTGGCGCCGATCGAAATCGAATAGGCAAGTGGTACCCCCGAGATCAGCGCGATAACCAGCGCCGGGATGCCGACGCAGGCCGACACCAGGAATTGCTTGTGCCGGTGCAGCGGGTTGGTGATGGGGATGTCTGTCGCCATGGCGCGGCCTCGAGTGCCGTTTCTATCCCGGTGTGGCGGATTTCAGCGCCCGCCGCAAGATACGGTCGAGTTCGCCGAGAAAGCGCGAACGGTCCTGCGGCGCGAAGCTGGCATTGTAGCCCTTGCTTTCGCCGGTCTCGCGCAGATGCTGCTTCAAGTCGCGCATCGCCACCGCCATGCCGATCGTCTCCGGCGTGAACGGGCGTCCTGTAGGGCCAAGCACATGGGCGCCCAGCGCCACCGTGCGGGCGGCAAGCGGGATGTCGGCTGTCACCACGATATCGTTGGGTTTCGCATTCTCGACGATCCAGTCGTCGGCGGCGTCGGCTCCCTTGGACACCACGACGTTTCGGATCATCGGATCGCGCGACGGGCGCAGGCCGCCATTGGAGACGTAGGTGACGACGACGCCATGACGCTCGGCGACCTTTTCGACCTCGGCCTTGACCGGGCAGGCGTCTGCATCGACGAGAATTGATGGTGCGGGCATCTTGCTTCCAATGAATATGGGGCCGGATCGTTCTCCGGCCCCATGAACGCTTCTTTTCAGATCTTCAAGCCGGCAAGGCGCCGGACTTCTTCGCGGTCCATGTCGCGATGTAGTCCATCAGGCCGGGATTGAGGCAGTCATAGGGCTCGATGCCGATTGACTTCAACTGCGCACGAATGCCGTCCATGCGCTTCGGGTCGACACCGGATTCGATGATCGAGGAGACGAAAGCGGTGAAGCCAGGCGGTGACCAGCCGTCTTCCTGGAAGCGCTCGGGGTGGATGAAGGTGAGGCCCTTGAACGGATGGTCGCGCTCGACCGGTCCGTGCATGTGGACGCCGCAGCCGATGCAGGCGTGGCGAAGGATCAGCGCGCCGGGATCGACCACTTTGAGCTTGTCGGCATTTTCGGTGACGGTGACGTCGCCGGTGCCGGCGACGGCCACGACCGAGAACACCGCGCCTGCCGGCTTCCAGCATTTGGTGCAGCCGCAGGCATGGTTGTGGGCGATCTGGCCCTTGACCTTCACCTTCACCGGCTTGCTGGTGCAGGCACAGACCAGCGTGCCGCCGGCAAAGCTGGCGCTCTCCTTGGGCAGTCCATTGTCGAGTTTCGGATGCAATTTCTCAGGCATTTTCTTCCTCCCTTGTTGAACCCGTGCAACTTCAGTCGCTGGCCCTTCGGTCGGCGGCTCTTTTCTCCTCAGTAAACCACCACGCTTCGGATCGACTTGCCCTCATGCATGAGATCAAAGCCCTTGTTGATGTCCTCGAGCTTCAGCGTGTGGGTGATCATCGGGTCGATCTCGATCTTGCCGTCCATGTACCAATCGACGATTTTTGGCACGTCGGTGCGGCCGCGCGCGCCGCCAAAGGCGGTGCCCATCCAGGTGCGGCCGGTGACCAACTGGAATGGCCGTGTCGAGATTTCCTGGCCGGCTCCGGCAACGCCGATGACGACCGACTTGCCCCAGCCGCGGTGTGAGGATTCGAGCGCCTGGCGCATCACCTTGGTGTTGCCGGTGCAGTCGAAGGTGTAGTCGGCGCCGCCGATCTGGTCGGCGCCACGCTTGGTCATG
>NZ_JBFUGR010000005.1:0-477167 GCF_056402815.1 Mesorhizobium sp. P3_B5 | reverse complement strand
CCTGATGACGGTGCTGATACCAACCCCATAGCGTGCCGAGGCCTGCCGTCGCGACAGCCCCTCCCGCTCAACCGACGCAACAACCCGTTCGCGAAGATCCATCGAGTAAGGCTTGCCCATCCATGCTGACCTCCTTGTCTCAGCAAGAAGGTTGAATCAGATTTGCACGCCTAAGGGAATCCTCGCCGATTCAGCCTCAATTCATCCCGCTCTAGCTTTCCGCGCAGCGGAATCGTCGCTCACAGGGGGAATACACCATGCGCAAACTCATTCTTTCTCTCGCCTTGCTCGGACTCGCGACTGTCCCGGCGGCAGCCCAGTCGATCGGCGGCACCTACGCTGTCGCCGGCACCAATTTCGACGGATCGGCCTATGGCGGCGAAGCGACGATCACGCTGACCAGCGAGACGACCTGCACGATCCACTGGGAAACGGGCGGATCGTCCTCGGACGGCATCTGCATGCGCAATGATGACGCCTTTTCGGCCGGCTATGTGATGGGCAAGGAAATCGGCCTCGTCGTCTACAAGGTGCACGAAGACGGCTCGCTGCACGGCCTGTGGACGATCGCCGGCAAGGACGGCAACGGCACCGAGGTGCTGACGCCGAAGAAATAAGCTCTACCGCTCCAGCCGCGGTCGTGATCTCGCGGCCTGTCCGGGAAACATTGCGGGCCACAACGAAACGCTGTGGCCCAGTCCTTTGGCGTTGCTGTTTGGAAACCGGCTGTTACAGGCTTAATCCGACACAACACCGGTAACGCCCTTGCCCCTTTCCCCAAACCTTCGCGGCGCGCTGTTCATGATCGTGGCGATGGTTGGCTTTACGCTCAACGACGCCATCACCAAATTCTCGTCGGAATCGATGAACATGGCGCAGGTCATGTTCATCCGGGGTGCCTTCGCCTCGCTGTTCGTCGGTCTGCTCGCCTGGCAGCGCGGGGCGCTGGCCAGGCCGGCCTCGATGCTGCAGCCGCTGGTGGCGATCCGCGTGATCGGTGAGGCCGGCGCCACCGTCGCCTTTCTCGTCGCCCTTGCCCATTTGCCGATCGCCAATGTCTCGGCCGTGCTGCAGGCGCTGCCGCTGGCGGTGACCATGGGTGCGGCACTGGTGTTCAACGAAGGTGTCGGCTGGCGGCGCTGGCTGGCCATCGCCGTCGGTTTTGCCGGCGTGCTGATCATCGTGCGGCCTGGGTTTGAAGGGTTCAGCGTCTATTCGCTGCTGGCGCTGACCAGCGTCGCCTGCTGCGCGGTGCGCGACCTCGCCACCAAGCGAATACCGCAGGCCATTCCGACATTGCTGGTGTCGACCGCCACGGCGCTTGCCATGACGGTGCTGGGCGCGGCGCTGCTGTCACCGATGGGCGGCTGGACACCGATGACGGCAAAAAGCACGGCGCTGTTGGCGCTGGCGGCAGTGCTGGTGCTGATCGGCTACCAGTTCATCATTATGGCGATGCGGGTGGGCGACATCTCCTTCATCGCGCCGTTCCGCTACACCGCCCTTTTGTGGTCGATCTTGCTTGGCCTGTTCATCTTTGGCGACCTCCCCGATCTGCCGATGATTCTTGGTGCCACGATCATCATTGGTTCCGGCCTCTATGCCCTCTACCGCGAGCGCGTCGTCGGCCGGCAAAAAACCGCCGCCGAAAGCGCTGGACCGGACATGGCGCCGGACGGCATATAGGCCCAGCCGATACATACAGACAGTGAGCGATGAGCCGAGACGTTGCAGGGATCATTCTGGCCGGCGGTCAGTCAAGGCGCATGGGTGGCGGCGACAAGAGCCTGCTTACCCTTGGCGGCGACAGCGTGCTGGACCACGTCGTTGCGCGTTTTGCGCCGCAGGTCGGATTGCTGACGCTCAGCGCCAATGGCGACCCGGCGCGATTCGCCCAAGTCGGACTGCCGGTGCTCGCCGACACGGTAACAGGCTTTGCCGGACCGCTTGCCGGAATCCTGACCGGGCTCGAATGGGCTGCCGCGAACACAGGGTGCAAATCACTTGTGACGGCCGCTGGCGATACGCCTTTTCTGCCAAACAATCTGGTTGAACGACTGACGGCGGCGACTGAAAAGCGTCCAGGTTCGATTGCCGTCGCCAGTTCGGGCGGCAAGCGGCATCCGACCTTCTCGCTGTGGCCTATGGATCTGCGCGACGCCTTGCGAAGCTTTCTGGTCGACGAGAACAACAGGCGGGTTTCCGCCTTCATCGACCGGCATGATTTTGTCGAGGTGGACTTTCCGATGCTTGCAGCCGGCGGGCACGAGATCGACCCGTTCTTCAACATCAACACGCCGGACGACCTTGCCGAAGCCGAACTGCTGCTGCAAAGCATGACCCCATGAACAGACGCGTCTTCGGCATCACCGGCTGGAAGAATTCCGGCAAGACGACGTTGACCGAAAAACTGGTCGCCGAGTTCGTGCGGCGCGGCTGGAAGGTGTCGACGGTCAAGCACGCTCATCATGATTTCGACATCGACAAGCCCGGGGCCGACAGCTTTCGCCACCGGCAGGCCGGCGCCACGGAAGTCGCGATCGCCTCCGGCAAGCGCTGGGCGCTGATGCACGAATTGCGCGGCGAGGATGAACCGACGCTGGAGGCGATCCTGGCGCGGCTGGCGCCGTGCGACATCGTGCTGGTCGAAGGCTACAAGCGCGAGGCGCACAACAAGATCGAAACGCGGCGGCTGGAGGCCAGCGACCGGGCGCCGCTCGCGGCAAACGACCCGCACATCGTCGCCATCGCTGCCGACTTTGCGGTTCCCGGCGAAAGCCTGCCGGTGTTCGATCTCGACGATGTGAAATCGATAGCCGACTTCATCGAGGGTACGACTGGTCTCGTTACTTGAGCCGTGACGCAACGGCAGAATAGCTTTGCCGATCGCGATGGTTTTACAGTTGCTTTTTTCCCGGAAAGAGTGGGAGTATCCCGATCAGCGGGCGGTCAAAGCACCGCCCCACAGAGCCGTACGGAACCACGGCCGGGACCATAAAGAGAGGACTATCATGCGTATTGCACTGCGTATCGCGCTCGCCGCATCGGCTGCGCTGCTGACGCTCGGCGTAGCCCAGGCCCAGGAAAAGACCCTGCGGATCGGCACCGAAGGCGCCTACCCCCCGTTCAACAACCTGACCGCCGACGGCCAACTCGTTGGCTTCGACATCGATATCGCCAAGGCGCTTTGCGACGAGATGAAGGTGAAGTGCACCTTTGTCGCGCAGGATTGGGACGGCATCATCCCGGCGCTGCAGGCCGGCAAGTTCGACGCCATCATTGCCTCGATGTCGATCACGCCGGAGCGTGCCGAGAAGGTCGACTTCACGAATAAATACTACAACACCCCGCCGGCGATCGTCGCGCCCAAGGACAGCGACATCAAGGGCGTGACCAAGGAAGACCTGGCCGGCAAGACGATCGGCGTGCAGGCTTCGACCACGCATTTCAACTACTCGACCGCAACCTACACCGACAGCACGGTCAAGCCCTATCCGACTGCGCAGGAATACCAGCTCGACCTGGCCAATGGCCGCCTCGACGCCGCCAATGACGACATCGTCGTGCTGCAGCAATGGCTGGATTCGCCGGACGGCGCCTGCTGCAAGCTGATCGGCGCGATCAAGCCTGACGTCAAGATCCACGGCCCGGGCGCCGGCATCGCGGTGCGCAAGGGCGAGACCGATCTGGTCCACCAGTTCAATGCGGCGATCGACGCCATCCGCGCCAACGGAAAGTACAAGGAAATCAACGACAAGTACTTCAAATTCGACGTCTATGGCGGCGATTCCTGATCGCAGCTTTCTGATCAAGAGAACGGCGGGATAGTCCCGCCGTTCTTGCAAGATGCCGGGCACGAGGGGTGACGCGGCGTGGCTCTCCAAAGAGCGGATGCGGGAGAACAGGCGAGCGGATGCAGAGCGTATGGACGCTTCTCAGTTGGGGACCCGATGGCTGGCTTGACGATATCGTCTCTGGTGCCGCCGTCACTGTTATTCTGGCGCTGGCCACGCTTCCAATCGGTTTGACGATCGGCTTTTTTGTAGCGCTGGGCAAACAATCCGAGGAACCTTCGCTGCGGGTTGCCGCCAACATCTATACGACGATCTTTCGCGGACTTCCGGAGCTGGTGACGCTGTTTTTGTTCTTTTTCGGCGGCCCGCTGATCCTGCAATATCTCGTCAGACTGATAAACCCTGAAGCGACCATCGACATCAACGGCTTCGTCGCCGGCATGATCGTGCTTGCGATCATCTTCTCGGCCTATGCCAGCGAGGTATTCCTCTCTGCTTTCCGGGCCATTCCAAAGGGACAATATGAAGGTGGCTACGCCATCGGCCTGTCATACGGGCAAACGATGCGCAAAGTGATTTTGCCGCAATTGCTCCGCATCGCGTTTCCGGGGCTGGAGAATTGTTGGCTGAGCCTGCTCAAGGACACTTCTCTGGTATCTGTGGTCGGCCTGGCTGAAACGCTGCGTCAAGCCGGTGTGGCCGCACGCGTCACCAAACACACATTCCTGTTCTTTAGCGTGGCCGCAATGGTATTTCTGATCCTGGCCATCATCTCATCCTTCGCCACCGGCGCCATACTGCGCTCGCTTGGCCAGCGGGAGGCACAGCGATGAGCATCGCAGCCGCTGTAGAACGGCCTCCTGTGCGTGCGCGCGGCTGGCCGCGTTCACGAATCGTCGGCCATGTGCTGGTGGGCATCTGGATTGCCGCCGGCGCCGGCATCGTCGCCTATCTGGCTTTGGCCGGGAACAGCGAGCTCTTTGCCAAGTATGGTCCCAGCTACCTGGAGGGGCTCGGCGTCACGCTCTCGCTGGTCGGCATCTCGATTGTCCTGGGCGCAATCCTGTCCCTGCCGGTGGCCTATGCACGCATGTCGCAAAACCGCATACTCTCCGGCATTGCCTACGGTTACGTCTATTTCTTCCGCGGCACGCCCCTGCTGGTCCAGACCTTTCTGGTCTATTATGGTGTGGGCTCGTTCAAGCCACAGCTCGAAATGGTCGGGCTCTGGGGCTTTTTCCGTGAGGCATTCAACTGCGGTGTCTTTGCCTTCGCCCTCAACACCGCCGCCTATCAGGCCGAGATCTTGCGCGGTGCGATTGAAAGCGTGCCGAAAGGCCAGTGGGAAGGTGCTGCTTCGCTCGGCCTGCACAAGTTGCAGACGCTGCGCAAGGTCATCCTGCCCCAGGCGCTGATCGTCGCGCTGAGGCCCTACGGCAACGAACTCATCCTGATGGTCAAGGCGTCCGCCATCGTCGCCATCATCACCGTCTACGACCTGATGGGCATGGCAAAGCTGACCTATGCGCGCACATTCGACATCCAAGCCTATATCTGGGTCGCGCTCGTCTATCTGGTGATGGTCGAGATCTTGCGGCACGCGATCGAATGGATCGAGCGGCGGATCACCATACATCTGAAGCGCTGACCGGTGTGCGCTGCGGCTGTGCCACTCAATCCTGACGCCGCGGCGGCTTGACGAATTCGCCGCAGGGCCTAGACGTTCGGCAAACAAAATCCCGTTTCCCGTCGGAAGGTAGAACTATGGCATCGGTGGCATTTCTCGGTCTTGGCGTCATGGGTTATCCGATGGCCGGACATCTCAGGAACAAGGGCGGCCACGACGTCACCGTCTACAACCGCACCACGGCCAAGGCCGAACAATGGGTTGGCCAGCATGGCGGCAGCTTCGCCACGACACCGGCCGAGGCCGCCGACGGCAAGGATTTCATCTTCTCCTGCGTCGGCAATGACGACGATCTGCGCTCGGTGACGACAGGTGCGCAGGGCGCCTTCGGTTCGATGAAGAAGGGCGCGATCTATATCGACAACACGACGGCGTCGGCCGAAGTTGCGCGCGAACTGGCGGAGAAGGCGCAAGCGCGCGGCTTTTCGTTCCTCGACGCTCCGGTCTCCGGTGGCCAGGCTGGCGCGGAAAACGGCGTGCTGACGGTGATGGTCGGCGGCGAACAGGAGGCGTTCGACAAGGCCAAGCCGGTCATCGATTCCTTCGCCCGCATGGTCGGGCTGATGGGGCCGGCCGGTTCCGGCCAGCTCACCAAGATGATCAACCAGATCACCATCGCCGGCCTCGTCCAGGGACTGGCCGAGGGCATTCATTTCGGCAAGAAGGCCGGGCTCGACATCGAAAAGGTCATCGAGGTGATTTCCAAGGGTGCCGCCGGTTCCTGGCAGATGGAGAACCGCCACAAGACGATGAATGCCGGCAAATATGATTTCGGCTTTGCCGTCGATTGGATGCGCAAGGATCTCGGCATCTGCCTCACCGAGGCCGACCGCAATGGCGCCAAGCTGCCGGTGACAGCACTTGTCGACCAGTTCTACAAGGATGTGCAGGCGATGGGCGGCAAGCGCTGGGACACCTCTTCGTTGCTGGCGCGCCTGGAGAAATAGGATTCGCGGTGGCCGAGCTTTCGCCTCAATCCAGTGCCGACGACATCGTCGCGTATCTGCGCTCGATCGGCTCGGAGGAAAATCGCCGTGGCATGCTGCGCTACGGCATCAAGATCGAACGTGCGCTCGGCATTCCACATGGGGTGCAGCGGCAGATTGCCAGGAAAATAAAGCGCAACCATGAACGCGCCTTCGAACTCTGGCAGACCGGCATCATGGAGGCGCAGTTCATCGCTTCCGTCACGGCCGACCCGAAGCGGTTCACTGCCGCGGATGCGAGGCAATGGGCGGCGTCCTTCGATTCGTGGGATATCGTCGACGGCGTCTCCGATCTCTTCGTCGATACGGACAGCTGGAAGGAATTGATCGGCGAGTTCGCGGCCGACGACCGGGAGTTCGTTCGCCGCACGGCGTTTGCCATGATCGCCTGGTCGGTGGTCCACCGGAAGAAAGAGCCGATAGCGACCTTCCTCGACTTCCTGCCGGTCATTGAAACGCATGCCACCGATGGCCGGAATTTCGTGAAGAAGGCCGTGAACTGGGCACTTCGCTCAATCGGCAAACGATCGATGGAGATGCACGGCGCTGCCCTTGCTGTCGCCGAGCGACTGGCGCAATCGACCGACAAGACGGCGCGCTGGATCGGCAAGGACGCCGTGAGGGAGCTGACCAATGCCAAGACGCTCGAGCGGATCGCCAGAAAAGGCTGATCTGGCAAAAATCCGCTTTGCCGAGGTAAATCGGGAAACGCGCGCCGAGTTCGAAAGCCTGTTCGAAGCGTCTGGTGGACCGAATTATTGCTGGTGCATGGCCTGGCGCCACTCCAGCCGCGAGCACATCCAGAACGATGAAAAGAAACGCATAATGATGGCGCGGATCGAGGCCGGCACGCCCGTTGGCCTTGTCGCCGAGCTTGAAGGCCGGACCGTCGGCTGGTGCTCGGTCGCGCCGCGCGAGACCTATCGCAAGCTGTCGCCGCAACAGGACGAAAGCGAGACTGGCATCTGGTCGATCGTCTGCTTTTATGTGCCGAGAGCCTTGCGCGGCGGCGGGCTGGCGGCGGCGCTGCTCGACGCTGCAATCGATCATGCCTTTGCTAAGGGCGCCAGGGCGATCGAGGCCTACCCTGTCGATCAGGCATCGCCGAGCTACCGTTTCATGGGGTTTTCCGACATGTTCAAGGCCCGAGGTTTCCACGAGGTCGGCGTGGCCGGCTCTCGCCGACATGTGATGCGGCTCGAGCGTTGACGCCCTTGGCCACGGCGGCTTTACTCCACCGCAAAGGGAGCGGCCAATGAGCAACCGTCTCAAATCGACCACGGCGCTCGCGGTCGCGTTGTTTGTGTCCGCCGCCGATGCCTCGGCCGAGACCGCGCACATATTCTGGAAGGATCTGCGTCCGGCGACACAACAAGCCGCCGAAAGCGTCGGCCTGCCGATGATCGCGGCCAAAATGCCCGACCATGGCGAGACGCTGTCGCTCAATCTGCAGGATAAGACCGTTCAGTTAGCCGGCTATGCCCTTCCGGTCGATCGCGATGGCGACGTTGTGTATCAATTCCTGCTGGTGCCGTGGACAGGTGCGTGCAGCCACATGCCCACGCCGCCGCCCAACCAGATCGTGCTGGTCACGCCCGCCCGCCCCTACAGGATGTCGGAGGCCTACCAGCCGGTTTCCGTCACCGGTGCGCTGCAGCCTGGCCTGGAGAAAAGCCAGCTGTTCATCCTCGACGGCGTCAGCGTCATCCAGTCGGGCTACACCGTGCGCAAGGCAGAGGTGGTGAGCGTCGACACGGTGCCGGACACGATCACGCTGCCGGTGAACTCGCCGTGGAGTTTCCTCAACAAAAAGAAGAACTAGCGAATTGAATCTCAAGCGGCGTTGGCGCCCGACTCCTTGTCCAGCACCATGTAGTCCAGCGGCATTTCGGTCGTGTACTTGATCTGCTCCATGGCGAAGGACGACGACACGTCGCGGATCTCGATCTTGGCGATCAACCGCTTGTAGAAGGCGTCATAGGCGGCGATGTCGGGGACCACCACGCGCAAGAGATAATCGACGTCGCCGCTCATGCGGTAGAATTCGACCACTTCCGGAAATTCCTGGACGACCTCCGAAAAGCGGCGCAGCCATTCATGGCTGTGCGAATTGGTGCGGATCGACACGAAGACGGTGACGCGCACATTGACCTTTTCATGGTCGAGGATGGCGACGCGCCGCTTGATGACGCCTTCTTCCTCGAGCTTCTGGATGCGCCGCCAGCACGGCGTGGTCGACAGACCGACTTTCTTGGCGACATCGGCGACCGCAAGCGTCGCGTCCTCCTGCAGGAGGCGGAGAATTTTTCTGTCAAGGCGGTCCATTGGGTGCTCCCTGATGCCTGTCGCCCAAAAGTGCGTAGCGGTTTTGGGACAACGACATGCATAAAAACAAAATTCAAAGCGTGTTACTTCCCTCAGGCGCGACGCGCTTTAAGGAATGGATTGCCTATAGTCCCTCTTATCTGGGGCTTTCACAAGAAAGAAATTCTGCCGGATGGTGCAAAAGCGAGTGATTTCTTGCTGAAAGCTCAACCGATGCGATAGCGGATTTCCGACCTCAGAAACGGCAGCAAATCCATTTCAAACCATGGATTCTTCTTCAGCCAACCTGTGTTACGCCATGATGGATGCGGCAGCGGCAGCACTTTCGGGCTGGTCGGCGCATCCCAGACGGCGCGCCAATCCAACACCGTCTCGGTCAGCGAGGACCGGCGCGCAGTGCCCCTATGCCAGGATTGCGCATAGAGGCCGATCGTCAGCACGAGATCGATGCGCGGCATCAGCGCCATCAGCGGCGCGCGCCAGGCCGGCGCACATTCGCGCCGCGGCGGCAGGTCCGCGCCTTTGGCGTCCTGGCCGGGAAAGCAAAAACCCATCGGCACGATGGCGAATTTTTCCGTGTCGTAGAACTCTTCGCTGCTGACGCCCAGCCAGCTTCGCAAGCGGTCGCCGGAGGCGTCGGTGAACGGCATGCCAGAGATATGCACCTTGGTGCCCGGCGCCTGGCTGGCGAGCAGGATGCGTGCGCTCGACGAAGGCCGCAGCACCGGGCGCGGCTCGTGCGGCAGCGGGCGGCCGACCGGGTTTTCGACGCAGATGCGGCAGGCCAGGACTTTTGCCGTGAGGCTTTCCAGTTCGGAGCTCATCCTCAGGCGGCGGCGCTCGGCCGGCTGGAAATCGCGCCGTGCCAGCGCAGCACGTTGGTGCAGTCTTCCGGCACCTTGATGCGCGCCGGCTTCATGAAGTCGATGGCGATCAGTCCGGTGATGTCGGCGATCGAATAGCTGTCGCCGGCGGCAAACTCGCGGTCTGCCAGCTCGGTGTCGAGGAGTTTCAGGAATTCGACCGCCTTGGGCTTGTTGGCCTCACCCCATTCGGGGATCTGAGGGATTTCCCATTCCTTCATCGCAGGATGGATGTGGCGAAAAGCCTGCGCGACGCAGCTCAGCAGATTGAACTCCATGCGCCTTTGCCACATCTCGACCAGCGCCTTGCCGAGCGCGCCCTCCCCGAACAGCGCCGGCTGCGGATGCAGTTCCTCGAAATAGCGGCAGATGGCAACGGATTCGGTGATGATCGTGCCGTCGTCGAGTTCGAGCACCGGCAGGCGCTGCAGCGGATTGCGCGAACTGACCGGCTCCTGCCTGTGTCCCAGCGCCCCCATGTCGACAGGCACCAGCGGAACCTCCAGCCCCTTTTCGGCGAGGAAAACCCTGACCCGGCGTGGATTGGGCGCGCGCCCACCATCGAACAGCTTCATTCCCTTCCTCCTCGATCTCTTCCGCGACTATAGGGCGCGCATTGATGCGTTGAGTATCACCAGAAGCGAAAAATCTCGCGCAGCGCGTCGCCGATCGAAGCCAGCGTGCCATGCTTTCTTTCGACCGGCCCGTCGTGGTGGGTTTCGCGCCAGTCATGCGGCTCGTCGAAGGTGCCTGCCCAGATGCCGGCCTTGCCGGCGCGGGCGCCGGCTTCCTCGATTTCGAAATCACCATAGGCAACCGCCCAGCCGGCCTCGACCTGGGCGCGGTTGAGATCCTTGCCGTCGACCTTGCAGTCGCCGAGCAGCCGGCCATAGCGGTCGCGTTGCCAGCCGCTGCAGTAGACGGGTTTGCCTGATATCAGTCGCACCAGGGACTGGCGCGCGAGCTTGCCGCAGGGATAGTCAGCGCCGTCCTTGCGGCAGGTCTGCGCATATTCGGGAGCGTCGATGCCGCGCATGCGGATGCGCTCGGTGCCGAGCGTGATCGAATCGCCATCGTTGACGATTGCCGCGCCTTGCGCCTTGCGTGTCTCGACCCGGTCAAGACGCGCCGCCAGAAGGATCAGCAGGCCGAGCAGGATGACGGTCAGTCCGTAGTCCACCAGCCTGCGCCACAGGCTTCGCGGCGGCCGCGGATTGTATCGCCGGCGAGGCCTTTGCGACCACGAACGGCTCATATGGCAAACAGTCTCTTAATCATTCGAACGTAGCTTAAGAATTTGAAATCGCTGCGCGTATGAATTGAAGTTTCCATGCCTTTGCTACGCTCGAACACAGCGGATAAATTCATTGTGGACCGCAGGAAACCCCATCGCAACAGCGATGTGGCGCGCGCGGTGCGCAAGACGCGCGACCGTCTCTCGCAGCAAGCCGGCAATCCCGATTTCGACCGCGAACTGCTGAAGCTGCACGCGCGCGCCATGGTGGGCGGCGCGATCGCCATTCCGTTGCTTGTGCTGGCAATCGCGGCGGCAGGGCTGTTTTCCGGCATGGACGCCAAGCGGATCGGTGTCTGGGCGTTGTTCACCCTCATCTGCTACACCGTCGTCGTGTTCATGGCGAGGCGCATCGAACGCACTGAAGCTTCCGAGCTCAACCCATTGCGAACGCGAAGGGATTTGCTCATCGGCCATTGGCTGTGTGGCCTCGGCTGGGCCTGGTTCGCCTGGCTCGACTGCAGCGCGTGCCAGGTCGACCAGTTTCAGGTGGTCAAGGCGGTGGTGCTGCTGCTTGCCATGGCGGCAACCGCCATCATGGCCTCGTCGCTGCGCGGCGCGCTGCTGGTGACCTTTGCCATTCCGGTGGCGGTCTATGCCTATTCCGGAGCCAAGCTGTGGCTGCCAGTCGAGGCGATCATGGTCGGGCTGCTGGTCGCCGCCCTGCCGTTCTTCGACTATGTCGCCAGCCATCTCAACCGCTCGTCGCTGATGCTCTTGTCGTTCCGCTCCGAAAAGGACGCGCTGATCGCCGAGGTGGAGACGGCGAAATCGATGTCGGACGAGGCAAGGCGGCGGGCCGAGGACGCCAATCTGGCAAAGTCGCGTTTTCTGGCCTCGATGAGCCACGAGCTCAGGACGCCGCTCAACGCCATTCTCGGTTTTTCCGAGGTGATGGCCAACGAGGTGCTCGGACCGATGAGCAACCCGACCTATCGCGACTACGCCCATGACGTGCACGAGTCCGGCCAGCATCTGCTCGACCTGATCAACGAGATCCTCGACCTGTCGCGCATCGAAGCCGGCCGCTACCAGCTCAACGAGGAGCCGGTGATGCTGCTGGCCATCGTCGAGGATTGCTGCCACATGATGGAGCTGAAGGCGCGCAACAAGGACATCCGCATCGTCCAGGATTTCGAAAGCACCCTGCCGCGTCTGTTCGCCGACGAACGCGCGCTGCGTCAGATCACGCTCAACCTTTTGTCCAATGCCATCAAATTCACGGCAACCGGCGGCGAAATCCGCGTTCGCGTCGGCTGGACTGCCGGCGGCGGGCAGTACATCTCGATCAAGGACAATGGACCGGGCATCCCTGAAGAGGAGATTCCGATCGTGCTTTCCGCCTTCGGCCAGGGTTCGATCGCCATCAAGAGCGCCGAACAGGGGACAGGGCTGGGGCTGCCGATCGTGCAGGGCCTGCTGGCCATGCACGGCGGCGAATTCGAGCTCCATTCCAGACTGCGCGAAGGCACCGAGGCGATCGCCATTTTCCCGCCAAGCCGGGTGATGGAGGAATTGCCGGCGCTGCCGACCCAGGCGGTAGCCGCCCGGAGACGTTGATAGCGCTAGAGCGGTTCATCGTTTCACGGAAACGATGAACCGCTCTATCTCTTTGTTTATCGCAATTCCGGACGGAAAACCGTTTCACACTTTTCCTGGGATTGCTCTAAGCTTTGACGGCCGCTGCCATCCCCGAACTGGTAAGCGCGGCGGCTTTCACCAGGCCCGCGGCAAGAGCCGCCCCTACCCCTTCGCCGTGGCTCATGCCGAGATCAAGCAGCGGGCGCAGGCCGAGCCGGGCAGCCGCCCGCGCCTGCCCCGGCTCCGCCGACAGGCCGGCAAGCAGGCAATGGTCGAGCGCACCCGGGTTGGCGGCATGCAGGACGGCGGCCGCAGCGGTCGCCGCAAAGCCATCGAGCAGCACCGGGATCTTCTGCATCCGGGCGGCGAGGATGGCGCCGGCAATCGCCGCGAATTCGCGACCGCCGACCCGGCGCAAGGCCTCGAGCGGATCGCCGAGATGAGCGCCATGAAACGTAAGTGCCGCGTCGACCGCTGCAGCCTTGCGTTCCTGCATCGCCGCATCGGCGCCCGAACCAGGCCCGACCCAGTCGGCGCCGCTACCGCCGAACAGCGCCGCACACAGGGCGGCAGCGACGGTCGAGTTGCCGACACCGAGATCGCCAAGGCAAAGCAGATCGGTGCCGCCGGCAATGGCTTCCATGCCGAAGGCCATCGTGGCGGCGCAGCCGCGCTCGTCGAGTGCTGCGTCCTCGGCAATGTCGGCGGTGGCAATGTGCAGCGCGAGATCGAAGACCTTCAGGCCGAGATCGTTGGCAATGCAGATCTGGTTGATCGCAGCACCGCCTGCCGCGCAAAGCTCGACCGCGTTGGCGGTCGCCGCCACCGGTCGTGGCGAAATGCCGTGCCGGGTGACGCCGTGGTTGCCGGCGAAGACCGCCACCAACGGCCTTGTCACCGCTGGCGGCGCGCGCCCGCTCCAGCCGGCGAGCCACGCGGCGATGTCCTCGACGCGGCCGAGCGAATTTTGGGGCTTGTCGGCTTTGGCAAACAGGGTGCGCACCCTGTTTTCCGCAACGGTATCGGCCGACGGCAGGTTTGCCAGCAGGTTACGAAAATCGTCGAAGGGCAGCGCGCTGGTCATGTCGTTCCTGATCGTCCGTGGAATTGATCAGCGGCATAGCCGCCTTGCCCGGCCGGCACAACCTTCCCTGACATTGGCGCGAAAGCAGTTGCCGGCGGCGCATTCCGAAGGGCTTGCATTGGCGTTGCCGTTGCACCATGTGGAGATGGAACGAGGGATTCCAGACGGACCCCCCAAGAGAGAGTCATGACGGCCATCGAATCCCCGTGCATCCTCGTCTGCTCGATCGACATGAAAACCGGCTTCTGCTTCGGCTGCGGCCGCACGCGCGAGGAAATCGGCGCCTGGATCGACATGACGCCGGAAACGCGCCGCAGCGTCATGGCCGAGCTGCCTGCCAGGCTGGAAATGGTCGAGCGGCGACCGCGCCGGGAAACGCGCCGTGGCCGCATGGCGCGCGAGCGCGGCGTCCTCTCGTGACCCGGCAACGCGCATGAACCGGCTGTTCTGGATCGTGATGTTGGCGATCGGCGTCGGCTTGGTCCTTCTGATGATCAACAATTCCGCCGGCAGCACTTTCGGCATTGAAAACAACGATTTCAGCCGGCTGATCTGGCTGGGCGCCTTCGGCGCGCTGATCAGCGCCGGTCTCATTCGATCGGGCCGGCCGCTCGGCGCCATGGCGCGCAATCTCGGCGCCTGGGGCGTCATCGTGCTGGCGCTGGTTGCCGGCTACCAATACCGCTACGAGTTGCAGGATTTCGCCAGCCGGATTACAGCCGGCCTCGTGCCCGGCAGCCCGCTGGCATTGGGCGTCGAGGACGGCCATGCCACCGTGACGCTGGACAAGGCCGACAATGGCCATTTCGAAGCGCGCATCATGGTGAATGGCACGGCGGTTCGCACCGTGGTCGATACCGGCGCGACCAGCATCGTGCTGACCGCCGAGGATGCCCGCGCCGCCGGGTTCGATCTGGATGCTCTGAGCTTCACCATACCGGTTTCCACCGCCAACGGCATGGCGCGTGCGGCCTCTGTCAGAACCGACACGGTGGCGATCGGTGATATCGTGCGCAAGGACATGGCGGTCATGGTCGCCGCACCCGGCGCGCTCGGCCAAAGCCTGCTCGGCATGAATTTCATCGGCTCGCTGTCTGGCTTCGACGTGCGCGGCGACCGGATGATTTTGCGCGACTAGACCATGATCCCGAAAAGTGGATACCGGTTTTCTCGGACAAACGAGAACCGTTTTGTCCAGAAGATCATGGTCAAACAAAAGATAGAGCGGCGGACCGCCGCTCGTCAGGCTGCCTGTTCGATACCGCCGAATTCCACCGCCGCAAAAGCCGCCTTCAGCACATCCGGTCCCGCACCTGGTCTCGTCGCGTCGGTCGACAGAATCTGCCGGTAGCGGCGCGCGCCGGGCAGGCCGTGGAACAGGCCGACCATATGGCGGGTGACATGGCCGAGTCGCCCGCCCTGCTCGATGTGACGCGCCGCATAGCCAACCATCGTATCGATCAGCGCGGCAAAGTCGAAGGCGGCGGGTTCGCCGCCATAGAACGCGGCGTCGACGCCGGCCAGGATGCCGGGCGTATGGTAGGCGGCGCGGCCAAGCATGGCGCCATCGACATGGTCGAGATGGCGAAGGGCTTCCTCGAGCGATTGAATGCCGCCATTGATGCCAATGAACTGGTTCGGCTTTTTGGCCTTCAGGCGATAGACCCTGTCATAGTCGAGCGGCGGGATGTCGCGGTTTTCCTTCGGGCTCAAGCCTTCCAGCCAGGCCTTGCGGGCATGCACCCAGAGCGCGTCGGCGCCAGCCGCGAAGACACCGTCCGCCAGCGCATCGAGCGCCGGTTCGGGATCCTGCTCATCGACGCCGATGCGGCATTTGACGGTCACCGGAATGTTCACCGCGGCCTTCATCGCCGCAACGCAATCGGCAACGACATCAGGCACCTTCATCAGGCAGGCGCCGAACGTGCCCGACTGGACGCGGTCGGACGGGCAGCCGACATTGAGGTTGATCTCGTCATAGCCAAAAGCCTCGCCAATGCGCGCCGCCTCGGCAAGTTTTTGCGGATCGGAGCCGCCAAGCTGCAGCGCGACCGGATGCTCGGTGGCATCGAAGCCCAGCAGCCGCTCGCGCGATCCATGGATGACGGCGTCGGCCACCACCATCTCGGTGTAAAGCAGCGCACGGCGCGTGAGCTGACGATGGAAGAACCGGCAATGCCGGTCCGTCCAGTCCATCATGGGGGCAACGGAAAGCCGGAATCTTTTGTAATCGCTTGTCTTGTCTTGCATTCCCGGGAACTCGCGCGGCCTCGATCCTTGCGGCTTTTCGCTGACTTAGGTGATTTCGCGCGATTTTCCTAGCCACAGCTGGCCTTGGACCCTGCCTTCACGCGGGAAAACCGGCCTTTCTGAAGCCTGACATGAAAAGCTCGAGGCCGACTTGGTCGGCGAACGGGAAACCTAAAAACAGCCGGAGAGTCAGGTCGTGTTTCCTCGTCAGTGCTTTCTCGACTTCAGCGCGCGCCTTCTGCGTCTCGCCCAAATGCGCGTACGCCGCTGCGAGGAAGCCATGAATGAAGAATTGGTCGCCGGCCTTCTGATACGAACCGACGGCTTCCGCGTACCTTCCAAGCAGGAAGAGGGAGCTGCCCTTCACCTCCCAGAACCATATCGGAGGTAACGGGTCGCGCTGGAGCGCAGTTTCGAGCACGTTCAGCGCCGTCTCGGCCCGTCCGCCGTAGTTGAGCCAGCTTGCGTAGTCCCCCGCTATGTTCACGTCTAGCGGGTTCAACGAGCGCGCTTGCCCGAAATGCACCCCCGCATCGCTGTGCTGGCGCATGTGCGTAAGCACCAGCCCCATGCTCTGGTGACAGACGCCATCGCTCCTGTCGAGAGCGAGCGCCGTTCGTGCCGAGTCCCAGGCCTTCTGTAGCGTGCGCGGATTGTTGTCGTACCAAAATCTGCCAACGAGGGCCTGCGCGAGGAAGGCGTGGCCTTGAGCGAACGTCGAATCGAGCTCGACACTTCGGACGAACAGGGGCTCGGACTTGTCCAGTTCATACCTTTGGAAGTGCGCGCGCCCCTGCAGGTAGTAGTCGTATGCATCCCAATCGGCCGGAGGCTTGCGTCTGGTCCGGCTCGCCGAATCGGCCTCTGTTTGGCCTTCCACCATCGAGGCGATAAGAGCCGCAACCTCGTCTTGCAATGCAAAGATGTCGTCGAGGGCCCGGTCGTACCGTTGGGCCCAAAGGTGGGTGCCGGTGGCGGCGTCAATCAACTGTGTGGTGATCCGAATGCGATCACCGAGCTTTCGTATGCTGCCTTCGACGAGGTAGCGAACTCCGAGTTTGCTATGGACTTCGGCAATGTCCAATGCCGGATGGCGAAACTGAAAAGATGAATTGCGTGCGATGACGAGGAGGGAGCGGAACCTGGCCAGCTCCGTAATTATGTCCTCGGTTATGCCGTCGCTGAGATACTGCTGGTCCTGATCGCCGCTCAAGTTGGCAAAAGGCAGCACCGCAATCGACGGCTTGCCGGACGGCGGTGTCGGTCTGAGGGATGCGCTCTCCACCGGCTCGACAGTCCCGGTGAAGCGGTAGCCGACGCGAGGCACCGTGGCGATCCACTCGCCGCCGTTATCAGCCGGACCGAGTGCCTTTCTTAGTGTCGCGATTTGGACGGTAAGGTTGCCTTCCTCAACGGCGGTGCCCGGCCAGGCAGCGTCCATCAGTTCGGCCTTGGTCAGGATCTCGCCGGGCCGTGCCGTCAGCGCAGCAAGCAGTGTCAGCCCACGATGCCCAACAGCGATCGGGATCTGCTCTTTAAGGAGCGTCCCGATGTCGGGATCGAGTACGAACGGACCAAAAGCGATGCGAGTCCCCTGCATGTGGGCATACTAGACGTTTCGGAAGTTTTCGGAACCGTTTCGACTGGCTAATTCAGCAAAAGCTAACGGAACGGAAGCGGCTCTGCGATATTGAATCAAAATTCGAGTTGGGGGAGTTCCGATGCGTAAGCGTGCCGGTGGGATCCGGTTGTTGTTCATTCCTCCATTGATCGTCGGAACTTCTTCACCTGTTCGACCGTGACGGCATCGACCGTGACGCGCCCGAGCACCTGCACGGTGACACGGCCAAGCTCCTCGTCGACAAAGACGACATCGCCCTCGAATGACATCCTGTCCCCTGGCTTCGCCTTTGGATCGACGATCGAATAGGGATGGATTGTTGGCCGTGAGGATGTGCAGGGTCACGCGATCGTCAATGCGTTTGCCCACAGTGGCGGTGATCGCCACCCTGTCACCGATGCTGATTTCCCGCGCCATCGGTAGGATTCTGTCGCGCCCGGCGGCATAGTCAAGAGGTTGCTAATATGTGATCGCCAGGCTCGGAACTCCGCGGACCATGGATTGTTGAACTGCAGCGGCGGGGTTCGTATCGGGTTCCGGCTGCTGGCCATGGGGCGGGACAACTTGGTCGGCCCGCGTCTTCATCACCGTTCGCAAGTTTTCCCCCCGCTAATGGCGTCCCCCGTTCGTAGGGCTATTGGCAATCGAGGAGCGTCAGGAAGAAATTGGTGCACTCGGCAGGGTTCGAACCTGCATCTGCCCGGGAGGTCCCGCTCTGTCCTAGTTTGAGCTACGAGCGCCAGTTTTGGCAGGCTAAAAGAACAGGGTTGTTCGATCAATTTAGAGATTGGGGTAACCGGCACATGCATTGGAAGTAGGTCAAGGTGCGATGAGCAGGCACTTTCGTTCGCTGCCTCACGGTGGCGGGATTCTCTATTTTCTGTATCGCCCTTTCTCGCACCAATAATGGACAACGACACCTGGTTGCGCCTGAAACAGAGCGGCTGCCATCTGACAATTCTCGCGGTTGTAGGCCTCTGCCTCCGTCGCATCGAACGTCGCAACATGGATCCGCATTTCGGCGGCAGCGGAGCTTCGGTAGAGCGTGTAGATGACGGAATCGTCAGCCTTGGGCGCGCAGCCGGCCAAGGCTGAAACCAACGCCAGGGCGCGGGATAACCTCATTTCATCATCATCGTATCCGCGTCGATCGACCACTCGAGAAAAGTAAGCAAGCGTTTGACGTTGACGTATTTCTCGGGCGGCATCGCACAAAGTCCTGCTCGATGGTCGGTCAGTCTGAATTCCGGTTGAGATAGGTATAGATGCCCGCGCCTATGGCGACGGCGCCCACGGTGATCAAGATGGAGGGCGCGCCCATCAGGGTGGCGACAACCGCCCAGACGATGGCAATGGCGATCGCACCGGCCGTTCCCAAAACCGTTTTGAGCCATTTGGGCATTGTCGTTTCTCCGGCCGGTGGCGATGACGAAGCCTCGCACGAACACGCGCGCTGTCACACTACATGAGGTGACGTGCAATCGAACAGACCGCAGCCTTGAATTGAAGCGCATAGCGAAGCTGCGCCGGCGCCTGTCAGGGCGCGGCGTCGAAATCACAAAGAAATGACCCTATCGCCTCAGCGCGTATACGCCGTCCATGTTTCCGCCGCCCATCGGCAGCGCCATGTCGTCGTCGAGCAGACGGGTTATGCGGGCAAAGCCCGTAAAAGCCTTCCTTGCCTCCTCCGCCGACATCCGGCCGGAAAGGGCAGCTGAGCAGCAATTCAGTGCGCATTGGTAGACAGGCCCGCGCCGCCCTGCCGGCCATTTCTGCAAAAACACCATCGCTTCGGCAACGCTATCGACTTCTTCCACTGGATGTCCCTGCCCGCGCGCAATGCGCACCGGCGTAAAGAAATGCAAGCGATCCATCGTATTCCTCCCGGGTCGATCGCCTCCGCTCGATCGAACCCCATTAAACTCACGACTGGCCATTTGGTTCCAGAAGAATCGGCGGAACCTCAAAAATAATGTGCGCTCCGGACGTCGTTGCCGTGCGTTCGTGGTTTTGTGCGGAACGTAAGGCCGGCTGACGCATTGGGGTCCTGTGATGATTTTTGAGGGACAGTTCATACCATGCGGATAGCCCATGTCGCGCCTCTGCACGAATCCGTGCCGCCGCGGCTCTATGGCGGCACAGAGCGGATCGTTTCCTATCTGACCGAAGCGTTGGTCGAACTCGGCCATGAGGTGACCCTGTTCGCCAGTGGCGACAGCCGGACGTCGGCACGATTGGTGCCGGGGCGCGAACGCGCGCTTCGTCTCGACCCGCGCCCGCTCAAGTCGGAAACCGCCGCACATCTTGCGATGCTCTCCGAGGTGAGGAAGCGTTCTCATGAATTTGATATCATTCACTTTCACCTCAGTCATTTCCTGCATTTCCCTTTCTTCGAAGGCATGGCGGAGCGGACGGTGACGACGCCGCATGGCCGGCTCGACTATGTCGATCTGGCGCCCGCCTATGAGCGTTTTCCGCGCTTTCCCATGATTTCCATCTCGCGCAACCAGAGAACCGGTCTTGCCAACGCCAACTGGCTGGCGACCATCCATCACGGACTGCCGACGGATATCTACCAGCCGACTTTCGAGACCGCGGCAGAAGAGCCGTACCTTGCTTTCCTCGGCCGGCTTTCTCGGGACAAACGCCCGGATCGCGCCATCGAAATCGCCTCCCGCTCCGGGATGAAACTGAAGTTGGCGGCCAAGATCGGCGATGATGACCGCGCCTATTTCCACGAAAAGATCGCGCCGCTGATCGACGGCGATCGCATCGACTATGTCGGCGAGATCGAGGAAAACAAGAAGGCGGCATTCCTCGGCAATGCGGGCGGCCTGCTGTTTCCGATCGACTGGCCGGAGCCGTTCGGCCTTGCGGCCATAGAGGCAATGGCCTGTGGCACGCCGACGATCGCCTGGAACTGCGGCGCCCTGCCCGAAATCGTCGATTCTGGTGTGACCGGTTTCGTCGTCGATTCGATCGACGATGCGGTCGCCTCGGTACCAGGCTTGCTGCGGCTCGACAGGCGCAAGGTGCGTGCAGCGTTCGAAAAACGGTTCTCCGCCATGCGAATGGCGCATGACTACGTCGCCGCCTATGAGCGCCTGATCGGCGTCCAGGAAGCGAGAGCTTCGTGAGCGGCGTCGCGTGGTCAAGGACCTGGAATGAATTCGACGGAGTTGTTGGCGGATGAACCAGCTCGACGAGCGCACGCTCGATCCCGCCGTAGCGCTGGCGTCGCTCGACGCAACCGCTCCGCGTGAACCACACCGGCTGTTTGCGCTGAAGCAAGGCGACTGCTTTGTCGTTGCCGATGCCTATGGCGATATCAGGGGCGCCGGCGACGGTTTTTTCCGCGACGACACCCGCGTGCTGTCCGAATTCCGGCTGACCGTCGGCGGCAGGCCGACATCGCTGCTTGGCGCCTCGCTGAGCCAGGACAATGTGCTGTTCACCAGCAACCTGACCAATTTGCCGATGCAGAGCGCCGCCGGCCGCGACATTCCGCAGGGCGCAATCCATATCGAGCGCATCAGACTGCTCTGGCAGGACCGGCTGTTCGAGCGCATCACCCTTTCGAACTACAGCCGGGAAAACGCCACCATCAGTGCTTCCCTGCACTTTGCCGCCGATTTCCGCGACATGTTCGAAGTGCGCGGCTCGACAAGGGCCAAGCGCGGCATGGCCCATGCGGCGGAGACGGAGGCGACATCCGTCCTGCTTCGCTATGATGGGCTGGACGGGCTGGCGCGCGCGTCGGCCTTATCGTTTTCGCAAGCACCGGATCAACTGGCGGCCAACCGCGCCGATTTCCTGCTTGCCGTGGCCAAGCGCAGCAGCGAGGTGCTCTATGTCGAGGTTGGTCCTGCGATTGCGGACGTGCCGGACCGAGACCGTTTCCGTGCTGCCGCGGCCCGCGCCCGCTTCGGCATGCGGGGCAAGCGCCGTCATGGGGCCACGGTGCACAGTTCCGGCCGTGTCTTCAACGACTGGATCGCCCGTGCCCGCGCCGATGTCGCATTGCTGACCACCGAGCTTGAGACCGGCCCCTACCCCTATGCGGGCATTCCCTGGTTTTCGACAGCGTTCGGCCGCGACGGCGTCATCTCGGCGCTGCAGATGTTGTGGCTCAACCCCGGCCTGGCGCGCGGCGTGCTGGCCTTCCTTGCCCAGCACCAGGCGACCGAAACGCTGGCGTTCAGCGATTCGCAGCCCGGCAAGATCATGCATGAGACCCGCAAGGGCGAAATGGCGGCGCTGCGCGAACTTCCCTTCGGCCGCTACTATGGCGGCGTCGACACGACGCCACTCTACATCCACCTCGCCTGCGCCTATGCCGAGCGCACCGGCGACATGGCTTTCATCGACGGCCTGTGGCCATCGCTCTGCGCGGCGGCCGAATGGACGGAAGAGGCAAGCCGCGAAACCGGCTTCGTCACCTACCAGCGCGCCGCCGAATCCGGCCTTGCCAACCAGGGCTGGAAGGACAGCTTTGACTCCGTCTTTCATGCCGATGGCCGCATCCCCAAGGGGCCGATCGCCCTGGTCGAAGTGCAAGGCTATGTCTTTGCCGCCTTCCGAGGCCTGGCGAAGCTCGCCCGCCGTCGTGGTGAGGACGACAGGGCCGATCACTGGGACGACCGCGCTGAGGCCATGCGGGCCGCTGTGGAGCGCGACTTCTGGCTGGACGATCTCGGTTTCTATGCGCTGGCGATCGACGGCGCCGGCGAGCCCTGCAAGGTCAGGACGTCGAATGCCGGGCATCTGCTCTTTGTCGGCCTGCCTGAGCCGGCGCGGGCACAGATGGTCGCCGACCAACTGCTTTCCGCCTCCTTCCACTCCGGCTGGGGGCTGAGGACGCTTGCCGACGATGCCGTGTTCTTCAACCCAATGTCCTATCACAATGGTTCGATCTGGCCGCACGACACCGCGCTGTGCGGCGCCGGCCTGGCGCGCTATGGCGAGCGGGAAAGCGTGGTCCGGCTGATGAGCGGCACGTTCGAGTCCGCCGTGCATTTCAACATGCGCCTGCCGGAACTGTTCTGCGGTTTTACCCGTGCGCCGGGCGAAGCGCCGATCGCCTACCCCGTCGCCTGTCTGCCGCAGGCGTGGTCGGCGGGTTCGGCCTTCATGCTGATGCAAGCCTGTCTCGGGCTGGAGATCGATGGCTGGGACGGCGAGATCCGAGTTACCCGTCCAAGGCTGCCGATCGGCATCGACACGCTGACGCTGCGCCATCTGGGTGTTGGGGACAAAAAGGTCGACCTGACGTTCCAGCGGGTCGGCGACCGCGTCGTCGCCTTTCTCGCCGACCGCCATGAAGGGCTGGTGCCGCTGATCGTCAGAACATGATCCGATCCGGACTGTGGCCGGAACCAGATCGCATGTTTGTGCGTTGCACAAACATGGGTTCGAACGGCGACCATGCGGCGACCATGTAGCCGGCGAGCGGTTTCAAATTCGAGAAAAGAAGTACGGCCGCCGAACGGCCGAAAGTGAGTTGGCATTTCAATGACAGACTATGGCGTCGACCTGCTCTGGGTTCTGATCCTGGTAAGTCTCGGTCTTTCCACCCTCGCGGTGTTGTTCTCGATATCTCGGCAGCGCCGCAGTCACCTACCGGCCGTTGAACGCACTGCCGGTGAGGACGTGGCCGCGGAAGCAGCGCGCAAGGTGATGCGCGAATTCGAAAAGAACAGCCAATCGGCCGATGCGGCGCTGGTGACATGGTCGCCCGAGACCTTGCGCAAGATCCTGGCCGACGACCTGCCGGAGGCGCAGGTCATCGTGGTGTCCAACCGCGAGCCCTATATCCACAACACCAAGGATGATGGTGGCATCGAATTACTGGTCCCGGCCAGTGGGTTGGTTTCGGCGCTCGAGCCGATCACCCGCGCCTGCGCCGGCACCTGGATCGCCTATGGTGGCGGAACAGCAGACCGTCTCACGGTCGACAAGGACGACCGCGTGCAGGTGCCGCCCGGCAATCCCTCCTACACGCTGCGCAGGGTCTGGCTGACCGAGGAGGAGCATCAGGGCTACTATCTCGGCTTCGCCAATGAAGGCCTGTGGCCGCTTTGCCATATCGCCTTCACCCGGCCGATCTTTCGCGTCTCGGACTGGGAGGCCTATGAAGCCGTCAACCGCAAGTTCGCCGATACGGTGGTGGCCGAAGCGCGCAACGAGCGGCCGATCGTGCTGGTCCAGGACTACCATTTCGCGCTGTTGCCGCGGATGATCCGGGAGCGGCTGCCCGAGGCGATCGTCATCACCTTCTGGCACATCCCATGGCCGAATTCCGAGGTGTACAGCATCTGCCCCTGGCGGGAGCGCATCCTGGACGGGCTGCTCGGCAGCTCGATCATCGGCTTCCACACCCAGTTCCATGCGAACAACTTCACCGAAAGCGTCGATCGATTCCTGGAAAGCCGTATCGAACGGGCGGATGCGGCGATCTCCTATGGCGGCCAGACGACTTTGGTGCACGCCTATCCCATCTCAATCGAATGGCCGGCCGCTCTCCTGGCAAAACTGTCTGACGTCGACGCATGCCGCGCCCATCTGCGCGAGCGGTTCGGACTGAAAGCGGACGTGAAGTTGGCCGTCGGCGTCGAGCGCCTCGACTACACCAAGGGCATTCTCGACCGTTTCCAGGCGCTGGACGAGCTGTTCATGAAATACCCGGAATGGGTCGGCAAATTGGTCTTCCTGCAGATCGCGGCACCCAGCCGCGGCACATTGCCGGCCTACAAGCTGCTCCATGACGAATGCCTGCGCTATGTCGACGAGCTCAACCAGCGCTATGGCAGCGAGGGCTACAGACCGATCATCATGGTGGCCGAGCATCATTCGCAAGAACAGGTCTACGAGATCTACCGCGCCGCCGACATCTGCATGGTCACCAGCCTGCACGACGGCATGAACCTGGTGGCCAAGGAATTCGTCGCCGCACGCGACGACGAACAGGGTGTGCTGATGCTCAGCACCTTTGCCGGTGCCTCGCGCGAACTTCTGGAGGCGCTGATCGTCAATCCCTACGATGCGGCGATGATGAGCGAGGTGCTGTTGCAGGCGCTGACCATGTCGCCGGAGGAGCAGCGCGATCGCATGCGCCCGATGCGCGAAATGGTGCGCGACAACAATGTCTACCGCTGGGCTGGCTCCATGCTTCTGGACGCGGCGCGCCTGCGCAAACGCGGCGATCTCGACCGGGCGACGGGCAGCACCGAGCGGCCCTCGAACACCGACAACATTATCTCCATCTTCGAGCGCAAGCGGAAGGTGGCGTCGTGAGGCGCCTCCAACAGCTATCGGCAGCAGAATTGCCGGAGGGGCGCTGGGCGCTTTTCCTCGATATTGACGGCACCTTGCTGGAACATGCAGATCACCCCGATGCGGTGTCCGTCAGCGACGAATTGCGCGGGCTTCTCGGCACCATCGAACAAACACTCGATGGCGCCGTCGCCTTCATCACAGGCCGCTCGGTTGGAGCCGCCGACAGGCTGTTTCATCCGCTGAAGCTGCGCGTTGCCGGTCTTTACGGATTGGAGCATCGGCTGACGCCTGACGGCCCGGTGGAAGTTGCCGACGCTCCGGCCGATGTCGACGCCCTTGCCAACGAGATCGAGGCCGAACTGGGCAGGCATAAGGTCTATGTCGAGCGCAAAGGCCCGATCCTCGCCATCCATACCCGCGCGGCACCGCATCTGCTGGCCCGGGCAACCCAACTTGTCGAAAAGGCTTTGGCGGAGCTTCCCAAGGGCTATAGGGTGATCCCGGGAAATGCCGGTGTCGAACTCATGCCGTTCGAGGCGGCCAAGGGCGCGGCCGTGCGGCGGTTCATGGCAATGCCGCCATTTGCCGGGCGACGGCCTGTCTTCCTTGGCGACGACGCGCCGGATGAAAACGGATTCGAGGCGATCAACGAAGCCGGCGGCATCTCCATCCGTGTCAGGCCGCGTGGGCCAACCGCGGCAAAATACGTGCTCGACGATGTGACCAGCGCCATAGGCTGGCTTGCCGCCAATTTCGAAAAATCGCCAGTATCCTGAGATTGATCGCCAAGCCGGCAGAAATTCGAATCAAGCGCGACCGTTGAATCAGCCGATCACCCATAAAAGCTGATCGATAAGCGCGATTTGCATTGAATATCTTTAAGGTCAAAGCCGGCAAATGGGCTGCTTGCCGGTTCCCCTGCGTCAGGCCTAACCTGCGCGCAGCCAACGCATGGTGGTGCGTTCGGCTCAAGGGGAGGATTTCACAGTGACCATACAAGGCGCATCGCCTGACCTGTACAATGAGGATCTCGCGCCGGCGACGGTTCGAAATTGGGGACCGTTTTCAATCTTCAACGTCTGGACGTCTGACGTCCACAGCCTGTGGGGATACTATCTCGCTGCCAGCCTGTTCCTGTTCTGCGGCGGCTTCGTCAACTTCATCATCGCCATCGGCATCGGCTCGCTGATCATCTATGTGCTGATGAACATGGTCGGCTATGCCGGCGTAAAAACCGGCGTGCCCTACCCCGTACTTGCCCGCGCCTCCTTCGGCATCTGGGGCGCCAACGTTCCGGCGCTGGTTCGAGCCATCGTTGCCTGTTTCTGGTACGGCGCGCAGACGGCGGCGGCATCCGGCGCCATCGTTGCGCTTCTGATCCGCTCGCAATGGTTCGCCGACTTCAACGCCAACACGCATTTCCTCGGCCATACCGGCCTCGAAGTGATCTGCTTCGTGGTCATCTGGGCGCTGCAACTGCTGATCATCCAGAACGGCATGGAAACGGTGCGCCGCTTCCAGGACTGGGCCGGTCCGGCCGTGTGGGTGATGATGCTGGTCCTGGCCATCTATCTCTGCGTCAAGTCAGGGAGATTTGCCTTCACCAGCGACATCCCGATGGATGTGCTGCTCGACAAGACCAAGGATGCGGGTGTGCCCGGCACGCCGGGGTCGTGGACATCGCTGTTTGCGGTGGCGGCGATCTGGGTGACCTATTTCTCGGCGCTCTATCTCAATTTTTGCGATTTTGCCCGCTATGCGCCCGACAAGGCGTCGCTGCGCAAGGGCAATATCTGGGGCCTGCCGATCAACCTCATCCTGTTCTCGCTTGTCGCTGGCGTCACCACAATTGCCGCCTTCGACGTCTACCACGAAGTGCTGTTGCACCCCGACCAGATCTCGGCGAAATTCGACAGCTGGTTCCTTGCGGCGCTCGCGGCGTTGACCTTCGCCGTGGCAACACTCGGCATCAACGTGGTGGCGAATTTCGTCTCGCCGGCCTTCGACTTCTCCAACGTCTTTCCCCGGCAGATCGACTTCAAGAAGGGCGGCTATATCGCGGCCGTGATCGCGCTGGTGCTCTACCCCTTCGCGCCTTGGGAAGGCAGTGCGGCCTCCTTCGTCAACGTCATCGGCGCGACGATGGGACCGATCTTCGGGGTGATGATGGTCGACTACTATCTGATCCGGAAGGGCGAGGTCGACGTCGAGGCGCTCTACAGGGAAGACGGCGAGTTCCGCTTCCAGGGCGGCTGGCACGTCAATGCCTTCATCGCTGCCGGCATCGGCGCCATCTTCTCCTCGATCCTGCCCAACTTCACCACCGTGCTGCCGTCGTGGTGGGGCGTCTATGGCTGGTTCTTCGGCGTGGCGATCGCCGGCGCCATCTACTATGTGCTGCGCAGCATGGCATTGGGTGCGGGCGCCAAGACGGCGAAGGCCTGAGCGCCGGCTAGCCTTCTCCCCTTGTGGGAGAAGGTGGCCTCGCGAAGCGAGGTCGGATAAGGGGCGTTGGACGGATCGCGACCTTGAAGAATTAAGCGCTTGAGAGTGCTTTGTTTTTCAGCGCCGCGTTTCTTCCAACACCCCACTTCCGTCTCGGCGCTACGCGCCGATCCACCTTCTCCCACAAGGGAGAAGGGAAGACCTAACCTCCTACCATCTCAGCCAACCTCCGCACCGTATTCCAGTTGCGCGCGGTGCCGATGCCGAGGCGTTTGTGGTTCATTGCCGCGAGCAGGCGCGAACTTGGCCTCTCGCGCGAAAATGCAACCCAGATGTCGCCGCCGACCAGCTGTACCTTCTCGTGCTCGGCGGCGTAGGCCTGCAGCGCGGCCACGCCTTCCGCGGGCGCAGGTTTGCGCATCACCCGCACGGCCACCTGGTCGCCTGCCGCGGCAGAATCGCCTGGGAATGGATTGCCGGCGGCGAGCTTCAGCCATTCCTCGGCCGTGCGCACGATGATATCGACGTGGCGGCCGAAGGTTTTTTCGAAGGCCGTTTCCAGCCGCTGTTCAAGCCTGGCGATATCGGTCGCCCGCGCCTCAAAGACCAGATTGCCGGTCGCAAGCAGCGTGCGCGGATTCTTCAGCCCTAGGCCTTCGGCCATCGCCTTGAGGTCAGCCATGACAACCCGACGCCCCTCGCCCAGGATGATGCTGTAGAGCAGTGCGACATAGGCCTGCATCGGTGCCAGCGCCTATACCAGGCGCGATTGCTCCACTGCCGCTTCGATGAAGCTGGCAAACAGCGGATGCGGGTCGAGCGGCCGGCTCTTTAGTTCCGGATGGTACTGGACGCCGATGAACCAGGGATGGTCAGGATATTCGACCGTTTCCGGCAGCACGCCGTCGGGCGACATGCCGGCAAACACCAGGCCGCAATCCTCGAGCCGCTCCTTGTAGTCGACATTGACCTCGTAGCGGTGGCGGTGGCGCTCGGAAATCTGCGTATCGCCATAGATGGTGGCGATTTTCGAGCCCTTGGCCAGGTCAGCCTGATAGGCGCCGAGCCGCATCGTGCCGCCGAGATCGCCGGTTTCCCGGCGCTTCTCCAGCATGTTGCCCTTCAGCCATTCGGTCATCAGGCCAACGACCGGTTCCTTGGTCGGGCCAAACTCGGTCGACGAGGCATGTTCGACACCGGCCAGCGAACGCGCCGCCTCGATGCAGGCCATCTGCATGCCGAAGCAGATGCCGAAATACGGCACTTTTCGCTCACGGGCGAACTTGGCCGCCAGGATCTTGCCTTCCGAGCCACGCTCGCCAAAGCCGCCGGGGACCAGGATGCCATGGACCTTTTCCAGCCACGGCGTCGGATCTTCCTTTTCGAAAATCTCGCTCTCGATCCAGTCGAGCTTGACCTTGACGCGATTGGCCATGCCGCCATGCGACAGCGCCTCGATCAGCGATTTGTAGGCATCCTTGAGGCCGGTGTATTTGCCGACGACGGCAATCGTCACCTCGCCTTCCGGATTGTGGATGCGGTTGGACACCTTCTGCCAGGGCTCCATGCGCGGCTTCGGCGCCGGGTCGATGCCGAAGGCGGCCAGCACTTCCGAATCCAGCCCCTCATTGTGATAGGCCATTGGCACGTCATATATGTGCGGCACGTCGAGCGCCTGGATGACAGCACTTTCCCTGACGTTGCAGAACAACGACAGTTTTCTTCGCTCTTCCTTGGGGATGGCACGGTCGGCGCGGACCAGCAGTATGTCAGGCGCGATGCCGATGCCGCGCAGTTCCTTGACCGAATGCTGGGTCGGCTTGGTCTTCAATTCGCCAGCGGTCGGGATATAGGGCATCAGCGTCAGATGCACGTAGACAGCGTTGTTGCGCGGCAGGTCGTTGCCGAGCTGGCGGATCGCCTCCAGGAACGGCATCGCCTCGATGTCGCCGACCGTGCCGCCGATTTCGCACAGCACGAAATCATAGTCGTCATTGCCGTTGAGGACGAAATTCTTGATCTCGTCGGTGACGTGCGGAATGACCTGCACGGTGGCGCCGAGATAGTCGCCGCGGCGCTCGCGCTCGATGATGTTCTTGTAGATGCGGCCGGTGGTGATGTTGTCCTGCTGGTTGGCAGAGCGGCCGGTGAAGCGTTCGTAGTGGCCGAGGTCGAGATCGGTCTCGGCTCCGTCATCGGTGACGAAGACTTCGCCATGCTGGTATGGCGACATCGTGCCAGGGTCGACATTGAGATAGGGATCGAGCTTTTTGATGCGTGCGCGATAACCTCGCGCCTGCAAGAGAGCCCCAAGGGCCGCTGCAGCGATGCCTTTTCCAAGTGAGGAAACCACGCCGCCTGTGATGAATACATATCGCGCCATGGGAGTCATCGCTTAACGCGGCCGAATTGATTCCGCCAGAGAAAAAACCGCCGCGAAGGCTTTTTCCAGAGAAGGCGCTCTGATCGTGTGCGAGGCAAAACAAAAGGGCCGGCTAGGCCGGCCCTTTCGGCAGAATGGATCAAGGCGTCAGATGATGACTACCTTGGTGCCCACTTTCACCCGGCTGTAGAGGTCCATGACGTGCTCGTTGATCATGCGGAAGCAGCCATTGGAGGCGCTGGTTCCGATCGACTGCGGCGCGATGGTGCCGTGGATGCGCAGATGGGTGTCTTTCTTGCCGTCGTAAAGGTAGATGGCGCGGGCGCCGAGCGGATTTTGACCGCCGCCGGGCATGCCGTCCTTGTACTGGCCATAGTGCTTCGGCTCGCGCTTCTGCATGTCGAGCGTCGGGATCCAGCGCGGCCATTCCTGCTTGTCGCCGACGGCGACCGTGCCCTTGAACTGCAGGCCTTCGCGGCCGACCGCGATGGCGTAGCGGCGTGCCGTGAAGGCCGATTCGACGAGGTAGAGGCGGCGGGCGCTGGTGTCGATGACGATGGTGCCGGCGCTATAGCCGGTGAATTCGACTTCCTGCGGCACGAACTCGGGCTTCACCTTAAACTGCTTCTTAGCTTGCCGCTTGGCGAGCGCCTGGTCGAGGGCACGCGTCTCAGGCAGCAAGGACATCGAGGAAGAAGACGTACCACCGAACAGGCCGGCGAAAAGCCCGCCGGTCTGCGGCTTTTGCCCAATCGGCTCGCTGCGCAATTCGCCATTGTTGCCGGTCAGCGCGACATTCATCGCCTCGGCCGGGATCGGCTCGGCCGACTGGATCGGCTCGATCGGTTCAACCGGCTCGATGATCTTGGTCTTCTTCGTGGCTGCCTTGGCGTCAGCCACCTGCGTTGCCGCGGACTGACCCTTCTTGGCAAGGAAGGCCTCGCGTACGGCGTCGGCCTTGGCTTTCGCCGCGTCGCGCATCGCCAGCTTGCGGGCCTCGAGCGCCTTGGCGCGGACGGCTTCCTTGTCGGCGACGATCTTGGCTTCGAGCTTGCTGATCTGGGCAAGGTCGTCCGACGTCGGATTTTTCTTCTTCTTGAGAAGCTTCAGCTGTGCCGCGTCGCTCTTGGCGGCGACGTTGACGATGTCGGTTGTTACTGCGGCCTTGTGAGCCGAATTGCCCGTTGGCATGGCCGCATAAGCGGGCGCACTCAGGCCGAGCACGGCACAAAGGCCGGCGAAAATGAAGCTGCGAAGCTGCATGGCGAAGATCCGATCGTTCAATGCTTGTTGCCCACGGCGTCGCCCGGCGTCCCCCAAGGACGCCGAAAGTGCCGCGCGCAATCTATAATCGAACTGAAGGAGCGGCCTCAAGCGTGGCGCATGGTCGAATCTTCGTGATCGTGTGGCATTTGCCGCGACTGTGTTGAAACAACAACAGATCGCGGCATCAGACCCGCCGATTACTGGTTCGGGACCTGCGGCGTGACCGGCAAGGTGACGCCATTGGCCGTCGGCGGTGTCGCCGAATCGGTAGCAGGCGGCGTGGCGGGAGCCGCTGCAGGAGCCGTTGCCGGAGGCGTCGCGGCGGCATCATTGCCCGACGGCGGCGTCGGCGCGGTGTTGCCGGACGGTGGCGCTGGTGGCGTGGTGCCGGGCAGCTGGTTGAGCACGCCACCCGAGGTGCCGGGGACGCGATCGAGGATGTCGATCGGCTTTTCGCCATAGCGGGCGACGATGGACAAGGTCAGCGACGTGACGAAGAAAGCCGCCGCCAGGATCGCCGTTGCTCGTGTCAGAGCGTTGGCCGCGCCGCGAGCGGTCATGAAACCGGAGCCGCCGCCAATGCCGAGGCCGCCGCCTTCGGAGCGCTGCAGCAGCACCACGCCGACAAGCGCGAGGACGACCATGAGGTGAACGACGATCAGTACGGTTTCCATAGATTATCCTGGCAAGGCCTTGCGCGGCCGCGATTGCGGCCGGTGATTTGGAGGCGGCTCAATACAATGCTTTGATGGCATTTCCAAGCCCGTGGGGGGAATATGGGAAGCAATGCGCCCTTTGCAACGATTTCGGCCCCGGCGCAGGCCTGCCCAACCGCCCTGACAGGCTGCGCCTACGCAATATTTAGATACGCTTCGGCGATGCCAAGAAAGTCCGCCGCCTTCAGGCTGGCGCCGCCAACCAGCGCGCCGTCGACATTCTTCACGCCAAGCAGTTCGACCGCATTGGACGGCTTGACCGAGCCGCCATAGAGGATGCGCATTTTGGCCGCCGCGGCCGTGCCGAGCAATTCCGCCAGTTTTTCGCGAATATGCGCGTGCGCCTCGGCGACATCGGCGGCGGTCGGCGTCAGCCCGGTGCCGATCGCCCAAACCGGCTCATAGGCAATGACGGTGTTGGCCGTCGTGGCGGTCGGCGGCACAGAGCCGGCGACCTGGCGCGAAAGCACGTCGAGCGTGGCGCCCACTTCACGCTCCTGCTTGGTCTCACCAATGCAGACGATGGCTATGAGCCCGGCCCGCCAGGCGGCGGATGCCTTGGCCTGAACGGTCGCATCGTCTTCGTTGCTTTGCTCACGGCGCTCGGAATGGCCGACAATCACGTGGCTGGCGCCGGCGTCCCTCAGCATCTCGGCCGAGATACAGCCGGTGTAGGCGCCGCTTTCCTTGGCGTGGCAATCCTCACCACCGGCCTTGACCGGGGTGCGCGAGAGAATTTCCGCGGCGTGCGCCAGCAAGGTCGCGGGCACGCAGACCAGCGCTTCGGTCTCGGCGTCGAGGCCGCTCATGAAGCCGTTGCCGATCATCCTGAGCTCATTGAGCGAGGCGCTGGTGCCGTTCATTTTCCAGTTGCCGGCAACGAGCGGGCGAATTCCAGGCGTCATGGGGTTGTTTCTCCGGGCGACATTGGGCTCTATTAAGCTCTCGCCCTCACTACCAAAA
Source organism: Mesorhizobium sp. P3_B5 (assembly GCF_056402815.1). NCBI lineage: Bacteria > Pseudomonadati > Pseudomonadota > Alphaproteobacteria > Hyphomicrobiales > Phyllobacteriaceae > Mesorhizobium > Mesorhizobium sp. P3_B5. The sequence goes on along the minus strand of NZ_JBFUGR010000005.1, from coordinate 444,634 downwards.
TCAAGCCACAAAGCAATCGACACTGGGCCGGAAGGGCGCTATTGCGCTTGTTTCAGACTCGGCGCACGCGAAAATGCGCAAAAATCGGAAGTAACAATGCTTGGTATTTTGAGAAACGCGGCGGGCACCTGGGTCGCGAAAGCACTGCTGTCCCTGCTGGTGTTGAGCTTTCTGGCCTGGGGCGCCACCACCAAGATGGTGGGCGGGGTGCTGGCCGGTCATCATTCGGTCATCACCGCTGGCGGCACGACCGTTTCGATCACTGAATATCGGCTGGCCTATGATCGCCAGATCAGCGTGATGTCGCAGCAGTTCGGCCAGCGCATTTCGCGCGAGCAGGCAACCGCGCTCGGCATCGACAACCAGGTGCTGGCGCAGCTCGTGTCGGGCGCCGTTCTCGACGAGCAGGCGCGCACGCTCGGGCTCGGCCTGTCCAAGGACCGGCTGGCCGAACTCACGCGCGAAGATCCGGCCTTCAAGGGTCCCAGTGGCCAGTTCGACCGCAAGACATTCGAATACATGCTGCAACAGGTTGGCATGCGGCCGGAGGACTATCTGAAAAATCGCGCCCAGGTGGCGGTGCGCCAGCAGATCGTCGAGGCGGTCTCGGATGGCCTCAAGGCTCCGGACACTTTCTTCAAGGCTGTCGCGCTCTACCGCGGCGAGGACCGCACCGTCGACTACCTGACCTTGCCGAAAAAACTGGTCGAGCCGATCGAGGCGCCCGCCGACAGTGCGCTCCAGACCTATTTCGATGCCAACAAGAAAACCTATGCGGCGCCCGAATACCGCAAATTCTCCTATGTCAGGCTCGAGCCGCAAGACATCATGGATGTCAGCGCGGTGACCGACCAACAGGTCAGCGATGACTACAACAAGAACAAGGGCCGCTACACGACGCCGGAGTTGCGCACCATCGAACAGCTGGTGTTCAAGACGCCCGATGCGGCGAAGGCAGCGCTTGATTCGCTGAAGACCGGCGCCACCTTTGACAAGATCGTCACCGCCGAGGGCAAGACGCCGGCCGACACGCTGCTTGGCACGCTGGCGAGGGACAAGATCGCCGACAAGGCGGTGGCCGATGCGGCCTTCGCGCTCAATGTCAACGAAGTCAGCCCGGTCGTGCAGGGCGCCTTTGGTCCGGTGCTGCTGCGCGTCACCGAGATCAAACCGCAAGTGGTGAAGCCGCTGGCCGAGGTGTCCGACGAGATCCGCAAGGACCTGGCACTGGGCGAGGCAAGCCGCATCCTGCTGGATGTGCACGACAATTACGAAGACACCCGCGCCTCGGGCAGCACGTTGGCCGAAACGGCCGCCAAGCTGAAGCTGAAGGACGTCACCATCGAGGCGATCGATCGCACCGGCCAGGCGCCGGACGGGACGATCATCAAGGATTTGCCGGTGTCGCCGGACCTGATCAAGGCGGTGTTCGCCGCCGAACCCAAGACCGAGAATGAGGCCCTGACCACGACCGACAACGGCTTCGTGTTCTACGAGGTCGAGGCGATCACGCCGGCGCGCGACCGCAAGCTGGATGAAGTTCGCCAGAAGGTGGTGGCCGACTGGACGGCAGCGGAAACGGCCAAGCGGCTGATCGCAAAGGCCGACGAGCTGGAAAAGCGTCTTAAGGCCGGTACCACGCTCGATGTGATCGCCGGCGAACTCAAGCTCGAGAAACAGACGAAGCGCGGCGTCAAGCGCGAGGCCGACGACGTCGATTTCGGCAAGGAAGGGGCGGCCGCGATGTTCGGCGTCGGCGAAGGCGGGACCGGACTGATCCCCTCGCCCACCGGCGACGGACAGATACTGTTCAAGGTCGCGGAAGTGTTCGAGCCTGCCGGGGCCGATGCCAGCTCGGTGCCGGCCGATGCGCAGAAATCCTTCACCTCCGGCATGTCCGACGATCTGCTCGACCAGTTGGTGGCGCAGTTGCAAACGCAGTACGACGTTCGCATCGATCAGGCCGCCGTTTCCCAAGCCTTGAACAGATGAGCGCGCTGAAGACCCATATCGCCAAGGTCGCCACCGGGGCCGCTCTCTCGTTCGAGGAAGCGCGTGAAGCTTTTGACATCATCATGTCGGGCGACGCGACACCCGGCCAGATCGGCGGCTTCCTGATGGCGCTGCGCGTGCGCGGCGAGACGGTGAGCGAGATTTCAGGCGCCGTCGCCACTATGCGCGCCAAGATGCTGCGCGTCGTCGCACCGGATGGCGCCATCGACATTGTCGGCACCGGCGGCGACAATTCGCACTCGGTCAACATCTCGACGGCATCCGCCTTCGTCATCGCCGGCAGCGGCGTGCCTGTCGCCAAGCACGGCAATCGCGGGCTGTCGTCGCTGACCGGGGCGGCCGACGTGCTGACGGCGCTCGGCGTCAAGATCGACATTCCGCCGGAAACCATCGGCCGCTGCATCCATGAGGCCGGCGTCGGCTTCATGTTCGCGCCGGCGCATCATCCGGCGATGAAACATGTCGGCCCGACCCGCGTCGAGCTCGGCACCCGCACCATCTTCAACCTGCTCGGTCCGCTCTCCAATCCGGCGAGTGTCAGCCGGCAGATGGTCGGCGTGTTCCTCCCGGAATGGATCATGCCGGTGGCCGAGACATTGAAGGCACTGGGCACCGACCACGCCTGGGTCGTGCATGGCGACGGCTATGACGAGATCACCACCACCGGCGAGACCCAGGTGGCGGAGCTCGCCGGTGGCGAAATCCGCAGCTTTACGCTGACCCCGGAAGCGGTCGGGCTGAAGCGCCACACCAAGGATGAGTTGCGCGGCGGCGACGCCGCCTACAACGCCAAGGCGATGCGCGACATGCTGGGCGGTGCCGCCGGCGCCTATCGCGACACGGTGCTGATGAATGCCGGCGCCGGACTGGTGGTGGCTGGCAAGGCGACGACGCTGTCCGACGGCATGGAAGCAGCCGCGCAAGCCATCGACAGCGGCCGGGCGCTGCAAGTGCTCGACAGGCTGGTCGAGATTTCGAACGGATAGTGCGATGGCCGACATCCTGCGCAAGATCGAAGCCTACAAGCGCGACGAGATCGCGGCGGCCAAGCAGCGTGTGCCACTGGCCGAGATCAAGGCGCGAGCCAGGGACGCCGACGCACCACGCGGCTTTCTCGCCGCGCTCGAGGCCAAGCAAAGATCGGGCAGCTTCGCCCTGATCGCGGAAATCAAGAAGGCGAGCCCCTCCAAAGGGCTGATTCGTGCCGATTTCGACCCACCGTCGCTGGCGCAGGCCTATGAGAAAGGCGGCGCGGCCTGTCTATCGGTGCTGACCGATGCCCCGTCCTTCCAGGGCGCGCCGGAATTTCTCACCAACGCGCGCAAGGCCGTGTCCCTGCCCGCGCTGCGCAAGGATTTCCTGTTCGATCCTTACCAGGTCTACGAAGCTCGAGCCTGGGGCGCCGATGCCATCCTGATCATCATGGCCAGCGTCGATGATGCCCTGGCGAGCGAATTGGAAGCGACGGCATTCGAACTCGGCATGGATGCGCTGGTGGAAGTCCATGACGAAGCCGAGACGGACCGCGCGCTGAAGCTGTCGTCGCGGCTGATCGGCATCAACAACCGCAATTTGCGTACATTCGAAACCAGTCTCGAAACGTCCGAGCGGCTGGCGGCGATGGTGCCGGCCGACCGGCTTCTGGTCAGCGAGAGCGGTATCTTCACCCATGACGATTGCCTCCGGATGCAAAAGACCGGCATCGGCACCTTCCTCGTCGGCGAAAGCCTGATGCGGCAGCAGGACGTGGCGGCCGCAACGCGCCTGTTGTTGACGGGCAAGGCGCCCGCCGAGGCCATCTGACGATGACAGCCGCCCTCACCCATCTTGGCGCGCAAGGCGAGGCCAATATGGTCGATGTTGGCGACAAGGAAGAGACGACGCGCACGGCGATCGCCGAAGGCTTTGTCTCGATGCAGCCCGAGACGTTGAAGATGATCCTGGCGGGCAATGCCAAGAAGGGCGACGTGCTCGGCACCGCACGCGTCGCCGGCATCATGGCGGCCAAGAAGACGCATGAGCTGATCCCGCTCTGTCATCCGCTGTTGTTGACCAAGGTCTCCGTCGATATCGAGCCTGATGCAGCACTGCCCGGCCTCAAGGTCACGGCACTCGCCCGCGTCACCGGCAAGACCGGCGTCGAGATGGAAGCGCTGACCGCCGCCTCTGTGGCCTGCCTGACCATTTACGACATGGCCAAGGCGGTCGACCGCGCCATGGTGATCTCCGGCATCAGGCTGGTCGAAAAGACCGGCGGCAAGTCGGGCGACTACAAGGCAGGTCAATAATGGCACTGGTGCCGGTTGCAGAGGCGCTGGAGCGCCTGCTGGAGGGCGCGCAGCCGACGGGCAGCGAAAGCGTCGCGCTGCTGGACGCGGCCGACCGGGTGCTGGCGGAGCCGGTCGTTGCACTGCGCACCCAGCCGCCCTTCAACGCTTCCGCCATGGACGGCTATGCCGCGCGGGCGGTGGATGCCGGTTCAGTTCCGGCGCGGCTTTCGGTGATCGGCGTTGCGCCCGCCGGGCGCGGCTTTGACGGCATTGTCGGCCCGAAGCAGGCGGTGCGTATCTTCACCGGCGCGCCTTTGCCTGAAGGCGCCGACACCATCGTCATCCAGGAAAATGTCCGGGATCTCGGTGACGGCGGCATCGAAGTCACCGAACCGACGGCGGCGGAACGCAACATTCGCCGGCTCGGCCTCGATTTTTCCAAGGGCGATGTCCTGCTGGAAAAGGGCCGCCTGCTCGATCCGGCAGCGTTGTCGCTGGCGGCATCGGCCAACCATCCAACGGTCAGCGTGGTCAAACGGCCGCTTGTCGCCATCATCGCCACCGGCGACGAGTTGCTGCCACCGGGCAGCACGCTCGGTCCCGACCAGATCATTTCGTCCAATGCCTATGGCGTCGCCGCCGCCGCCCAGTCGGTCGGCGCCCGCGCGCTCGACCTCGGCATTGCGGCCGACCGCAAGGACGCCATCGCGGCGCTGGTGAAAAAGGCGGTCGCGGCGGGCGTAGACGTCATCGTTACGCTGGGCGGCGCCTCGGTCGGCGACCACGACCTCGTCCATGACGTGCTGACCGGCGAAGGCATGACGCTCGATTTCTGGAAGATCGCCATGCGCCCGGGCAAGCCGCTGATGTTTGGGCGGCTGGGCGACATCAGGTGCATCGGCCTGCCCGGCAATCCGGTGGCGAGCCTGGTCTGCTCGCAGCTGTTCCTGAAGCCGCTGCTGGCGCGGCTCGGCGGCCGCAGCCATCGCCAGGATATACGCGACGCAAAACTTGGCGCCGCGATGCCGGCCAACGATCTCAGGCAGGACTATGTGCGGGCCGTCGTCAGGGAAGACGCAGGTGCGCTGGTGGCGACGCCGTTCGGCATCCAGGATTCCTCGATGCTGCGAATGCTGGCCGACGCCAACGGGCTGATCGTGCGCGAACCGTTCGCCCCTGCCGCCGCTGTGGGCGCCACCTGCAGCGTGCTGATGCTGCGCTGAGCTTCTCTACTCCGCGATCAAGGTCCGGGTCAGAGGATGGTCCGGATCGACCAAACCGTCGATGATGTTGAAATGATGCCGGTCAGGCTCGACCACCGAGCTGGTCGCGGCACCGAGGCCGGTCCAGATATTGGCCAGCAGCGCACTCTGGCGCAGGAACTCGGCGCGCTCGCCACCGCCGACCCAACAGGTCAGGCGGGCCTTGTGCATCGGCCGCAGCAGCGCCGGGCTTTCCGTCAGCGCCTCGGCCTCTTCGATCGCCAGCGTCTGGTTCATGCCGGTGCGCATGATCGGGCGCAGATCGTGCACACCCGAGATCGATACGACATGGCGAATGCGCCGCGCGACATCGACCGCCAGAGGCGTGGTTGTCGTCACCATCCGGCTGGCCAGATGGCCGCCGGCGGAATGCCCGGTCAACATCAACGGCCCTTCGACCAGCGCCGCCGCCTTGCCGATCGCCGCGCCGACTTCGCTGGCGATGCCGCCGATGCGTATGTCGGGGCAGAGCGTGTAGGACGGCATTGCCACCGCATAGCCGTGACCGACAGCGCCATTGGCGAGGTGCGACCAGGTACTCTTGTCGAACGTCATCCAGTAGCCGCCATGGATGAACACAACGAGCCCCCTGGGCGCGGCATTGGGTAAGAAGAGATCGAGTCGGTTGCGTGAGTTATCGCCGTAGACAATGTCGAGCTGCGCCCTGCCCTTGGCCGAAAGAGCGTCGCGAAAGGCCTGCGCAGGCTCGTCCCATGCCGCGGGCCAGCGGTCGCTGCCGGCGATGTTGGCGCCGTTGGCATAGGCGTTGTCCCAATCGGCAATGTGATGTTCGAGCACTGGCGCCCTCCCCCTGGCGATGTGGCTTTTGCAACGTAGCAATGAGCATGGCGCGGGGCGCCGTCAATGCTTCGAGGCGAAAACCTTTAGGCTTGAAACAATTTTCGGCAGATGCGATGTTGCCTGTCCAGGCAACGCACGCCATGGTCACAAAGCAGGTGGGGACACAGCCGCGAAATGCTTGGACCGACAGCCCATACCGACACATTTACCCGCGACAATCTTCCGCCGCAGGAGCAATGGCCAAACTTCCTGCTCGACGGCTTTGCCTATCCCGATTTTCTCAATGCCGGGGTCGAACTGACCGACAGGCTGGTCGAAAAAGGCCTTGGCGACCATACCGCGCTGATCGGCAATGGCCGCCGCCGCACCTACAAGGAACTGTCCGACTGGACGAACCGTCTGGCGCACGCGCTGGTCGAGAATTTTGGCGTCAGGCCGGGCAACCGGGTGCTGATCCGCTCGGCCAACAATCCGGCCATGGTCGCCTGCTGGCTGGCCGCCACCAAGGCGGGTGCGGTCGTCGTCAACACCATGCCGATGCTGCGCGCCGGCGAGTTGGCCAAGATCGTCGACAAGGCGGAGATAACCCTGGCGCTGTGCGATGTCAGGCTGATGGACGAGATGGCGGCTTGCGCCAGGGACAGCCAGTTCCTGAAGCAGGTCGTGGGCTTCGACGGCACCGCCAACCATGATGCCGAACTCGATCGCGCGGCGCTCGACAAGCCGGTCGTTTTTGCCGCGGTGAAGACCGGCCGCGACGACGTCGCCCTGCTCGGCTTCACCTCCGGCACGACCGGCGTGCCGAAAGCGACGATGCATTTTCACCGCGACCTGCTGATCATCGCCGACGCCTATGCGCGCGAAATCCTCGAGGTGACGCCGGACGATATCTTTGTCGGCTCACCGCCGCTCGCCTTCACCTTCGGCCTTGGCGGGCTCGCCATCTTCCCGCTGCGCTTCGGCGCCGCCGCGACCTTGCTCGAACAGGCGACGCCGCCCAACATGGTCAACATCATCGAGACCTACAGGGCGACCATCTCGTTCACCGCGCCGACCGCCTATCGGGCGATGCTGAAGGCGATGGATGAAGGCGCCGACCTGTCGTCGCTGCGCGTCGCCGTTTCGGCCGGCGAGACGTTGCCGGCGCCGGTTTTCGAGGAATGGACGCAGAAGACCGGCAAGCCGATCCTCGACGGCATCGGCGCCACCGAAATGCTGCACATCTTCATCTCCAACCGTTTTGGTGACATGAAACCGGCTTCAACCGGAAAACCCGTTGGCGGTTATGAGGCGCGCATCGTCGACGACGAGATGCGCGAGGTGCCGCGCGGCACGACAGGCAGGTTGGCGGTGCGCGGCCCCACAGGTTGCCGCTACATGGCCGATATCAGGCAGAAGGAGTATGTCCGCGACGGCTGGAACCTCACCGGCGACACCTTTCTGCAGGATGAAGACGGTTTCTTCCACTTTGCTGCCCGCTCCGACGACATGATCGTCAGCGCCGGGTACAACATTGCCGGGCCGGAGGTCGAGGCGGCGCTGCTTTCGCATGCCGACGTCGCCGAATGCGCGGTGATCGGCGCCGAAGATATCGAACGCGGCCAGATCGTCGAAGCCCATATCGTGCTGGTGCAAGGCGTCTCAGCAAACCAGGAAACCGTCAAACGCCTGCAGGACCACGTCAAGGCAACGATCGCGCCTTACAAATACCCGCGCTCGGTGAAATTCGTCGACGCCTTGCCCAAGACGCAGACCGGCAAGATCCAGCGCTTCCGGCTGCGCGCGCCGAAAGGCGTTTGATACCAGCGCTCCCGATCAGGTGACAGCCGTCTTGACGGCGAAGCGCGCGTCCTTCCAGGCGCCGCTGCGCAGGATGTCTTCGAGCACCTCGACCGCCTGCCAGACATCGGCATAACCGACATAGAGCGGGGTGAAGCCGAAGCGCATGGTCGAGGGCGCGCGGAAATCGCCGATCACGCCACGCTCGATCAGCGCCCGCATGATCTGGTAGCCATGCTCGTGCGCGAACGAAATCTGGCTGCCGCGTTTATTGCCGTCGCGGGTGCTTTCCAGCGTCAGCCCGTAAGCGCTGCACTTGGCCTCGACGAGTTCGATGAACAGGTCGGCCAGCGCAATGCTCTTGCTTCGCACCGCCGTCATGTCGACATCGCTCCAGATGTCGAGCGCGCCCTTCAGCGTGCGCATCGACAGCACCGGTTGCGTGCCGCACAGAAAGCGGCGGATGCCAATGCCGGCGGCATAGCCCGGCTCGAAGGCGAAGGGCCTTGCATGGCCCCACCAGCCGGTGAGCGGCTGCTGGATGTCGGCCAGATGGCGCTCGGCCGCATAGATGAAGGCAGGGGCGCCCGGGCCGCCATTCAGGTATTTGTAGGTGCAGCCGACAGCGAAGTCGGCGTTTGCCTTGTCCAGTTCGACTGGCATCGCACCGGCGGTGTGGCAGAGATCCCAGACGATCAGCGCACCGGCATCCTGAGCCTTGCGCGTCAGCGCCGGCATGTCGCGCAGCTCGCCCGACTTGTAGTTGACGTGGTTGACCAGCACCACGGAGGTGCGTTCGTCGATCAGCTCTTCGATATCAGGCGCGTCGAAACCCGAAAGGCGCAGCTGAGTGTTCTTTCGCGTCGAGACCACGCCTTCGGCCATGTAGAGGTCGGTCGGAAAACTGTCACCCTCGGCGACGATGACCGGCCGCTCCGGCCGCATGGCCATCGCGGCGTGCAGCAGCTTGTAAATGTTGACCGAGGTCGTGTCACAGACCACCGTCTGGCCGGCGGCGGCGCCGATCAGGCGCCCAAGCTGGTCACCGAGCTCGAGCGGCATGTCGAACCAGCCGGCCGTGTTCCAGGCGCGGATCAGGTCATGCGCCCATTCCTCGGTCGCCGCCTTGCGCAACTCGTCGAAAGCGGCATGCGAGGCAGCCCCCAGCGAATTGCCGTCGAGATAGATCACTCCTTGCGGCAGCACAAAGCGGTCGCGCATGGCGCGCAGCGGATCCGCGGCATCCATCGCCTCGATGGCCGCCAGATCGGGAATTCCTGTCATGGTTTGTCTGCTCCCCCAACATTCGACGCAACGCCGGAACGACGGCATCCATCGGTCACCAGCGCTTTTCCACCACCTGGCATCGCGCGGCAAGGTTCCACCGATGACAAGCTGTCCGACCAGGTGCTGAAAATCAGGAGCCAAACCTGCCCAAGGTTGGCGTTTTGACTTCGTTTCGTTCACGGTGCATTAACCAAATCGCCCCGTCGATATGGCTGCAATTGCCCGCCATCTTTGCCGACTGACGGCCGATTCCAATGCCGCCTTTTGGGAACCCAGAGGCGGCAAACGGAAGCAGAATCAAGGCGATGAGGCGCGAACCGGTGAAAGCGCGGCGGTGCCGTTGGCGCGGCGGTATCGTTTCCAGAGCCCTAACATATTCATTAAACTTTAAACGGTTGCGGAACACAACTGGAACAGATAGTGTTTGTTCTGTGTTTGTTTTTCTGATTCTGGTTCGAAATCTCTGGTTCGAAACCCTTGGGGGCCGCCATGCTGACGCGCAAGCAACATGAACTTCTGATGTTCATCCATGAGCGACTGAAGGAGAGCGGCATTCCGCCGTCGTTCGACGAGATGAAGGAAGCGCTGGACCTTGCCTCCAAGTCAGGCATTCACCGGCTGATCACGGCGCTGGAAGAACGCGGCTTCATTCGCCGGCTACCCAACCGTGCCCGCGCCCTGGAAGTGCTGCGGCTGCCGGACTCGATCGCGCCCGGCCTCAACGCAGCGCGCAAATTCTCGCCGAGCGTTATCCAGGGCAGTCTTGGACAAGGCGGCCTCGGGCGGCAAATCAAGCCAGCGCCTTCGCGCATGCCTTCGGCCGGCAATGACGACGATGTGGTCGCCGCCGTGTCGATCCCGGTGATGGGACGCATTGCCGCCGGTGTGCCGATCGACGCCATCCAGCACCAGACGCATTCGATCTCGGTGCCACCGGACATGATCATGGGCGGCGAACACTATGCACTGGAGGTGAAGGGCGATTCGATGATCGAGGCCGGCATTTTCGACGGCGACACGGTCATCATCCGCAACGCCGATACCGCCAGCCCGGGCGAGATCATCGTGGCGCTGGTCGATGACGAGGAAGCGACGCTGAAGCGGTTCCGCCGCAAGGGCGCCTCGATCGCGCTCGAGGCCGCCAATCCGGCCTATGAGACCCGCATTTTCGGCCCGGACCGGGTCAAGGTGCAAGGCAAGTTGGTCGGGCTGATCCGCCGTTACTGAGCCGGCTTGACGGCTGATTTTTCGGGCTTCTTGTAGGGCGGTAGCCCCCTCGCTTCGCGAGAGAATTTTCGTTGGACGTGCCAGGGGCGGTATGGCTTGTCGACGGCAAAGTCGATCTCTGCCGGCCTGGTCGCCGATTGCGGATCGAAGAAGATGGCTGCGCTGCCCGAACGGGCAAGTTGTCGTTTGTTGACGACAAGGACCAGCGGATCGCGGCAAGGGTCATAGGCGGTGGCGTCGTCGATGACAATCAGGGTCGCGAAAGAGCAGGCTTTCCACGCGTTCTTGCGGTCTTCGACATAGGCGACGATCGCGCCGGAGGGATGCCGTGCAAGGCACAGCCCGGCTTTGCAATAGAAGGGCGAGCCTGGCGGCAATTCGGTCGGGTCGGCAATATCGAATTGTTCGCTGCTGTTGTCGAACGTCTCGGGCTCGACGATGGTTTCGGACTTTAGGGCGCGCTTCCAGTTGTCGGTCGTGAATTCGTTCGAACGCGCCCGGTTGAGGGCCAGCTCACCGCCGCCAATCGGCAGCGCAACCAGATGGGCGTCCTCGGAAATCAGCACGTCGGGCGTGCGTGTGTCGGAAATCGTCAGCAGGCCTGCGAGTGCAAATGGCAGTGCTGCCAGCCGAAGCCATGTCGTCGCCATGGTGGCGATGATCAGCGCGATGGTCGTCAGAAACACCGATTTGAGCGAGATCAACCCGACCGCATCGATCGGCGAGCGCTCCGAAATCCATGCCGACAGGGCGATCATCGCCGTCAGCCCCTTGCCCATCAAATACAGTGGTATTCCATCGGCGCCAAACGGCATCGCAAGGGCGCTGATCACGGCCAAAAGCATGACGACGGAGACGATCGGCATGATGGCCAGATTGGCGAACAGGCTGAGCGGCGACACACGCTGGAAATGCCATATGGCGAACAGCGCGGTGGCGCTGCCGGCGATGATCGAGGTCATGGCCAGACCGCCTGTCGCCAGCAGGAATTTTCGACTGAGGAAGGCTGGCAGTGAGCGCCGAGGCGGTGGTGACGTTGCCTTGCCCTCGCGGTAGTCGGACCAACCGGCATAGGCGCCGACCAGCGCCGCGGTGGCGGCGAAGGACATCTGGAAACTCGGGCCGACGACTTCGTGCGGCGACACCAGGATGACGGCGATGGCTGAGATCGCCAGATTGCGCATGGTGAGTGCTGCCCGATCGAACAGCACGGCGATCAGCATCACCGCCAGCATGATGAAGCTGCGTTCGGCTGCAACCACGACGCCTGAAATGACGAGATAGGCAGCGATGGAAATGAGCGCGGCAGCCGCGGCATATTTCTTGACCGGCCGGTGTGAGGAAAAATCCGGAAACAGGGCAAAGGCGCCGCGCAGCAGCGCCATGATGGTGCCGGCGACCAAGGCCATGTGAAGGCCGGAAATGGAGATGATGTGATAGATGCCGGTGCGCCGCATCGCCTCATTGATCTCTTCCGGGATGCCGGCACGCACGCCGACAATCAGTGCCGCGGCAATCTCACCTTCTGCGCCGCCGATTTTGCCCCTGATACGGTCTGCAATGTTCTCGCGCGCGTTTTCGATCGCGGAAGAAAGCCGTGCGGTAAGCCGCGGGGGGGCCACCGAGGCAATGGTTTTTGGGTTGCCGAGAAAGAAGCCGCTGGCGCCGATGCCGGAGTAATAGCTGTCGAAGGAGAAGTCATAGCTGTCCGGCCGCACCGGGCCGGTTGGCGCCATCAGCCTGGCATAACCGGTGATCAGGGAACCGGCGGTCATATCGGCGGGAACCGTGCGCGCCGAGAGCCTGACACGCTCCGGCGCGTAGCGCAGCTTGGGATAAGCGGTCGAGACCACGTCTAGCGTCAGCCTGACGCGGCCGCTTTCCATCTCCTCAAGGCTGACGACGCGCGCGGTCAGCCGTGTTTGAATCTCGGAACCGAGCATTTGCGTTCCGGCGCGCCAGGTCTCCAGCTTGGCGGCGACCACGCCGAGCGCGCACAGCATCGCAGCCATGCAGCACAGATGCGTCCTCGGCCACGACCGCGAGACAATGGAACAGGATGCCATCAGCATCACGAAGGCGATGGGTTGCAGAAAGCCCGGCTCGTTGGCCAGCGAGAAGTAGATGATCACGCCGGCGGCGAGAAAAACCGGCACCAGCAGGAAGGCGACGCCGCGGTCGAGTTCCGTGCCGGCGGCCACCGCGATGCCGCGGCGGATTGCGGGCAATGACGAACGGCGAAGCCTGCCGTGGAAGCGCAACACCGGACCGGTCGCGGGAGCTGGTACCGGCGTGGGACCATCGAGCGATGAAGGGGGGATGCCCAGGTCTGGCACCGGCAGCAAAACCGGCGTTTGCTCGACAAGCGGAACGTCGGCAAACAGCGACCGTTCGCTGACGCTTGTGGTCGCGCCATCGCTGTCGTCCACGCTGCGGCCTCGTCCAGCCATCGGGTCTGCCCCTTGCGCCCTAGACCTCCTATGCTACATGAACGCGCAACGCGCGAAAGTCCGCGAAACCACACCCGCTTCCTACGTTCCCCGAGAGTTCCATGTCCGACAAGGTCGTCACCCGTTTTGCCCCCTCGCCCACCGGCTACCTGCACATCGGTGGCGCGCGCACGGCGCTGTTCAACTGGCTCTATGCCAAGCACACCGACGGCACTATGGTGCTGCGCATCGAGGACACGGATCGCGAGCGCTTCAACGAGGCGGCTACCCAGGCCATTCTGGATGGGCTGACCTGGCTTGGGCTTTCCTGGGACGGCGAGGCCATATCGCAGTTCGAGCGTGCACCGCGCCACCGCGAGGTGGCCGAGGAGCTGGTGCGCCTGGGCAAGGCCTATTACAGCTATGAGACGCCAGCCGAGCTCGAGGCGATGCGCGAGGCGGCACGCGCCAAGGGCCTGCCGCCGCGCTACAATGGCCAGTGGCGCGACCGCGACCCCTCAGAGGCGCCTGCAGGCGTCAAGGGCGCCATCCGCATCAAGGCGCCGACCGAGGGCGAGACCGTCGTGCACGACCGCGTGCAGGGCGAGGTGCGCTTTCCCAACAAGGATCTCGACGATTTCATCATCCTGCGCTCGGACGGCAATCCGACCTATATGCATGCCGTCGTCGTCGACGATCACGACATGGGCGTCACCCACATCATTCGCGGTGACGATCATCTGACCAACGCCGCGCGCCAGACCGTCATCTACAACGCCATGGGCTGGGACGTGCCGTCAATGTCGCACATCCCGCTGATCCACGGCGCCGACGGCGCAAAACTGTCGAAGCGGCACGGTGCGCTCGGCGTCGAGGCCTATCGTGCCATGGGCTACCTGCCCGAGGCATTGCTCAACTATCTGGCCCGGCTCGGCTGGAGCCATGGCGACGACGAGATCATGTCGATCAAGGACATGGTTGCCTGGTTCGACATCGGCGATGTCAACAAGGGTGCAGCGCGTTTTGACTTCGCCAAGCTGGAGTCGATCAACGGCGCGCATATGCGCAAGATGGACGACAAGGCGCTGTTCGATATCTTCGTCGCCACTCTGCCCTATCTCGAAGGCGGGCCGGCGCTTGCCGCACGTCTCGACGACAAGCGCAAGGCGCAATTGATTGCCGCCCTGCCCGGCCTGAAAGAGCGTGCCAAGACGCTCGTGGAGCTGGTCGACGGCGCCGCTTTCCTGTTCGTCGAGCGGCCGTTGCCGATCGACGAGAAGGCAGCGCTGGTGCTGAATGCCGATGCACGCACGGTTCTGCGCGGCGCCCGCGCGGCACTGCAGACGGTTTCGGGCGACTGGACGGCCGCCAATGCGGAAGCCGCGATCCGCGACTACGCGCTGGCCGGTGGCCACAAGCTCGGCGCCGTGGCCCAGCCGCTGCGGGCAGCCCTGACCGGCAAGACCACGTCGCCCGGCGTTTTCGACGTGCTTGCCGTGCTTGGCCGCGAGGAAAGCCTGGCCCGCATCGCCGATCAAATCGATTAGGAGAGATCTGGCCCAAGAAGATTGGCATTGAAAGGTACGTTTCGCAGTGCAACATTAGGTCTTGGTCCAATCTGGCACGGAAATCCCCCTGCGGGCGCCAGCGCGCAGTCCGATGCCTTCGACGTGTTGCGTTGCAGATATCTGCCTTTGCCGGCATGACGAAACAAAAGGAGCTTGCAATGACCGAAGCTGCGACAAAACTGGAATTTGGCGGCAAACCGCACACGTCGACGGCAACGCTGGAACTCGGCGGCAAAACGCACGAGTTCAAGGTGCGAAGCGGCTCGGTCGGGCCTGACGTCATCGATATCGGCTCGCTGTACAGCACCACCGGTGCCTTCACCTATGATCCCGGCTTCACCTCGACCGCGAGCTGCGAGTCCGAAATCACCTTCATCGACGGCGATGCCGGCATCCTGTTGCATCGCGGCTATCCGATCGACCAGTTGGCCGAGCATGGCGATTTCCTCGAAGTCTGCTACCTCCTGCTTTACGGCGAATTGCCGACCAAGGCGCAGAAGGACGATTTCGATTACCGCGTGACGCGCCACACCATGGTGCATGAGCAGATGTCGCGCTTCTTCACCGGTTTCCGCCGCGACGCGCACCCGATGGCGGTGATGTGCGGCGTGGTCGGCGCGCTGTCGGCCTTCTATCACGACTCCACCGACATCTCCGACCCCTACCAGCGCATGGTCGCCTCGATGCGGCTGATCGCCAAAATGCCGACGATCGCGGCGATGGCCTACAAGTACCACATCGGCCAGCCCTTCATTTACCCGAAGAACGAGCTGAACTTCGCCGCCAACTTCCTGCATATGTGCTTTGCGGTGCCGTGCGAGGAATACAAGATCAACCCGGTGCTGGCGCGTGCGATGGAGCGTATCTTCATCCTGCATGCCGATCACGAGCAGAACGCCTCGACCTCGACCGTTCGTCTTGCCGGCTCGTCGGGCGCCAACCCGTTCGCCTGCATTGCCGCCGGCATCGCCTGCCTGTGGGGTCCCGCCCATGGCGGCGCCAACGAGGCAGCGCTGAACATGCTGGGCGAAATCGGTCATGTCGACCACATCCCGGAATTCATCGCGCGCGCCAAGGACAAGAACGATCCATTCCGGCTGATGGGCTTTGGCCACCGCGTCTACAAGAACTACGATCCGCGCGCCAAGATCATGCAGAAGACCGCGCATGAGGTCTTGGGCGAGCTCGGCATCAAGGACGATCCGCTGCTCGACATCGCCATGGAGCTGGAAAAGATCGCGCTGACCGATTCCTATTTCATCGAGAAGAAGCTCTATCCGAACGTCGACTTCTACTCGGGCATCACCTTGAAGGCACTGGGTTTCCCCACCACCATGTTCACCGTGCTGTTCGCGGTCGCCCGCACCGTCGGCTGGATCGCGCAGTGGAAGGAGATGATCGAGGATCCGCACCAGAAGATCGGCCGCCCGCGCCAGCTCTATACGGGCGCGCCCGAACGCGACTACGTGCCGATCGCCAAGCGCTGAGCAGGCCAAGACCGAACCGTCAAAAGCGCCCGCAAGGGCGCTTTCTATTTGTGGTGACCAGGTTTGATGTGGCGAAGCACGACATCGGCGGCGATGTCCCCGGACGGCCTGTCGGTCGTCATGCGCCGTGCGATCTCGGCGAAACCGTCCTTTTGCCAGGCACGCATGCCGGTCTCGGCAAACAGGGCCTCCAGCTGATGGGCCAAATTGTCCGGCCTGACATACTGGTCGTAGAATTCCGTGATCAGCGCGCGGTCGGCGATCAAATTGGGCAACAGCGCCGACCAGACGTTGATGACATGCTGCGCGATCAGGCGCGCAATGGGGTCGAGCTTGTAGCAGGACACCATCGGAACACCGGACAGCGCCAGCTCCAGGGACACCGTTCCCGAGGCGATCAGAGCCGCATCGGCCTTGCCGAAAGCCTGCCATTTGCGTTCGGGGTCGAGAATGATCTCCGGCGTCTCGTCCCAGCGAGCCACCGACGCCCTGACCAGGTCGGCGACATGCGGCACGGTTGGCAACAGCAGGCGCAAGCGGTGCCCCCGCGCGCGCAGTGCCGACACTGTCTTGCCAAAGGGCTCGATCAACCGGCGCACTTCGCCGCGGCGCGAACCGGGCAGCACGAGCAATGTCTTCACACGGTCATTGGACAGGTCGCGTGGCAGGCCTTGTGCCCTAGCAGCACCTGCCAGGCCCGCGTCATGGGTGAGGCGATGCCCGACATAGGTGCCGGGCGGGCCGCCAAGGCGGGAGAGCGCCTTCACCTCGAATGGCAGAATGCACAGGATGTGGTCGACATAAGGCTTCATCGCCACAGCCCTGCCCGGCCGCCACGCCCAGACGCTCGGGCAGACATAGTGGATGATCGGGATTGCCGGATCGGCGGCACGCACCTTTTTTGCCACCCGCAGCGAGAAATCCGGGCTGTCGATGGTGATGAGACAGTCGGGTTTTTCAGCCGCGATCGCCTTTGCCGTCTGGCCGATCCGCTGGATCAGCCGCGGCAGGTCGCGCAGGATGGCGCTAAATCCCATCAGCGCGATTTCACTGCCGTCGAACAGGGAGTTAAGCCCGTGCGCCTGCAAATGGCGGCCGCCGATGCCGACCAGCTGGATGTCGCGGCCGGTCGCGCGCCTGAGCCCCTGGACGATGTCGGCTCCAAGCAGGTCGCCGGATTCTTCGCCGGCAACGATGGCGATCTTCAGCGGCTTGTCAGTGGCCATGCGCCAGCTCCGCTGCAGGCAGACCGACGATGAATAGGCCGAGCGCATTGGCATTGGCGATTGTGGCTGGGCCTTCAAGGACAAGCGAACGCCCGGCCTCGATGGCAATGCCGGCAAGCCCGGCGGCATGCGCTGCGGCAACGGTCTGCGGGCCGATGGATGGCAAGTCGGCACGCAGTTCCTGACCGGGCTTGGCGCATTTGACCAGGACACCGCGCGTGTTGCCGGCGAGCCTGCCATGACCACGCAATTGTGCCGTCCGCTCAAGCAGCCCGTTGGTGCCCTCGATGCCTTCCAGGGCAATCACCCGGCCACCGATCGCCACGGCGGCCTGGCCAATGTCCAGCGCGCCGATGGCTTTTGCCGCCGCGCGGGCAGCCTCGATGTCGCGCCAGTCGGATTTTCGCGGCTCGGCCCTGGTCAGCGAGCCCTCGGCCGCGGCCAATTCAGGAACGACCTCGTGAGCACCGACAAGCTTGATGCCTCGCGCTTGCAGACCTCGCGCCACAACCTTCAACAGGCCGTCGTCACCGCGGGCCAGTGCCCTGATTACCACGGGAATCACGGCGATCAGGCTGAGACTTGGTCGCAGACTGGTCAGCCTTGGCCGGCGCCTGATCTCTCCTGCGAGCACCAGATGTGTAATTCGGCGTCGCTTCAGCAACGGCACGAGTGAGCCGATGTCCTCCAGAGCAAGGGTTTCCTGCTCGTACCCGGCGAGGTCCGGTATACGGTCGACTTCGCCTTCCATCAGGATGATAACAGGCGGATATCCGCGCTCCGCCAGTCCGACTGCCACTTCGACCGGCAGGCTGCCGCCGCCGGCAATGATGCCGACTCTGGAGCCTGGCGCGAGATCTAGCGTCGTTCCGCTGACCTCAGTCTTCGTCATCGGTATCGCCGTCACCACCCTTGAGCGACGGGACGGCGTAGTGCCGCTTGCCGCGACTGGCGATGAAATCGATGATTTTCATTGCGGTCGGCGACGCGGCGAATTCCGCCTTGGCGAATTCGATGTTCTCGCCGACGGTGCGGGAGCGATCGAAGATCGTCCGGTAAGCCTTGCGCAGCACATGGATTTCCGAGCGCGGCAGGCCGGAGCGCTTCAGGCCGATGATGTTGAGGCCGCGCAGGCTTGCGCGATTGCCGACGGCAATGGCAAAAGGGATGACGTCACCGACGACAGCCGAGCAACCGCCGAGAAAGGCGTTGTCGCCGATGCGGACAAACTGGTGCACGGCGGTAAGGCCGCCGATATAGACATTGTCGCCGACCTCGCAATGGCCGCCCAACGTCGCGCCATTGGCGAAGGTGGCGTTCTTGCCGACGACGCAATCATGCGCAATGTGGGCGTAGGCAAGGAAATTGCCGTTGTTGCCGACCGTCGTCTCGCCGCGACTGGAATCGGTGCCGAGATGCATGGTGACGCCTTCGCGGATCGTGCAGTTCTCGCCGATGATCAGGGTGGTTCGGCCGCCCTTGTGCTTGGTGTTCTGCGGCGGCCCGCCCAGTGTCGCCATCGGATAGACCTTGGTCGAGGCGCCGATGGTGGTTGCGCCCAGCACTGAGACGTGGCTGACCAGCTCAACGCGATCGCCAATCACGGCGTCGGCACTGATGTGACAGAAAGGCCCGATACGGGCGCCTTCGCCGATTTGAGCGCCTTCCTCGATGACCGACGAAGGATGGATTGATGTCTGGATTTTCATGAGCATTCGATCGTCAGCCGCTGGTGACCATCATCGCCGAAATCTCGGCCTCAGCGGCCTTGGCGCCGTCGACCAGAGCTTCACAGGCGAATTTGAGCAGATTGCCACGTTTCTTGATTTTTTTGACATAGATTTTCAACTGGTCGCCAGGGACGACCGGCTTGCGGAATTTGGCGTTGTCGATGGTCAGGAAATAGACCAGGGATGGTTTTTCGGCGGCAAGGCTGCGGATGCAGATGGCGCCGGCGGTTTGCGCCATTGCCTCGACGATCAGCACACCCGGCATCACCGGCTGATCGGGGAAATGACCTTGGAAATGCGGCTCGTTTATGGTGACGTTCTTGATGCCGACGGCGGAGTCATCGCCATCGATGTCGATGATGCGATCGATCATCAGGAACGGATAGCGATGCGGCAGGAGCTTCATCAGCCCCAATATGTCAACCGCCTCCAGCGTCGTCGCCGCCGTCATATCAGCTATTCCCCCCGTCGCCCTGCTTGCGCGTCCTGGCCAGCTTGCGCAGCATGGCAATCTCGCGCATGGCTTCCGCCATCGGCTGGGCCGGATAGCCCCCCCAGATCTCGCCGGCAGGCACGTTGCTCATAAATCCACTTCTCGCAGCAAGCTTGGCCCCTGCCCCTATGGTCAAATGATCCGCAAGACCGACACCACCACCCATGGTGACGTTGTCGCCTACAGTTACGGAACCGGAAATACCCGAAAGCCCTGCGATGATGCAATTGCGGCCGATGCGAACATTATGGGCGATCTGCACCAGATTGTCGATCTTGGTGCCCTGGCCGATGATGGTATCGGACATGGCGCCGCGATCGACCGTTGTGTTCGAGCCGATCTCGACATCGTCCTGGATGATGACACGGCCGATCTGCGGGACGCGCTCCGGTCCCTTGGCGCCGCCCACGAAACCAAAGCCGTCCTGTCCGATGCGGGCGCCGCCATGGATGATGACGCGGTTGCCGATCAGCGCATACTGGATGCTGGTGCCCGGGCCGATGTAGCCGTCACGGCCGATCTGGCAGGAAGGACCGATCACCGCATGGGGAGCAACGACGGTTCCGCTGCCGATGGAAGCGCGCGGACCGATGACCGCGCCGGCCTCGATGATCGCACCCGCCTCGACATGCGCCGTCGGGTCGACATGGGCATGCGGCGAGACCCCGGTTTCGCTGGTCATCGGTCCCGGCGTGGCAGCCGCCGGGAAAAGCAGGCGTCCGACCATCGCGAAAGCCTGTTGCGGACGCGGATGGACCAGAACCGCAACGCCCGTCGGCGCCTTGACAGCAAATTCGGCGGGACAGAGGACCGCCGCAGCCTTCAGGGACTGCATCAGCGCAAAATTGCGCTTGCCGTCGACGAAGACGAGCGCATCCTCGCCGCCCTCGTTCGCCGGTGCCAAGGCTGCAATCGATATGTGGGATTGGTCGGAATCGACAAGCATCGCGCCGGTCAGATTCGCGACTTCGCCAGCCGTGTATCGGCGTGAGGGCGCGAAGAACACCGGATCGGTCATTCCAAAAGCAATATCCAGCTAGGTCGGATCACTTTCTTCCGGACCCCAACGGCCCGGAAGCATCGTTACCCGCAGATCAGAAGCGGGTCGATATGCCGAAGTTGAATTCCTGCACGTCGTCAGTCGCTTCCTTCTTGACCGGGATCGCGTAGTCGATGCGGATCGGGCCAAACGGCGATGCCCACATCAGCCCGAGACCGACCGACGCGCGCAGTTGCATGCCGGTTGACGTTGGGTCGACACCAGTGACCTTGCTGCCATAGAGCGTCGCCGCATCGGCGAAGACCGCACCGCGCAGACCGAAGCTTTCCGGGATCACAGGTAGCGGGAACTGGGCTTCGGCCGAAGCATTGAAATACGTTGTGCCGCCGAGATGGTCGCCGCTGGTGCCCAGAGCCACCGGGCCGATACCGCCGTAGGCAAAGCCGCGGATCATGCGGTCACTGCTCTGGAAATGATCGAAGACGCGCAGGTCGTCACTGCCATAGCCATAGATATGGCCGGCGCCGCCCGAAACAAGCCCCACAAGATCCAGCTGCTCTGACAGCGTCTGGTAGACACTGGTACGGCCGGTGACCTTGACGAACTTGGCGTCACCGCCGAGGCCAGCCACTTCCGTGGTGGCAGTGGCGTAGATGCCTTCATGCGGATTCTTCATGTCGTCGATGGTGTTGTAGACCAGTCCAAGGCTGACCGACGACTTGATCCACGGGCTTTGTTCCACACCATCCAGGATCGCGGTGGAGATAGTGCACTTGGTGGGATCGTAAATCCCACTGGTCAAGCAACCGTCTGCAATCGCGTATTTTTCTTGCGCGATGTTATACGCCAACTGGGTCGAGATGCTGTCGGTGATCGGCAGGCCGAAGCGAACCGTCGCTCCCAACGTCTCGCTGTCGTAGTGGTCGTAGTTCCGGGTCTGCTGGAAGATGTCGAAGCCGGCGGCAATACGCCGTCCGAGGAAATAGGGCTCGGTGAAGGACAGACTGTAGTCGCGGGAATTCTTGCCGCCACCCGCCGAGATCTTGATGAACTGGCCGCGGCCGAGGAAGTTGCGCTCGGTGATCGAGCCTTCGACAGATGGACCTGCCGTGTCGCCACCGGTCGAATAGCCGGCGCCGACGGAGAACTCGCCGGTCGACTTCTCGACCACATCGACCACCAGCACAACCTGGTCGGGCTCGGAGCCGGGCACCGTCGAGATGTCGACTTTGTCAAAATAATTGAGGTTTTCCAGCCGCTTCTTCGCGCGCTGGATGAGAACCTGGTTGAAGGCGTCGCCTTCGCTGACGTCGAATTCGCGACGAATGACATAGTCACGCGTGCGATCGTTGCCGCGGATCTCGATGCGCTCGATATAGGCCTTGGTGCCCTGGTCGACCGTGTAGACGACCGAAATGGTGTGGTTCTCGAAGTTGCGATCGCCGCGCGGCGTCACCTGGGCAAAGGCATAACCGGAACCCGCGACCTTCTCGGTCAGCGCGATGATCGAGTCCTCGACATCCTTGGCGTTGTAGACGTCGCCCTTGTGTGTCTGGACCACTGATTCCAGCGACTTCGAGTCGACCTCGGGGATCGTGCTCTCGACGCTGATGTCGCCGAAATTGTAGCGGTCGCCTTCCTGCACGGTGATGGTCACCGTGTATTTGTTTGTCGTGTCGTCGAGTTCGCCGACCGCGGAAACAACCTGGAAATCGGCATAGCCGTGATTGTAGTAGAAGCGACGCAGCAGTTCCTGGTCGGCGCGCAGCTTGTCCTCGTCATAGACGTCGTCACGCAGCACGAAGGACAGGAAAGTCGAGCGCTTGGTAGCGATGACATCGGACAGGCGGCGGCTCGAATAGGCGCTGTTGCCGACGAAATTGATCGAAGCGATCTGGGTGCGGCCGCCTTCATTGATGTTGAAGACCACGTTCACGCGGTTGTCGCCGAGATCCATGATCTGCGTGGTGACAGCGGCGTCGTCGCGGCCGATTCGCTTGTAGGCAGCCTTGACCGCCTCGACATCAGCATCGAGAGCTGCTTGCGAAAACGTGCCGCGCGGCTTCAGCTGGACTGCTGCCGCCAGGGCGTTGTCCTTTAGCTTCTTGTTGCCCTGGAACAGAACCTGGTTGACGACCTGGTATTCGGAAACCTTGATGACCAGCGTCGAACCGACCTGGTTGATCTGGACGTCCGAGAACAGTCCAGTGCCGAACAGGGCCTTGACCGCCTCATCGATATCGGAGCTGGAAAAGGCCTTGCCGGGCTTGATGGTGACGTAGTTGCGGATGGTATCGGCGTCGACACGCTGGTTGCCGCTGACTTCCACTCTGCTGACAACAGCAGCCTCTGCCGCAGATGTGGCAACGAACTGCACTGCGAGCGCGCCTGGCACAACCAGAGCGGCGGACAAAGCCACCGCGGACGCGGCGCTCAGAAACTTGGATGCTGCCTTCATCGGGCTTTTGTACCTTTTCTCGAAGTCCCCACGGCGAGAAAACCGGACGTGCGGTAATTTCTCCTACCGTATTAACCGGATTTTCCCTACACGCAAGGCTTCTGGTTAATTTGTAATTACTTAACCCTGGTGCGTGGCTTTCGCGTCACTCATACCCCCCTGCATGGTAAACGGCGTCTCAACATTGGTCGTGCCGAAGCCAAATTCCTTCATGATTTCAGCACCCAAACAGATCGTTCCAGACAACGAAGACCATGAAGCCGAGCACCAGAAGCAGGCCGGCCCTGTAGACCATTTCCATCATCCGTTCCGACACAGGCCGCCGGATGACAGCCTCCACGCCGTAGAACAAGAGATGGCCGCCGTCGAGGGGGGGAATCGGCAGAAGGTTGAGAAACCCTATCCCGACTGACAGCCCGGCAACGAGTTGCACCAACCACAGGAAGCCCAGTTTTGCCGCCTGCCCCGACATCTTCGCGATCTTGATCGGGCCGCCCAGCTGGCATTTGTCTTCGCGGCCGACGACGAATCGCTGCAGAAACTGGCCGGTGCGCTGAATGAGGTGCCCCGTCTCCTCGACCGCGGCGCCTACCGCTCCGACAGGGCTGTAGGTGATCAGCCTGGGCTGACCGACTTCATTGTTGTTGACGACGCCGATTACCGCCACCTTGCCCTTGTTGCCCAGCGCATCCGTCTGCTCCATCGGTTCCGGCGTCGCCGTTACGGTGACCTCCTTGCCGTCGCGCAGCATGATGAACGTGATGGCATCGCCGCCGCGGCCCGAAACCAGGCGCTGGACGTCGGCGAAGGTCTCGACCTTGCTGCCGTCGACAGCAACGAATCGGTCGCCGGGCAGAATGCCGGCCCTTTCCGCCGGACTGCCGGCAGTAACTTGAGCCACCATCGGCTCCCTCACGGGGCGACCATAGGCCGAAAACAACACGGCGAAGACGGCGATCGTCAGCAGGAAATTGAACAGCGGCCCGGCCACCACCGTGGCCGCGCGCTTCCAGATCGGCTGGGCGTGGAAGGCAATCTTGCGCTCCGCATCGGTCAGCGTTTCCAGATCTTCCGCGCTGGGCTGGCTCGACGTGGCGTTCATGTCACCGACGAATTTGACATAGCCGCCAAGCGGTATGGCGCAGAGCTTCCAGCGCGTGCCATGACTGTCGTTGAAGCCGAAAAGTTCGGGGCCGAAGCCGATCGAAAAGGCTTTCACGCCGATGCCGCACCAGCGACCGACGAGGTAGTGGCCCATTTCATGGACGAACACGACCACGGTCAGCACGAACAGGAAAGGCACCAGCGTGCCGAGGACGAAGCCCTGCGTGCTGAAAACCGCGTGAAGAATCTCGTTCAATTCATGCCCTCAAATTCCATCCGCAGCGCAGCTCGCGCCGCGACTGTGACATTAATCCGGGCGAATCCGTGGCGCGCGCCATTCTTCGCCCTGAAAATGCTGCTCAAGCCGGAAACAACCCCTGCGCCGGATGATCGGCGGTCGCCGAAATCCAGCCGATGACGTACAGGGCGAAAGCCGCCGCGACAAGCCCGTCGACCCTGTCCATGACGCCGCCATGGCCCGGTATCAACGCGCTGGAATCCTTGCGGCCGTGGCGGCGCTTGACCCATGATTCGAAAAGGTCGCCGGCCTGGGCGACGATCGACAGCACCAGCGCGACCAGGCCAAGGACACCAAGATTGCCGGCTCCGGCCGCAGCAGCCAAAAGCACCCCCGCAACCACGCCGCCGACGGCGCCGCCGAGCGCACCGCTCTGCGTCTTGCCGGGTGAAATCGACGGCGCCAGCTTTGGGCCGCCGACAGCGCGGCCAACGAAATAGGCAAAAATGTCGGTCGCCCATACCACCGCGAACAGAAACAGGATCGCAATCAGGCCGGAATGGTCGCCGTCGCGCAACAGCGCCAGCGAAAGACCGGAAACAGCGGCATAGGCAAGGCCAGGAGCATCCCACTGGGTTGTTCCGCCAATCCGTGCGGCGACAGAAGTGACGACAACAAGGGCCACGACAAGAGGCAGCAGCCAGGACGCCGGCAGGCCGGCGATCAAGGCACCAATGAAAACAAGAAGCAGCGCTTCCGGCAGAAAGCCGAGCCCCGCAACGGCGGCCGGGCGCGACATGCGCGTCCATTCATAGAATATCACCGCCGCCATGGCAGCGCAAAGCAAACGGAACGACAACCCGCCGAGCCAGGTCAAGCCAAGGGCAATCGCGGCCAGAACGACTGCCGAGACGACACGAAGCTGGAGATTGCTCATGCCGGCGCCGGTCACGATGCGACGTCTTGGGCGGCAAGTCCGCCAAAACGGCGCTCGCGGCCGGCGAAATCGCGCAATGCGTCAGCCAGATGCTCACGACTGAAGTCGGGCCAGTAGCAAGGCAGGAAGACAAGTTCGCTGTAGGCTGCCTGCCACAAAAGGAAGTTCGACAAACGAAGCTCGCCGCTGGTGCGTATGACCAATTCCGGATCGGGAATGCCTTGCGTGTCGAGGGAGCCGGCAAAGGATTCGACTGATATCGCCTCGCTGGCGAGTTCGCCGCGCGCCACGGCCTCGGCGAGCTTGCGCGCCGCGCGCACGATCTCGTCGCGTCCGCCATAGTTGAAAGCGATGACCAGGGTCAGCGACTCGTTGCCAGCGGTCAGCGATTCGGCCTCTTCGAGTAGGCCCCTGATGTCGGGCTGCAGCCCTGCCCTGTCACCGATGATCCGCACCCGCACGCCGCTCTGGTGCAGCTCGGCAAGGTCGCGGCGGATGAACAGCTTCAACAGACCCATTAGGTCGCTGACTTCGGCTTTCGGCCGCGACCAGTTTTCTGACGAGAAGGCATAGACGGTCAGGAAGGAGATGCCGAGACCGGGTGCTGCGCGTACCGTCTTGCGCAGCGCCTCGACGCCGGCGCGATGGCCGGCGAGCCGCGGCATGCCACGCGCCTTGGCCCAGCGTCCGTTTCCGTCCATGATGATCGCGACATGCGCGGGCGTTGCCATGTTCTCGCTTTCGGGCCAGCCGATGGCCAGACCCTAAACCTGCATGATTTCAGCTTCCTTATCGGAAAGCAGGTGGTCGATGGTGCTGATCGTCTCGTCGGTCAGCTTCTGGACCTGATCGGAGCGCTTGCGCTGATCGTCCTCGCTGATATCGCCGTCCTTTTCCGCCTTCTTCAGGAAATCCATGCCGTCGCGGCGGACATGGCGCACGGCGACGCGGGCATTCTCGGCATAGCCATGCGAAATCTTGACCAGCTCCTTGCGGCGCTGCTCGTTGAGCTCCGGCAGCGGAATTCTGAGATTGGTACCGTCGACGATCGGGTTGAAGCCGAGATTGGATTCGCGGATGGCACGGTCGACCGCGCCGACCATCGACTTGTCCCAGACCGAAACCGAGATCATGCGCGGCTCGGGCACCGACACATTCGCCACCTGGTTGATCGGCATGGTTGTGCCGTATGCCTGAACCTGGATGGCGTCGAGCAGGTTGCCGGAGGCGCGGCCGGTGCGCAGCGAAGCCAGGTCGTGCCTGAATGCGGCGATCGCGCCATCCATGCGCCGCTTGAGATCGTCGAACTCACCACTCATCATTGTCTCCTCGACCCGTTTGCCCGGGTTCACTGCTTGTGTTCGAGCCTCACTCCGAAAACCCGGTTTTCGGGATCTTGCTCCGGATCAATCGTCGGCAACGACCGTGCAACGGCCGCCGCCCCTCAGAATGTCGCCAAAACCACCCTTTTCGTGGATCGAATAGACGATTATCGGAATGTTATTTTCGCGCGCAAGTGCAATCGCCGCGGTATCCATGATCGAAAGGCCTTTGTTGATCACTTCGGCATGGCTGATGCGCTCGAAGCGCGTCGCGTGCGGATCCTTCTTGGGATCGGCCGAATAGACACCGTCGACCTGGGTGCCCTTGAACAGCGCGTCGGCGCCGATCTCAGCGGCGCGAAGCGCTGCGGCCGAATCGGTGGTGAAGAACGGATTGCCGGTGCCGCCGGCGAAAATGACGACTTTGCCCTGGTTCATGTAGGCGGTCGCCTGGCGTTGCGAAAAGCTCTCGCAAAGCTCGGGCATGGCGATTGCCGACAGCACCACGGCGTCGACGCCGATCTTGTTCAGCGACGTGCGCAGCGCCAGCGAGTTGATGACGGTGGCGAGCATGCCCATGTGGTCGCCGGTGACGCGGTCGCCGCCCTTGGAGGCTACGGCCACGCCGCGAAAGATGTTGCCGCCGCCGATGACGACGCCGACCTCGATGCCCAAAGCGCGGGCCTCGGCGATGTCGGCGGCGATGCGATCGACCACCGACACGTCGATCCCGAAATGCTGCTCACCCATCAACGCTTCGCCTGACGCTTTCAGCAAGACACGTCGAAAGAGAGGCTTGGCCGTCATCTGGTTCCTCGAAAATCTCGGCGCGGGAATTCGGGAGGCAAAACCGACCCCGCTTCGCCCGGCGGTGCTGTCACGATGCGTTGACCCGATACACGAAGGGCGCGGCGATGTCACGCCGCGCCCTGTCGCAAATTCCCAGCCGTTTCGCGTGCAGCCGATCAGTTGCTGCTGATGCTGACGGCTTCGCCTTCGACAACCACCGGCGGTGCATAGCCGGAAGGCTTGTCGCCGGTCGCGGTGCCGCCGGTAACCCTGGCCTGTATCTCGGAACCGAAATACGAATGGGGAAACGGTGCCGGAACGCGGCTGACCGCATCCAGCCGATCGCGAAGGTCAGGGGGAAGCGAGAAGTCCAGCGCCGCGAGATTGTCCTGCAGCTGAGCAAGCTTGGTGGCTCCGAGGATGACGGAGGCGATGCCCGGCTGCGTCGCCACCCAGTTGAGTGCGACCTGGGGCATGCTGCGGCCGAGTTCAGCGGCGACGTTTTCGAGTTCGGCCACGATCGCCCAGTTGCGCTCCGTGAATTTCTGGAACCCCGGATGGGTGGTGTTGCGGAAACCATCGAGCCGGCCAACGTTTCCGCTCTGGGTCGGCCGGTATTTGCCGCTGAGTAAGCCGCTGGCCAGCGGGCTCCACACCATGATGCCGGCGCCATGGCGCGTGCCGAAGGGCACGAATTCATGTTCGATGGTGCGCTCGGCGAGCGAGTATTCGAGCTGCAAATCCGAGACCGACTCATAGCCGCGCAGTTCGGCGATCGCCTGCGCCCGACCGGCATACCAGGCCGGCACGTCGGACAGGCCGATATGGCGCACCTTGCCCATGCGGACGAGGTCGTCCAGCGTGCGCATGACCTCCTCGGCCGGCGTCAGCCTGTCCCAGACATGCAGGAGATAGAGGTCGATATAGTCCGTGCCCAGCCGCTTCAGTGAGGCGTCCACGGCGCGCAAAATGTTCTTGCGGCCGTTGCCGCCGCCATTCGGGTTGCCAGGCTCCGCGTTGAAGGTGAACTTGGTGGCGATGACCGCGTTGTCGCGCATTCCACGCTCGGCGATGAATTCGCCCAGCCAGGTCTCGCTGGTGCCGCCGGTGTAGAGGTCAGCAGTGTCGAAGAAATTGCCGCCGGCCTCGACATAGGCGTCGAACATGGCGCGCGCGGTTTCTCTGTCCGCCCCCCAGCCCCATTCGGTGCCGAAGGTCATTGTGCCCAGCGCCAGCCGGCTGACCCTGAGGCCGCTGTTGCCAAGGGTGTAGTAGGTCATGCTCATGATGTCGTTCCGTTCCTGATCCGATGTTCAACGCCGATCCTGCCCGGGGGTCGTCTTGACCCAGGGATTGCCGCGCTCATGCGTCATGCGGAAGGTGAAGCCATCCACTTTCCAGCCTGCGCCGGAACGGATGAGATGGTGTTCGTAGGTGCCCCAGACTTCCCACAGCGGGTCGCCATTGCCTTCCATCCGGTTCCAGGCATAGGCGTTGGAGAAGACGGTCGCAGCGCCGGCGGCCATGACGACCTGATGGTTGGTGCGCAGATGCAGGCTGGTCTTGCTGCCCCTGAGATTCGCTGCCCAGGTTGCGATCAAATCGTCCGACGCGATGGTGGCCGCAGGCTGTCCGCTCAGACTGCTGAAGTCGACCGTGACGCGGTCGGCGAAAAAGCTGCGGGCGAGCCGCCAATCCTGGGCATCGACAGCGCGATCGATGGCATCGGCGATGCGGATGACGGCACGCTCATCGGCGAGCGCCATTGCCCGAGGTGGTTCAGCCCCGCCAGCGCAAGGCTTGCCGCGAAGGTAATTTGCTTCAGCGCACTCATCTGCCTTCTCCTTTGCGCATCGGCCCGCTGCCGATGTGTTGGCGAGAATGTGGAGCAGTTCGCTGACATCTATAAGATTGCATTGTTCGCAAGCACTATGCGATATTGCTCATGAATGGATCGGGACCTGCTCAGCCATCTGCCCGTCATCGTCGCCGTTGCCCGGCGCGGCGGCTTCGCGCTTGCCGCGGCCGAACTCGGCATGAGCCCGTCCGCGGTCAGCCATGCGGTGCGCCTTGTCGAGGAGCGCATCGGCCAGCCTCTGTTCGCGCGCACGACGCGCAGCGTCTCATTGACCGAAGCCGGCAAGGCACTGGTGGAGACGGCGGCCCCTGCCCTTCAGGACATTACAGAGCGAATGGACCGGATCCGTGCCATCAAGGGCCGACCCTCGGGCCTGCTCAGGCTCAACGTTCCCAACATCGCTGTTCCGCTGGCGGTGACGCCGGTGATCGCGGCGATGGCGGAGCGCTATCCGGATGTGACCGTTGAATTGCTCACCGAGCAGGGGCTGGTCGACATTGTCGGCGAGGGTTTCGACGCCGGCATCCGGCTGGGCGAGATGATCGCGCAGGATATGGTCACGGTCCGGCTGACACCGGCATTCAAGGCCGTCATCGTTGCCTCTCCCGCCTATATCGGACGGCATGGCCGTCCACGCAGCGTGGCCGATCTCGCCAACCACAATTGCATCGGCTACCGGCTTGTCCGCTCCGGTGCGCTCTACCGCTGGGACCTGACCGAGGACGGCAAGGATGTCGTTGTGGAGGCGAAAGGTACGGTCATCGTCACGGATTCGCTTGCCGCGATCGACCTGGCGCTTGCCGGAGTCGGTCTAGCCTATGCCTTCGAACCTTTGGTGCGCGCGGATCTTGCCGCAGGCCGGCTGGTGCAGATCCTGCCGCAGACGGCGATCGAGGAGCCCGGCCTGTTCCTCTACTTCCCGCGCCGGGCGGCGATGGCGCCGAAGCTGCGGGCCTTCATCGATTCCGCACAAGAGATCGGCCGGACATCCTTGCGGACACCCGGCCGAGTTGCCTGAGCTGAGAAGCCCCTCTTCAGGGACTATTCTAAAGGACTATTTCTTCACCGCAGCCGCAACTTCCGCCGCGAAATCGGTCTCTTCCTTCTCGATGCCCTCGCCGAGCGCGAAGCGCAGATAGGCGGTGATCTTGGCCGGAGCGCCGAT
Organism: Mesorhizobium sp. P3_B5; assembly: GCF_056402815.1. Taxonomy (NCBI): domain Bacteria; kingdom Pseudomonadati; phylum Pseudomonadota; class Alphaproteobacteria; order Hyphomicrobiales; family Phyllobacteriaceae; genus Mesorhizobium; species Mesorhizobium sp. P3_B5. The sequence continues at coordinate 414,191 of NZ_JBFUGR010000005.1, read as the reverse complement.
GTCCTTCTCGGCATCCTTCAGCGCCTTCTCGACGGTGATGTCGGGATTGAGCACGAAAGCCTGCTTCAACAGCACAACCTCTTCGTAGAACTTGCGCATACGGCCCTCGACCATCTTTTCGATGATCGCTTCCGGCTTGCCGGACTGGCGCGCCTGGTCGGAGAAGATCGCCTTCTCGCGCTCGACCGCTGCCGGATCGATCTGCTCTGCGGTCAGCGCCAGCGGGTTGGTGGCGGCGACGTGCATGGCGACCTGGCGCCCAAAGGCGTTGGCGGCATGCTCATTACCCGTGGTCTCGATCGCGACCAGAACGCCGAGCTTGCCAAGACCGTCGGCAACCGCGTTGTGGACGTAGGTAGCGACTGCGCCGTGCGGAACGGTCAGCTTGGCCGAGCGGCGGAAGCCCATATTCTCGCCAATGGTACCGACGGCGTCCTTGATGGTGTCGGCAACCGACTTGTCCGAACCCGGATACTTTGCGGCAGCCACAGCCTCTGTCGTGCCGTAGGCGAGAGCAACCTTGGCAACATTGGCGACGATTTCCTGGAAAGCGGCGTTGCGGGCGACGAAGTCAGTCTCGGAATTGACCTCGACGACAGCGGCCTCGCGGACGCCGTTGTCGACACCGATCAGGCCTTCAGCCGCGGTGCGGCCAGCCTTCTTGTCGGCCTTGGAGATGCCCTTCTTGCGCAGCCAGTCGACGGCCTCTTCCATATTGCCGTTGGTCTCGGTCAACGCCGCCTTGCAGTCCATCATGCCCGCGCCGGTCAAGTCGCGGAGTTCTTTGACCTGTGCAGCCGAAATGCTCATTGTCGCCTCTTTGGTTTAAAATGCGCCGACGCACCACCGAATCTCGGTGATGCGCCCAACGCCAGCGCTTAGCGCGCCAAAATATGAGAAATATGAAGGCCGGAGCCGGCCTTCGACTATCAGGCTTCCGGGGTCTCGGCGGCCGGGGCCGGATCGAGCGCAGGCTCGACCGGAGCTTCGACCGAAGCGCCGATGTCGACGCCGAGCGCGCCCTGCTGGCGGGCGATACCGTCAAGCGCTGCCTTGGCGATCAGATCGCAATAGAGCTGGATGGCGCGAGCCGCGTCGTCATTGCCCGGGATCGGGAAGTCGATCTTGTCCGGATCGCAGTTGGAATCGATGATGGCGACAACCGGGATGCCGAGACGCTTGGCCTCGAGGATGGCAATCGCTTCCTTGTTGGTGTCGATGACGAACATCAGGTCGGGCGTCGAGCCCATGTCCTTGATGCCGCCGAGCGCCTTGTTGAGCTTCTCGCGCTCGCGATCGAGGTTGAGGCGCTCCTTCTTGGTGAGGCCCTGGGCCTCGCCGGCCAGCATCTCGTCGAGCTTGCGCAAGCGCTGGATCGAGTTCGAGATCGTCTTCCAGTTGGTCAGCATGCCACCGAGCCAGCGGGAGTTGACATAATACTGGGCCGAGCGCTGTGCGGCGTCGGCGACGATGTCGGACGCCTGGCGCTTGGTGCCGACGAACAGCACGCGGCCGCCCTTGGCGACGGTGTCGGAAACCTGCTTCAGCGCCTGGTGCAGCAAAGGCACCGTCTGCGAGAGGTCGATGATGTGGATGTTGTTGCGGGCGCCATAGATGTAAGGCGCCATCTTCGGGTTCCAGCGGTGGGTCTGGTGGCCGAAGTGAATGCCAGCTTCCAAAAGCTGGCGCATGCTGAAATCAGGCAGTGCCATTCTTAGTTCCTTTTCCGGTTAGCCTCCACGGACACAGGCATTTTTGGACTTTGTCCTCGAACGCCACCGGAGGTTTCAGCCGGATTTCTCCCGGGAAGACACCAAAGTCCGTGTGTGGAATGAGCGCGCATATAGAGGGGATGCGCGATAAAGGCAAGCGCTGTGGCGCCCTGCGGTTCAGCGTGCGGCGATCAGCGCACCGGTGCCAATCATGGCGCCACCGGCAAACCTGTTCATCAGCCGCATGCGCCGCGGTGTCCTGAACCAGCCCGAGGCTCTGCCTGCAAGTGCCGCATAGGCGCCCATGGTGACAATGTTGACGCTGATCACCACCGCAATCACCAGCAGCCCGTCAGCGAAGGTCATGGTGTTGAGATCGAGGATCAGCGGCATGATGGAGGCGTGGAACAGGATCGCCTTGGGGTTGCCCAGCGCGATCGAGGCGCCGAGGAAAAACGATCGCGACAACCTTGCCTGTTCTGCCTGCAACCCATCCGATTGCGCGGCGGCCGACCGCCACATCCTGATACCGAGAAAAACCAGATAGGCGGCACCTGCATATTTCAGGGCGAGAAACACCCATTCGAAGGTCTGGGCCAGCGCCACCAGGCCCAGCAGGGCCAAAGTGACCAGCACCGCGTCTCCGGCGGCGACGCCGAGGCCGGCCATGAAAGCCCTGACAAAGCCGCGCGACACGCCGTTGGTGATGACGGCAAACATCGCCGGACCCGGCGTGGCGGCGGCGAGCGTGATGGCGACGCAATAGGCCACAAAAGCCGTCAATGTCATGACCTTATCTTCCCTTTCGGTACCCGCACGCGCCGGAAGATCGCGACGATCTCCTCGCGGCTGCATTCAATCGCGCCGAGCCGTACCGCGCGATCGCGTTCAAAGCCGGTTATGTCATAGTGCGGCGCCGATGTCTTCGGCGGACCCTGGTAGGACGAGCGCTTGATGCCAAGCTTAGCCGCGAAACGATGCAGTTCGTCGGTGTCGTCGGCCATCAGATGGCACCAGCGATGACCGACCCATTTCCAGATCGCCGCGTCGACATAGACCGCCATGACGGCTTGGCAGGGCTATTTCGCCGGACAGGGCTTCGACTGATCGAACAGCGACAGATTGACCAGCTTGCCGGTCATCGAGAAGTCGCCATAGTCCATGACGAGGTCGCGCGTGATGCCGTTCTCGTGCAGCTTGAAGCTGATCCGGTATTCCGGCACCTCTTCGCCTGACTTGTCGGTCTCGTCGAAATAGGCGATGTCGACCGGCCAGTATTTGTCGGTGGCAAGCTTGGCCAGCGCCGGCGCTTCCGGATCGGCCTTGTCGGCATCCGTCTTCTTGCCGACGACGACAGTGGTGGTCATCACCTTGTTGGCGTCTTCCGAACCGTCGAAGAGATTGGTTTCGTAGAAGCTTTCGCCCTTTTCGGCCTTGCCGATCAATTCGACCAGATGCTGGGTCGGAAACTGGGTGGCCGCCAATTCAAGGCTGCTTTTCTCCGGCTTGTCGATATCGACCTTGAGCCCCTTGGTCTCTTTCGTGGCGATGCCCTTGACCTCCTTGTCGAGGTTCTGGTCGACGAAGGACTTCGTCACGAACGAGAAGGTCTTGCCTTCGGCATCCTCGAAAGTGGTTGTCTGCTGGTCGGTCAGCCTTGTGTTGTCGTTGGTGGCGATCTGGGTGACGAAGCGGAATTTCACCGTATAGCCTTCACAAGGCGAGCCGTTGAACTCATAGACCATGCGGCCGGAAATGCCTGTAATGCCGGAGCGATCGGACGCCTTGTCGAGGGTGAGATCATAGACGGCGCGATGCGCCTGCAGTGCCGGCACGGCAAAGGCGGGAGCCATCGAGAAAACCGCCGGCAGCAGAACGGCGTGAAATGCGAGGCGCGTTGCGCGCATTGAGGTGCTCCGATCGTCGCGGCTGATGGCAGGCCGCAGGGAAAGATGGTCCAGCTTAAAAAAAGTCGTGGCGGAAGCGAGGCAAAAATAGCAATTTCGGCCCCGCCTGAGCGGCGTCACCAAGCAATAGGGAAATACCATGAGTGAAACAATCGAAAAGCGGCTAAGCGATCTCGGCGTGACGCTTCCGGTCGCCGCCGCGCCCGCCGCCAACTATGTGCCCTATTGCCGGTCCGGCAATCTGCTGTTCACCGCCGGACAGCTGCCGCTGAAGGACGGCAAGCTGCAGGCGAGCGGGCTGCTCGGCCGCGACGTCGACACGGCGGGCGGCAAGGAAGCGGCAAAATGCTGCGCGATCAACATCTTGGCGCAAGCCAAGGCAGCCCTTGGCGATCTCGAAAAAATCCGCCGCCTGGTGAAGATCACCGTCTTCGTCGCATCGACGACCGATTTCGTCGAGCAGCATTTGGTTGCCAACGGCGCCTCCGATTTTCTCGTCGCCGCACTCGGCGAGCGCGGCAAGCATGCCCGCTCCGCCGTCGGGACCGCCTCGCTGCCGCTTAATGCCGCAGTGGAAATCGAAGCGATCTTCGAAGTCGAATGAGCCTGACATGACAGACCTTTCCTGGCTGACCGCCCGCCCCGTCGCCCATCGCGGCTTTCACGACATGAACAAGACACGCTGGGAGAACACGCTTTCGGCCTTTGCCGCGGCTGCCGAACGCGGCTACGCGATCGAATGCGATGTGCACCTGTCGTCGGATGGCATTCCGGTCATCATCCACGATGGCGATCTCAAGCGGCTGACCGGCCAGGACGGCTTCGTCTGGCAGCGCACGGCAGCGGAGATGACGACGCTCAAGATCGGCGCCACATCAGACCATCTGCCGACGCTGCAGGAGGCGCTCGATCTGGTCGATGGCCGCGTGCCGATGGTGGTCGAGCTGAAAGGGGTTGCCGGCCACGACGAAGGTCTGGTGGCGAGCGTCGGCAGGCTGCTCAAGCGCTACAAGGGCAAGGCGGCGATCATGTCGTTCGACCATTGGCTCATCCGCGACTTCCCCAAATACGCGCCCGGCATCCCCGGCGGACTGACCGCCTATGGCAAGGACGTCAAGCTGATCGAGGCGCATTTCGCCATGCTGGCAAACGAGATTGCCTTCACCTCCTATGCCGCGGGCGACCTGCCGAACCAGTTCGTCTCGTTCGTGCGCGAGAAGCTCAAGATGCCGGTAATCACCTGGACCGTGCATGACCAGCCGGCGGTGGACCTGACCTTCAAATATGCCGACCAGATGACGTTTGAAGGGTTCGAACCCGATCACGTCAAAGTTGCCTGAAGCCGGGCTTGTACGGACCCGCGCGGAGCTTAAATAAGCCTCATGGATCAAGGTGATGAAGGCGACGGGCAAGCGGTGGATGCAGAGTATTCGATCCGCGTCGCCGCCGGTATCGGCGCCTTCACCTGCGACGAATGGAACGGTTTTGGCGGCACCACGCGCGGCGACACAGAAAACGGCTACAACCCTCTCGTTTCATTCGCCTTTCTGGGTGCGCTTGAGGATTCCGGCTGCGCCGTGCGACGCACCGGTTGGCAAGGCCATCACCTCAGACTGGAGACGGCGCAAGGCAAGCTGCTCGGCGCCGTGCCGTGCTATCTGAAATCGCACAGCCAGGGCGAATATGTGTTCGACCATGGCTGGTCGGATGCATTCGAGCGCGCCGGCGGGCGCTATTATCCAAAGCTGCAATGCGCCGTGCCGTTCACGCCGGTCACCGGTCCGCGCCTGCTGGTCAGCAAAGGCGAGGACAGCCGCACCGTCAAAGCCGGCCTGGCGGCCGGGTTGAAGGCGGTGACAGAAAAGCTCGGCGTGTCTTCCGCGCATGTCACCTTCGCGCCGCAGGACGATGTCGAAGCCCTGGTGGGGGCGGGATTCCTGCATCGCACCGACCAGCAATTCCACTTCTTCAACGAAAGCTTTTCGACCTATGACGACTTTCTCGCCACGCTGGCTTCGCGCAAGCGCAAGGCGATGAAGAAAGAGCGGCGCGAGGCGCTCGCCGACGGCATCTCGATCGACTGGCTGACCGGCAAGGATCTGACCGAAAAGGCCTGGGACGATTTCTTTGCCTTCTATATGGACACCGGCAGCCGCAAATGGGGGCGGCCTTATCTCACCCGCGAATTCTTCTCGCTGATCGGCGAACGCATGGCCGAAGACATCCTGCTGGTGATGGCCAAGCGCAACGGGCGCTACATTGCCGGCGCCATCAACTTCATCGGTTCGGACGCGCTCTACGGGCGCAACTGGGGCTGCATCGAGGACCACCCGTTCCTGCATTTCGAGGTCTGCTACCATCAGGCGATCGACTTCGCCATCGAGCGCAAGCTGAAAGTGGTCGAGGCCGGTGCGCAAGGCGGGCACAAGCTGGCGCGCGGCTATCGGCCGGTGACCATGCACTCGGCGCACTATTTGGCACATCCCGGCTTGCGCAATGCCGTCGCCGACTATCTCAAGCGTGAACGGCGCGAAGTCGAGCGGATGAGCGAATATCTGGAAGAGCACACCCCGTTCCGCAAGGATCTGGCGGACTAGGCGATCTCTCCTGGCTGTCTTGCCGGCCTCGGGCGGCTTCGCTAAACGGGACGGCGAGATAAATCCGGAGCGCCTGCCATGGCTGAAGCCGCCTACGACGCCAGCAACATCTTCGCCAAGATCCTGCGCGGCGAGATCCCCTCGCACCGCATCTACGAGGATGATGCGGTTGTCGCCTTCATGGACGTGATGCCGCAAGGGCCGGGCCATACGCTGGTGGTGCCGAAGGCGCCGTCGCGCAACCTGCTGGATGCCGATCCGGCAACGCTCGGTGCGCTCTTTGTCATCGTGCGGAAGATGGCGCTGGCGGTCAAAAAAGCTTTTGGCGCCGACGGCGTCACCATCCTGCAGTTCAACGAGCCGGCTTCGGGGCAGACCGTCTACCATCTCCATGTGCACGTGATTCCACGCTTCGAGGGCGTCCCGCTGAAGCCGCATACCGGCGCGATGGAGAAGCCGGAGGTGCTGGCTGCAAATGCCGAAAAGATCCGCGCGGGGCTGGACGACTGAAGGCTGATCGCGCGGCTGACGACGCACATCGGAAGCAGTCGCTTCCCGAACGGGACAGAACAGGCCTTGCCGGGCAACGGCTTGAGCCTGGCGCGACAGCTGCGAATTCGAATCATCTGTTTAGGAAAATATCAAACCCTCTGCCTGTAGGATGCCGCGAGGCGACGGGCTTTGGGTCTTCAAAATCATGGACAGTTCGGTTGCGGTCTCGAGACCCTTGGCGAGGGCAGCTTACGGCCGCACCTTTCTGCGCGCTCTGACGGATGCTTGCCGGCGGCACCGACTGCTGCACGCGATGGCCATCGCCGCCCTGCTTCTGGCAACCGTGGTCGGCATGCAAACCGGAAACATGCCGGATTTCGGCGCCCTGAAGGAATACGCGTACTACCTTGTCATCGCTTTCTGGATGTGCGGCTGTGTCTTCGCCGTCGGCAGCTTCTTTCACCTTGCGGTGGTCAAGCGTGATCGTGAGCCGCTCGGCACATTTCTGCGCTCAATGGGCAGCTTCTTCGGCGACGCCGAGCGCACAGCCAACGGCCTGAATGGCCTTGCGGCGGCCATTGTCTTTATATCCGCCGTCGGCGTGCTCAAGGGGGCGATTGCGATCCTTTCGCCTTTCGCATGGGACCAGGCGTTGGCTCACGCCGATCGAGTTCTCCACTTCGGTCGCGCGCCCGATGAATGGCTATGGTTTATCGTCCAGTCGCCGCTCGCGGTGAGGATGCTCAACATCGCGTATAATTTCTGGTTTATCGTGCTCATTGCCACGGTCTTCACCGCCTGCATCACGCGCAAAGACACACGGCTGCGGCATCAATTCCTGATGAGCTTCATGCTGGCATGGATATTGGGTGGCTTCCTGCTGGCGATGGGCCTGTCGTCGGCAGGGCCGTGCTATTATGAGCGGCTGGGGTTCGGAAGCGACTTTCATCCCTTGATGCAAGCGCTGGCTGCCGCCGATCGCGTCTACCCGATCTGGGCGCTCAGCACGCAGGACCTTTTGTGGAGCGGCTACACCGGCGCGAGCAAGGGCAGTATCGGTATATCCGCCTTTCCATCCATGCACGTGGCGATGGCGGTGCTTTTCGCTCTCTACGCGACGCGCCGTTCCCGACTGGCCGGTATTCTTATGTGGGCATTCGCCGGCATCATCATGATCAGCTCGGTCGTCCTTGGCTGGCACTATGCCCTGGACGGTTACGCGGGCGCCCTGGTGTCGCTCGCAATCTGGAAGGCGTGCGGATACTTCCTGGCCCGCTTCGCGCCAGAAGAGGGCCTGCTTGCCCCAGCGGCGATCGCTTCCGTCTGCGAGCCGCAAACCCCATAAAAAAAGCCCCGGGACCGGGGCCTTTTTTACGGGCGAACTGATCAGTTCTTGCGGGGCAGTTGCGGTACCAGGCTGCGCTTGCCGCCATCCTTGCCCTTGGGCTCCGGCTTCTGCGCCACCAGCTTCCTTACCGCCGGCTTTTTCGCCAGGGCCTTCTTCTGCTTGGGCGCGTCTTCCGGCTCTTCCCTCTTCGGCTTGACCGGCGCTTCGTCGGCGAGCGATTCGAGCTTCAGGCCGGTTTCTCCGGTCTCCTTCTTCTCGACGGTGACGCGCACCGTGCCGCCCTTCTTCAGCTTGCCGAACAGAACCTCGTCGGCGAGCGGCTTCTTGATGTGCTCCTGGATGACACGGCCAAGAGGCCGGGCACCCATGCGCTCGTCATAGCCCTTGTCGGCCAGCCAGGCGATCGCGTCCGGCGACAGGTCGAAGGTGACGCCGCGTTCGGAAAGCTGGGCCTCGAGCTGCATGACGAACTTCTGCACCACCTGATGGATGACCGGCACCGGCAGCGAGCCGAACGGGATGATCGCATCGAGACGGTTGCGGAACTCCGGCGTGAACAGCCGGTTGATCGCCTCGACATCGTCGCCTTCGCGCTTGGTCGACCCAAAGCCGATCGCCGCGCGCTGCGCATCGGATGCGCCCGCATTGGTGGTCATGATCAGGATGACATTGCGGAAGTCGATCTGCTTGCCGTTGTGGTCGGTCAGCTTGCCGTGGTCCATGACCTGCAACAGGATGTTGAACAGGTCCGGATGCGCCTTCTCGACTTCGTCCAGCAACAGCACGCAGTGCGGATGCTGGTCGACGCCGTCGGTCAACAGGCCGCCCTGGTCGAAGCCGACATAGCCGGGAGGCGCGCCGATCAGCCGCGAGACGGTGTGGCGTTCCATGTACTCCGACATGTCGAAGCGGATCAGTTCGACGCCGAGCGAGGCGGCGAGCTGCTTGGCCACTTCGGTCTTGCCGACGCCGGTCGGGCCAGAGAACAAATACGAGCCGATCGGCTTTTCCGGTTCACGCAGGCCGGCACGCGCCAGCTTGATCGCCGATGTCAGCGCGCTGATGGCGGTGTCCTGACCGTAGACGACGCGCTTCAACTCGATATCGAGGCCTTGCAGCACCTTCTCGTCGTCGGCCGAAACCGTCTTCGGCGGAATGCGGGCCATGGTGGCGATCGTCGCTTCGATCTCCTTGATGCCGATGGTCTTCTTGCGCTTGGCTTCCGGCACCAGCATCTGCGAGGCGCCGGTCTCGTCGATCACGTCGATTGCCTTGTCCGGCAGCTTGCGGTCGTTGATGTAGCGCGCCGACAGCTCCACCGAGGCCTTGATCGCCTCGTTGGTGAACTTCACCTTGTGGAATTCCTCATAATAGGGCTTCAGGCCCTTCATGATCTCGATAGCGTCCTCGATCGTCGGCTCGTTGACGTCGATCTTCTGGAAGCGCCGCACCAGTGCGCGGTCCTTTTCGAAGAACTGGCGGAACTCCTTGTAGGTGGTCGAGCCGATGCAGCGGATGGCGCCTGACGACAGTGCCGGCTTCAACAGGTTCGACGCGTCCATGGCGCCGCCCGATGTCGCCCCTGCCCCGATCACGGTGTGGATCTCGTCGATGAACAGCACGGCGCCCGGATAATCCTCGAGCTCTTTGACGACCTGCTTCAGCCGTTCCTCGAAATCGCCGCGATAGCGGGTGCCGGCCAAAAGCGTGCCCATGTCGAGCGCGAAGATGGTGGCGTTGTGCAGCACTTCGGGAACGTCGCCCTCGACGATGCGCTTGGCGAGGCCTTCGGCGATCGCCGTCTTGCCGACGCCGGGATCACCGACATAGAGCGGATTGTTCTTGGAGCGGCGGCACAGCACCTGGATGGTGCGGTTGATCTCGGACTCGCGGCCGATCAGCGGATCGATCTTGCCAGCCTTGGCCTTGTTGTTGAGGTTGACGCAATAGGCGGTCAGCGCGTCCTGCTGCTGCTTCTTCTTGCCGCCTTCCTCTTGCGGCTCGGAGCCGTTCTGGCCGTTGCCCTGCTCATCGTCGGCGCCGCGCGGCGAGCGCGTTTCCGAGGCGCCGGGACGCTTGGCGATGCCATGCGAGATATAGTTGACCGCGTCGTAGCGGGTCATCTGCTGTTCCTGCAGGAAATAGGCGGCATGGCTCTCGCGCTCGGCGAAGATGGCGACGAGCACGTTGGCGCCGGACACTTCCTCGCGGCCGGACGACTGCACATGGATTACCGCGCGCTGGATGACGCGCTGGAAGCCGGCCGTCGGCTTGGAGTCCTCGTCGTAGCCGGTGACGAGATTGTCGAGTTCGGTATCGATATAGGTGAGAACCGTGTGCTTGAGTTCATCGAGATCGACATTGCAGGCGCGCATGACGGCGGCCGCCTCGGTGTCGTCGATGAGCGCGAGCAGCAGATGTTCAAGGGTTGCGTACTCATGGTGCCGCTCATTGGCGAGCGTCAGCGCCTGGTGGAGCGCCTTTTCCAGGCCTTGGGAGAAAGCCGGCATGTTACCTCACTTCTTCTCCATCACGCATTGCAGCGGATGCTGATTCTGTCGGGCGAAATCCATGACCTGGGACACTTTGGTCTCGGCCACCTCGAATGTATAGACCCCGCACTCGCCGACCCCATGATTGTGAACATGAAGCATAATGCGTGTGGCGGCTTCGCGGTCCTTCTGGAAAAAGCGCTCCAGCACATGAACCACGAACTCCATGGGCGTGTAGTCGTCGTTGAGGATGAGGACCCGATAAAGGCTGGGCTTCTTGGTCTTGGTTTTTGTGCGCGTGATGACGGCCGTACCGCGACCGGCCTCATTGCCGTCGCCGTCGCCACTTTGCATCCGCGCCACTCGTCTCGTGGCAGTCAAACCGATCGTCACGTATTCCTGCCTCTTTCGAATCCCCATGCGAGTTCGACATGTAGGTGTTCGATGGACGATTTTAAGCCCTTTAGGTTAGCTGACAATATGGCTAGGTGGCCAAACTTGGCTGATTTTCAAAATCGTGAAGGTGAGAAGCCCGCAATTTGGACCCGGCATGAAAAAACCCGGCCGCGTGTTCGCGACCGGGTCTGATTCACAGGCCCGAAAGGCCGTTTTCGCACTGACTGGCGAAATTACTTCGCCTTGGCGACGATCGATTCGAACGGCTTGTAGGCTTCCTTGGCGAGTTCGGCGTAGAGATCGCCAAACTTGGTGGCCTCGGCGACGAAGCTCTCATAGGACTGCTTGGCGTAGTCGGACTGGATCTCGATCGCCTTTTCCAGCGACTTGGCCGAAATGATCTTCTCGACCGCGGCGCTGCCGGCTTCGAAGCTCTTCTTGGTGTATTCGCCTGCCTCGGTGGCAATCGCCTGGGCGCCCTTCGAGAGCGAGGCGAAGCTCTTCAATCCGGTGTCGGCAAGGTCTTTGCCGTATTTGCTGAAGTCCTCATAGGTCTGGGTCATTTCACGCTTCCCTTGGGTTGAGGCGCCCTTGCCTGAGCGCTTTTGTGCAATGCACGTCAATATATTGTGCGCTGCACAAAAAGTCAACATTTCTCCGGCTGCGAGGCCTCGGCTGCGCCGGCAATGGCTAAAATTCGAATAAAGAGAGGTTCAAGCCCGAAGAAAATGGTGAACGCGACGGTTACCATAAACGGATTGGTAACGCTGGCCACGGTAGTTTGGCAGGAAGTGAGGCAGGACCCTTTGCAGCCTCCGACGCAACGAAAATTCAAGGGAAGTATCAGTGCGTAAGGCGTTGTCGGGCTTCGTTTCCAAATCCGCGTTCTCTCTCAAAACGATCATGATCGCCGCTTTGGCGATGTCATTCGTCGTCGCGGACGTTGCTTCATCGATGGCAGCCAAATCGGCGGCCATCGTCGTCGATGCGAAAACCGGCAGGGTGCTTTATTCGTCCGATGCCAACGGCCGGCGCTACCCCGCCTCGCTCACCAAGATGATGACGCTTTACCTGACCTTCGAAGCGCTGGCGAAGGGCAGGATCAGCAAGAACACCCCGGTGCCATTCTCGGCCAATGCCGCCGCGGAGCCGCCGACCAAGCTCGGCGTCAAGGCTGGCGGCTCGGTCAGCGTCGAGACGGCAATCCTGTCGATGGTGACCAAGTCGGCCAATGATTCAGCCACCGCGCTGGGCGAAATGCTCGGCGGCAATGAAGCCAGCTTCGCCAAGATGATGACTGCCAAGGCGCGGCAGCTTGGCATGAACGGGACGGTTTTCCGCAACGCCAACGGCCTGCCCAACCCCGGCCAGTTCACCACTGCCCACGACATGGCGATGCTCGGCATCGCGTTGCGAGAGCATTTTCCGCAGTATTACGGCTATTTCTCGCAGCGTTCGTTCCTCTACGGACGCCAGCGCATCAACGGCCACAACCGGCTGCTCGGCCGCATCAAGGGCGTCGACGGCATCAAGACCGGCTATACCCGCGCCTCCGGCTTCAACCTCGTCTCGTCGGTTTCCGATGGCAACCGCCGCCTCGTTGCCGTCGTCATGGGCGGCACCTCTGGCCGTAGCCGCGACAACCAGATGGCCGGGCTGATCAACGCCTATATGCCGAGGGCATCGACCCGCGGCGACGGCGCCTTGATCGCCAAGGCCGGCGGCGACAATCCGATCAAGGCGCTGGCCAAGGTCTTGCTGCCCAAGCACGACGCGCCGACGCCCGACGACAAGCCGGTGGTTGAAGACGATGCCGTGGCGTCCAACGACGATCCGACAGCTACGGTTGCCGAAGCTACGGTTGCCGACGACGCGACGGTTGCCGAGGACGACAGCGACGCCGTGGTCGAAGAGACCACGTCCGTCGTCAAGACCAGGAAGGTCAAGACCGTCATCGTGAAGGCGCCCCAGGTTGAAACGGCGCAAGTGGTGGCGGCCTACGCCGAACCCACTCCGGCGGTCGACCCGGTCAACACCGCGTCGGTGCCGTCCGGTTGGGCGGTGCAGGTGGCATCTTCGCCCAAACAGTCCGAAGCGCAGGCTTTCCTCGACAAGACGGCCAAGCAGGCGCCGAAGATCCTGGCAGCTGCCTCGGGCTTCACCGTCGCTTTCGACAAGGACGGCGAGACCTATTATCGCGCCCGCTTCGGCGGTTTCGGTTCGAAGGATGCCGCCTGGAATGCCTGCACAGCTTTGAAGAAGAAGAAAATCGCCTGCTACGCCGTCCAGCAATAGGCCGGCGTGGAAGATATCTCCCGGAAATTTTTTGCGTCGAAGGAGACTAGTTGTGATTGGAGAGCAAGACGTCCTTGGCTTCGTTAATTCGCGCCGCCAGGAAAGACGTGCCACCGATATCGGGGTGCAGGCGCTGCATCAGGCGGCGGTGCGCCTTGCGGACATCCGCCGCGGCGGCCCCCGCTTCAAGACCAAGGACCTTGTAGGCCTCCTCCTTAGTCATGGCGCCCGAACCTGGCGCAACACCCAGCCCTTCGCCACCGTTCGTCTCAGCGTCTTTGCGCCAGACGGGAAATCTGCCGTCAAGATACGTCTCTAGCAGCTGACGGCTCTCCGGGTCACCGGGGAGTTCGCGGTAGAGCTGCTGCAGTTCGGCCAGGCCCATCGCGCCCAGCATCTTGCCCTCATGGCGGCCGGCCAGCACAAGGCCCTCCAGACCGCCAGTATCGTGATCAAGCTCCATTTCCAGCGCCGCGGTGCGCACCGTCGAGCGCTTGCCCGGCGCCGGCTTTGCCGTCTGCCGTTTCGTCCGCAGCGAACCATACCAGGCAAAGGCCCCGGCCAGGATGACGCCGGCGATGGCTTCGCGGCCGACAACAAGCACGGCGACGCCGACCAGCGCCAGAAGAACCGGCCCAACCGTGCGCATGCCGCTCGCCAGTTTTTGCGGGTCGGCGCGCAGGAAGATGATCACCGCGCCCAGAAGCACCAACAGAAATGCAACGAATGAGATAATTGCGCCCATCAGTTCCCGCCGCCCCTGAGATGCTCGATCATCAGCCGGTCTTCCGGCCTGCCCCTGGCTTCGAGCGCCTTCAGCCCGCCGGTCGCGAACACCGCAACCGCCGAAAGCAGTCCCGCCAAGGTCGCGGCAGCCCGCCGATCAAATCGGAACCAAGCCCCTTTGGACAACCGCGCGATCTCCTTGAACGCTTGTTCTGCGCCGGAATCATGACCTTCCTGAAAGACGAAGACAGGAACGCCATGCAGGCCGAGACTGCCGGCCTTTTCGGCGAGGTCGTCGATATTCTCTTCCATCGCATCGCCGATATAGACCAGCGCGTTGACCTTGGCCGTGGCCGTCTGTTTCAGCGCATGCGTCAGCACCTTGCCGATCTGGGTATGGCCGCTGCGGCATTCGATCCGCGTCATCAGCTGCTTCAAGGCATTGGTGTCGGTGACGAAAGCCGACGAACGGCACTCGCCAAGGCCGCGAAAATAGACCAGCTGGACGCTGAGCTTCCCGGCCTTGCCGACGGCGTCGAACATCTGGCCCTGCAGCTCACAAGCGAGATCCCAGGTCGGCTGCCGGCTCATCGTCGCGTCGAGCGAAAGGATCAGCCGGCCCGAACCCGTAGCCGACACAGCAAGCGTCCTTGCCTGACGAAGAAAGGCTTCGATCTCGCCGGCATTGGATTGAGGTTTGACCGGCGCGGGATTGGCCCGTGCGGGCACGGGCTGCTTCTTGTCGCTCATGAAAACAAGATGTGGCGTTGTTCGACCGCTTGCAAGCCCTGCCCAGGGCAACATTGGGGGCCAGAGGCTTGGATTCGCTGGGATCAGAGCAGGCCGAGATCGGCAAGCTCGCGCCGCAGTTTTGGCGGCATCTCGATCAGCCCGGCCTTGCCCTTGCCGAGATCGAGCGGCGCATCGGCAGGTTTGAGGTAACGCCAGCCCTGGAAGGCGCGGCGCGGCTGCCAGTCGGTGCGCACGACCTCCGGGTCGAGCATCAGATGGCAGCGGCCGATGCCTTCGTCGTCGGTAAAGGGACGGATTTCGGTAATCAGCTGGCGGCACTGGACATTGCCCTTGATGACCCAATAGAGCGAACCGCCGTCGGTAACCTCGGCGCCACGCGTCGGCACCATGCGGGTTGTGTGCCAGTGTTCGGCCGGCTCGCCGGCGCGGCGCCGCTCATCGAGGCGGAAGGCGATCCACTCTTCGAGGTCCTCGACGCTGTCGCAGCCGACACAGAGTTTTAGGAGATTGAGAGCCATCGCTTAAGGTTTAGTCCGGCGCGCGGAGGCGTCAACGGCCATGCCCGACTTCTCCACAGCACCAGTGTGGGCCAGAGCCCTCAGCACTCCACGACATTGACGGCGAGCCCACCAAGGCTGGTTTCCTTGTACTTCTCGTTCATGTCGAGGCCAGTCTGGCGCATGGTCTCGATCGCCGCGTCGAGCGGCACGAAATGGACGCCGTCGCCCTTGATGGCCAGCGAGGCGGCGGTCACCGCCTTGACGGCGCCGAGAGCGTTGCGCTCGATGCACGGCACCTGAACCAGCCCACCGACCGGGTCGCAGGTCATGCCGAGGTGATGCTCGAGCGCGATCTCGGCGGCGTTCTCGACCTGCTCTGGCGTGCCGCCCATGACGGCACAGAGGCCTGCCGCGGCCATCGCCGAGGCCGAACCGACCTCGCCCTGACAGCCGACTTCAGCGCCGGAGATCGAAGCATTGGTCTTGATGATGCCGCCGACGGCCGCCGCCGTCAGCAGGAAATCGCGGATGCTGGGCTGGTCGGCCTCGGGATGGAAATGCAGCCAGTAGCGCAGCACAGCCGGCAATGTACCCGCCGCACCATTGGTCGGCGCGGTGACGACGCGGCCGCCGGCGGCGTTCTCTTCATTGACCGCCATGGCGTAGATCGACAGCCAGTCATTGGCGAGCAACGGGTTTGGCTTGTTCTGCTGCCACTGCTCCTGCAGCTTGTCGTGCAGCATGCGCGCGCGCCGGCGCACTTTTAGCCCGCCCGGCATGATGCCGTCCTGCGACAGGCCGCGATCGATGCAGCCTTTCATGGCGCTCCAGATGCCGTCGAGCCCGGCGTCTAGCGCCTCGCGCGTCATCTGCGTCTCCTCGTTGACGCGCTTCATCTCGGCAATGGAAAGCCCGCTCTTGGCCGCCATCTTCAACATCTCGACGGCGTTCTTGAAGGGATAAGGCACTTTCTTGCCTTCTGTCGTCACCGACCCTTTCACCTTCATCCGCTGCAGCTCTTCTTCCGAAACGACGAAGCCACCGCCGATCGAATAATAGATGCGCTTGAGCAGCAGGCGGTCGCCGGCATCATAGGCGTAGAACGCCATGCCGTTGGCGTGGCCGGTGAGCGGCGTTTTCCTGTCGAGCACCAGGTCCGTCGCCGGATCGAAGCGATAGGAAGGATGACCGGGCGGCGAAATCCGCTTGTCGGCGGCGATGCGTGTGGCGATGCCGTCGGCCTGATCAGGGTCGACCGTCTGCGGCGTCAGGCCGGCAAGACCAAGCACGACAGCGCGATCCGAGCCATGGCCGATACCCGTGTAGGCGAGCGAGCCGTGCAGGCTGGCGCCGATGCGATCGACCTTGACGCCGGCCGGACGCGGCCAGTCATCACCCAGGATCTCGTCGAGAAACCGGGCCGCCGCCGTCATCGGTCCCATCGTGTGCGAACTCGACGGTCCGATGCCGATCTTGAACAGGTCGAAAACCGAAAGGAACACGCTGCGCTGTCTCCGGGAGTGCGATCAAGGACTCCATATAGGAATTCTCATAATGTTTCCGCTCTTTTGAGGAGCGCGGCGCAGCACCAGCCGACCTTGTTTGCTCCGGCAGCGACACGGTCGCGATCGACCATCGAAGCAGCCCCGCTGCTTGTGGTAAAAGCAACGCATGGGCGATTCCTTCCACCTGTCGACGGCCGATCTGGCGGCGCTGGCTTTCTTTCTCCTCGTGTGGGTGCTGCATACGCTCGCCTCCGACGGAAAGCTGGTCAGTCGCGTATCACTGACGACGGCGATGAATGCGCAGCGCGAAGCCTGGATGCGAACCATGGCCGAGCGCGAGATCCGCATCGTCGACACCGCCATCATGAGCGGCCTGCAGCAAGGCACCGCCTTTTTCGCCTCCAGCTCGCTGATCGCGCTCGGCGGCTGTTTTGCGCTGCTTGGTGCCTCCGACCAGGTTCTGTCGGTGCTGAGCGACCTGCCCTTGGGTGGCGCGCCGTCACGCGCGGCCTTCCAGGTGAAAGTGTTCGGACTGGTGCTGATCCTGGCCTTTTCGTTCTTCAAGTTCGGCTGGGCGTACCGGCTGTTCAACTATTGCTCGATCCTGATCGGCGCGGTGCCGATCCCGCATGGCGAAGCGTCACAAAATCCGGTGACGCAAACGGCGGTGTGGCGCGCGGCGCGCATGAATATGCTGGCCGGCAAGCACTTCAATTCCGGCCTGCGTGGCGTGTTCTTCTCGATCGCCTATCTCGGCTGGTTCGTCGACCCGATGGTGTTCGTGCTGTCGACGCTGCTGCTGCTGGCAGTGCTGGTGCGCCGCCAGTTCTTTTCAGCGGCGCGGCAAGCCGTGATCGGTCAGCCGCCGGGGCCTGGAAAAGGCTGATCGATACGGCCCGACAGCCAATAGGCGAAGAGGCCGATCCACTCACGGATGGCCATGGTGGTGACCTGCAGTGAATCGGCGGGGTTGTCGCGGAACAGGCCGATGCCTTCCCGCCCCGAGGTGCGGTAGTCGACCGGCCAGGGAACGGTTGCAAAGCCTGATTTGTCGAACAGCGCCTTGGCGCGTGGCATGTGGAAGGCCGATGTCACCAGCAGCCAGGTTTCGCCGGGCTTCGGCGTCACCAGCCCCTTGGTGAAGACGGCGTTCTCGTAGGTGTTTCGAGATTTGTTCTCGAGGATCAGGCGGTCGGCGCTCACGCCAAGGGCGGTCAGCAGGCGTRGTGCGGTGGTGGCATCGCCCTCGCCATCGAGAAACAGTTCGCCGGTGCCTCCGGATACAACCACCTTCGCCTCTGGAAAATGCCGCGCCAGTATGGCCGTCTCGACCATGCGGTCGCCGCCGGAGTTCAATTCATAGCCGCCGCGCACCAGATTGATCGCGCCCTCAAAACCGCCGCCGAGGACGACGATGCCGTCGACCTCGTCCGGCATAGATGGCTTGGGAAAGCGCTCTTCGAGAGGATTGAGCATCATGGCGCCAAGCGAGGTCCAGGCTGACAGCGCGAGAATGAGGAAGGCGAACACGCTGCCCGTCGCCGCCCATCGCCGGCGGCCGACCACCGCCGCGAGCAAGCCTGCCAGCAGCAGGAAAATCGCCAGGTTGAGTGGCTGGACGAAAAACCAGAAGATCTTGGAGAGATAGAAGAACATTGCCTGCCTATCACCAGTTCAAACTTTGACGGCCGATGAAGTGCTCGATCGCACTCGCCACATCTTCCGCCTCCGGACGGCTCAATTCCCTGCCGAAATCAAGCGAGCCATTCGCGTTGGTCAAGCGCATGACTTCCGACAGTCCGGCTTCATCCGTTGGGTAGGTATGATCGAGGATTTCGACCTTAAGGTGCCCTTTCAAGGGCAATGCCGAACGATTTTGCAAAGAACCCCTGACCTCGCGCGCAGCTGCGGTGTTGGTTAGCCGCAGGGTTTCCTTGCCGAACACCAGCCAGACAAAATCCTTGCCGAGGAAATAGGTGAAGAGGGCAATGACCGCCACGAACGACAGCAGGCCGATAGTGCCGCTGGTGATCGTCGCAGGCGACGTGTCTCTCAATCCCATGTAGCCGGTGTAGGCTACGATCGAGGCCCCTATCAGGGCAAAGCCTGTCCTGAAATCGGAGGTGCGTGGCGGGTTGGTGATCAGCAGTTCGTCTCTCGTCTCGACGATGGAAATACGAGACGAGGGCGGCATCCTACCACCAC
Organism: Mesorhizobium sp. P3_B5; assembly: GCF_056402815.1. Lineage (NCBI taxonomy): Bacteria > Pseudomonadati > Pseudomonadota > Alphaproteobacteria > Hyphomicrobiales > Phyllobacteriaceae > Mesorhizobium > Mesorhizobium sp. P3_B5. The sequence goes on along the minus strand of NZ_JBFUGR010000005.1, from coordinate 395,263 downwards.
TTCTCCGGCTGAAATGTGCCGGCCGCCTGCTCGATGACGGCAGCGGTCTGGAACAGGGTTTCCTCGTCGAAGGGCCGGCCGATGAGCTGCAAGCCGAGCGGCAGGCCCTTGGCGTCGAGCCCAGCGGGCACGGCGATGCCCGGCAGGCCGGCCATGTTCACGGTCACCGTAAAAATGTCGTTGAGGTACATTTTCACCGGATCGGCGGCCATGTCTTCGTCGGCGATACCGAAGGCGGCCGATGGCGTCGCCGGGGTCAGGATCACATCGACGCCGGCGGCGAAGACGTTTTCAAAATCGCGCTTGATCAGGTTGCGCACCTTCTGCGCTTGCAGATAGTAGGCGTCGTAGTAGCCGGCCGACAGCACATAGGTGCCGATCATGATGCGGCGCTTGACCTCGCGGCCGAAACCGGCGGCGCGGGTCTTTTCATACATGTCGACAATGTCCTTGCCCGGCACGCGCAGGCCGTAGCGGACGCCGTCATAGCGAGCGAGGTTGGACGACGCTTCGGCGGGCGCGACGATGTAATAGGCCGGCAGAGCGTATTTGGTGTGCGGCAGCGAAATGTCGACGATCTCGGCGCCGGCGTCTTTCAGCCAGGCAATGCCCTTCTGCCACAGCGCCTCGATCTCTTCCGGCATGCCGTCGACGCGGTATTCCCTGGGGATGCCGACCTTCATGCCCTTCATCGGCTTGCCGATCGCCGCCTCGTAGTCCGGCACCGGCCGGTCGACCGAGGTGGTGTCTTTTGGGTCGACGGAAGCCATCGACTTCAACAGGATCGCGGCATCGCGCACGTCGCGGGCGATCGGCCCGGCCTGGTCGAGCGACGAGGCAAAGGCGACGATGCCCCAGCGCGAGCAGCGGCCATAGGTCGGCTTGATGCCGACCGTGCCGGTGAAGGCGGCGGGCTGGCGGATCGAGCCGCCGGTATCAGTTGCGGTGGCGCCGGCGCACAGGAATGCCGAGACCGCGGAAGCCGAGCCGCCCGACGAGCCGCCGGGCACCAGCTGCGCGTTGTCCAGCGTGCGGGCCGTCTTGGTGCCGCCAGCGGAGACAAAGCCGCCATCGCCCTGATGCGTGGTCGGCATCACCAGCGTGTCGAGGCGCGAACGCCGCCACGGGTTGACGACCGGGCCGTAGTAGGAAGTCTCGTTGGACGAGCCCATGGCGAATTCGTCCATGTTGAGCTTGCCCAGCATGACAGCGCCGTCGGCCCACAGATTGGCGGTCACGGTCGATTCGTAGCGTGGCTTGAAGCCGTCCAGCACATGGCTGCAGGCCTGGGTGTGGACGCCCTCGGTGCCGAACAGATCCTTGATGCCGAGCGGGATGCCTTCCAGAGAACCGCCCTCGCCCTTCGCCAGTTTGGCGTCGGAGGCCTTGGCCATGTCGCGCGCCTTGTCGCCGGTGACGACTATATAGGCGTTGAGCGCCGGGTTGGCGCGCTCGATCGCCGAGAGATAGGCCTCAGTGATCTCGGCGGCGGTGATCTCCTTGGCGCGCAATTTGGCACGGGCCTGCGAAATCGTCAGCTGGGTCAGGTCGCTCATCAAAGGCTCTTTTCATAAAACACCGACCATTCGGAATCGGGATAATCCAGCACCGGGCCGCAGCGCGAGAAGCCGGCACGTTCGTAGACGGTCCACGCCGCCGGATGGCGGTCGCCGGTTTCCAGCACCAGACGCTTCAACCCTTCGTCGCGGGCCAGCGCTTCGACACGCTCGACAATCTTCGCGCCGATCTTGCGGCCGCGATGCGAAGGCCGCGTGTACATGCGCTTGACCTCGCCGACGGTGCTGTCGTGGCGCTTCAGCGCGCCGCAGCCTATGGCCAGGCCATTGTCGCGGGCGATGAAGACGGTGGTGTCCTCGCCGGCCATCTGCTCGACGGTCAAATGATAGCAGTGCTCGGGCGGCGTCAGTTCGAGCAGCGTCGCGTTGAGCTCCTCGACAAGCCCGCGCACATCGTCCTGCAGCGGCGTCTCAATGGCGATCTCGATTGCCATTAGCCGCTTACTCCACGACCTTTGGCACCAGGAAGAAATTCTCTTCGGTGGCCGGAGCGTTGGCGACGATATCGGCGGCCTTGCTGCCATCGGTGACGACGTCCTGGCGCTTCTTCATCTCCATCGGTGTCACCGAGGTCATCGGCTCGACGCCGGAAACATCGACCTCGTTCAACTGCTCGACGAAGCCGAGAATGGCGTTCAGCTCGCCGGTCATGCGCTCGGCATCCTCCTCGCTCACCGCAATGCGGGCGAGACGCGCAACGCGCTTCACTGTCTGAAGATCAACGGACATATTTGTCGCCTTTGGGAAAACCAGCCCGCGCTATAGCGGCGCGGCGCAGCCTACGCAACTGCATCGTGTCGGGGTTCAGGTCGCGATGCCGACGCGGTTCTTCGGCATGCGCAGCGGGATGGGCAATTCAAAAAGGCGTTTCTCGGTTGAACACATGCCGCAGGCCGCCTCGTCTTCCAGCGCGGCGAAGGCCTTCAACGCCGCCCGCGAGCAGCCGGGCGCAAGCGGTTTGTAGGCAAGATAGGGATCCCATTTCTCGGAAAGGCGATATTTCGCCTTCTGCATCGGCAGATAGGCCAGCGGCGCACATTTCCAGATGCTGCCGTTGTAGAGCTGTTTGCAGTGGCGGGCCGGACAGACCTCCCAGCTGGCGCGAACGTCACCATCGTCAAAGGGCAGCATGGTGTCGCCAAAGCCTTCATAGCGCCGGGTCCAGTTCTTGCTCGACGGGTTGATTATGGCGGCCACGCCATGGTCTCGCCGCCACGTCTCCAGCAAGGCGAAGATCGGTTTCAGTTTCTCTGTGTATTCCAGCGAATCATGATGGATGGAGATGACCAAATGCGCCCTGGGATCGGCGGCGAGGATGGCCGGCAACGTCGGATGGCGGTGCAGAAAGAAACCGTTGCTGATGATTTCGATGCGCGCCCGCGGCCAGTGCCGCCGCACCAGGCCGACAAAACGCGGCAGTTCGGGATGGATCGTCGGCTCGCCGCCCAGCAGCTTGAACAGCGTCACCGATACGCGCTTGCTCCAAAAACCCATCCAGCGATCGGCCTCTTCAAGGGAGACCGTGCCGGCGTGGGCATGGTTGGAATAATGCGAGCAGCTCTCGCATGTCAGGTTGCAACCATGCGCAACGTGCAGTTCCAGCGTCTGGAAGACGGGTCGCTCCAGACCGAGAAGCGACCGCGCCCATTTCAGGATGGCCATAGGGTCACGCTATCACGCCGCATGCGTTGTATCGTCCTCTCCCAGAGCATTCATCCTATGGCAAAGCCACACCGTCGCAGAGGAAATAGCTGCCGCCATTGCCGCTCTGCTCACCTTCGTCGGCAACCGGGCGAACCGAAACCAGGTCGATCTGGCTCGCGTTCATTTGGGTAACAGACAAAACATCGGGAAAGACATTGTCCGGCTCCTGGCAGAGGGCGGTCACCACCCAGCTGGGCGCACTTTTCGCCTTGGCGATCTGGAGGAACTCGCAACTGTATTCGACGCTTTCCAGGCCGCGCGCCGACAGCACGACGTTGCCGGCATCGATCACGGTCTGCAAAGTATCCTTCTTGGCCTGCGCGCAAAGCTCCTTGGACTGCAGATAGACGCCCTCGATGAAATCTTCCGCGGCGGCCGCGGGACAGGCCGCAACCAACATCGAGATGCAAAGAGATTGTCTCAAAGCCATGGTTTTATTCCATTTTTTCGATAAACTGTGTCTCACTCTACAACGTGATGGTCTGGCCTATTTTCGGCAAGGCGACCTCAACACCCGATCCATCCAGTCCGGCCACGAACTTTTCAGCGGTCTGGTCGATGATCGGGAACGTGCCGAAGTGACAGGGTACCACCGTATCGAAGCCGAAGAAACGCCGGCAGGCAAGGGCTGCCACGGCACCGCCCATGGTGAAGCGGTCGCCGATCGGCACGATGCCGATCTTCGGTTCGTGCAGTTCGTTGATCAGCGCCATGTCGGAGAAAATGTCGGTGTCGCCCATATGGTAGAGCGTCTTGTCCTCGGGGAAATGCAGGACCAACCCACCGGGATTGCCGAGATAGACGTTCTGGCCACCCTCGATGCCAAACGACGAGGAATGCAGCGCCTGGACGAAGGTGGTGGTGAAAGCGCCGCAATCGACGGTGCCGCCGAGATTGCCGGGATTGATCCTGTCGCCGCTGACGCCCTTGCCGACCAGGTACATGCAGATCTCGTAGTTGGCGACCAACTGGGCGCCGCTCTTCTTCAGCACCTCCACCGCGCCGCTGACGTGATCATTGTGGCCATGGGTCAACAGGACGTGGGTGACGCCTTCCGCAGGACCTTCCCAGCCGCCCGTCCATGACGGATTGCCGATCAGATAGGGGTCGATAAGGATGGTGGCGCCTTCGGTCTCGACGCGAAAGGCCGAATGTCCGTACCAGGTCAATTTCATCAATGCATTCCTCGATTTTTGCCGTGCCAAAGGATAGAACGCCGGCAGCCTTGAGATCAAAGGGTTACTGTGTCCGTTGCGCGTTTGACAAAACACGTGGTGGTGAAGGGCGAAGGAAGACCGTTGGGCATCATCAGCATCGAGGAATTGCCAACCCGGCTCGCTGGCGGCAAGACGCTGGCCGGGCTCGACCTCGGCGACAAGACGATCGGCGTCGCCGTTTCCGACCGCGGCTTTTCCTTCGCTCACCCGCGCCCGGTCATCATGCGCAAGAAGTTCTCGCTGGATGCAGCGGCGCTGCTTGCCCTGCTGCAGAAGGACAATGTCGGCGCTTTCGTGCTCGGCCTGCCGGTCAACATGGATGGGTCGGAAGGTCCGCGGGCGCAGAAATCGCGCGCCTTCGTGCGCAACATGGCAGGCATAACCGACTTGCCCTTCGTGCTTTGGGACGAGAGGCTGTCGACGGTCGCGGCCGAGCGGACGCTGATCGAAATGGATTTCTCGCGCAAGAAGCGCGCCGGCAAGATCGATTCGGCGGCAGCCGCCTTTATTCTGCAGGGAGTCCTTGACCGTCTTCAGTCGCTCGCGGCAAGCGCTCGGACGCAACCGGATCCATCCACTGGGTCCTGATCCAGGCGGCAATATTGCGGCGGCGGCGGAACGCCCACAGGGCCATCAGCAAGAACCCGTCGAAAACACAAGCTCTTGCGACCATGCCGGGAATGATTGCCGGATCGATGCCCAGCATCTGACCATAGAGCTGAAACACGAGGTCATGCAGTTGCCGGCTGAGCATGACATAACCGAAATTGATGTCATTGAGCGAAAGGTAGAACCAGCCCCAGAACAAAGCCATGGGGGCCGCCCAGAGCGCGAACAAAGTGCGCATCAGCGGCCATCCTCCAAGTTGGTGTTCGATCGACTGGAAATGCGCGACAGCAACGAGCCGTGCGCCGCGCCCCTGGCCATGACATGTGCCGCGGCACGGATTTCGCCGTCGGCAGCAACCGCGGTCGCAAATGCCGCGCGCCGCTCGGCAAGCATGGCGACATAGGACGCCAGAAGGGCTGCCAATTGCACGGCGACAACCATGAACAGCCCTTTGATGCCTTGCGCGGCGCCGCCGATCAGGATCAGCGACAGCACGCCTGAGGCGGAAATGAAGGCGATGCGCACCACGCTGTCGGCGGCATCTGGATTGGCCGCGACGTTAACCAAGGTCTCGACAAAGGCCCAGCAGAACAGCACCGCCACGACCAGCAGCGCGACGGCCAGCGGCGCCACGACGGCAGCGTTTTCGAGATCAGCGAAACGTGTGTCCTGGACGGCGACGCCCAGCACGCCGAGAGCAGCCGCAACACCGCGGTTTCCATCGATGCAGATGAACGCCAGCAGGGCGAAAACGGCTGCCCAGTGCAATGCCAGAAAGGAGGTCAGAATATGCCGCATGGAGTCCCTGCCTTGGTAGCAAAGACAGTGGGCTTTGCCGCTCGCCGCCGCAATGGAAACCATTTGTTAAGGTTAACGGCCGTCCACAGGTGCGCGAACTTTTTTGGCGTCTTCGTGCGCCCCTTGGGTCCTGCCTAGTTCACCGGCGGATAGAGCGTGTCGATGATCATGCGCGCATCGTGGCGTGAATCGAGCATGCCGTAGGTGTTGCGCCACTGGCCTGCGAGCCGCGTTTCGACGAAGGCATCGGCGATCCGCCCTGCCCCCAGCCTGCGAAGCTCAGCAGCCGCAGCCGACAGCGCCAGTTGCTCGGTCAAAAGACGGGCCGAACCTTCATCGGTCGCGGCGACCTGGATTGCCGCCTTGAGCACGCTGATTGTGCCGCGTCCACCGGCGCCGAGATCGCGGTCGATGCCGGCCAGCACGTCCTCGAACAGGCCCGGCGCGCGGCCAAGCACGCGCAGCACGTCAAGCGCCATGACATTGCCGGAGCCTTCCCAGATGGCGTTGACCGGGGCTTCGCGATAGTAGCGGGCGAGTGGCGCTTCCTCGACGTAGCCATTGCCGCCGAGGCATTCCATCGCCTCGTAGAGCAGCGGCGGCGCGATCTTGCAGACCCAGTATTTGACGACCGGCGTCATGGCGCGGGCAAACGCCGCCTCGCCGCGATCGCTGGCCGCCTCGTCGAAAGAGCGCGCCAGCCGGAACGACAGCGCCGTGGCGGCGGCGACATCGAGCGCCATGTCGGCCAGCACGCGCTGCATCAGCGGCTGCTCGATCAGCGGCGAACCGAACACCTGGCGATGACGGGCGTGATGGACAGCCTCGGCCAGCCCTGCCCGCATGATCGCCGACGAGGCGACGGCGCAGTCGAGCCTGGTCAGTGTGACCATGTCCATGATCGTCTTCACGCCGGCGCCGGGCTCGCCGACCATCTCGCCGATGGCGTTGACGAATTCCACTTCCGAAGAGGCGTTGGAGCGGTTGCCGAGCTTGTCCTTCAGTCGCTGCAAGCGAAAACCGTTGCCCGATCCGTCGCCCAGTATGCGCGGGACGAGAAAACACGAAAGACCTTCCGGCGCTTGCCCAAGCACGAGGAACGCGTCCGACATCGGCGCCGACATGAACCATTTGTGGCCGGTCAGGCGATAAAAGCCGCTGCCGGCGCGCTCAGCCCTGGTGATGTTGGCGCGCACATCGGTGCCGCCTTGCTTTTCGGTCATGCCCATGCCGAGCGTCAGCCCGGTCTTTTCCACCGGCGGCTTCTGGCTCTGGTCGTATTTGCGCGTCGTCACGCGCGGCGCCCATTCGCGAAACAGCTTTGGGCTGGCCATCAATGCGGCGAGCGAAGCGCTGGTCATTGTGATCGGGCACAGATGCCCGGTCTCGAGCCCGGCGGTCAGGTAGAAGCGGGCGGCGCGCACCTGATGGCGGCGGCCGATCTCGGCGTCGCCATTTTCCCAGATCGAGGAATGCAGGCCGTTGGCGACCGAGCGGCGCATCAGCGCATGATAGGCGGGATGGAACTCGACCTGGTCGATCCGGCGGCCCTGGCGGTCATGGGTCCTGAGCTTCGGCGTCTCGGCGTTGGCGAGGCGGGCGAGCTCCTGCGCCTCATGCGTCAGCACGAAACGGCCGAGGCCGTCGAGATCCTTGCGTACCGGATCGGAAAAGCGCTCGGCGAGCTGGATCAGCAACGGATCGCCGCGCCAGGCGTTGCCGCCTGCCAGCGGCGGCGGCTGGTTGGTCACGTCGTCGGTCACGCCCAATCCTTCTATCGGCAGAAAGGCCCTTATCGTCAGAAGGCCACGAATCCGAAGCCATCTGCTAGATATAGCCGAAGCCAGGCGGCGCGCGCGACGAAAATACCGGGGAGAAAGGCTTCAATCCAAAGCTGGTGCTTGCAGCCGGGAAATCTCCACCCTATAGCAGCGCCTTGAGATGACCGACGCTTCGTCCCTGCCACTCTATCCCCACCGCCATCTTCTGGGCATCCGCGATCTTTCCCCCGCCGACATCGAGCTGTTGCTCGACCGCGCAGACCGGGCGGTCGCGATCTCTCGGCAGTCCGAGAAGAAGACCTCGACGCTGCGCGGGCGCACGCAGATCAACCTCTTCTATGAAGCCTCGACCCGCACGCAGTCGTCGTTCGAGTTGGCAGGAAAGCGGCTCGGCGCCGATGTCATGAACATGTCGGTGGCGAGCTCTTCGGTGAAGAAGGGCGAGACGCTGATCGACACGGCGATGACGCTGAACGCCATGCGCCCCGACATATTGATCATCCGCCACCAGTCGGCGGGTGCTGCCGCCCTGCTGGCGCAAAAGGTCGGCTGTTCGGTGGTCAATGCCGGCGACGGCGCGCATGAACACCCGACACAGGCGCTACTCGACGCGCTGACCATCCGCCGCGCCAAAGGACCGCTGTCGAAGCTAATCGTGGCGATCTGCGGCGACATCCTGCATTCGCGCGTGGCGCGCTCCAACATCATGCTGCTCAACGCGCTTGGCGCACAAGTGCGTGTCGTCGCGCCTTCGACGCTGCTGCCCACCGGCATCGAAAAAATGGGCGTCATCGTCACCCGCTCGATGGCCGAAGGCCTCAAGGGCGCCGATGTGGTGATGATGCTGCGCCTGCAGCGCGAGCGCATGGAAGGCGCCTTCGTGCCATCGGTGCGGGAGTATTTCCGCTATTTCGGCCTCGATGCCGAGAAACTGAAGGCGGCCAAGGATGGCGCGCTGGTCATGCATCCCGGCCCGATGAACCGCGGCGTCGAGATCGCCTCGGAAATCGCCGACGGCCCGCAGAGCGTCATCCAGGAACAGGTCGAGATGGGCGTTGCCGTGCGCATGGCGGTGATGGAGGCGCTGCTCGATCCGCGCCGCAACCATGAGGGCCGCGGCGCATGAGCACAACGGTCTTCAGCCGCGCCCGCATCATCGACCCGTCGCGCGGCGTCGACGAGACAGGCACGGTCATTGTCGACGGGAAAAAAATCCTTGCCGCCGGCAAGGCCGCCCTGAACCAGGGCGCACCGGAAGGCGCAATCGTCATCGACTGTACGGGCAAGGCAATCATTCCCGGCCTGATCGACGCTCGCGTCTTCATCGGCGAACCCGGCGGCGAGCACCGCGAGACCATCGCTTCGGCCAGCGTCGCGGCCGCCGCCGGCGGCGTCACCTCGATCGTCATGATGCCCGACACCGATCCGGTGATCGACAATGTCGCCCTGGTCGAATTCGTGCTGCGCACCGCCAAGGACACGGCCATCGTCAACATTTTTCCGGCGGCGGCGATCACCAAGGGTCTCGCCGGCCGCGAGATGACCGAGTTCGGCCTGTTGCGCGAGGCCGGTGCCGTCGCTTTCACCGACGGACGCCACACCATATCCAGCGCGCTGGTGATGCGCCGGGCGCTGACCTATGCGCGCGATTTCGGCGGCGTGATCGCGCATGAGACCCAGGACGCCGATCTCGCCTCATCAGGGGTGATGAACGAAGGTCTCTATGCCAGCTGGCTCGGCCTTGCCGGCATTCCCCGTGAGGCCGAATCGATCCCGCTGGAGCGCGATCTGGCGCTGGCGCGGTTGACACGCGGCGCTTACCACGCGGCCAAGATTTCGACGGCGATGGCGGCGCAAGCGGTGACGCGGGCGAAAGCCGACGGCGCCACTGTCACGTCGGGGGTGGCCATTCACAATCTGTCGCTCAACGAGAACGACGTCGGGGAATACCGCACCTTCTTCCGGCTGACACCGCCGCTGCGCGCCGAAGAGGACCGGCTGGCGATGATCGAAGCGGTCAGGGACGGCACGATCGACATCATCGTCTCCTCGCATGATCCACAGGACGTCGACACCAAGCGCCTGCCCTTCGCCGACGCGGCAGCCGGCGCCATCGGTCTGGAAACGCTGCTGGGGGCGGCGCTGCGGCTCTATCACAATGACGACGTAACGCTGCTCAGGCTGATCGAGACCCTGTCCACTGCGCCGGCAAAACTGTTTGGCCTGCCCGGCGGCACGCTGAAGCCGGGGGCGGCCGCGGATCTGGCGCTTGTCGATCTCGACGAGCCGTGGATCGTTAGCGAAAGCGGCATTCGCTCGCGCTCGAAAAACACCTGTTTCGAAGGCGCGCGCCTGCAAGGCAAGGTCTTGCAAACGCTGGTTGCGGGACGCACAGTGTTTTCGGCATAGGTCGGCTGCGCCGATCCGCAGGACCACGAAATACGGGGGGGAAACAATGGGTTACGTCCTGGCGCTGGTGTTCGGCTATCTGCTCGGCTCGATCCCGTTCGGGCTGTTGATCACCCGTGCTGCCGGCCTCGGCGATGTGCGCAAGATCGGCTCCGGCAATATCGGCGCCACTAACGTGCTGAGAACGGGCAGCAAGGGGCTGGCCGCCGCGACGCTGCTGCTCGATGCGCTGAAAGGCACGGCGGCCGTGCTGATCGCAGGTCATTTTGCGCCTGAGCTTGGGCTCTGGGCCGGTCTCGGCGCCTTTTTCGGCCATCTCTTTCCGGTCTGGCTCGGCTTCAAGGGCGGCAAGGGCGTGGCCACCTATCTCGGCGTGCTGATCGGCCTTGCCTGGCAGGTGGCGCTGATCTTCGCCGTCGTCTGGCTGGCGATGGCCTTCCTGCTCCGCTACTCGTCGCTGGCAGCGCTGACGGCGGCGGTCGTCGTGCCCATCGCGCTTTACTTCCTGAGCACGCCGCAGACTGCAGGGCTGTTCCTGGTGATGAGCCTGATCGTCATCTTCAAACACCGGGAAAACATCTCACGGCTTCTGGCTGGCAGCGAGGGCAAGATCGGAGCCAAGGGGTGAGCAAGCCTGCCGGGCCGCGCCTCAGCGACCGGCAGCGGCTGAGCTGGCTGCGGCTGATCCGCACGCAAAATGTCGGCCCGGCCTCCTTTCGCGGCCTGATCAACCGTTTTGGCTCGGCTGAGGCGGCACTGGAGATGCTGCCCGAGCTGATGATTTCCGGCGGCGCCAAAAAGATCGTTCGCATTCCTTCCCTTGCCGAGGCCGAGGCGGAGCTGGAGGCGGCCGGCCAGGCCGGCGCCCGCTTCGTCGGCATCGGCGAGGCCGACTATCCGCCGCTCTTGAAAAACATGGACAATCCGCCGCCGCTGCTGGCGGTCAAGGGCGAAGGCGCGGTGTTCCGGCTGCCGGCGATCGCCATTGTCGGCGCCCGCAACGCCTCGCTGGCCGGCATCAAGATGGCGCGGATGCTGGCGGCCGATCTCGGCCGCGACGGCTACAGCATCGTCTCGGGCCTCGCACGCGGCATCGACACGGCTGCCCATCAAGGCAGTCTTTCGACCGGCACCGTCGGCGTGCTGGCCGGCGGCCTCGATCTCCCCTACCCGCCCGAGAACATCGGACTGTGCCATGAGATCGCCGAGCGCGGCGGCGCCATCGTTTCCGAAATGCCGTTCGGCTGGCAGCCGCGGGCGCAGGATTTCCCGCGGCGCAACCGCCTCGTCGCAGGCATGGCACTGGGGCTGGTCGTGGTCGAGGCGGCACAGCGCTCCGGCTCGCTGATCAGCGCCAGGCTGGCCGGCGAGATGGGCCGGCTGGTCTTTGCCGTCCCCGGCTCGCCGCTCGATCCACGCTGCGCCGGCACCAATGGCCTGCTCAAGGACGGCGCCACGCTGGTCACCGAGGCATCCGATGTTTCCGGCGCCATCGCGCCACTGGCCGGTTCGCGGGCGCCAAGGACAGCGCCGCTGGAAGAGCCGCCCGACTTCTCGGCAACGCCACCGCCGGGCGAGGACGAGCGAACCGGTGTGCTCGAAGTGCTCGGGCCGACGCCGGTGGCGGTGGACGAGATCATCCGCCATACCGGCCTCCACGCCGCCCAGGTTTCCATGGTGCTTCTGGAACTCGACCTTGCCGGCCGACTCGAGCGCCACGCCGGCGGGAATGTCTCGCTGGTTTTCCAAGGCTCTTGATATCCGTCAGCCGATCGCCAGGCAGCCTTAGCGGAACAGATACTTCGACACTTCCGGATTGCCACGACGCCACATGACGTTGTCGAGGAAGTAGTGGTGCACATTGATGAATATCAACACGATGAAGAAGAACAGCGATGAGCCGAGGACTTGCCTGTCGTAGGGGACCAGATTGGTCAGCGTCAGCGGGATCAACCAGAAACCGAGATATCCAAGTGCTGCGCCCGCGACGATGAATCCCAGGACCCGAAACCTGTAGAGAGGGCCAAGGAAGGACAGGATTTTCAGCGGCGGATCTGCGACAGCGTCCGGACCATCGCGCTCAAAATTGGTCTGGTAGCGCCAGACCACCGCCAGGTACTGCAGCGAGTGGAGCGCGGGCACCACAAGCAGCCAGAGCGGGTTTATTCTCACGATCAGGATCCACAGGTAGAGCGACGCGACATAGGCCACGACGCCGTTGTACGGCAGCTTGCCGCCGTTCTTCCGCCAGCGATTGGCCAGCATCAAAACCGTAACCGCCGTGGACGCTATGGCCGCCAGCAGGGCAATGTTGGAGATCCAGGAAGGGGCAGCGAATGTGTAGTAGTCCAGGTCGTAGTATTTCCCCTGGGTGACGGCCGTGTTCGTCTGGAGCCATGCGAAAATCCATACGGCATAGCTGTTGAAGAGCAGCACCTTCTTGTCCCGGTCGTCGAAGAATTTGCGCTTCAGGACGGCATCCACCATCAGCATGCCGTAGCCTTGCTTGACGTAGTGCCAGCCGACAAAAAAGAACATCGCGTTGGCTGCATATCCGAGCAGGCGCGTGTTCGCCGCCGCAGCGCTGTAGGCGAAGAAACCGGCCATGATCAGGGGAACAAGGATGCCCGCGAATATGTAGCGGATCTGCAGGCTCCTGTCGTAGCCGTCGCCGCTCACCTTGCGCCCGAAATTGCGGTAGAAAAGTTGGTAGGAGTGGGCGAAGTGAGGGTAGTTCACGAGATAGGCCACAAACACCATCGTTGCGGCCAAGGCACCTTCGTACTCGAGCGGCACCAGAAACAGAACCGGCAGAATGAGAAACGCGCTGCCGCCAAGCATGAGGAAATCGGCGACCGGACCGAAGAGATATTTGTCGGGTGCCGCCGCCGTAGGAGCAACAGCATCCGCCGAAAGCTGAAGTGCCATGTTCGAACCCTCCCCTGGGAAGGTTGAGTTTAGCCAGCGACCAGTCTGGCGACAAGGTGAGGATTGGCGCTGTGCACCCAATGCAGGCCGTCTTCAAGCGCCGGCCAGACGGCTGGTTCGTGGGGCGCGGGCAAGCCAAAGCGGGCTAGCCCTTCACTAGTGAGGATGGTCCAGCAGCCTGGTAACGGTGACATCACGCCGATATTCGGAGTTCGCGCGATCTATGCCTTCAATAGTGATCGCAATGGTTCCGTTTTCGATCCTCGAAATCCAACCTTTTGCCTTCATATACCAGATATGAAACTCCAGATGTTCACGAGGGCAGCCTGACAATCGTTCGATCTCCACGTCGCCAATGCCCGGATCGTTGACATCCTTTCGACGTTTTACATAAAGCAACGTGAGAACTTTAGCCTGAATGACGCTATCTCGTTCGATGCCTTTAGTGTCGGTGGCTTCCTGGGTCAGCTCGCGATGTATATTCATCTGCTCATTGTAGTGAATGTCGTATTGCGCGCGCTTGACGGGATCTTTGAGCGTATCATGCGCCTCCACGATTTCGCTGAAGCGCGCTTCGTCCCCGGTATTCTGGTTGTCGGGGTGATAGCGCATGGCAAAATAGCGAAACACGCGTTCTATCGTTTCTGAGTTAGCGTTTCGGCTGACTTCCAAAAGCTCGTAGTAGTCAACGAACATAATCGGCTCCCTCTCGGCGCAATTGTATATGCGAATTCGCTGAAAAAGGAACGGGCAATGGATACCTATGGTCGTGAGGTGCTACGCCCCCAGTTGCCTGGTGGGGCGCTGCTCAAGACGGTGAAGGGATCACCGGCAAGGATGCACCTTTCATCAGGTGGAACGGGACGGGGACGGTGCATGCCCAATGCTTGAAGGCAGGGAGAAGACGGCCGGCGCCGCAGGGCGTGTTGGGGTGCCTATGGGGAAGGCGCCGGCCAGGCGGGAAATGGGGTCCGCCGCCGACATAAGCTAGCAGACGGGCCGCAGTTGCATATGGTGTGATCGCGGTAGCAATCGCACTCGCAGCTAAGCCGAGAAACATCTGGCAAAATTTGTCGAGCCGAGCCGTTGATCCCGACCCTAGTGCGCGGCGCAGTCCCATCGGTTAGGCAATCGCCGACCGCGCAAACGCATTGCGAATTGCTCGCGCCATGGACTCGACGGCCTCTCCACCCGAACGCATGTTTTGGTGCATCACCACCCTTGCGGCATCGGTATCGCCGAAGCCGTCCGCCAGGGTGAGTTCCCGGCAGCCGATGGGAATGTTGCTGCGCGAGAACGGCGCGATTGCCAGCCCGGACTGGACGGCGACCCCGAGGTTTCCGATGGTGGAGCACCGAACCGCCACCCGGTAAGGCAGGCCCCGGACGTCGAGCAGCCGCATGGCGAAATCGGAACATTCCGGGTCGTCGGAGATAGCAATCGGGATAGGTCTTTGTTCGTGCAGGGCATGAGCATCGGACGTGATCCAGACCGTGGGATCGGTCATCAGAACCTCGCAGTCAGTGAACTCCTGCCACTCGAAGACGACCGCTAGGTCGAGCTCGTCAGCCGCCAAGGCCTGCTTGTTTTGCTTGGATCTGCCGTAGCGTAACGAGACCTCGACCTCGGGATGGACCTTTGCGAACGCTTCAAGCGCGGGGGGCAACACGGAAACACCATACTCCTCCGGAATCCCGAGGCGAACCCGGCCGATGAGCGGCGGTGCGCCCATAGATGCGGTCGTCTCGTCGATGAGCGAGACGATGCGCCGGGCATTCGAAAGCAACTGATCGCCTTTCAGCGTCAGCGCGACGCCACGCGGACCACGCACGAAGAGCGGCGCGCCGATCTCCTCCTCAAGCCGCTTGATCTGCATGCTGACTGCGGACTGCGTTCGATGCACGGTCTCCGCTGCCCTGGTGAGGGTGCCGGTGTCGGCGACGGCGAGGAAGGTGCGCAGCAACTCGGGGTCCAGCGGGTGTAGCATTGCCTGCCTTGGGTATCACAGTTGCTGATAGCTGCAATAATCACAATTCACTTCTCGAATGTCAAACCGGCTTGTTATCTTCCGCCCATCGATCTTGTGGCGGCTACAATGACCAGTGCAGTGGCACCCCTCTTGAATGTCCAACCCCCGTCTCGCCCCGCTGACGAGACGGACCGGTCGACGTCCCAGAACGACCCGGAGGTCTATATTGACATTCTCGCTAAGCATGACGACCACCTGATCCGCGATATCGGCCGGACGCGGGAAGACCTGCTGGGATTGGCGAAAGCCTTCTGGTCGGAGTGGCTGAAACAGAAAACGCCCTGGCAGCTTTAGTCCGGCGGCTGCGTTACCCCTTGGCATTGGTGCCAATTTCAGGAATATAATCCTCCCGTTGCGGCGATCCCCTCAAACGGAGTTCGCCATTCCCATGACCATGAAATACCCCTTCGTCGAGGACACGCTCGGCAAAAAGCTGCAGGCCGGATCGGGACTTTCGGTCGACTGCATGACCTGCCATCGAAACGTGAAGCTCGACGTCAAAGCGCTCGTCGATCGCCTGGGTGAAGATCACGGCTGCATGCATTGGGATCTGATCAAGGTGCTGTTCTGCCAGCCCTGCCGCGAGGCCGGACGCGGCGATCGGAACCTCGCCTTCATGACCACCGCAGAGCGCAGACGCCGCGATAATCAGGCGCTCGCGAAGGAAATCGCCAAAAATGCTCCAGAAGTTCCATTGCCATTTGGAGGACGCGTAGGCCTCCACCTGAACAAGTATTCGACGATCTACACGATTGCGGGTGTCATAGTGACCATTGTCTCGATCGCGATGGCCTTTATCTGAGACAAGCCCTCCGACGTTGAGCGCATAATCCCTAGTTGATTTCACCAGCGGGAGAGCGGATTCCCGTTAGCTGGAGACCATTGAAATTCGTCAGGGTGTTTAGCCATTTCGACCCATACATGGTCAGGTACTACATGCGGCCAAGCGAGCACGCTATGAGTGCCGGATTTCGACAACACCAGCTCCTTTTCAATGAGGCCTACAAACCGCGCCTCACCAAGCGGATAAGGGCGCCTAAAAAGAAGCCCGGTCGGGCCGGGCAATTGGGAGGTCTTGGGAACCCCGAAGGTAGGACGTAGAACTCCTTCGGCGCCAACAACCTTGCATTACATTATGACGCCTGCATGAAACCCACGGGTGGATAGCGGTGGCAGGAACGCGCGCTGGCGAGGCGCTTGAGACTCTTTAGCAAGCGCCGAAACAAAAGCCGGGTGGGATCGTTTTCAATCTGCCAGAAGACCCTAACTCTGGCCTGTCCAACTCCCGCTGGCTTCGGCCGGCGGGCTTTTTGCTCGCCGTCATGGTTCGACAAGGTGTTGCTAATATGCAGCACCGACAGCATCTCTGACCGCCGCGCCTGGAACCGCTTCCAACGGCTGCCCGTTGACGTCAAAATGAGAACGAACAATGCGAGGCGGCGAAGATGGACAAGCGACAAAATACTAGGATCGTTGAGATGTGTTGTCTCATAGCCATTCCGGCATCAATGATTCTCACGATTGTACTAGCTCAAATGATCCTTGGCTGAGCCAACGCGTGGCTAAGGACCATGTCCGTTTTGCATATGCGTGGATGTACGGCGTCCAAGCTCGCAAGGACGGCAAGGCGCGAGACGTGCCCCAGTACTGGGACGAATATGCGGACGCGTGGCTGAAGGGCTTCGACGGTGAACCGACACGCCCAAGTCTGTCAGCGGTCAGCTGGAAGCGGAACTTGACGAAGCTGCGGTCAGCAAGCCGCCTCCGGGCGCTCGGCTTGGTTGACTGACCGACTCGGCGATTACGAGAAGCGGAAAGGCTGGACGCCGTGCCCGTGACAGGCAGGCGCCTTTGTGGCCGCTCAGTATTTGATTTTCCGTGACTCCCTCGGGCCTAGCCCATCCGACACATGTCTCGCGACGTCTTTGACCAAATGATGGATCGCGCTCGGCTCGTACTTTGCATATTCCATGAAGAATTCCATCGAGTGTGAGACCTGATAAATGGTGGCGACGTGCTTGACGAGCCGCACGATCGGGAGGAAGGCGAGCCATCGCTCGGCTGGACGAACCATGTCGACCAGCGTCTCGCTGGGAGAGTCGATGACACGGTATGGTTTGAGGACGGCGAGCTGGATGCCGGGGAGATGGCAGAGCAGCCGGACCACTACTGATCAACCGGCAAACTTGCCGCTTGCTTGATAGCCCGCTGCTTCGGTGGCGGGCTTTTTCATTGCTCAGCCCCTACGTCTCGACGCCGAGTTGCGGAACGCAAACGTCGTGATGTCGTCACGGGAAATCCCAATGTCGCTGAGCATGTCGTCTGGTGACACGCTCAACTCGTCCGTTGCCTTCAACAGCGCCTTCTGCTCGGCTCGATGACGGAGCCAATCGGCAAGGGGAACAATTGCGACAAGAGGGAGGTTCACAAGCATAGGAAGGTTCACAAGCATCGGAGTACTCCTTTCACCGCTGCAGGAAACTACACCCCGCTGCAAGCTTAGGTCCGATGCGTCGATGCGTCTGTGACAGAACTCACACACGGCCCGCTGCCTCACGGTGGCGGGCTTTTCATTTGGCGGTGGGGACTAGCGGGATTAGCGGCAAAACGCCGTCGCTTTCGAGTGTCAGCAGATGTGGTAAGGTTGATTGTCGGCGAGTAGCAGAGGCCCAGCAACAATGACTTTGAGGCGAACCAGAGCTTACGGCGCATCCGGCTTGGTTCTAGCGGTTTGCACTGTATTTGCTTGGCAGAACGCCACTGCCGCTCAAAATTGCGACGCAGCCGCGACGCCTGGCGTCAATTGGCAGGACTGTGACAAAAAGCTTCTCATCCTAAAAGGACAGGACCTGAGCGGAGCGAACCTGTTCGGTGTTGATTTCACTTCGACCGACCTCAGGAACAGCAATCTCCTTGCGGCAAATTTTGAGAAGGCAACGCTTGTGCGTGCTTCCCTGGCCGACTCGACCGCCAAAGGTGCCCGGTTCGACAAAATCGAGGCCTACAGGACCGACTTCAGCCGTATGGACGCGCAGGGCGCTGTGTTTGCGAGCGCGGAAGTGCAGCGCTCGAATTTCCAGGACGCCAATCTGACCAATGTTGATTTCACAAAGGCGGAATTGGGACGAGCGCAGTTCCATGACGCCGATATCAGCGGCAGCCGCTTTTCGTTTGCCAATCTCGCGCGGGCGGACTTCCGAGGAGCGACGTTCACCGCGCCGATAGACTTTGACCGCGCTTTTTTCTTTCTGACCCGTATCGAGGGCCTCGATCTTTCCAATTCGGCGGGTCTGTCCCAGTGGCAGCTCAACATGGCTTGCGGAGACGCCCGGACCGAGTTGCCTTCTGGCTTGACGAGGCCTGAAGATTGGCCCTGTCAATTCCAGCAGGAATAGTTGTCGGCGAGCCGCCTATGATGGCAAGGACGCCGAGGAAGACGAAGACAGCGAGCCGCAAGCTAGGCGCTTCATCATCGGAAGTTCCAAGCCCGATGCCTTACGGTGGCGGGCTTTTTCATTGCTCAGCCCCTACGTCTCGACGCCGAGCTGCGGAACCCAAACGTCGTGATGTCGTCACGGGAAATCCCGATGTCGCTGAGCATGTCGTCTGGTGACACGCTCAACTCGTCCGTTGCCTTCAACAGCGCCTTCTGCTCGGCTCGATGACGGAGCCAATCGGCAAGGGGAACAACTGCGACAAGAGAAAGGTTCACAAGCATAGGAAGGTTCACAAGCATCGGAGTAATCCTTTCACCGCTGCAGGAAACTACACCCCGCTGCAAGCTTAGGTCCGATGCGTCGATGCGTCTGTGACAAAACTCAAAGACGCGTTGGTGGCGGGCTTTTTTAATGCGTGATCCAGCCTGCGGCGCGTCCACCTTCGATCAAGGCCATGGCCACCGTCGCCGCAGTCACCAGCGCAGCCATCCAGCGTTCAAARTTGGCGAGCCGCCGCGCCGTGACGACCTGCTGCCCGTCCCAGTACAGTTCTCCGCTCTTTTCATGTATCCCCAGCAAGGTAAGGCCGCTGCTGCTGATGGCCTGTACTCCTGCCGGCCATTCTGCAGGTGACCGGTCTTTTGCGTGGCGGTCTTTTCGAATCTGCGCCCAATCGATCATTTGTCCGCCCTCGCCTGTTTTTGTTAGCCGTCTGTTAGCCCTGCAGAAATCCCGCAGCCTACTTGTTTTGGTAGCGAAACTTTAACGTATTGTTTTTCTTGGGGTATTTTTGGTGAGCGCGATGGGATTCGAACCCATGACCTACTGATTAAAAGTCAGTTGCTCTACCGGCTGAGCTACGCGCTCCCGCGGGCTCGAAAAGCTGCCCTCGAAATTGCGCGGAACATAGGGAGAGTGCCGCGACCGGTCAACCGGAAAAAGATGGCTCGCAAGCCGGGCTTTGTTGCCGTTGCCTGAGATCTTGCGACCCGCTTCGGCGAGGGTGGCCAAACGACCAGTCCACCAGCAGTCGAAGGATGGCTTCCGTCCGAGATCGGATTGGAGAAACATTACAAATCAGTAACTTACCGTTTGCGCGGAACCATAGCATCGCCGAGCCGTTTCCTCCTCACAAGGGACGTCAACTACCCTTTCAAGGAGAAGATCATGAACAAGACCCTGTCGGGCTTGCTGGCGGCCACATTGTCAGTTTCGTTCGCGGCGACGGCTGTCATGCCTGCCGGCGCCGCCCAGATGTTCACGCCGCAGGCGCCTTCGGCGTCGTCCGATGTGCAGGCGGTCGATTACAAGCCGTGGATGAAGCATCGCAACTTCAACGGCAATCGAAATTTCTCTCGCAACAACAGTGACGTTTATTGGAACGGCCATCGCGGCTCGCGTGAATATCATCGCGGCTATCGTCGCCACGGCGATTTCTGGTTCCCGGCTGGAGCGTTCATCGCCGGCGCGCTGATCACCGGCGCGATCATCAACAACAACCAGAACCGCGTCCATCGAGGCGATGCGCATGTGGAGTGGTGCTATGACCACTACCGCTCCTACCGCGCATCCGACAACACCTTCCAGCCGAACTACGGTCCTCGGCAGGAGTGCAATTCGCCTTATTGAATCTGGGCAGAGTTGAGCAGACGTTGATGAAGCCCGCGTCGGCAACGGCGCGGGCTTTCATTGAGGCCGCGCGGCGCATGTCTCGATTGGTTTGGAAACAATATCTCGGTTAGCTTGCCCAACTGATGCTCTTGAAAATCAGATATAGCGCTCCGCCTTCCCCTCGCGGGGAACGGTAGGCTCCAAGGGCGTTGCAGATTCGAACCATTGCCCCGGTCAATTCCCAGCCGAGCGCTTCCAGGTCATTGTCCATATCCGTCACATAAGCCTGAGCCAGTTCGTCAATGCCGTTCTCCTCGCCATAGGATCGAACCAGCTTTGCGTCGCTAAGGAACTCGCCAGGCAAGTTTGAGTTTGCCCAGGCCCATAGCCAATTGCTGGCCTTGGCGCTGGTTGAGCCTGCAATCTGGATCTCGGCGACGACCTTGACTACACCTTCCTCTGAGAACAGGAGTTTTCCAGCCGTCAGGTCGTAGTCATAGCGGGGCCAACTGCCGAGGCGGAAATCCTTCTCAAGGCGCGCATTCTTGGTAGTCAGCTGTTCGACAGCCTCGTCCAGCCAATCAGGATACCAATCTGGCTTCATTCCCCTCACCCTAGCAATCACCTGATGGGTATTTGATAGCTATCTATTGCGTGCTCAGCGTTCTGCGCACCGCATCGCGCCAGCCTGCGAGCTTGGTGGACCGGACAGCAGCATCCATCTCCGGCTTGAACCGCCGCTCGAGCGCCCAGCTCCTGGCGAAGTCCTTTGCTTTTGGCCAGACACCCGCCTTCGAGCCAGCGAGCCACGCGGCACCGAGCGCGGTCGTCTCCAAAATGGTCGGACGGTCGACCGGCGCATCGAGGATGTCGGCCAGCCGCTGCATCGTCCAGTCCGAGGCCACCATGCCGCCATCGACCCTGAGCACAGTTTTCGCCGACGCGCCCTTCCAGTCCTTGCGCATGGCATCGAGCAGATCGCGGGTCTGATAGGCGACGGATTCGAGTGCGGCGCGGGCGAACTCCGCCGGGCCTGAATTGCGGGTCAGGCCGAAGATGGCGCCCCGCGCCTCGGCGTCCCAGTGCGGTGCACCGAGCCCGACGAAGGCCGGCACCAGATAGACTGCTTGAGTCGGGTCGGCGGTCGCCGCCAGCACGCCGCTCTGCTCGGCCTTGCCGATCACCTTGATGCCGTCGCGCAGCCACTGCACGGCAGCGCCGGCGATGAAGATCGAGCCTTCCAGCGCATAGGTGGTCTTGCCGTTCAGCCGGTAGGCGATGGTGGTCAGCAGCCGGTTCTTCGAACGCACCAGATCGCTGCCGGTGTTGAGCAGGGCGAAGCAGCCGGTACCATAGGTCGATTTCATCATGCCCGGCTCAAAGCAGGCCTGGCCGATGGTCGCGGCATGCTGGTCGCCGGCGACGCCCAGAATCCTGATCTCGGCGCCGAACAGGCCTTTCTCCGTCACGCCATAGTCGTCGGCGCAGTCCTTCACCTCAGGCAGCATCTTTGCCGGGATGTTGAGGATAGCCAAAAGCTCGTCGTCCCAGACATTCCTTTCGATGTTGTAGACCAGCGTGCGCGAGGCGTTGGTGGCGTCGGTGGCGTGAACCTTACCGCCGGTCAGCCGCCAGATCAGAAAACTGTCGATGGTGCCGGCCAAAAGCTCGCCCTTCTCGGCGCGTCTTCTCGCACCCTTCACCTTGTCGAGCACCCAGGCGATCTTGGTGCCGGAGAAATAGGGATCGAGCAGCAGCCCGGTCTTTTTGGTGAATGTCTTTTCCAGCCCTTGCTTCTTCAGCTTCTGGCACAGCAGCGCGGTGCGCCGGTCTTGCCAGACGATGGCGTTGTGGATTGGCTTGCCGGTCGCCTTGTCCCAGATGACGACGGTTTCGCGCTGATTGGTGATGCCGATCGCCGCGACGTCCGAGGCTTCACAGCCGGCATTCTTCAGGGCGGCCTTGACCGTCGTCACGACGCTCGACCAGATCTCTTCCGGGTCATGCTCGACCCAGCCGGAGGCCGGATAGTGCTGGGTGAATTCCTTCTGCCCGCTGCCGACGACCTTCATCTTGTCGTCGAACAGGATCGCTCGGCTCGATGTCGTGCCCTGGTCGATGGCTAGGATGTATCCGGTCATTTTGCCTCCCACTTAAAGCGCGTCGCGTTGAAGCGGCAACGCGAGGCTCTTTAAGTCTTTGTTTTTGTGCATGTCGTTGTCCCAAAACCGCTGCGCACTTTTGGGCGACATGCATTCGTCTTTTACACAAACAGGGGAGACGGCAAGATGCCGCCTCCCCCCGGTTGTTGCGATGCGGGCGCGAACGCCCGCATCAAATGGTCTTACTTCTGCCAGCTCTTCACCAGTTCGTCGTAGTTGATGGTGATCGGCTTTTCCTTCTCGTTCTCGATCTTGAGCTGAGGAGCGAGATTGCCCTTGGCGACCGCGTCGGCGTTCCAGAAAGCAAGATCATGCTCTTCGGCCATCTTCGGGCCGATATCGCCCTGGACGCCCGACTTCTCGATACGGCTCATGACCTTTTCCTGTTCGCCGCAAAGCGAGTCCATCGCCTCCTGCGCCGTCTTGGCACCCGAGGATGCGTCACCAATCGCCTGCCACCAAAGCTGTGCCAGCTTCGGATAGTCAGGCACGTTGGTGCCGGTCGGCGACCACTGGATACGGGCCGGCGAGCGGTAGAACTCGATCAGGCCGCCGAGCTTCGGTGCACGCTCGGTGAAGCTCTTGTCGTCGATCGTGCTCTGCCGGATGAAGGTCAAGCCGACATGGCTCTTCTTCACGTCGACGGTCTTCGACGTGACGAACTGCGCGTAGAGCCAGGCGGCCTTGGCGCGGTCGGTCGGCGTCGACTTCATCAGCGTCCAGGAACCCACGTCCTGATAGCCGAGCTTCATGCCGTCCTTCCAGTAGACGCCATGCGGTGACGGGGCCATGCGCCATTTCGGCGTGCCGTCGTCGTTCAGCACTGCCTTGGCGCCGGCATCGACCATCGACGCGGTGAAGGCGGTGTACCAGAAGATCTGCTGGGCAACCGCGCCCTGAGCCGGAACCGGTCCCGATTCAGAGAAGGTCATGCCCTGTGCCTCGGCCGGGGCGTAGGCCTTCAGCCAGTCGAGATATTTCTGGATCGAGTAGACGGCGGCCGGGCCATTGGTGTCGCCGCCGCGTGCGGTGCACGAACCGACCGGGCGCGAATTCTCGTCGACCTTGATGCCCCATTCGTCGACAGGCAGACCGTTCGGCAGGCCCTTGTCGCCATTGCCGGCCATGGACAGCCAGGCGTCGGTGAACCGCCAGCCGAGCGACGGATCCTTCTTGCCGTAGTCCATGTGGCCATAGACCTTCTTGCCGTCGATCTCACGGCCGGTGAAGAATTCGGCGATGTCCTCATAGGCCGACCAGTTGACCGGCACGCCGAGGTCGTAGCCGTACTTGGCCTTGAAGTCCGCCTTGTTCTTCTCGTCGTTGAACCAATCGTAGCGGAACCAGTAGAGGTTGGCGAACTGCTGGTCGGGAAGCTGATAGAGCTTCTTGTCGGGCGCCGTCGTGAACGAGGTGCCGATGAAGTCCTTCAGGTCGAGGTTCGGGTTGGTGACGTCCTTGCCCTCGCCCGCCATCCAGTCGGTCAGGTTGCGCACCTGCTGGTAGCGCCAGTGGGTGCCGATCAGGTCGGAATCGTTGACCCAGCCGTCATAGAGGTTCTGGCCAGTCTGCATCTGGGTCTGGATCTTCTCGACGACGTCGCCTTCCTGGATGACGTCATGCGTGACCTTGATGCCGGTGATGGCGGTAAAGGCCGGCGCCAGCACCTGCGATTCATACTGGTGGGTGGCGATGGTTTCGGACACGACCTTGATATCCATGCCGGCGAAGGGTTTCGCGGCATCGATGAACCATTGCATTTCGGCTTCCTGGCCGGCGCGGTCGAGCGTCGACAGCGGGCCGATCTCCTTGTCCAGGAAGGCTTTGGCCTCGTCCATTCCGGCGTAGGCATTGCCTACCCCGAGCAACAGGACAAGGGCAGTCGTTGATGTTAAAAATTGCCGTCGCATTTCGTTTCCTCCACTTTA
Source organism: Mesorhizobium sp. P3_B5 (assembly GCF_056402815.1). Taxonomy (NCBI): domain Bacteria; kingdom Pseudomonadati; phylum Pseudomonadota; class Alphaproteobacteria; order Hyphomicrobiales; family Phyllobacteriaceae; genus Mesorhizobium; species Mesorhizobium sp. P3_B5. The sequence goes on along the minus strand of NZ_JBFUGR010000005.1, from coordinate 371,073 downwards.
CAGGTTTCAAGTGCGATCTGGAGCGGTCGCCGGCACGCGGTCGCTCCAACAGTTTCCCCCTCTATACGTAGCGGAACACGCCAATTGCGTAGACCACGGAGAGAGCGAGAGCCCACCACAGGTTGGATCCGACAAGACCCAACCAAGCGAGATGGATAAAGGCGCTGCCAAGCAGCGAAAGGAAAAGGCGGTCGCCGCGCGTCGTTTCAAAGCGCAGCACGCCAACGCGTGGATTGCCGCCCGGCGAGGCATATTCCCAGACCGCCATGCCGCACAGCAGCAGAAAGATGGTGCCGAAAAAGGCCGCCGTCGGCCACGTCCATGCCATCCAGGAGAGGTCGAAGTTCATGGTCACACCCTCCCCAGGGCAAAGCCCTTGGCGATATAGTTGCGGACAAACCAGATGACGAGCGCGCCGGGGATCAGCGTCAGCACACCGGCGGCGGCGAGCAGGCCCCAATCCATGCCGGCGGCCGAAACCGTGCGGGTCATGGTGGCGGCGATCGGCTTGGCGTCGGTGGTGGTCAGCGTGCGGGCGATCAAAAGTTCGACCCATGAGAACATGAAGCAGAAGAAGCAGGCGACGCCGATGCCGCTGGCGATCAGCGGCATGAAGATCCTGACGAAGAAGCGCGGGAACGAATAGCCGTCGATATAGGCGGTCTCGTCGATTTCCTTCGGCACGCCCGACATGAAGCCTTCGAGGATCCACACCGCCAGCGGCACGTTGAACAGGCAATGCGCCAGTGCCACCGCAATGTGCGTGTCGATCAGGCCGAAGGCCGAGTAGAGCTGGAAGAACGGCAGCGCAAACACCGCCGGCGGCGCCATGCGGTTGGTCAAGAGCCAGAAGAACAAATGCTTGTCGCCGAGGAAGCGATAGCGTGAGAACGCGTAGGCCGCCGGCAGTGCTGCGGCCACCGAAATCACCATGTTCATCACCACATAGGTGATCGAGTTGATGTAGCCCGAATACCAGGACGCATCGGTGAAGATGGTGACGTAGTTGGCGATCGTCGGTGCGTGCGGATAGAGCGTCAGCGAGGAAACGATCTCGCCATTGGTCTTGAAGCTCATGTTGATGAGCCAGTAGATCGGCAGCAAGAGCACGATGATGTAGACCGTCGGCACGATCCACCACCAGCGCGATTCCTCGCCGCGCCGGCGCATCAGCCGCGCGATCTGGTCCTGCGACATGGCGCTGGCCAGTGCTTCCGAAGCCGTCGTTTCGCTCACTCTGTCCTGCCTCGTGGTTCTTTCATTGGCGCCGCTCATCTCAGCGCTCCGCGTCGTAGTTGGTCATCACTGTGTAAAACACCCATGACAGCAGAAGGACGATGAGGAAGTAGACCAGCGACATGGCGGCCGCCGGGCCGAGGTCGAACTGGCCGAGCGCCGTCTTGACGAGGTCGATCGACAGGAAGGTCGTCGAATTGCCGGGACCGCCGCCGGTGACGACGAAGGGCTCGGTGTAGATCATGAAACTGTCCATGAAGCGCAGCAGCACGGCGATCAAAAGCACGCGGTTCATCTTCGGCAGCTGGATGTAGCGGAACACCGCCCAGCGCGAGGCGCCGTCGATCTTGGCGGCCTGGTAGAAGGCATCCGGAATGGAAACCAGGCCGGCGTAGCAGAGCAGCACGACAAGGCTGGTCCAGTGCCAGACATCCATGACGATGACGGTGACCCAGGCGTCGAACGGATCCTGCACGTAGTTGTAGTCGATGCCGAGCGCATTGACGTAGTAGCCGAGCAGGCCGATGTCGTTGCGCCCGAACACCTGCCAGATGGTGCCGACGACATTCCACGGGATCAGCAGCGGCAGCGCCATCAGCACCAGGCAGACCGGCACGCCCCAGCCCTTTTTCGGCATGTTGAGCGCGATGAAGATGCCGAGCGGCACTTCGATGGCCAGGATGATGAAGGAGAAGATCAGGTTGCGGACCATCGCTTCCCAGAAGCGGCTGGACGAGAGCAGTTCCTCGAACCACTCGGTGCCGGCCCAGAAGAAGACGTTGTTGCCGAACGTGTCCTGCACCGAATAGTTGACGACCGTCATCAGCGGGATGACCGCCGAGAATGCCACCAGCACCAGCACCGGCAGCACAAGGAACCAAGCCTTGTTGTTCCAGGTCTTGTCCATCTATGCCCCCATCTCGACGCGCCAGGAATCGGCATAGATGTTGATGCCGGCCGGGTCGAAGCGCACTTTTGGATCGGCAGGCACGGTCTCGTCCTCGCCGATCACCGCCGCGATCTCGCGGCCTTCCAGATTGGCGCGGACCACCTTGTGGCGGCCGAGATCCTCGACCTTGCTGATCGAGACAGCCATGCCCTGGCTACCCAGCCGCACATATTCGGGGCGGATGCCGAGCTCGATGGCGCCGCTGCCGGTGCTCCCAGTAGAAGTCTTGGGCGCGCCCGGCAGGTCGATGCGCTGCGAGCCGAGTTTCGCCGTCTTGCCGTCGATGGCCACCGGCATGACGTTCATGCCCGGCGAGCCGATGAAATAGCCGACGAAGGTGTGGCGCGGGCGCTCGAACAATTCGGCTGGCGTACCGATCTGCACGATCTCGCCGTCATACATGACGACGACCCGGTCGGCGAAGGTCAGCGCCTCGGTCTGGTCGTGCGTGACATAGACCATGGTGTAACCGAAGCGGCGGTGCAGCTGCTTCAGCTGCGAGCGCAGCACCCACTTCATATGCGGATCGATGACGGTCAGCGGCTCATCGAACAGGATTGCGTTGACGTCCGCGCGCACCAGCCCGCGGCCGAGCGAAATCTTCTGCTTCTGGTCGGCGGTCAGACCGCGCGCCTTCTTCTTCGCCCATGAGGCGAGATCGATCATCTCCAGCGTCTCGCGCACCTTGCGGTCGACGTCGGCTTCCGGCACGCCGCGGTTGCGCAGCGGGAAGGCCAGATTGTCGTAGACGGTCATGGTGTCGTAGATGACCGGAAACTGGAACACCTGCGCGATGTTGCGTTCCTGCGTCGACAGGTTGGTCACATCCTTGCCGTTGAACAGCAACTGGCCGTGCGAGGGATGCAGCAATCCCGAGATGATGTTGAGAAGCGTGGTCTTGCCGCAGCCCGAGGGGCCGAGCAGCGCATAGGCGCCACCGTCCTCGAAAGTGTGATGCACTTCCTTGAGCGCAAAATCGGCATCCTTCTGCGGGTTCGGCAGGTAGGAATGACGGATGTGGTTGACGTCGATGCGCGCCATCGTTTCCTCCTAAGCCGCCAGCTTCGACGCGGTCACGGCGCGGCCGTGCTCGTCGAAAACCATGATGTGGCGCGGATCGATGAACACCTCGACCACCTCGTCGGGCTCGAAATGCCTGATGCCATGGGTCAGCATGACCCAGCGCGCATCGGCAAAGTCGAGATGGATGAAGCTTTCCGAACCGGTGATCTCGGTGATCGTGACCTTCGCCCGCACCGGCACGGCAGCCGCATTGGGCCGCTCGAGCGACAAATGATGCGGCTGAAAGCCGATCGTGTAGATGGCATCGGCAATGCCGGCGAGTTCGGCGGGCACCGGCAGGTTGACGCCACCCTCGAGCAGGAAATCGCGGCCCTTCTTGGCCAGCACGATGGTGTTGAGCGGCGGATCGGAAAAGGTCCTCGCCGTCACCAGATCGGCGGGCTTGCGGAACACTTCGATGGTCGGGCCGAACTGGGTGATCTTGCCCTGCGAAAGCGTCGCCGTGTTGCCGCCGAGCAGCAAGGCTTCATGTGGCTCGGTCGTGGCATAGACGAAGATGGTGCCGGCGGCGGCAAAAATCTTCGGCAGTTCGGCGCGCAGTTCCTCGCGCAGCTTGTAATCGAGATTGGCGAGCGGCTCGTCGAGCAGCACCAGGCTGGCGTTCTTGACGATGGCGCGGGCGAGCGCGGTGCGCTGCTGCTGGCCACCGGACAGGCTGAGCGGCGTGCGGTCGAGATAGGGCGTCAGCTTGAGCAGGTTTGCGGCATTGCGGACTTCCTTGTCGATCTTTGCCTGATCGGTGCCGGCCACGCGCAGCGGCGAGGCGATGTTCTCGTAGACCGTCATCGCCGGATAATTGATGAACTGCTGGTAGACCATGGCGATCTTGCGCTTCTGCACCGGCACGCCAGTGACATCCTGGCCATCGAACCAGATCGAGCCGGAGGTCGGCACGTCGAGGCCGGCCATCAGCCGCATCAGGCTGGTCTTGCCGGAAAGCGTCGGTCCCAGAAGAACGTTGAGCGAGCCGTGCCGAAGCGTCAGCGACACATCGCGGATATGCTCCGACGCGCCGACCGTCTTCGTCACGTTTCTCAGTTCCAGCATGATGCCTCCTCCCAGGCTTTCATCAGTCGGCCATCCCTATTCGGCAGCGGCGACATGGCGTCGGCTTATTCCACGCATGAATTCGTCAAGAGCTGCAGCCTGCTCACGGCTGAGATGCAGGCCGCGCTTGGTGCGGCGCCACAATACATCTTCGGCGATGACCGCCCATTCGTTTTGAACGAGGTAGCGCACCTCGGCTTCGTAAAGATCAGCGCCAAAGTTGCGGCCAAGATCGGCATTCGACTTGGCGAGGCCCAGCAGCATCCTGGCGCGGGTGCCGTAGAGCCTGGTCAGCCGGCGCGCGAGCCGCGCGTCAAGGAACGGATAGGCTGACTTCAGTTTGGCCACTTCGGCGTCGAAACCGGTGGCCGGAAAATCGCCGCCCGGCAGCGGAGCGTTGGCCGTCCAGGGCTTGCCGCGCTTGCCGAGAAACCCTTCGATCCTTTCCAGCATCGATTCCGACAGCCGGCGATAGGTGGTGATCTTGCCGCCAAAGGCGTTGACGATGGGGGCGGCGCCCTCGCCGCCATCGGCCTTCAGCACGTAGTCGCGGGTCGCCTCCTGCGCTTTCGAGGCGCCGTCATCATAGAGCGGGCGCACGGCGGAGTAGGTCCAGACGATGTCCGAACGCTTGACGGGTTGCGCGAAATATTCGCTCGCCGCAGCGCACAAATAGTCGATTTCGGTGTCGCTGATTTTTACGTCGTGCGGGTCGCCGGGATAGTCCCGGTCGGTGGTGCCGATCAGGGTGAACTCTTCCTCGTAAGGAATGGCGAAGATGATGCGCCCATCCTTGTTCTGGAAGAAATAGGCGCGCGGGTCGTCGAACTTCTTGGCGATGACGATGTGGCTGCCCTGGACGAGGCGAACATTGTGCACGTCGTTCAAACCGACGGTGGCGGACAGGACATGGTCGACCCACGGACCGGCGGCATTGACCAGCAACCGGGCCTTGACCTCTTCGGCCTCGCCAGTCTGGACGTTCTCAAGCTTGATCGCCCACAGGTCACCCTCGCGGCGAGCGCCAACGACTTTCGTTCGGGTTCGGATTGTTGCGCCACGATCGGCGGCATCGCGGGCGTTCAACGCCACCAGCCGTGCGTCGTTGACCCAGCCATCCGAATATTCGAAAGCCTTTGTGAACAAGGGCTTCAACGGCTTGCCGGCCGGATCCTTGGCCATGTCCAGCGTCCTGGTCGCCGGCAGCAATTTGCGACCGCCAATGTGGTCGTAGAGGAAAAGACCGAGCCGGATCAGCCAGGCCGGACGCAAACCCTTGGCATAAGGAAGCACGAAGCGCATCGGCCAGATGATGTGCGGCGCGTTCCGCCACAGAACCTCGCGCTCCATCAGCGCCTCGCGCACCAGACGGAACTCGTAGAATTCGAGATAGCGCAGGCCGCCATGGATCAATTTGGTGGAGCCGGAGGAGGTTCCGCTGGCCAGATCGTTCATTTCGGCAAGGAAGACCGAAAAGCCGCGCCCGACGGCGTCGCGGGCAATGCCGCAGCCGTTGATACCGCCACCGATGACGAAAATGTCATGGATCGGGGATGCGTCCACAAAATCCTCCCGCGATTTCGCATTGCAGCATTTTTAGGTTTTTACGAAACCGTATCGGGATTATTTCGAAATGAGAACGAATGTCAAACGAAAAGTCACAGGCCCGTGATCGGAATTCTCGGGGCCTCTAGCCAAGCGACGTCTCGATCAGCTGAACCTCCGCCTCCTCGCAGATTTTGCGCACCGACGGGATGTCGCAACGGTCGGTGATGAAGGTGTTGACCTGTGACAAATGGCCGATGCGAACCGGCGCCGTGCGTTCGAACTTGGTCTGGTCGGAAACCAGGATGACATGCCTGGCATTGGCGATGATGGCTTGCGCCACCTTGACCTCGCGAAAATCGAAATCGAGCAGCGCACCGTCATGATCGATCGCCGAGGCTCCGATCACTGCGTAATCGACCTTGAACTGCCGGATGAAATCGACCGCCGCCTCGCCGACCACACCGCCGTCGGAGCCACGGACGACACCGCCGGCGATCACCACTTCGATCGAAGGATATATGCGCATCCTGTTGGCAACATTGATGTTATTGGTGATGACCATCAGGCCGCTGTGATCAAGCAGCGCCTTGCTGACTGACTCCGTCGTGGTGCCGATGTTGATGAACAGAGAGGCGTTGTCGGGGATCAGCCTGGCCGCCGCGCGGCCGATCGCCTCCTTCTCCTCGGCGGCGATCTTGCGTCTTGCCTCATACTCCATGTTCTCGATGCCGGACGGGAACAGCGCCCCGCCATGGATGCGCGAAAGCAGCCGCTGGTCGCACAGATCGTTGAGATCCTTGCGGATGGTCTGCGGCGTCACGTTGAAATGCGTGGCCAGATCATCGACCAGCACGCGGCCATGGTCCTTGGCCATCTGGATGATTTCGGCATGCCGCGGCGACAGATACATTGAAGAGCCTCCCGTTTTCGTTTTTCTTGTCTATAGCTTAAAACGAAAGCGATGAAAAGGCATGAGCCGGCTAATGAAAACCACATGATTGCAAATGCAAACCCCGGCGCAACTCAAAAAGGGTAGGATCAGGCCAGACCGCGCGCAATTTCGGTGACGACTTCGAAAGCCGCATCGACATCCGCCGCGGTCGTCTCGAATTGTCCGACCTGAAAGCGGATCGCCACCCGCCCCTCCACCCTAGTCTGGGTCAGGTAGATGCGGCCATCGTCATTGATCGCGTTGACCAGGCGAAGGTTGTGTTCGTCGGGATCGACGCCCGTGGCGGCCCTGTGGCGGAACGAAAAGAGGGACAGCATCGGCTCGGATACGATCTCGAAATCCGCCTCCTTTGCCAGCCGCGCGGCAAGCCCTTCGCTCCAGGCGACATGGTTGCGGATCATCAGGCGCAGGCCTTCCAGCCCATGGGCGCGCAGCAGGAACCACAGTTTCAGGGCGCGGAAGCGCCGGCCGAGCGGCACCGTCCATTCGGAATAATTGATGATGCCGTCATGGCCGTGGGTTTTCAGATAGTCCGGCTTGATGGCCAGCGTCCTGACGTGGCTCTCGGGATCGCGCAGGAACTGGATCGAGCAGTCGAACTGCGCCCCCAGCCATTTGTGCGGGTTGAAGACGATCGAATCAGCGTTTTCGACGCCGGTCCAGAAATGCCGGTATTCCGGGCAGATCATCGCCGACCCGGCCCAGGCGGCATCGACATGCAGATAGAGTCCATGCCGCTTCGCCACGTCGGCGACGGTAGCGATATCATCTGTGCCGCCGGTGCTGGTGCCGCCGACACAGGCGATGATACCGGCCGGCAGCATGCCGGCCTCCCGGTCGGCGACGATTGCCGCCTCGAGCGCTGCGGTATCCATGGCGCGGAAGCGGCCGGCAACCGGAATGCGGACGAGGTTCTCCTCGCCGATGCCGGACACCCAGATCGCCCGGTCGATCGAGGTGTGAACCTGGTCGGAGGAATAGATGCGCAGCCTCGCCTGCCCGCTCAGGCCCCTTTTATTGCCCTGCCAGTCGAGCGCGCGCTCGCGCATGGTCAGCACGGCGGCCAGTGTCGCCGAAGACGCCGAATCCTGGATGACGCCGGAGAATCCATCCGGCAGACCGAGCGCCTGGCGCATCCAATCAACAGTGCGTGTCTCGAGTTCTGTCGCCGCAGGCGAGGTCTGCCACAGCATGCATTGCGCGGCCATCGCCGAGACCAGATATTCGGCCACCACCGAGACGGGTGCGGCATTGGCCGGGAAATAGGCGAAGAAGCGCGGATGCTGCCAGTGCGTCATTCCTGGCACAATTTTCTCCTCGAAATCGGCGAAGATCCGCTCCATCGGCTCGGCCGCCTCAGGCGGCGAAACCTCTATGCTTCTGAAGATGTCTCCCGGGTTGACGAATGGCCGCACCGGCCGTTCGCGCAGCGTGTTGCGGTACTCGGCGCCCCAATCGGCGGCGCGCCGCGACCATTGCCGGAAATCATCATTGTTCATGGCATCCTCCCGGAATCCGACCGGACACAGCCGACCAAGGCGCAAGCGCCATCATTCATTTGCTTAGCATGAAATATGTTCGGGCCATCGGCTGTCGAACCGGGAAGCGGCCTATCCCGGAAAATCGGGCAGGCTGGCAAAGGCAGCTTTCAGCGCGCTCGACCAGCCATCCGAGATGGTCCGATAGTACTGATCGTCCTGGCCGATCCGCTTCTTCAGGCTGACCTTGAAGGCGTCCTTCTCGTAGAACAAAAGATCGAGCGGCAGGCCGACCGACAGGTTCGACTTCAGCGTCGAGTCGAACGACACCAGCAGCAGCTTAACCGTTTCGGCCAGGCTCATCGTCTTTTCATAGGCGCGGATGATGATCGGCTTGCCGTATTTGGTCTCGCCGATCTGGAAGAACGGCGTGTCGTCGGTCGATTCGATGAAATTGCCTTCGGGGTAGATCATGAACAGGCGCGGCGCGCTGCCCTTGATCTGGCCGCCAAGAATGAACGAGGCATTGAAGTAGGAATCCGCCTTCTCGCCCGCCGGCGACGAACTGGCGATGACTTCCTTGACGGTATCGCCGACCAACCGCACCGTCTGGTACATTGAGGGCGTTTCCAACAGCGTGGCATGGCGATCCGCCACTGCCTTGGTGCGCTCGTCAAGCAGGCTAACCACGGCTTGCGTCGTCGCCAGGTTGCCGGCCGACATCAGCACGATGACGCGCTCGCCCGGTTCCTCCCAGATATGCATCTTCTTGAAGGTGGAGATCGAATCCATGCCGGCATTGGTGCGCGTGTCCGACATGAACACGAGCCCGCGATCGATCTTCAGGCCGACACAATAGGTCATGGAATCTCTTTTGGCAGCAATCTTGCCGGAAACTACTGCTCTACCGTGACCGTGACCGCAAGCTGTTCTTCCGCCTGTCCCAGTCGAATTCCCGATACGGGCGTGGCATCTCGGTAATCGCGGCCCGTTGCCACCTTTACATAGCGTTCGTCAGGCGAGATGCCATTGGCGACATCGAAGGCGACCCAGCCGAGGCCGGAAACATGCGCCTCGCTCCAGGCATGGCTGGCCGCCTGCTGGACCGTCGCATCCATCATCAGATAGCCGCTGACATAGCGGGCCGGGAAACCCATGGCGCGCGCGGCGGCGGCAAAGATATGGCTGTGGTCCTGGCAGACGCCGGTCTTCAGCGCCAGGGCCTCCTCGGCCGGCGTCGCCGCATTGGTGGTGCCCGGCGTGTAGGCGACGCGCTCGGAGATGATGGCCATCAGCCGGTGCAGTCTTTCGATATCGGTGCCCTTGCCGACCGATGCGGCAAGTTCGCGAATGCCGCTGCCGATCACCGTCAACGGTGTTTCATGACCATACAGCCAGAGCGGCGTAAAACCCTGATGCGGCCCGGAGACGCCTGCCGTGTCGCGCGTCACCACCTCGCCCGATGCTTCGACGGTGATGAAGTCGCGCTCGCCTTCGACGCTCAACAGCCTTGTGTCATTGCCGAAATGATCGACGAAGCGCACCTCTTCGCGCGCACCTTCGGTCTTCAATGCCCAGGACAAAACCGTCTGCGTCGAGCCGCTGACCGGCAACAGCCGCAGCCGCTGCAGCAGATATTGCACCGGCGCATCGTAGCGGTATTCGGTCCGGTGGGTGATCTTCAGCCGCATAGCTTATCTTCCGTTTTGAGCATGACCTTGTCCGAAAACCGGTTCCCACTTTTAGGGGTCATGCTCAATTAAACCGGTAATCCTGTGCGATCTCGTCGCCGAGCCTGGTGTTTTCTTGAATGAACCTGGCCAGGAATTCGTGCAGCCCGGTGTCGAATATGTCCTTGATCGACCCTGCCCTCAGCATGGCCTGGGTCTTCTCCGCCGTCGTGTGGCAGGCATGGCGCTCGCCATAGTCGTCGCCGAGGAATTTTAGGTGCTCGGCCAGAAAACGATAGCAGAACATCAGCGAGCGCGGCATGCGCACATTGAGGATCAGATAGTCGGCGATGTTGGTCGGCTTGTAGTCCGCCTCGTAGACCCAGCGGTAGGACCGGTGCGCCGACACCGAACGCAGGATCGATTCCCACTGATAATTGTCGAGCGTCGAACCGACCCAGGAAATTGACGGCAACAGCACGTAGTATTTGACGTCGAGGATGCGCGCCGTGTTGTCGGCGCGCTCGACATAGGTGCCGAGCTGCGAGAAATCGAAGATCTCGTTGCGAAGCATGGTGCCGTAGAACGAGCCGCGGATCAGCGCCGTCTCGCGCTTGATGGCGTCGAGTACGGTGGGCAGGTCGCGTTCGTCGATCGGCTTGGCCAGCATCCGCTTCAGCGACATCCAGGCCTCGTTGATGCTTTCCCAGGTCTCGCGGGTCAGCGCTGTGCGCACCATGCGGGCATTGTTGCGGGCCGTCTCGATCGCCGCCATCGTGCTCGACGGGTTCGAGGTGTCGCGCAAAAGGAAATCGGCGACGTTGGCGGCGGTATAATCCTGGTATTTCTGGGTGAAGGCGACGTCCGAGCCGGCACTGAGCAGCACCGAATTCCACTCTTCCGAGGCGCTTTGCGTACGGGTCAAAGCCATGCGCAAGCCGGCATCGACAAGCCGAGCCATGTTTTCGGCCCGCTCGATGTAGCGGTTCATCCAGTAAAGCCCGTTGGCGGTACGGCCTAAAAGCATCAAAAATCCTTCAGGTGAAAATCAGTCATCGAGCACCCACGTATCCTTCGTCCCGCCGCCCTGCGAGGAATTCACCACGAGCGAACCTTCCTTGAGGGCGACACGGGTCAGCCCGCCGGGCACGATCTGGATGCGGTCGGAAACCAGCACATAGGGCCTGAGATCGACGTGGCGCGGCGCCAGGCCCTTGTCGGTCAGGATCGGACAGGTAGACAGCGCCAGCGTCGGCTGGGCGATGTAGTTGGACGGTTTTGCCGCGAGTTTCTTGGAGAAATCCTCGCATTCCTTCTTGGTCGCTGCCGGCCCGACCAGCATGCCGTAGCCGCCGGAGCCGTGGACTTCCTTGATCACCAGCTCGTCGATGTGCTCGAGCACGTATTTCAGGCTGTCCGGTTCCGAACAGCGCCAGGTCGGGATGTTGCCGAGGATCGCCTTGCGGCCGGTGTAGAATTCGACGATCTCGGGCATGTAGGAATAGATCGCCTTGTCGTCGGCAATGCCGGTGCCCGGCGCGTTGGCGATGGTGATGTTGCCGGCGCGGTAGACGTCCATGATGCCGGGAACACCAAGAGCGGAGTCGGGGCGGAAGGTCAGCGGATCGAGGAACGAATCGTCGACGCGGCGGTAAAGCACGTCGATCTGCTTGTAGCCTTCGGTCGTGCGCATCGCGACATGGCCGTCGACGACGCGCAGATCCTGCCCTTCGACCAATTGCACGCCCATCTGGTCGGCAAGGAAGGCGTGCTCGAAATAGGCGGAGTTGAAGCTGCCCGGGGTCAACACGGCAATCGTCGGCGTGCCCTTGGTGCTTTGTGGCCTGACCGCCGCCAGCGACTGGCGCAGCAGCTGCGGATAGTTCTCCACCGGGCGAACCTTGATCTGCTGGAACAGCTCGGGGAAAAGCTGCATCATCGTCTCGCGGTTCTCCAGCATGTAGGAGACGCCCGACGGTGTGCGCGCATTGTCCTCCAGCACGTAGAATTCGTTCTCCGAGATGCGGACGATGTCGACGCCGATGATGTGGGTGTAGACGCCGGCGGGCGGGCGCACGCCGATCATCTCGGGCAGGAACGCCTCGTTCTTGGCGATCAGTTCCTTCGGCACGCGGCCGGCGCGCAGGATTTCCTGGCGATGGTAGATGTCGTCGAGAAAGGCGTTCAGCGCCTGCACGCGTTGCTCGATGCCTTGCGTCAGCCGCCGCCATTCGTTGCCTGAGATGATGCGGGGAACGATGTCGAAGGGAATCAGCCGCTCGGAGGCTTCCTGTTCGCCATAGACGGCAAAGGTAATGCCGGTCTTGCGGAAGACGCGCTCGGCATCCTGCATTTTTTCGGTAAGCCTGGCCGGATCCTGCTCCTTCAGCCAGCGGTCATATGCCGTATACGGTTTTCTCAATCCGGAAACTTCCGGAAGCATTTCATCGAACGCTGCCAATCGCATACTCCCCTGTGACGCCATTTCACTGGCGTCGCCGGAGAAAATCAAGCGCAATCGGTAATTTGGAAGATGCCGGCGACCAGTATGTCACAACTGCCTAGAATTAAGGCAGCCGCAATATGCCTCTAGTCAGGCTTTGCCTCGTGCCCGGGCACGTGCTGGATGGGGGTTAGAACGCTCGGAAGGTGACGACGGTAAACGTGTCCTTGATCCCGGGTAGAATCTGCACCTTCTCGTTGACGAAGTGGCCGATGTCCTCTTCGTCGTCGACGTAGAATTTGGCGAGCAGATCGTAATTGCCGGCGGTCGAGTAGATTTCCGACGCGATCTCGGCGTCGGCCAAAGCGCTGGCAACGTCATAGGCTTTGCCCAGATCGCACTTTATCTGCACAAAAAACGCCTTCATTGACCGGCCCTGCTCAAGCTTCCACGTACAAGCGGCCCTTGTGGCAGACTGCCGCCCGGCTTTCAAGCATCAGGCCCGGCTTTCAAGCATCAGGGCTAGAGCTCAGGCGGCCCGCGCCCTGGCGACGGCCTGTTTCATTTCAGCCACCGGCATGCCGCGCCGGAACAGCCTGCCGCCGATGACCAGCGCCGGAGTGCCTTGCAACTTGAAGGCGCTCGCCTGGGCATCGGTGCGCGAGAGAGCCGCGTCGATGTCGGGTTCGCGGGCAGCGAGACCGGCGCGGATCATAGCGACATCGACGCCGACAGAAGCCAGGATGTCATTGGTGCGGCGTTCGGAAAGGCCGCGCTCATTGGTCATCAGAGCTTCCACCGCCGCGGCATAGCGGTCACCGGTCAAAAGCGCCATGCGCGCCGCGTCACGCGAGGTGTCGCCGAAGATCGGCCAATCCTTCATCACCAGCCTGATGCCGCTGTCCTGCTCCATCAATTTCTTCAGTTCGACAAAGGCGAGTTTGCAGATCGGGCACTGATAGTCGACGAATTCGGCGATGGTGACATCGCCATCGGGATTGCCAAGGGCTGGAATGATCGGATCGAACGCCACTTCGGTGACAGTCGGCGCCGCGCTTGCCCAGGCCGGCAAGGGGGCCACAACGGCCAGGCTGGCGACGCCCGTCAGCAAAAGACGCCGGTCGATCGGCTGTCCAAACATTGTTCGTCCCTTGATTGCGCGAACAGGCCCCACCCGACTGACGATGCGCGCCTCGCCTTAAAGGGGGGTTAAGCGCAATTGTGTGGCATCTGCGTGGCGAATGTTGGCGCTCGCTGAAACCGTGAAGCACTGCCAAGCGTATGGTATGATGTGTCTTCGGACAGCGATTTTCTTGCAGCGATTCCTCTAGGGGACAACGGAGGCTGGCCATGCGCCGCGCGCTATTTGCATTCGCAGTCGTTCCATTGCTTTTCCTGTCGTCCCTTTTGGTGTCCGGGGCATTTGCCGGCGATGCCGAAATCAAGGCGGCGCAGACGGTCATCGACGGCCAGCTGAAGGCCTTCATCGCCAACGACGGGGCTGCGGCCTACAGCTTTGCCGCACCGAATGTGAAGCGCATCTTTCCGACCGTAGAAACGTTCATGAGCATGGTGACCAACGGCTATCCGCCGGTGCGCAAGCCGCAAAACTATTCCTTCGGCAAGGTGCAGCAGACCGGCCCGACCTCAATTGTCCAGCAGGTGCTGATCGTCGGTCCGGACGGCAAGGACTATGAGGCCGTCTACACGCTCGAGCAGCAGCCCGACGGCAGTTTTCAGATCACCGGCTGCAGCCTGCGCGCGTCGAATTCGTTGAGCACCTGAGAGCTATACAACCGGAATATCGCCCCTCGCCCAACCCTCGGAAATCTCGGCTGTACGGGCTTCGAACGCGCCGGCTTCAATCGCGGCGCGAATGTCCTGCATCAGCTTCTGATAGTAGGACAGATTGTTCCAGGTCAGGAGCATCGCCCCCAGCGCCTCTTGCGAGCGCACCAGATGGTGCAGGTAAGCGCGCGAATAGTCCCGCGCCGCAGGGCAGTCGCTTTCCTCGTCCAGCGGACGCGGATCGTCAGCATGGCGGGCGTTGCGCAGATTGACCTTGCCACGCCTGGTGTAGGCAAGGCCGTGGCGGCCGGCGCGGGTCGGCATGACGCAGTCGAACATGTCGATGCCGCGCGCCACCGACTTCACGATATCGTCCGGCGTGCCGACGCCCATGAGGTAGCGCGGCTTGTTATCAGGCAGTTCCGGGCAGGTGATTTCAAGCATGTCCAGCATCACCGCTTGCGGCTCGCCGACGGCCAGCCCGCCGACCGCATAGCCTTTCAGCTCCATCGCCTTCAGCGCCTGCGCCGAGCGCAGCCGTAGGTCCGGCACATCGCCGCCCTGGACGATGCCGAACATTGCTTTGCCGGGCTGGTCGCCGAAGGCCGTCTTGCAGCGCTCGGCCCAGCGCAGCGACAATTCCGTGGCGCGCTCGATTTCCTTGCGTTCGGCCGGCAGCGCCGTGCACTCGTCGAGCTGCATCTGGATGTCGGAATCGAGCAGCCCCTGAATCTCGATCGAGCGCTCCGGCGACATCTCATAGGCGGCGCCGTCTATATGCGAACGGAAGGTGACGCCTTTTTCCGTGAGCTTCCGCAGCTTCGACAGCGACATCACCTGAAAGCCACCGCTGTCGGTGAGGATCGGGTGCGGCCAGCGGGCGAATTCGTGCAGGCCGCCGAGCCGCGCCACACGCTCGGCGCCGGGCCGCAGCATCAAATGATAGGTGTTGCCCAGGATGATGTCGGCGCCGACGCCGCGCACCTGGTCCATATACATTGTCTTGACCGTGCCGCCGGTGCCAACGGGCATGAAGGCCGGCGTGCGGATTTCGCCGCGCGGCATGGTGATCGCGCCGCGCCGCGCCTTGCCGTCGGTTGCCAGAACGTTGAAGGTGAACGCCTCAGCCATTGAATTCCTTGTCGAATATCGGCGCCCCCGGTGCCTGCTCGTCGAGCGACTGCCGGTAGCGGATGCAGCCGCGCATGAACTTTTCCCAGGGCGGCACGGCGATCGCCGGCTCGGTCTTTTCCGGCAACAGGTTCCACAGATCGGGATGATGCCAGCACAGATCGTGACCTGACGTGTCGCGGTGGCCGCGAATGCCGGCGCGCAGTCTCTTCACCTCCGCGATCAAGGCCTCGCGGTCCAGATTTTCGAGATCATCGTCCATCGTTCACCTCCCTGAACAGAAGACTGGCGTCGCCGTAGGAGTAGAATCTGTAGCTTTTGTCGATGGCATGCGCATAGGCCGCGCGCATCGTTTCCAGGCCGCAAAAAGCCGAAACCAGCATGAACAGCGTCGAGCGCGGCAGATGGAAGTTGGTCATCAGCATGTCGGCTGTCTTGAAGCGGTAGCCGGGCGTGATGAAAATGTCGGTCGGGCCGGACCATGCGGCGAGCCGGCCATCGGCGCGCGCCGCACTCTCCAGCAGGCGCAGCGAGGTTGTGCCGACGGCGATGATGCGCCCGCCCCTTGCCTTTGCTGCGTTGAGCGCATCAGCGGTTTCCTGGGCGACCGAGCCGGTCTCGGCATGCATCTTGTGGTCGGCAGTGTCGTCGACCTTCACCGGCAGAAAGGTGCCGGCGCCGACATGCAAGGTGACGAAGCGGCGCTCGACGCCTTTGGCGTCAAGCGCAGCAAACAGCTCAGGCGTGAAATGCAGGCCGGCGGTCGGAGCGGCAACGGCGCCCTCTTCGCGGGCATAGATGGTCTGGTAGTCGCTGCGGTCGCGTTCGTCGTCGTCGCGTTTCGAGGCGATGTAGGGCGGCAGCGGGATGTGGCCGACGGCGTGCAGCGCTTCATCGAGGAAGGCGCCGGACAGATCGAAGCCGAGCAGCGCCTCGCCGCCCTCGCCTTTCTCTATCACCGTGGCATCGAGCTGGCCGAGGAAACAGGAATTGCCGTCATGGCCGAAATGGATGCGGTCGCCGGCGGCGATACGCTTGCCCGGCCGCATGAAGGCCAGCCAGCGGTCGGGCGCGATCCGCATATGCAGCGTGGCTTCGACCTGCGCTGCCGCTTCGCCGCGCCGCCTGATGCCTTTCAATTGCGCCGGAATAACCTTGGTGTCGTTGAAGACCAGCACGTCTCCGGCCCGCAGCAAGGACGGCAACTCGCGCACCGTGCGGTCCTCAAGCCCCTCGCCCGGCCTGACCACCAGCATCTTGGCGCTGTCGCGCGGCTCCGCCGGGCGCAACGCGATGCGATCGTCGGGCAAGTCGAAGTCGAAGAGGTCGACGCGCATCAGTAGAGCCGGACGAGCAGCGCTCCGGCCAAGAGCAGCACCGCGCCGGCGACGCGGCCGAGCGAAATTTCGCGCACCGCGACGCCGAGGAAGCCGACGCGGTCGATCAGCATGCCGGCCAAGAGCTGGCCGGCAACCAGGAACGCCATCAGCGCGGCAGCACCGATGCGCGGCGTGAGGATTGTCGACAGCGTGACGTAGAAGCCGCCGAGCATGCCGCCGGCGACGAACAGCCAGGGCGCCGGCGCCTTCCAGTCGAGCGAAATCCCTTGCAGCTTGACCGCCGCGACGGAGATGATGCCGAGCACGATGGCGCCCGACAGGAAGGAGAACGCCGCGGCGGCGACCGGGAGCCCCAGGCCGCGCGCCAGCTGCGAGTTGATCGGCGCCTGAATGGCGATGAAGGCGCCGGACAGGATGCCGAGCAGCGACCAGACTGCGCCCATCATCGTCGTTTCGCCTTACTTGACGTCGGCCGCGACCTTCAGCGACACGATCTTGTCGGGATCCTGCACTGGCTCGCCGCGCTTGATCTTGTCGACATTGTCCATGCCTTCGATGACCTGGCCCCAGACCGTGTACTGGCGGTTGAGGAAGGCGGCATCGTCGAAGCAGATGAAGAATTGCGAATTGGCGGAGTTCGGGTTCTGCGAGCGTGCCATCGAGCAGGTGCCGCGGCCATGATTGGCGTTGGAGAACTCGGCCTTCAGGTCCGGCTTGTCGGAACCACCCATGCCCGCGCGGGAAGGCGCAAACGAAGGCTTCGAGGAATTGCCGAACTTCACGTCGCCCGTCTGCGCCATGAAACCTTCGATGACGCGGTGGAAGACCACGCCGTCATAAGCGCCTTCGCGCGCCAGTTCCTTGATGCGGGCAACGTGGCCGGGGGCCAAATCGGGGAAAAGTTCGATGACGACCTTGCCCTTGGTCGTTTCCAGGATGAGCGCGTTCTCGCGGTCCTTGATCTCAGCCATGTCAGATATCCTTTTGATAATAGAGATTTATTTGTCGGCGGCGATGCGCACCTTGATCATCCGGTCGGGGTTGGCGACCGTCCCGTTGTCCGCCTCGTCGCCCTTCTGGATGTGATCCACCAGCGGCATGCCGCTGACGACGTTGCCGACAATGGTGTACTGGCCATCGAGCGGCGGCGCCGGCGCGAACATGATGAAAAACTGCGAATTGGCGGAATCTGGATCCTGCGAGCGGGCCATGCCGACCACACCGCGCTTGTAGTGCTCGGTCTGCGAAAACTCGGCCGGCAGGTCGGGAAGATCGGAGCCGCCGGTGCCGACAGCCTGGGGATTGAAGCCCTTTTCCATGTTGCCGAACTTCACGTCGCCGGTCTGCGCCATGAAACCGTCGATGACGCGGTGGAAGGCGACATTGTTGTAGGCGCCCTGGCGCACCAGCTTCTTGATCTGCGCGACATGCTTTGGCGCGAGGTCCGGCCTCAACGCGATGGTCACATCGCCGTCTTTCAGCGTGATGATCATCGTGTTCTCAGGATCGGCGGCGAAGGCCGAAACCGAAGCGGTCACAAGACCGGCAAGCACAATGAGGAACGAGGCGAGCTTCTTCAGCTGCATAACTATCTCCGGGATCTTATTTCGCGAATTTGGCTGTGAGCGCACCGGCCACGGCCGCCGGCACGAAGGGGCGGATGTCGCCTCCCATCGAGGCTATCTGGCGGACAAGTGTGGCGGTAATGGTTCGCACCGAGGGGCTGGCGGGCAGGAAAACCGTCTGCAATTCCGGCGCCATGGTCTCGTTCATGCCGGCCATCTGCATCTCGTAGTCGAGGTCGGTGCCGTCGCGCAGGCCGCGGATCATGATCGAGGCGCCCTCTCTCCTGGCGGCGTCGATGACAAGCCCGTCGAAGGCGACAACCCTGATGCGGGCGCCGTCGCTACCGAATTCGGCCTTGGTCGCGATTTCGATCAACTTCACCCGTTCCTCGAAGGAAAACAACGGCTTCTTACCGGGATGAATGCCGATCGCCGCATAGACGACGTCGGCCACGGCCAGCGACGCCTTGAGCACATCGAGATGGCCGTTGGTCAGCGGATCGAAGGAGCCGGCATAAAGAGCGATACGTTCGGTCATGGCAGGTGCTTCTAGCGAGCCTCTCGGGCAAACGCAAATGCGCAGGTGAACCTTTTGGCCGCCATGAACGACAGATGAACGGGCCGCTCACGAAGAATTCAACGGCGACCATGTAAGTGGTTTCACAGACGGTGAAACCAAATCGGACCAAAATCGTTGTTGAAGCAGGAGAACACGCACATGCTGATCTACATGCTCGCCGCCGCAATGACCGTCGTAATGCTGATTGCCACCGCCTTCGGGCTGCATCAGGAAGCCGAGCGCGTCCGCGTCAAGACCAAGCGCTTCGAAGGCTCCGGCGTCCGCAAGCCCTTTCGCCACTACTGAATTCACTGGAATATTTGACCACGCCGGCCCATCGGGCCGGCGTTTCCATGTCAAAACCTATTCGGCGTTGTCCGGAGCGGCGTCGCCAGCACCCACATCCGGGCCGGCCCCAATGTCGCCCTCGGCCTCTTCTTCATCCGATTGCGGTTCTGAAATCCGCTCCACCGAAACGACCTTCTCGCCCTCGGCCGTATTGAAGATGGTGACGCCCTTGGTGGCGCGGCTGGCGAAACGGATGCCGTTGACCGGCACGCGAATGACGGTGCCGCCATCGGAGACCAGCATGATCTGGTCGTCATTGCCGACCGGGAAGGTCGCCACCAGCCTACCGATCTCGGCCACCTTCGACACGTCGGTGGCACGGATGCCTTTGCCGCCGCGCCCGGTCACCCGGAAATCGTAGGAAGACGACCGCTTGCCGTAGCCATATTCGGTCACCGTCAGGACGTACTGCTCGTGTGCCTTGAGCTTCTCGTAGTCCGCGTCGGAAAGCTCCGCCTCCTCGCCCACCTCTTCATTGGTCAGTGCGATCTCTTCCTCTTCGCCGGCGGCGATGCCGGCGGCAAGCCGCCGTTCGGCCGCCGCGCGCTTGAGATAGGCGGCGCGCACGGCCGGCGATGCATCGACGCTCTCGATCACCGCCATGGAAATCACCCTGTCGGTGTCGGCCATGGCTATACCGCGCACACCGACCGAATTGCGGCTCTGGAAGACGCGCACGTCGCCTACGGAGAAGCGGATGCACTGGCCCGAACTTGCGGTCAAAAGCACGTCGTCATTGTCGGTGCAGGTCTCGACGCCGAGGATTTCGTCGCCTTCCTCCTCCAGCTTCATGGCGATCTTGCCGTTGCGGTTGACCTGGACGAAGTCGGACAGCTTGTTGCGGCGCACGGTGCCGCGCGTGGTGGCGAACATCACGTCGAGCTCGCCCCAGCTGGTCTCATCCTCGGGCAGCGGCATGATCGTGGTGATGCGCTCGCCCTGCTCCAGCGGCAGCATGTTGATCAGCGCCTTGCCGCGTGACTGCGGATTGCCGATCGGCAGCCGCCAGACCTTTTCCTTGTAGACGATGCCGCGCGAGGAGAAGAACAGCACCGGCGTGTGCGTGTTGGCGACGAACAGCCGGGTGACGAAATCCTCTTCCTTGGTCGACATGCCGGAGCGGCCCTTGCCGCCGCGGCGCTGCGCCCGGTAGAGCGACAGCGGCACGCGCTTGATGTAGCCGGAATGGCTCACCGTCACGACCATGTCCTCGCGCTGGATCAGGTCCTCGTCTTCCATGTCGGCGCCGCCGTCGGTGAGCTCGGTGCGGCGTGGCGTGCCGAACTCGTCGCGCACCGCGGTCAGCTCGTCCTTGACGATCTGCTGGATGCGGGCGCGGGACGACAAAATGTCGAGATAATCAATGATTTCCGCGCCGATCGTGTTCAATTCGTCGGCGATTTCATCGCGGCCAAGCGCGGTCAGGCGCTGCAGGCGCAGTTCGAGGATGGCGCGGGCCTGTTCCTCGGACAGGTTGTAGGTGCCGTCCTCGTTGATGCGATGACGCGGATCGTCGATCAACAGGATCAGCGACTCGACGTCGCCGGAGGGCCAGCGCCGCTCCATCAACTGTTCGCGCGCCGTCTGCGGATCGGACGCGGTGCGGATCAGCTTGATCACTTCGTCGATGTTGGCGACGGCGATGGCCAGACCGACCAGCACATGGGCGCGGTCGCGTGCCTTGCGCAACAGGAATTTGGTGCGCCGGCTGATCACCTCTTCGCGGAAGCCGACGAACGCCTTCAGCATGTCGGTCAGCGTCATCACTTCCGGCTTGCCGCCGTTCAGCGCCACCATGTTGGCGCCAAAGGAGGTCTGCAGCGGCGTGAAGCGGTAGAGCTGGTTGAGGATGACGTCGGCTACGGCGTCGCGCTTCAGTTCGATGACGACGCGGTAGCCCTGGCGATCGCTCTCGTCGCGGATGTCGGAAATGCCCTCGATGCGCTTGTCGCGCACCAACTCGGCCATTTTCTCGATCATCGACGACTTGTTCACCTGGTAGGGAACCTCGGTGATGATGATCGATTCACGGTCGTTGCCGCGCTGTTCGACATTGACCTTGCCGCGCATGACGATGGAACCGCGGCCGGTCGAATAGGCGCTGTAGATGCCGGAGCGGCCGAGCACGATGCCGCCTGTGGGAAAATCCGGCCCCGGGATGATCTCCATCAGCGCCGGCAGGTCGATCGCCGGGTTGTCGATGATGGCGATGGCGCCGTTGCAGACTTCGGCGAGATTGTGCGGCGGAATGTTGGTGGCCATGCCGACGGCAATGCCGCCGGAACCGTTGACCAGGAGGTTCGGGAAGCGAGCCGGCAGCACCTTCGGTTCGGTGTCGGAGGCATCATAGGTGTCCTGGAAATCGACAGTTTCCTTGTCGATGTCTTCCAGCAGCTCGTGTGCGACCTTGGTCAGTCGCGATTCGGTGTAGCGCATCGCCGCCGGCGGATCGCCGTCGATGGAGCCGAAATTGCCCTGCCCGTCGATCAGCGGCACGCGCAGCGACCAGTCCTGCGCCATGCGCACCAAGGCGTCATAGATGGAGGCGTCGCCGTGCGGATGGTATTTACCCATCACGTCGGCAACCGGGCGGGCCGACTTCACATATTTGCGGTTCCAGTGGTAGCCGCTCTCATGGGCGGCGTAGAGAATGCGGCGATGCACCGGTTTCAGGCCGTCGCGCACGTCCGGCAGCGCACGGCTGACGATCACGCTCATGGCGTAATCGAGATAGGAGCGCTGCATCTCCTCGATGATGGATATCGGCTCGATGCCGGTGGGGCCGCCGTCGGCGCCGCGCGGTGTCTTCTGGTCGGTCAAATCTAGGTCACAATCTAATCAGGAATCACTTGCCGCTTATATAGGAAGCAGGATCGAAACTCCAACGTCTGCAGCACTTTTCCAGTGTCAATTTTGGTGGTAATTTCAAAAGGATACCACTGATTGCGACGATATGGCCAAAGCGCATTTCGCCGCCGCCAGGGCAAAAGCCTGCCATGGACCGTTTTCCTCGAGCGAAAGCCACGAGCGCGATGAATTGGACCCCGTGGCTGCCCTTGCGAGCGTTGAGCGGTTGGACGCCGAGAGATCTCAACGGCGATCTGGTCACGGGCATTACGCTGGCCGCAATCGCCATCCCAGAGCAGATGGCCACGGCTCGTCTCGGCGGTTTTGCACCCGAAATCGGCTTCTTCACCTTTGTCGCCGGTTCGGTGGCATTCGCGCTGTTCGGCGCCAACCGTCATTTGTCGGCCGGTGCGGATTCGACCATCACGCCTTTGTTTGCCGGCGGCCTCGCTTTGCTCGCCACATCTGGTTCCACGCATTATCTGGCGCTGGCGGCCATGCTGGCGCTGATGGTTGGGCTGATCGTAACGCTCAGCGGCATCTTTCGCCTCGGCTGGGTTGCTGATCTTTTGTCGGTGCCGGTCACCACGGGTTTTCTGGCCGGCATAGCCGTCCATATCGTCGTCTCGCAACTGCCCGGACTGCTTGGTCTGCCGCCCGAGAGCGGTGAAACCTTGCGGCGCATCGGTGCGATCGCCGGCGATCTCCATCTCACCAATCCCTGGAGCCTGGCGCTCGGCCTCGGTGTGTTCGCGATCGTGTTCTGCGCGGAACGCATCAGCGCCCGTATACCGGGCGCCTTGATCGGCATGTTGCTGGCCACTGCGGCGGTTGCCGCCTTCGACCTAAAGGATCGTGGCGTCGAGGTGCTCGGCGCCTTGCCGAACGGCCTGCCGCGGGCGAGCGTGCCGCTGGTCAGCCTTGACGATGCGCAAACGCTGTTTCCGCTGGCGTTACTGATCGCCATCGTCGTCATGGTGCAGACGGCGGCCACGTCCCGCTCCTTCGTCGGTGAAGCCCCCGACATCAACCGCGATTTTGTCGGCGTCGGCGCCGGCAGCATCGCGTCGGGCCTGTTCGGTGCCTTTGCGGTCAATGCCAGCCCGCCGCGCACGGCCATCGTCGCGCAGACCGGCGGCCGCTCGCAACTGTCAGGCCTGACTGCCGCGGCCATCGTGCTGGCGCTCGGCGCCTTTGGCGGTGGCTTGCTCGCCGATGTTCCGCAAGCAGCACTGGCCGGCGTTCTGATGTTTGTCGCCCAGCACATTCTGCGCTGGAAGGTTTTTGCTGCTGTCTACAGGCAGGCATCGATCGAATTCGCGCTGATCCTCATCACCATGGCTGCCATCGTCGTGCTGCCCATCCAGACCGGCGTCGCAATCGGCATCGGCCTGTCGCTGCTGCATGGCATCTGGAGCGCTACGCGCACGCAGCCGATCGAGCTGGAACAGGTTCCGGGTACTTCGGTGTGGTGGCCGCCGGGCACGCCAGGCGCGGGCGAGCAACTGTCCGGCGTGCTGGTCGCGGCGTTTCAGGCGCCGCTGTCCTTCGTCAACGCCGACCGCTTCAAGCGCGGCCTTAACGATCTGATCGACGCCAGAAGCGAAAGCGTGAAGCTGGTCGTGCTGGAAGCCAGTAACATCGTCGAGATCGACTACACCGCCGCCCAGTCCTTGATCGAAACCATCACCCATTGCCGCAAGACGGGCGCGATCTTTGCCATAGCGCGACTGGAATCGCTGCGCGCCCAGTCGGCGCTGGCGCGGTTCGGCATTGCCGAACTCGTCGGCCCGCAGCGGATTTTTCACAGCGTCGATGACGCCATCAGGACGCTAGGTCCAGACAAGCAGCCGCAAGCAAAATGACCACTGAGGGCCTGTGCTGCGTCAACGGGCAGCAGCCCGGGCGCGATAGGTACCGGGCGCCTCACCCATCACCTTGCGGAAACGGCGGTTGAAGGTCGAGAGATCATTGAACCCGGCATCAAAGGCGATCGCCGAGATCGCCTCATCCGAGGTACGCAACCGTACCGCTGCCCGGTGCAGCCGGGTTCTCAGCAGGAATTGATAGGGCGTCATCCCGGCCACCTGCCGGAACGTCCTCAGGAAATGATACGGGCTGGTGGCTGTTTCGTCGGCAAGCCCGGCAAGCGAAATCGGCCCATCGACATCGAGTTCGATGCGCCGCACGGCTTCAGCGACCCGTTTCTGGTCGCGGCGGCTGGGCGCCCGGCCAGCTTGTGCAGCGCCGGAAGCAGCAGCCACAGCGGCGCCGGCAATGCGCAGACCAAGCTCCTCGAACGCTTCCAGATCGGCCGTTTCGCGCGCGGCTTCCGCCTCGGCCAGCAGCGAAGCGAGCGCCGGCAGAGGCGGCAGGCGCGGCATCTCGAAGGTCAGCGTTTTCGCGCCCGGCACGTCGGCGGCGATCCGGTCCATATAGGCCGGAGAAAAATGGAAGGAGAGGCAGCGATCGCCGGCGCCATGCTCGTGGCCGCATTCGTAGCACGAGCCGGGGTTGCCGAGCAGAATGGCGCCCGGCGCCAGCATCGCGGTGCCTTGGCGCGTGCGGTAGCGAAACGTGCCGCTGTTCACCGCGGCGACACAGAAGTTCCGGTGCTCTTCCTCGAACGGCCTGTCGGCGGCGCCGGCGGTGCAGACCACGTCCGCCACGTGCCAGCCTCGTCCCGATGTCAGGGTTTGCGTGCTCGATGTCATGGCCCGAACTATAGCAATTTTTCCCAAGCCCAGAACCCTGCCCGGGCCTAACGTCTGCAGACTCCTGACAGCACGAAGGCAGCAACCATGACAGATCCAACCTCCTTTAGCGAAGCCTTGCACAACGACGGACCCAACCCCGGCCTGTCTGAAAAGCTGGACCTTTACGGGCGCTTCGTCGGCGCCTGGGTATTCGATGCCACACGCCATCTCGAGGACGGCACGGTTCTCACCGGGCGCGGCGAGGTGCATTTCGGCTGGGTTCTCGAAGGCCGGGCGATCCAGGATGTGTGGATCTTGCCCGCGTGGGATGCCGGTCCCTCGCCATCGCTCGGCAAATGGACCTTTTATGGCACGACATTGCGCGTCTACGATCCCGGCGTCGATGCCTGGCACATTTTCTGGAGCGATCCGCGCAACCAGTATTACAGCCGCCAGCTTGGCCGTGCCGAGGGCGATAGCATCGCCCAGCAAGGCGTCGACGGCCCCGGCTCTTCGGTGCGCTGGAGCTTTTCCCGGATTACCGAGAATTCCTTCCGTTGGCTGGGCGAACGGTCGCATGACGACGGCGCGACATGGCGGCTCGAAGTCGAGTTTCTGGCGCGCCGCACGGCCTGAGCCTGACGACCCAACCAATTGTAACAATGGAGAAAACGATGCTCGACCATGTCTCGATCGGTGTCCGCGACGCCAACGCCTCGAAGCGCTTCTACGACGCTGCACTAAAACCGCTTGGCTATACCTGCCTCAGCCAGTCGCCGGGCTCATTGGGCTACGGCACTGAGGCGGTGGCGCTCTGGGTGAACGAAGCCCCGCGTCCGGTTGCGGCCGATATGGAGTCCGGCCTGCATTTCTGCTTTGCCGCGTCGACGCGCAGCAGCGTCGATGCCTTCCATGCCGGCGCCTTGCGTGAAGGCGGAAGCGACAATGGCGCACCCGGCCTGCGCGCCTCCTATGGCGACAACTACTACGCCGCCTTTGTCGTCGATCCGGACGGCTACCGCATCGAGGCCTATTGCGGCGCGGCTGGCTAGTCGGCCGAATTCCCCCGGGTTCGACGGTTTCCTCTGACCCCGCTTTGCTCTACCAATGCAAGGGCTCGGGCATGGCCCGGCGAGAGGGGTAGAGATGCCGAGCTTCGACAGCCTGTTCAACGCCTTCGTCACCATACTGGTGACCATCGACCCGCCCGGCCTGGCACCGCTTTTCCTCGCGGTGACACGCGGCATGAATCGCGAGGAACGCCAGCAGGTTTCGATCCGCGCCTCGATCATGGGTTTCCTTGTCATGGCGCTGTTTGCGGTGGCCGGCGCGTCGATCCTGTCGGTGTTCGGCATCACGCTGCCGGCCTTCCGTGTTGCCGGCGGGTTCCTGCTGTTCTTCATCGCCTTCGAAATGGTGTTCGAGCGCCGGCAGGACCGCAAGGAGAAGATCGGCGACGTCGCCATCACCAAGGACATGATCCACAACATCGCCGCCTTCCCGCTGGCGATCCCGCTGATCGCCGGGCCGGGTGCGATTTCAGCGACGGTCCTGCTCTCCGGCTCGTTTCAGGGTCTTGCCGCCCAGGCAGCCTTGGTCGGCATCATCTTTGTCTGCCTTGCCATCACCTATGTGGTGTTCGTGCTGTCGGAGCGCATCGACCGTATCCTCGGCCAGACCGGCCGCTCGATCCTGACGCGGCTGCTCGGCGTCATCCTGGCGGCGCTTGCCGTGCAGTTCGTGGCGGATGGCATCAAGGCGCTGATGGCGGGGTGAACGGCAGTCCCTACTGCCTACTGCCTTACTTCACCGCCGTATCAACGACTTCGAAGTCGTGGGTGATTTCGGCGGTCTTGGCCAGCATCGCCGAGGCCGAGCAGTATTTTTCGATCGACAGGTTGATCGCCCGTTTCACCTTGTCGTGCGAGAGCGCCCGGCCCTTGACGATAAAATGCATGTGGATGCGGGTGAACACTTTTGGCTCGGTTTCCGCCCGGTCGGCATCGAGTTCGACGACGCAGTCCTCGATCGCCTCGCGGCCCTTTTCGAGGATGTGGACGACGTCATAGGCCGAGCAGCCGCCGGTGCCGATCAGCACCAGTTCCATCGGGCTCGGCCCCGGCGTGTTGCCTTGCGGTCCAAACGCAGTTCCTAGCACCAGCTTGTGGCCGCTGCCGGACTCGCCGACGAAGGTGCGCTCCTCGACCCATTTGACCCGTGCCTTCACCTGATGCGTCCTTTCCCTGCAATTCCTTGGCTGTCCTCGCAGCGGTCATGCGACAAAGCAAAGCCCCGAAAATCCATGAAAGACTTTCGGGGCACTATGTGTAGCTTCACCACATGGCGTTCGCGTTGAGGACCGTGTTGTGCTCAGAACGGGATTTCGTCGTCCAGTTCACGCGACGAACCGCCGCCACCGCCGCTCTTGGCGCCGCCACCACGGGTAAAGCTCTCGCCCGGGCCGGACTGGCCGAAATCGGAACCGCGGGCAGCGCTGCCGCCGGCGCCGGAATAACCGCCGACCTGACCGCCCTCGCCTTGCCCACGCGCGTCGAGCATCTGCAGCTCGCCACGGAATTTCTGCAGCACGACTTCCGTCGTGTACTTGTCGTTACCGGTCTGGTCCTGCCATTTGCGGGTCTGCAACTGGCCCTCGACATAGACCTTCATGCCCTTCTTCAAATATTGCTCAGCCACCTTGGCGAGTTGATCGTTGAAGATGACGACGTTGTGCCACTCGGTCTTTTCCTTGCGCTCGCCGGAATT
This sequence comes from Mesorhizobium sp. P3_B5, assembly GCF_056402815.1. Taxonomy (NCBI): domain Bacteria; kingdom Pseudomonadati; phylum Pseudomonadota; class Alphaproteobacteria; order Hyphomicrobiales; family Phyllobacteriaceae; genus Mesorhizobium; species Mesorhizobium sp. P3_B5. The sequence goes on along the minus strand of NZ_JBFUGR010000005.1, from coordinate 343,627 downwards.
CTTGTCGCGCCAGCTTTCCGACGTGGCGATGCGGATGTTGACGACCGGTTCGCCCGAATTCAAACGGCGGATTTCAGGGTCCGCCCCGAGGTTGCCCACCAGAATGACCTTGTTGACGCTACCCGCCATGATACTTCTCCGCGCTCATCCGAATTTTTGTCGCCGCACCTTACAGGCTGCGGACAGTCCCCGCCTGCTGTGGCTGCCTTTACCCACAAGGTTTTTGTTCTTTTTTTGTTCTATTCTTGTCGGCCCCGGCTGTCAAGAATGTCAGCAAGAGGTAGGATGTGCGCATGAAATTGCGACTATGCCGGGATCGAAAGGCGGTGGCGAATGAAAGTCATTGCGCATCTGGATCAGCCGCGAGAGCAGTGGCGAGCGGGCGTGGAGACCCGCATGCAAGTTTCCGCCGGCAACGGAGCGAGCGAGCTTTGCCTGTTCGAACAATGGGTTCAGCCAGGCGTCGGGGCTCCGACACATCGGCATCCGGCCGAGGAAGTGCTCACCGTCATCGCCGGAACCGCCGACATGTGGATCGACGAAGACCGCGTGACGCTGACTGCCGGACAGTCGCTCCTCATTCCCGCAGAGAGAAAACACGGTTTTAGAAACGTCGGAACCAAGACGCTCCACATCCATGCCGTGCTGGCGTCACCGATCTTCGAGGCGACGTTCGAGGGATCGCCTGACACGGTGAGGCGATGGCTTCCAGCGGCGCCGTAAATCACCGCTTGCCAAATCAATAAGTATCGACTTATGCTTTGGTCCATGATCGAAGCAGAGATTTTTCGCGCGCTGGCCGACCCGACGCGACGCGCCGTCTACGAACGGCTCGCCGCCGGCGAGATGAGCGTATCGGAACTGCGCAGCGGCATGAGCGTGTCGCAGCCGGCGGTCTCCCAGCATCTGGCGGTGCTGCGCGGCGCCGGCCTGGTGGTCGAGCGGCGGGCCGGCCGCAACGCCTATTATCGCGCCGACCCGCAAGGGCTTGGCCCCCTGCTCGGCTGGATCGAACGCTATCGGGCGTTCTGGCCCGAGCGCATCGAAAAGCTCAAGGCGGTTTTGAAGGACATGGACCAGTGACGGACGAACAACACGCGGAAGCAGCAGACACGATCGCGTTCGAGTGCGAGCTTGCCGAACCGCCAGAAAAGGTGTGGCGGGCGTTGACGGTGCCGGAGCTGCTCGCCGCCTGGATGATGCCCAACGACATCAAGCCTGAAATCGGCAGCCGCTTCGCCTTTGCCGGGCCGGATGCGCCGATCGACTGCGAAATCCTCGATGCCGAACCCGGGCGGCTGTTGCGCTATTCCTGGCGCGAGCGGCCACAGCCAGGCGGTGCGACTGGCGGGGATGATAGCCCGCTGGACAGCATCGTCACCTTCACGCTCGACCGTACGGTTTCCGGCGGTACGCATCTGCGCATCGTCCACGATGGGTTTGCCAGAACAGCAATGCCTGCGGTTGCCATGGCCGGCGTCAGCTGCCGGCTTTCGCTCAACACATACAAACCCAAACAACCTATCGCCGCGAACGCGACGCGCCTTCGGCTGCGCGCGGCTTGAGCTGGAAAAAATAAACGGAGACAAAGAGATGAGCGGCCTTGCCAATCTGGTGCCGATGGTGATCGAGCAATCGAGCCGCGGCGAACGCGCCTTCGACATCTTTTCACGGCTGCTGCGCGAGCGCATCATCTTCATCAACGGGCCGATCGAAGACGGCATGTCGGCACTGGTCTGCGCGCAGCTTCTGTCGCTGGAATCGGACAATCCCGACAAGGAGATTTCGCTCTACATCAACTCGCCCGGCGGCGTGGTGACCAGCGGCTTCGCCATCTACGACACGATGCAATATGTCAGTTGCCCGGTGTCGACCGTGTGCATGGGCTTTGCCGCGTCGATGGCATCGTTCCTGCTGATGGCGGGCACGCCGGGACGGCGCATCGCGCTGCCCAATGCCAGCATCCTGCTGCACCAGCCGCTGGGCGGTTTCCAGGGCCAGGCCTCCGATATCCAGCTTCATGCCGAAAACATCCTGCGAACCAAGCGGCGGATGGCCGGCCTCTACGCCAGCCATTGCGGCCGTCCCCTGGAAGAGGTCGAACGCACGCTCGACCGCGACCATTTCATGACCGCCGAGGAGGCCAAGGCATGGGGTATCGTCGACCATGTCTTTGATACCCGCAAACAGGCGGCATAGAGCGGCGGCACCTGCGAACGGAAATTCGGACCGGCCGCCCCCCAGGGCAATTTTGGCGTCGCCGGTCTGGTCTCGCCTTCATCGCAGCACTATAGTCTTGCGATGCATTTCCGCCTGAACAGACTGATCATCGCCATTGCTGTCACTGCCGCGGCCTCCAGCGCGGCTCTCGCCGGGGACAGCACGACCTCGTCGTCGAAAGGCGCCCTGCCCGGCGTGACCAGCGACTATCGCATCGCCAAGCCTGCGCCGCTGCCCGAACCCGACGACGCACTGCCCGCCAGCGGTGACGGTACGTTCAAAATCGGCGATACCGATGTCAGGATTTCCGGCAGCATCATCATCGATGTCGGCGCCGGGAGAACCGGGCTCCCGCGTCATTGACATCGCCGCGGCCGAGCGACTTCATCGGAGCACCTGAAGGCCAGGAAGAGTGCAGCCCTCACCGCCGCCCACAAAAGCAGCCCCGCCGTTGCTTCCGCAAACGGTCGGGGCTTTTTTTGGATTCCAGATCCAACCTACCGGTAGGGTTATACCGACTTTGATTTCGGATGCTTCGCGGCATTCAGCCGACGATCCGACTAGCAGTCTCTGATTTTCGTGGGGACGGCAGGTCACGGTTTGTCGGGTTGAATGAAGGCACTAGAACGACGAGTATCCGCTTACACGCACAACGTGCGTTCTAAGACTTTGAATCAACCCTGGCACTTATGCCTGCCGCGGCTCCAGCCATAAATGGAGCCTCAATGGACTATCCGGTGGCGTCATGCTCCGCTCCTGTGTCCGTTGCGATTGTCGTCAATCCGAAGCACAAATCGCAATTACCTGCGGCGTCTCGCAGGCCGCCTTGGGGCGGCGAGGCCATCGAAAGACGGCCGGCTTCGTTGACCTTTGGAGACTGCTCCCCTGATTCGGAGACGTCAACCTTGAATAGCCCGATTACCGAAAAAAGTGATCGCCGGGAGGTTACGTGCAAGTCAGGTTCCGCACAGGCTTTGTCAGGAGCGTGTTCGGTCTTTGTTCTTTCCGCTTGCCCGTGCGGGCGAAAGGCGGTTAAACGCTTTTGTCGAGAATTGTGGCGTCTCTCGACGTGGCGGCAAAAATACCTACATAGGGGATGGCCGGGAAAACCCCGCCGATCCCACTGACACCAGATCTGAGGCGGCGACCGGCAATGGCCGACCATAAATATCTTTCCATTCGCGGGGCGCGCGAACACAATCTGAAGAATGTCGATCTCGACCTGCCGCGTGACAGCCTGATCGTCATGACCGGCCTGTCTGGGTCCGGCAAGTCGTCGCTCGCCTTCGACACCATCTATGCCGAGGGCCAGCGCCGCTATGTCGAGAGCCTGTCGGCCTACGCAAGGCAATTCCTCGAAATGATGCAGAAGCCTGACGTCGACCAGATCGACGGTCTGTCGCCGGCCATCTCCATCGAGCAGAAGACGACGTCGAAGAACCCGCGCTCCACGGTCGGCACCGTCACCGAAATCTACGATTATATGCGGCTTTTGTTCGCGCGCGTCGGCATCCCCTATTCGCCGGCCACCGGCCTGCCGATCGAGAGCCAGACGGTGTCGCAGATGGTCGACCGCGTGCTGGCGGTCGAGGAAGGCACGCGCCTGTTCATCCTGGCGCCGATGGTGCGCGGCCGCAAAGGCGAATACCGCAAGGAACTGCTGGAGCTGCAGAAGAAGGGCTTTCAGCGCGTCAAGGTCGACGGCGTCTTCTACGAGATATCAGATGTGCCGGCGCTCGATAAGAAATACAAGCACGACCTCGATGTCGTCGTCGACCGCATCGTCGTGCGTGGCGACCTGGCGACGCGGCTTGCCGATTCCATCGAAACCGCACTGAAGCTGGCCGAAGGGCTGGCCGTGGCCGAATTCGCCGACCGGCCGCTCGACGCCAGCCAGACCGGCGAGGATTCAGTCAACAAGTCGAAGAACGAGACGCATGAGCGCATCCTGTTCTCGGAAAAATTCGCCTGCCCGGTGTCCGGCTTCACCATTCCGGAGATCGAGCCCAGGTTGTTCTCCTTCAACAACCCGTTCGGCGCCTGCCCGACCTGCGACGGTCTCGGCAGCCAGCGCGCCATCGACGCCAGCCTGATCGTGCCCGACGAGAACGTCTCGCTGCGCGACGGCGCCGTCAGCCCGTGGGCGAAGTCGACCTCACCCTATTATTCACAGACGCTGGAAGCGCTAGGCAAGGCGTACGGCTTCAAGCTCGGCGACAAGTTCAAAGACATAAGCGAAGAGGCCAAGGAAGCCATCCTGCGCGGCACCGGCGAGCGCGAGGTCACCTTCCAGTATGATGACGGCCTGCGCTCCTACAAGACGACCAAGACCTTTGAGGGTGTCATTCCCAACCTCGAGCGGCGTTGGAAGGAGACCGAATCCGCCTGGATGCGCGAGGAGATCGAGCGCTTCATGTCGGCCACGCCCTGCCCGGTCTGCAAGGGTTATCGGCTGAAGCCGGAATCGCTGGCGGTGAAGATCGCGGGAAAACACATTGGCGAGGTCACCGAGCTTTCGATCCGCAGCGCCGACCGCTGGTTCACCGAATTGCCGGCGTCGCTCAACGACAAGCAGAACGAGATCGCGGTGCGCGTGCTCAAGGAGATCCGCGAGCGGCTGCGCTTCCTCAACGATGTCGGGCTGGACTATCTGACGCTGTCGCGCAATTCCGGCACGCTGTCGGGCGGCGAGAGCCAGCGCATTCGGCTGGCCTCGCAGATCGGCTCCGGCCTGACCGGCGTGCTCTATGTGCTGGACGAGCCGTCGATCGGCCTGCACCAGCGCGATAATGCGCGCCTGCTCGACACGCTGAAGCATCTGCGCGACATCGGCAACACGGTGATCGTCGTCGAGCATGACGAGGACGCCATCCTGCATGCCGACTATGTCGTCGACATGGGTCCGGCCGCCGGCATCCATGGCGGCGAGATCATCGCCCAGGGCACGCCGCAGCAGGTGATGGCCAATCCCAATTCGATCACCGGTAAATATCTGTCGGGCGCGCTCGAAGTGGCGACGCCCGGCGTGCGGCGCGAGCCGAAGAAGAACCGGCGCCTGAAGATCGTCGGCGCGCGCGGCAACAATCTGAAGAACGTGACGGCCGAAATCCCGCTCGGCACCTTTACCGCCGTTACCGGCGTGTCGGGTGGCGGCAAGTCGACCTTCCTGATCGAGACGCTGTTCAAAGCGGCGTCGCGCCGCATCATGGGTTCGCGCGAACATCCGGCCGAGCATGACCGCATCGAGGGTCTCGAATTCCTGGACAAGGTCATCGACATCGACCAGTCGCCGATCGGGCGCACGCCACGCTCCAACCCGGCCACCTATACCGGGGCTTTCACGCCGATCCGCGACTGGTTCGCCGGCCTGCCGGAAGCCAAGGCGCGCGGCTATCAGCCGGGGCGTTTTTCGTTCAACGTCAAGGGCGGCCGCTGCGAGGCCTGCCAGGGCGACGGTGTCATCAAGATCGAGATGCACTTTTTGCCCGACGTCTACGTCACCTGCGACGTCTGCCATGGCAAGCGCTACAACCGCGAGACGCTCGATGTCGTGTTCAAGGGCAAGTCGATCGCCGACGTGCTCGACATGACGGTCGAGGAAGGTGTCGATTTCTTCGCCGCCGTGCCCGGCGTGCGCGACAAGCTGGAGACGCTGAAGCAGGTCGGCCTCGGCTATATCCATATCGGCCAACAGGCGACGACGCTTTCGGGCGGTGAAGCGCAGCGCATCAAGCTGGCCAAGGAACTGTCGCGCAAAGCGACCGGCAAGACGCTCTACATCCTCGACGAGCCGACCACCGGCCTGCATTTCCACGACGTCGCCAAGCTTTTGGAAGTGCTGCACGAACTGGTCGACCAGGGCAACACGGTGGTGGTTATCGAGCACAATCTCGAAGTGATAAAAACCGCCGACTGGGTCCTCGACCTCGGCCCCGAGGGCGGCGACGGCGGGGGCGAACTGGTTGCCCAAGGCACGCCGGAAGCGATCGTACGCGAAAAGCGCAGCTACACCGGCCAGTTCCTCAAGGAACTGCTGGAGCGGCGCCCCGGAGGCAAACGCGAAGCGGCGGAGTGATGGTCCGACCGTTCGGCGCCTGGAGAGCTTTTGAATGACACTCCGAAGAGCGCTTGCCGGTGATCTCCAAGCTATCGTCTCGCTGACCGAAGCGGCCTATGCGCCCTATACCGCCTTGTTCGGCGCGCCGCCGATGCCGGTCACCGAGGACTATGCGCCACGCATCGAGCGCGGCGAAGTCTGGCTGCTGGAGAGTGGCTCCGAGTTGGCCGGGCTGATCGTCATCGAACGGCATCCTGATCATGCGATGATCTTCAGCCTCGCCGTCTCCCCTGCCTTCCAGGGCAAGAAACTCGGCACAGCGCTGCTCAACTTCGCCGAAGAGCAAACGCGGCTGTGGGGCTTGCCGGAGGTGCGGCTCTATACCAATTCGCGGATGGAGCGGAACATCGCGCGCTACACCGCTTATGGCTTTCACGAAACGGGTCGCCGGTCGAATCCGTACCGGCCAGGATGGACGCTGGTCGACATGGCGAAGGCCTTGGACGCCTGATCTTTTTCAGCATTTGGGAGGACGACAATGAGCAGTCAGGGAAAAATCCGCGCCGGCATGGGCGGCTGGACCTTTGAGCCTTGGGATACGTCCTTCTATCCCGACAAGCTCTCCAAGGCCAAGCAGCTGAACTACGCCAGCCGGCAGGTGCCGAGCATCGAGGTCAACGGCACCTATTATTCCAGCTTCAAGGAACCGACCTTCGTCAAATGGGCCAGCGAGGCGCCGGACGGTTTCGTCTATTCCCTGAAGGGCAACCGCTTCGTCACCAACCGTCGCGTGCTCGGCGAGGCCGGTGAATCGATGATGCGCTTTCTGGGATCGGGCGTGGCGGCGCTTGGCGAAAAGCTCGGACCGATCCTGTGGCAGTTCGCGCCGACGAAAAAATTCGATCCGGATGATTTCGAAGCCTTCCTCAAGCTGTTGCCGGAAAAGCAGGACGGCGTGGCGCTGCGCCATGCGGTCGAGGTGCGCAACGACAGCTTCATCGTGCCGGAATTCGCCGCCCTGGTGCGCAAGTACAAGGCGGCGATCGTCTATGCCGACCATGCCAAATATCCCGCCATCGCCGACCTCACCGGCGATTTCGTCTATGCGCGGCTGCAGACCGGCAGCGACGACAATCCCGATTGCTATACGCCGAAAGGTCTCGACGAATGGGCAGCGCGGGTAAAGATCTGGGCGGAGGGCAAGGTCCCGGCCGACCTGCCGCGCGCCGATCCCGCGACCGAAGCGCCGGTGAAGCCGCGCGACGTGTTCGTCTACTTCATCACCGAAGGCAAGGTGCGCGCGCCATTCGGAGCCATGGCGCTGATGAAGCGCGTCGGCTAGATTTTCGGCCTGCCCGCAACCGCAGGCAGGCCGATGCTCATGTCCTTTTTGCAGCGGGCGATTTACGCCGCCAGGACGATCTCATTGTAGGCATCGAGATCGACGTAAAAAACCTTGGTGATCTCGCCGATCAATTCGTCGCGGTCGTAGCCTTGCGACCTTAGAATGTTGATGGCGGTAATGATGTCGACGCGCTCCGTGAGCCGTCGCTTCTGGTAGTCTTCGACGAAACGTTCCATCGGCTGTTCTCCTGGCCTGAATGCTCAAACGCGTTGAACACAAAACAGGTCGCAGGAGGGAAGCTAGGTGTGCTTGCTTGTGTGGAACTTGCCGGCTTGACCCGCGCATTCCCCTCGATCTGCGACAAACCAGACTGAAACGGAAGCGGCCGACTCACCAAGGCCAAGCAAAGACTAGCACGCAATATTCGGCGTGCCAGAGGCGCCCATCACTTCGTCATCCTTGGGCGTAGTGAACGCGAAGCGGAGCGAAGACCCAAGGATCCATGCCGTGACTTCGACGCGTCACCAACGGTGTAGAATCTGGAAATGGATGGGGCTTCGGAGAACGGGTTTATTCTGCGCCGCTACACTCTTCGGCAGATGTCATGGCATGGACTCTGGGGTCTGCGCCGCGTCGCTGCGCTCCTTGCTTCGCCCCAGGATGACGACGTGATGGAGAGCTCCGGCTAATCTCCAAGGTTGCGATTCGCCACAGAGGAGAACCGCCACGCTCTCTGAGCTACACCGTCAGAAATTTCCTGACATCCGCCCTGTCCAGATCCTCCGCCGGGCCAGTATGGACGATGACGCCACGGTCCATGATGTTGACCTCGTCGGCGAGCTCGCGGCAGAAATCGAGATACTGTTCGACCAGCAGCACGGCGATGCCGGCCTGGTCGCGCAGATAGCGAATGGCGCGGCCGATATCCTTGATGATCGACGGCTGGATGCCTTCGGTGGGTTCGTCGAGCACCAAAAGCTTCGGCCGCATCACCAGCGCCCTGCCGATGGCAAGCTGCTGCTGCTGGCCGCCGGAGAGGTCGCCGCCACGCCGGCCGAGCATCTGCTTCAGCACCGGAAACAGTTCGAAGACATGAGCGGGAATGTTGCGGTCGGCCCGCTTCAGCGGCGCAAAGCCTGATTCGAGGTTTTCGCGCACCGTGAGCAGCGGAAAGATCTCCCTGCCCTGCGGCACGAATGCGATGCCCGACCGGGCGCGGTCATACGCCGCGCTCCGGTCGAGCGCCTTCCCCTCGAAGGCAACGCTTCCGCTCGTCAGCCGGTGGTGGCCGACGATCGATCTCATCAAACTGGTTTTGCCGACGCCGTTGCGGCCGAGCACGCAGGTGATCTTGCCGGCGCCGGCTTTCAGCGACACGCCGCGCAGCGCCTGGGCGGCGCCGTAGTGCAGCGTGGCATTGGAGACTTCGAGCATGTCAGCGCCTTTTCCAGAACCTGAGGAACGACAGATCGAAGCGATGGAATTGAACCCGCCAGACCATGCTCATCTCCCCAGATAGACTTCGACGACGCGCTCGTCGGCCGAAACGAAATCGAGCGTGCCTTCGGACAGCACCGAGCCTTCATGCAGGCAGGTGACCTTGACGCCGAGCTCACGGACGAAATGCATGTCGTGCTCGACGACGATGACCGAATGGTCGCGCGCGATGTCCTTGAGCAGGCGAGCGGTTTCCTCGGTCTCGGCGTCGGTCATGCCGGCGACCGGCTCGTCGACCAGAAGCAGTTTTGGATCCTGCGCCAACAGCATGCCAATCTCGAGCCATTGCTTTTGGCCGTGGCTCAAATTTGCCGCCAATTCGTTGCGCTTGTCGCCGAGCCTGGTGACGCCGAGGATGTCGTCGATCTGCCGCGCTTCGGACGCCGAGCGGCGATGGAACAGCGCCGGGAAGATCGAACGCGGGCCTTTCAGCGCCAGCATCAGGTTTTCCTCGATGGTGTGGTTTTCGAAGACGGTCGGCTTCTGGAATTTGCGGCCGATGCCCATCATGGCGATCTCGGCTTCGTCATGCTTGGTCAGGTCAACCTGGCCGTCGAAGAAGACCTCGCCCTGGTCGGGCCGCGTCTTGCCGGTGACGATGTCCATCATCGTCGTCTTGCCGGCGCCGTTGGGACCGATGATGGCGCGCATCTCGCCCTTGTCGAGCACCAGCGACAGATTGTTGATCGCGCGAAACCCGTCGAAGGAGACCGAGACGCCGTCGAGATAGAGGATCGTGTTCGACTTGGACATGATCGCTCACTCCGCCGGCTGCGGTTCGGGACTGGACGCGGACCAGTCGCCGGGCTTTGTCGCCGCGCTGCGAACGATCTTTGCCGGCGGTGGACCATCAGCATCGGTGCCGGCTTCCTCGGCGATTGAGGCGGCGCGCATTGCCCTGGCGTTGCCGCGCCAGCTGTCCCACATGCCGATGATGCCCTTGGGCAGGAAGAGCGTGACAGCGACAAACAGCCCACCCAGCGCGAACAGCCAGAACTCCGGCAGCACGCCGGTGAACCAGGATTTGCCGGCATTGACCAGCAGCGCGCCGATGATCGGTCCGACGATGGTGCCGCGCCCGCCAACGGCGGCCCAGACGACGACCTCGATCGAATTGGACGGCTCGAACTCGCCCGGATTGATAATGCCGACCTGCGGCACGTAAAGCGCGCCGGCGATGCCGGCCATCACAGCCGATACGGTGAAGGCAAACAGTTTGACGTTCTCCGCCCGCCAGCCGAGGAAGCGGGTACGGCTCTCGGCGTCACGCACCGCCATCAGCAGCTTGCCGTATTTGGAGCCGACGATGGCCCAGGTGACGTAGACGGCGAGCGACAGCGTCACCGCGCTGGCCGCGAACAGCGCCGAGCGTGTCGCGTCGGCCTGCACGTTGAAGCTGAGAATATCCTTGAAATCGGTCAGGCCGTTGTTGCCGCCGAACCCCATGTCGTTGCGGAAAAAGGCGAGCAGCAGCGCGTAGGTCATCGCCTGGGTGATGATCGAGAGATAGACGCCGGTCACACGGCTGCGGAAGGCGAACCAGCCGAAGACGAAGGCGAGCAGGCCGGGCACGGCCAGCACCATGATGGCGGCAAACCAGAAATGGTCGAAACCGGTCCAGAACCACGGCAGCGCCTTGTAGTTCAGGAACACCATGAAGTCCGGCAGGACAGGGTTGCCATAGACGCCGCGTGAGCCGATCTGGCGCATCAGATACATGCCCATTGCATAGCCGCCGAGCGCAAAGAAAGCGCCATGGCCGAGCGAGAGAATGCCGCAATAGCCCCAGACGAGGTCGAGCGCCAAAGCCAACAGCGCGTAGCAAAGATACTTGCCGGTGAGCGCGACGATGTAGGGCGGGATGTAGAACGCGCTCGTCGGAGAGATGGCCAGATTGAGCAGCGGCACGATGATGGCGACTGCCAGCAGAATGAGAATCGTGATGGCGACGCGGCGGTCGGCGCCAGCGGCGAAGAAGCGTCCGGTGATCATACTTCCACCGCCCTGCCCTTGAGCGCGAACAGGCCGCGCGGGCGTTTCTGGATGAACAGGATGATGAGGACCAGGACAACGATTTTGCCGAGCACGGCGCCGGCATAGGGCTCGAGGACCTTGTTGACGATGCCGAGCGAGAAGGCGCCGACCAGCGTGCCCCAGAGGTTGCCGACGCCGCCGAAGACGACGACCATGAAGCTGTCGATGATGTAGCCGCGGCCGAGATTGGGCGAGACGTTGTCGATCTGGCTGAGTGCGACGCCGGCGATGCCGGCAATGCCGGAACCCAATGCAAAAGTCAGCGCATCGACCCACGGCGTCCTGATGCCCATGGAGGCCGCCATGCGGCGGTTTGCGGTGACGGCGCGCATCTGCAGGCCCCAGGGCGTGCGCTTCATGACATAGAGCAGCACGCCGAAGACGCAGAGCGCGAAGACCAGGATCCACAGACGGTTCCAGGTCACGGCCAGCTGACCAATGGAGAAGGAGCCGGACATCCAGGACGGATTGCCGACCTCCTGGTTGGTCGGGCCAAAAATGGTGCGCACCGCCTGCTGCAGGATCAGCGACACACCCCATGTCGCCAGCAGCGTTTCCAGCGGCCGACCATAGAGGAAACGGATGACGCCGCGCTCGATGATGAGACCGACCAAAGCCGCGACGAGGAAAGCCAGCGGCAGCGCGATGACCAGCGACCAGTCGAACAGGTCGGGGAAGGAATTGCGGATCACCTCTTGCACGACAAAGGTGGTGTAGGCGCCGAGCATGACCATCTCGCCATGCGCCATGTTGATGACGCCCATGACGCCGAAGGTGATGGCGAGGCCGATAGCGGCGAGCAGCAGCACCGATCCCAGCGATATGCCGTACCAGATGTTCTGGCCAGCATCCCAGAATGCCAGCGTCGAGTTGATGTTGGCCATCGCTGCCGTCGCCGCTTCCTTGACCGCGCCTTCGGAGTTGGCCTCGACGGAGGTGAGCAGCGACAGCGCGTCGCGATCGCCGCGGGCGCCGATCAGGGCGATGGCCGCCAGCTTGTCAGCCTCCGGGCGGTCGGACACGAGAATGGACGCCGCGCGGGCCTGTTCGAACAAGGCCTTCACGCTGGCGACGGTTTCGCCAGCGATCGCGGCATCGAGCGGCTCGATGTTGGCGGCATCGGGCGTCTTGAACATGGTGTCGGCGGCGGCGATGCGCACTGCCGGATCCTTGGCGCGCAGCGTCAGCGTGCCCAGCGCATCGCGGATGACGCGGCGCAGCGTGTTGTTGACCTTGATCTTGGTGAGATCGGCCTTGGCGGCCTCAGCGGATTTTTCACCGCTCAAAGGGTCGAGCAGCTCGACGCTGTCGCCGGCCTCTTTGCCGACGAAGACCAGGGAATCAGCCTTGCGGATGTAAAGATTGCCGTCGCCAAGTGCTGCCAGCGGGCGTTCGACCAAGGGATCGCCGGTGGCCGCAAGCTCATGCACGACAGCTTCGGTGGCCGAGAAATTCGAGGCGGTGGCGAATTTGGCGATGATGGCGCGAAGATCGGCTTCGGCTGCGTTTGACGGCAACAGACTTGCCATCAGGAACGCCAGCATGAGGCCGAGATTGCGCAACAGGATCATCCGTTCAGATACTCGTCGTGAGCTGAAAAATCGGGCGTCCGGGCGGGCTGGAGCCACCCGGACGCTTCGCAGTGCCGATCGTGGATACGTCCACGATCGGTCAGGCCCGGGAGGGATCAGTTTGTGCCCTTGCCGCCGCATTTGCCGGTGGCAACATTGAAGTTGCCGCAAGACAGAGGCGCGCGCCAATCGGAGATCAGGTCCTTGGAGTCGGGCAGGTAATCGGACCATTCATCGCCCATGACCAGACCGGGCGTCTGCGAAACGGTCTCGAACTGGCCGTCGGCCTGGATTTCGCCGATCAGCACCGGCTTGGTGATGTGATGGTTCGGCATCATGGTCGAATAGCCACCGGTCAAATTGGGCACGGAGACACCGATCATGGCGTCGATGACCTTGTCCGGATCGGTGGTGCCGGCCTTCTCGACGGCCTTCACCCACATGTTGAAGCCGATATAGTGAGCTTCCATCGGGTCGTTGGTGGTGCGCTTGTCGTTCTTGATGAACTTGTGCCAGTCGGCGATGAACTTCTTGTTTTCGGGCGTATCGACGCTCTCAAAGTAGTTCCAGGCGGCGAGATGGCCGACCAACGGCGCGGTGTCGAGACCGGCAAGCTCTTCCTCGCCGACCGAGAAGGCCATGACCGGGATGTCCTCGGCCTTGATGCCCTGGTTGCCGAGCTCCTTGTAGAACGGCACGTTGGCGTCACCATTGACGGTCGAGACGACGGCGGTCTTCTTGCCGGCCGAACCGAACTTCTTGATCGCCGAGACTTCGGTCTGCCAGTCGGAGAAGCCGAACGGCGTGTAGTTGACCATGATGTCCTCGGCGGCAACGCCCTTGGCCTTCAGATAGGCCTCGAGGATCTTGTTGGTGGTGCGCGGATAGACATAGTCGGTGCCTTCCAGCACCCAGCGCTTCACCGAGCCGCCGTCTTCGCTCATCAGATAGTCGACGGCCGGGATAGCCTGCTGGTTCGGCGCAGCACCGGTGTAGAACACGTTGCGCTCGCTTTCCTCGCCCTCATACTGGACGGGGTAGAACAGGATGTTGTCGAGTTCGGAGAACACCGGCAGCACGGACTTGCGCGACACGGACGTCCAGCAGCCGAACACGGCAGCGACCTTGTCCTTGGAGATCAGCTCGCGCGCCTTTTCGGCGAACAGCGGCCAGTTGGAAGCCGGATCGACGACGACCGCCTCGAGCTTCTTGCCGAGCAGGCCGCCCTTTGCATTCTGCTCGTCGATGAGCATCAGCATGGCGTCCTTCAGCGTCGTCTCCGAAATCGCCATGGTCCCCGACAGCGAATGGAGAATACCGACCTTGATGGTGTCGTCAGCCGCCTTGGCCGGAGCGGACATCAAAAGCCCCGCCGCCACCACGCTTGCCGAAAACATCTTTGTTATCGTCGAGAAATTACCCCTCATATTACAGACTCCCAAGCTGGTTGATGGTACCGCAACCAGACCATGCAACGGCTGTGCCAACCGCTGGAGCAACGTCGACAACCACGGAAATTTCCAATATTATCAGATGGTTATTATATTAGCCGTCGAATATACATTGACAACGAACAGCGCTGGTTAAAATTTGATTGAGAAAAAATTACGCACCCTTGCCTAATTTTCACCCAAATCGCCTATCTGCCTAAATTTTGATCTGCTGTGCGTCAGTGGACCGCTGTCGACGACCGTTGCGGCATTGCCGGAAAATAGGGCAAGTTCGATCCTCAAACGAGCGACGCCATGACCTCCAGGATTTCTTGTGTTTTCAGCATCGTGCTGATGCTTGCGGCGACCGGCACTGCGCGTGCCGACTTCACCGACGGCAAGCTGCCGGACGGGACCTATCATTGCGAGGTCTATCTGCTTGGCATGTTCCTCAACCTCGGCGACATCACCATCAAGGGCAATGTCTATAGCGGCCCGGTGACGTTCGGCACCGCCCAGCAGGGCTACAACTACCAGATGGATGCAAACGGCGTCGTGACCTGGCTCGGCCCCTTGGGCGGCTACACCGCGGGCGGGAACAGCCTGTCGTTGACGCAAGCGACCCTGGACGGCACCCCGTCCTTCGACATCATCATGAGACAGCAGGACGGCGCCTTTACCGCCTCGACCTGCACCAGGCGTTGAGCGGCGGCCGCGGGTCGCTTGTTTCTGATGCTCGGCTAAATTAGGAAGCGTCAGCGACTTCGAGCGCCAGGCGGGTCATATCGGTGAACAGCGCCTGGCGTTCGGAATAGTCGGTTTGCTCGCCGGTCACGACATTGTCGACGACGGTCAGCAGCGACAGGGCGCGAGCGCCGAAATGCGCGGCGATGCCATAGAGGGCGCTGGTTTCCATATCCACGGCGAGCGCGCCAAGGGCCTGGCCTTCGGCGAAGCGGGCGCGCCCCTCGGGATGATAGAATATGTCACTGCCGATCGTCAGCCCGGCAGAGTGTTCAATGCCGAGTGCCCCGGCCCGGGCCAATGCATGGGCGAGCAACGCGGGATCAGGCCCTGCGGCGGCGTCATAGAGCCCAAAGGCCTGACCGCTCATGCCGCTTTCCGCGCGCACCGATTGCGAGATCACCAGGCTGCGCAGTTTCACGCTATCGGTCAGGCCACCACAGGTGCCGGTGCGGATGAGCGTTTTGACGCCATAGAAATCCAGCAATTCATGCACGTAGATCAGGAATGACGGGACACCGATGCCCGTAGCCTGGATGCTGACAGGCTGGCCGCGAAACAGGCCGGTGAAGCCCAGCGCACCCCTGCGTCGGTTGACGCAGCGCGGCGCCTCGAGAAATGTCTCAGCCATCCATTCGGCGCGTTGCGGATCGCCCGGCAACAGCACCGTTTCGGCATAATCGCCCTTGTCGGCCTCATTGTGTGGCGTCACGGCATCTTCCCCAAATCCTGCCGCGTTTGTCATCACAATCATGGCAGGCTGGCGTCGATGCGCAAGCGGCGATTGCGAAGCTCCAGTCGCCGGACCTCACTGGTTATGAACGGACGGCTCGTTACCCGGCGCCGGCACGTGTAAACGGCATGGCACGGGCGTCTGTGCGCTTGTTCACATTCGGGCGACGCACTTCATGCGGGGCGCTCTAAATCAGGACTCCAGCACGTCCTTGACGATGGTGGCCAATTGCTTGAGCGAAAAGGGCTTTGGCAGGAAGCCGAACTGCGCGTCCGCGGGCAGGTTCCTGGCAAACGCGTCCTCGGCATAGCCGGACACGAAGATGAACTTGATGTCCGGTTGCCGTTTGCGCAATTCGCCAAGCAGCGTCGGCCCATCCATCTCCGGCATGACCACGTCGGAAACGACGATATCGACCTTGCCGCCAAGCGCTTCGAACACTTCCAGCGCCTCGACGCCCGAGGACGCCTCATGGACTGTGTAGCCGCGCGACGTCAGCGCCCGCATGCCGCCCATGCGCACGGCATCCTCGTCCTCGACGAGCAGCACCGTGGCCGACCCCGAGAGGTCCTTGGCCGCGTCGGCGATCTTCGCGGGTGCGGCCGGTGCATCGGCGGGATCGCCGGGCTTTCTCACTTCGGCAATGTGGCGCGGCAGGAAGATGCGGAACGTCGAGCCCTTGCCGACTTCGGAATCGCAGAAGATGAAGCCGCCGGTCTGCTTGATGATGCCGTAGACCATCGACAGGCCGAGGCCGGTGCCCTTGCCGACCTCCTTGGTGGTGAAGAAGGGTTCGAATATCTTTTTCAGGATGTCCGGCGCGATGCCGCTGCCTGTATCCTCGACCTCGACCACCACATAGTCGGCCGGGGTGAGTTCGCGGTAGGCAAAGGTCTTGCACTCCGCTTCGGTGACGTTGCGGGTGCGCACGGTGAGGTCGCCGCCGGCCGGCATCGCATCGCGCGCGTTGACGGCGAGGTTCACCACCACCTGCTCGAATTGGCCGATGTCGACCTTGACCGGCCACAGGTCGCGGCCATGATCGACTTTCAGCTTGATGTCGTTGCCGACCAGACGGGCAAGCAGCATCCTGAGGTCAGCGAGCACGTCGGTCAGGTTGAGCACCTCCGGCCGCAGCGTCTGCTTGCGTGAGAAGGCCAGCAGCTGCCGTACCAGCGATGCCGCCCGGTTGGCGTTCTGCTTGATGTTCATGATGTCGGGGAAGGACGGGTCCGACGGACGGTGATTGGTCAGCAAAAGGTCGGACGCCATGATGATGGCGGTCAGCACATTGTTGAAATCGTGCGCGATGCCGCCGGCAAGCTGGCCAACCGCCTGCATCTTCTGGCTTTGCGCCATCTGGCCCTCGAGCGCCTTTTGCTCGGTGGTCTCGACGGCATAGACGATGGCGGATTCCTCGGCGCCCTCGCCGCCGGTGCTATCGGCAACCGCGTTGACGTAGAAGCGTATGTGGCGGTCTTCGTTGCCGGGCAGCAGCGTGTCGATCGGCTCGATGTCAGCCTGCCGCTGCCGGGCCTTTTCGAAGGCCGCGGCAAAGGCCGGCCGATCGCGCTCGTGGATCACCGTATCCAGCCGCACGCGGCGATCGACTGCGTCGCCATCGACGACGGAGGAAAACAGCGACAGGAACGGCGCGTTGGTGCGCAGGATGCGGCCGCTCTTGTCGACGGCGGCAATCGCCATCGGCGTCGAGTTGAAGAAGCGGGTGAAGCGGACCTCGGAGGCGCGAAGATCGGCGGAAGCGTCCTCGCCCTGCGTGCGGTTGAGCACGATGGTGCGGGTCGGACCGTTCAGCCCTTCCCGGCTGGCTGAAACACGGTGCATGAAGCGCACCGGCAGTGCCTCGCCCTTGGCTGTCGTCAGATCGAGATCGATGACGGCATTGCGGGTGGTGCCGGGATCGGCCTTGACCGAGCGGACCAGCGCCATGCCGTCGCCGGCAACGATCTCCGACAGTGTGACGGCGCCGGGCGTGAAGCTGGCCAGATCAACGCCCAGCCATTCGGCGAGCGTGGCGTTGATATAGGTGACGCGGCCTTCCTGGTCGGCGGAAAAGAAGCCAGCCGGCGCATGGTCGAGATGATCGATGGCCTTTTGCAGGTCGAGAAAGAAGCGCTCCTGCTCGGCCCGCTCCTGCGAGATGTCGGCAAGCTGCCAGGCGAGCAGAGGCAGCCGCTGGCCCGGAACACTGAAGGCGCGGGCGCGGGCGCGATACCAGCGCGCGCCGGGTTCGGCGCCTGGGCGAATGGATTGCGCCAGCCGGAACTCGCCGTCGCCCGGCTGGCCGTCACGCAGGCCGGACGCCAGCCGGTAGATGGTCACCGAGGCCTCGGGAATGTCGGAAAGCAGCCCTTCGACCGTCTTCAGATCCGTCGCCGACGCGGCACCCGTCATGTCGGCATAGGCCCGGTTGGCGTAGACGACACGGCCCTTGGTGTCGGTGACGAGCAGGCCTTGCGACATCGAATCGACGAAGGCTTTCGACAGTTCGTCGCTGGTCGAGCGCGGCGCGATCTGAACGAAACCGATCGCGGTGGCGAACAGGAAGCCGACACCGATCATTGCCAGCACGCCAAGCATGCCCAGCAGGAAGGGGTCGCCAAGACGCTCGCGGAACAGCCCAAAAACGATCGCAGCCCCGGTCAGGACGACGATGAAGACGACGAGCCGGGCAACCGCGCCCGGCCTTGTGTTCTGGTCGACGATAGGTACCGGATAGAAATCGCCGCGCGTTTCCTTGGCCATGTGCCCCCTGCTCGTGAATTCCGGTGTCCGACACCTGGCCCGGTTGAATCACATTCTCCTAGTCCGGAAAAGGCCCCGACGGCAAATGTCCGTTAAAAATGGTGCCGTTGGGCTTACAGTGTTTCAAGCTGTTCACGACGCGTGAAACGCAACTTGCGGTCGCCTGCCGCAACGGTCTAGTGTCGCGTCACTTCGACAAGGCGATTTGGGGGCACCGATGCTGCAGATGCTGGATAGCGTGGCCGGTCCTGGATATGCCGCGGCAATCCTGTGGACGTTTGCCGCGCTTGTCCTGCTGGTCATCATCCTCGTCATCGTCAAGCTTGTCCGCAACCTGACTTTTGGAACATTCGTCGCCGGTGGCAGAAACCGCAAGACGCGGCTGGCGGTCATGGATGCCACCGCCGTCGACAGCCACCGCCGGCTGGTGCTGGTGCGGCGCGACGATATCGAACATCTGCTGCTGATCGGCGGCCCGACCGATGTCGTCGTCGAACGCGACATCCGACTGGCGGCGCCACGGCGCCCGGCCTTGACCGGAGATGGCGGCCAGCAACAGGCGCCGCGACCGCGCGCGCCGCAACCCGGCGCAGCACCTGCGAGGCAGGCGCCAGCACCGCAGCCGGTCAATGCGGCTCCAGCGCCCGTTAAACCCCGTCCGGTAACACCGGCGCCGAAACCGGCCGCGCCAAGCTATCAGCCCTCCAACATCACCCCGCTGCCTGCCTATGGCTCAGCCAACGCCAATGTCGTTCGCCATGCGCCGCCGCCGAGGCAAGATTCCATCGACGATACGCTGATGAAGGAGCTTGAGGTTTCGCTCGATGATCCGCGCGCCGCCAAGCCTGCGAGCAAGGCGGCAGCGAAGGCGCCGCCCTCACTCGACGACGAGATGACAAAACTTCTCGGCGAGCTCTCCAGCCAGAAACGATAAAGCGCAACGCGCTTTAAGTCTTTGTTTTTATGCATGTCGTTGTCCCAAAACCGGGACCACTTTTGGGCGACATGCATTAGCCGAGAGCCAAAAAAATGGCCGGGAAAACCGGCCATTTCTTACGAATTTTGCTCCAGCTGAACGCCTCAGTCGTCGCGATAGACTTTCTCGCGGCGCTCGTGGCGCTCCTGCGCCTCGATCGACAAGGTCGCGATCGGACGCGCGTCGAGCCGCTTCAGTGCGATCGGCTCGCCGGTTTCCTCGCAGTAGCCGTAAGTGCCTTCGTCGATGCGCTGCAGCGCGGAATCGATCTTGGAAATGAGTTTGCGCTGGCGATCGCGGGCGCGAAGCTCGATGGCGCGGTCGGTTTCCGAGGATGCCCGATCGGCAAGATCGGGGTGGTTGGCGTTTTCCTGCTGCAGGATTTCGAGAGTTTCGCGCGCTTCGCGCAAGATGTCGTTCTTCCAAGTGACGAGCTTCAGGCGAAAGTAGGATTTCTGCCGCTCATTCATAAACGGCTCGTCTTCGGAGGGTACGTAATCGGCGGTAACGATGTCGTTCATTCGACTCACCCAACAACCCCAAATTTTGCGCCTATATATTCGCCGTCCGACGCCTGCACAAGCGCAATCGGCCGCAGTCTCACGCAAATTTTAATGTTGGTGAACTGGCACCGGCAACAGCTTTTGCAGCAAGGGTGCGGCCAAATTCCCACATGATTCGTTGTGCTTGAGGGCGCCAGCCATTGTGCGCGAGACTTTCTCATGGCTAATCCTGCAATGTCATTGCTAGACTTTGCGGCGCCAATGAGGGTTCGGTGAGCAGACTTTATCTGTTGAGGCATGCGAAGGCCGGATGGGCGCTGCCCGGCGTGCGCGACTTCGATCGTCCACTCGACGCGTCCGGCATCGCCGACGCCGAGGTGATGGGGGCGGCCATGCGGACCCGCAACTACATTCCCGACATCACGCTTTGCTCCAACGCCAGGCGAGCCCGCCAGACGCTGGAAGGCCTCGCCGGCCATACCGATACCGGCCGGGTGCTGTTTTTCGACACGCTCTACAGCGAAGACGCCGCCGGCTACCTCGGCATTATCCGCAAGAATGGCGGGCCGGGCTCGCTGCTGGTCATCGGCCACAATCCGATGACGGAAGATCTTGCCATGGCGGTTTCGGGCGACGGCGACGAGGCTGCGAGGGGAATGCTCAACCATGGTTTCCCGACTTCCGGTCTTGCCGTCGTGCGGTTCAACGGCAATCTTGCCGAAGCCGCGCAAGGCAGTGGCTATCTCGAGGCCTTCCTGACCCCCGCCGATCTCTGAGACCATTACAAAGCCCGGTTCCAGAGCCTATATCGGAACTCACCGAGACCCCGAGAGAACCGATTTGGCATCATCGCTGACCACTTTCACCGACGAGGCGCGGATTGCACTGGATACGCTGTCCGGGCGCGCCGCCGGGCTCTTTTCTCCGTCGCTGCGGCTGGGGGTCACCGGCCTCTCCCGTGCAGGCAAGACGGTGTTCATCTCGGCCTTTGTCCACAATTTGATCCGTGGCGGGCGCCTGCCGCTGTTCGAAGCGCAAAGGTCGGGGCGCATCGCCCGGGCTTTCCTCGAAGAGCAACCGGACGATGCCGTGCCGCGTTTCCAGTACGAGGATCACATCGCAGCCCTGGTCAACGACCGCGTCTGGCCGGACTCGACACGCGCCATTTCCGAGCTGCGGCTGACCATCGAATTCGAATCGGCTTCCGGCTGGAACCGTATGTTTTCCCGAGGAAAATTGTCGGTCGATATTGTCGACTATCCGGGCGAATGGCTGCTCGACCTGCCATTGCTCGGCAAATCCTTCGCCGATTTTTCGCGCGAAGCTTTCGAGATGGCGGCGCTGCCGGTGCGCGCCGATCTTTCGCAAGCATGGCGGGCGCTTGCCGCCACGATCGATCCCAATGCCGACGCCGACGAGATGACGGCACGTCGTCTCGCCGAGAGCTTTGCCGCCTATCTCAAAGCTTGCAAGCTCGACGAGCGGGCGCTTTCGACCCTGCCGCCAGGCCGCTTCCTGATGCCTGGCGACCTGGAGGGTTCGCCGGCGCTGACTTTTGCGCCCTTGCCGATCCGGAACGACCGGCGGCCGCGCTCGGGATCGCTGCAGGCGATGATGGAGCGGCGCTACGAGGCCTACAAGACGCATGTCGTCAAACCGTTCTTCCGCGAGCACATCACCCGCCTCGACCGCCAGATCGTGCTGATCGATGCCATGCAGGCCCTGAACGCCGGTCCCGGCGCGATGGCCGACCTGGAACGCGCCGTCACCGAAATCCTTTCCTGTTTTCGCCCCGGCCGGGGCGGCTTTCTCACCGACCTGTTTGCACGGCGCATCGACCGCATTTTGGTGGCCGCGACCAAGGCCGACCATCTGCATCACGAAAGCCACGACCGGTTGCAGGCGATCGTGCGGCGGCTTGCCGACCGCGCCGTGGCGCGGGCGAATTTCACCGGCGCAGATGTCGATGTGGTCGCCATGGCCGCCATGCGCGCGACAAGGGAAGGCACGGTCAAACAAGGCCGGGAAACACTGCCGGTGATCATCGGCACGCCGTTGAGCGGTGAAAGGATCAATGGCGAAACGTTTGATGGGAGAACCGAAACAGCTATATTTCCCGGTGACTTACCGGAGAAGATTGATGCCGTTTTCGACATTTCCGAACCAGACCATCGGCAGAACAATGACGACCCGGCGATCCGCTTCGTGCGCTTTCGCCCGCCAAAACTCGAACGCACGGCCGAAGGCGTGACGCTGTCGCTGCCGCATATCAGGCTTGACCGTGCCCTGCAGTTCCTGATCGGAGACCATCTGGCATGACCGCGCCCCGCAGACCGGCGGCATTCCGCATCGAGCCGGAGGCCGCAACCAGGCAAGAGGCGGCAAACCATCGCGCGCAAGTCGAGGTGGCGCCGGCGCGAAAGCCGCGCACGACGAAGACCGACATGGCTGTTGTCGTGCCGGCCGAGATCGACGTCTTCGACGAGCCCGATATCATTGCTGCCGAACCGCCGCCCGCCACCGCGCCGCGCAAGCGTTCGCTGCTCGCCAGCATCTTCTTCGGCGCGTTCGGCGTGCTTGTTTCGCTGGCTGTTGGTCTGTGGACCGACCAGTTGATTCGCGACCTGTTCGAGCGTGCGCAATGGCTGGGCTGGCTGGCCGCCGGAATGGCCACGGTCGCGGCACTGGCGCTTGTGATTATCCTTTTCCGCGAGTTTTTGGCGATTGCCCGCCTCGCCGAAGTCGAAAAGCTGCAGAAACGGGCGCTGGATGCTGTCGCGCGCGACGATCCGAAGGCCGCACGCTCAGTTGTCGACGAGCTTTCGGCCTTTGTCGCCGCCAAACCCGAAACCGCGGCCGGCCGGCGCTCGCTGGCCGAATTGCGCGGCGAGATCATTGACGGCGGCAATCTGGTGCGCCTGGCCGAGACCGAAATCCTCGGGCCGCTCGATATCAGGGCCAAGGTGATGATCCTCGAAGCGGCAAAGCGCGTATCGCTGGTGACGGCAGTCAGCCCTCGCGCAATCGTCGATGTCGCCTATGTCGTGTTCGAAGCCGGGCGCCTCATTCGCCGCCTGTCGGAGCTTTATGGCGGCCGGCCGGGCACGCTGGGCTTCTTCCGGCTGGCGCGCAGCGTTCTCGCCCATCTGGCGGTCACCGGCTCGATCGCCGTCGGCGACAGCTTTGTTCAACAAATCGTCGGGCACGGCCTTGCCGCCCGGCTTTCGGCGAAGCTTGGCGAAGGCGTCGTCAACGGCATGATGACGGCACGCATCGGCATAGCGGCGATGGAAACGGCGCGGCCCCTGCCCTTCATCGCCGGCAAGAGGCCAGGCATGGGCGATTTCCTGTCGGCGCTGACATCGTTTGCAACCAAAAAGGAAGAGGAAACACCTGTTCCCGGCAAGTGACGGTCATCAAGCATTAACCAATCTTGTTCATGGTCAGACGAGTTCCAACAACAGTCACTTTGTTGCCGGGTGTCGTCGATGAAAAGCGTAATTCTGTCCACCGTCCTGCCCCTGACGATCGCGGCTGCGGCACCTGTGGGCCTGGCGGGGAAGGCGTTTGCGGCAGAGCCCGACAAGCAGTTCTTTCACACGGTTGAAGGCCAATGGGTCGGCCCGGGTGAAATCGTCGCCGGCAAGTACAAGGGCACGAAATTCTCCTGCAATTTCACCGGCTCCACGCCTGACGGCGGAACCGGCATGACGCTCGATGGTGACTGTCGGGTCGGCGTGTTCACGCAGAAAATGTCGGCGACCGTCGAACGCAAGGGGCGCGACGGCTACAAGGGCAATTTCATGGGTGGCGCTGCCGGAACCGGCCTCGACATCATCGGCGGCAATGTGGTCGATGCCCGCAAGGTCGTCTTCACCATCAACCGCAACCAGCTGCGCGGGGTGATGCAGGCCCGCATCCCCGACGACAATTCGATGACGGTGACGATTGCAGTGCGCGTCGACAAGCAATTGGTGCCGGTTATCGGCATGAGCTTGAAGCGGATCGATGCCGTCGAAGTCGGTTCCATCGAGCCGAACTGAGAACCCGTCCTGAACGCAAAAAGGAGGCGGCAGCCAATGGCCACCGCCTCCTTTCAAAGCAAACAGATCAGCGCTTCGCTCAGCCCTTGATGGCGGCAAGCACGTCGTCATAGGCCTTGCAGGCCTCTGCCGCCGTGGTCGCGCCCGAATATTTGGTGGTGACCGCCTGGACCTTGGCGGTGAGATCGGCGGCCTTGGACGGATCCTTGGTGATCGCCTCCTGCAGAGCGGTCGTCACATCCTGAGCCTTCTTGGTCAGCATTTCCGTCGTGCACTCCGGCGCCTTCGAACAGGCCGAACCGGCAAGCGCCGCGATGCCAACGGCAACAAGCAAAAACTTCTTCATGTCAGTCATCTCCTCAGAAAGGCCGCGACTTGATCGTCACTGGTCCTCCAATGGCCGAAGCCGACTGTCCTTAGCGCCCGATTGTGGCAACACGCAACGCAACCGTCGCGTAAACTTGTGTAACGCGGCTGCAACATCGCGGCGGCCCCGGATTCAGGCCGCCCGTGTCAGTTGGGGCAGGGTTCAGCCACGAGGCTGCAGCAGCGCCAGCACGGCTGTCGATGCGGCAAGGATGGCGGTCAGCGTCAGGGGCGCCGTGGCACCGTAATTGTCCACGACGTAGCCGCCGACAACCGCGCCAATGGTGATGGCAATTTGGAAAGAGACGACCATCAGGCTGCCCGCTGCTTCCAGCGCATCAGGTGCCGCGCGGGACAGATTGGTCGGCAGCACCACCGGCCCCATGCCGAAGGCGAAGCCCCAAAGTGTAACGAATACGAAGGCAGCGCCAATTTGCACGCCCCAAAGCACCAATGCCAGCGCCGCAAACGCCATCAACACGGCGGTGACCACGAGAGCCACGCGGATATTGGCATCGGCCAAACGGCCGCCGGCAATATTGCCGACCACAGCGGCGATGCCAAATCCGAGCAGCGCGAGTGCAATCGGCCCGGTTGCAAGCAGCGTCACGTGTTCGAGGAAGGGGCGCACATAGACCGAACCGGCGAAATGTCCTGTCATCAGCAAGACAATGGCAAGCATGCCGAGTTGAATGCCACGCCGCCGCGTCAGCCGAAACACGTCTCCAAGACTATTGCTGGCGGTTGCTGGCAAGGTCGGCAGGCTGAGAAACTGCAGCAGCATGGCAACCACGGCTAGCCCCGCTGTCATCGCCATCGCGCTGCGCCATCCCAGCCAGTCGCTGATCAAGGCCCCCATCGACGGCGCGGCGATGGTGGCAAGCGAAACGCCGAGGGTGACGATAGCCATGCCCCGACCTGTCGCATTGGCGCCAACCAGCCTAGCCACGACGGCAACCGAAAGTGCCCAGAAAGCGCTGAGAGCAATTCCCAGCCCGGCTCGGCCTAGCAACAGCAGCCAGAAATTGGGCGCCAGCGCTGCAAGAATATTGGAAGCGACCGCCAGGGCCATGAGGCCGACCAGCACGGTCTTGCGGTTCAATCGGCCGATGAGAACATTGCACAGCATGGCCGTCACGGCGCCGACCGAGGCGGTGGCGGTGACGACCTGCCCGGCTGTGCCCTCGCTGATGCCGAGATCGCGCGCCATTGGGGTCAACAGACCCGCCGGCAGGAACTCGGCCGACACTAGGGCAAAGCTGGTGGCCGCCAATGAAATGACCGCAAACCAGGTGGCTGCGTTCCATGCGGACGGCGCATCGGCGTCAAGGCCGATCGCGGCGTCTTCAAGCTGTAATGTTGTGTCAGTCACGGGAGGATCTCCAAAGGTTGGAGATCTTAGATAGGCGAGTCAGCCCGGATGATATGTACCTTAAAATCCGAAATTCATGTCCATTCGTCCGGGAATTGTGCGGCGCACAACGCCCGGCGAGACATTGGTGATGCGCTTGAACGCGCGAGCGAAGGATGCCTCGGAATCATAGCCCAAACGGGTAGCGACTTCGGCAACCGACATGCCGTTTTGCCCCAGCAATTCGCGGGCAAGCTGCATACGCAGGCGGGCGAGATAGTGTGCGGCACCCTCCCCCAAGACAGCGCTGAAACGCTCGGCGAAAATCGAGCGCGATTGGCCTGCCACACCGGCGAGGCTTCCCAGCGTCCAGTTATGGCCGGGGTCTCGGTGCATGGCTGCCAGGGCGCGGCCGATATGGGGGTCGCGAATGGCTGCGAGCCAACCGGTGGTCACGGCGCCATTGCAATTGACCCAGCAGCGGATGAGCCGGGCCGTCAGCAAGTCCGCCATACGCGACAGAATCGTGGCGCTGCCCATCTGCGGTTGTGCGGCCTCCACCGTCATGGCCGCCAGCAAAGGGCCGACGACAGGGTCATTGCCGGCCACGTCGCAACCCTTGATGATGGGCGGCATCAATGTGATCAATGGATTGAGCGCACAGGAGCCCAAGGCCATCGAGCCGCAGAAAAGGGTGCTTGTCGCGCCCGTTCCCTGCCTTACCACTTCGCAGACATTGCCCCCCAACTTGGTCACCTGGCACCCCTCGAGCGAGTCGCCCACCACGTCCGGCGCACTCGCCAGCCGATGGGCGACGCCTTGCGGCAGCAACACAAGATCGCCATCGCGCAACTCCTGCCAGCCTTGCGCTTCGGTATGAATCCAGCACGGACCCTGGCCGACAAAGTGAAACCGAAGCAGCTGTTGTTGCGGAAATTCTATGCTCCAGGGATGTCGGAGCTCGCAGCGGCCATAGTTGACACCGCTCAAGCGAAAGTCCCGCAGCACTTCGCTGAGTGCGTCCATCGGGATATGCGGCAGCGGCGACGGACGGGACGAATGGTCAAGCATTAATCAGATATAGATGCCGAACGTCCGGCAGGCAAGCGGTGACCGTTGTTCCACCAAGGGAATCGCTTCTAACGCACCCTACCCTTCC
This sequence comes from Mesorhizobium sp. P3_B5, assembly GCF_056402815.1. Lineage (NCBI taxonomy): Bacteria > Pseudomonadati > Pseudomonadota > Alphaproteobacteria > Hyphomicrobiales > Phyllobacteriaceae > Mesorhizobium > Mesorhizobium sp. P3_B5. Next base: position 316,832 of record NZ_JBFUGR010000005.1, on the reverse strand, counting down.
TGGCAGGCTTCTCGCCCTTGCCTCCCGCTCCAACTGCATGCAAGGAGTGCTGGGAGAGACAGGGACAAGAGGCATGGCAGCGGACGTATCGGGCAGCGATCTCATTCAGGTGGTGGCGCTGCTTGCCGCAGGCGTCGTTGCCGTACCGATCTTCAAACGCATGGGGCTGGGCTCTATCCTCGGCTATCTCGCAGCCGGCGTGGTCATCGGCCCGTTCGGCATCGGCATCTTCTCCGAATCGGAAGCCATTCTCCATGTCGCCGAACTCGGCGTGGTCATGTTCCTGTTCATTATCGGGCTGGAGATGCAGCCATCGCGGCTTTGGGGCCTGCGCCGGGAAATTTTTGGCCTCGGCGCGCTGCAGGTCGGCGTATGCGCGCTTCTGCTGACCAGCGTCGGACTGGCGGGCGGTTTTCCGATTGCCGTGTCCTTCGTCGCCGGGGCCGGCTTTGTGCTGACGTCGACGGCAATCGTCATGCAACTGCTCGAAGAACGCGGCGAAATGGCTTCACCAAAAGGCCAGCGCATCGTTTCCGTCCTGCTGCTCGAAGATCTGGCGATCGTGCCGCTGCTGGCGCTGATCGCCTTCCTGGCGCCGGGTGGCGCCGATATGAGCCTGACGCAACGGCTGACCGAGGTCGGCATTGGCCTTGCCGCGATTGTCGGGCTGGTGGTGGCCGGTCGCTATCTGCTCAATCCGTTCTTCCGCATACTGGCGGACGCCCGCGCTCGCGAAGTGATGACCGCGGCGGCCCTGCTGGTCGTGCTCGGTTCGGCGCTCGCCATGCAGCTCTCCGGCCTGTCGATGGCGATGGGCGCCTTCCTGGCGGGCGTGCTTTTGTCGGAATCGACCTTTCGCCACCAGCTGGAGGCTGACATCGAGCCGTTCCGCGGCATCCTGCTCGGCCTGTTCTTCCTTGCCGTCGGCATGTCGCTCGATCTGCATGTGGTGGTCGAGAACTGGCGCCTGGTCGCCATCTACGTCGTCGCCTACATGGTGATGAAGGCGCTCGGCATCTACATCGTCGCCCGCCTGCTCAAGACCGGTCACCGGGAAGCGCTCGAGCGCGCCGTGTTCATGGCGCAAGGTGGCGAATTCGCCTTCGTCCTCTATTCCGCAGCCGCGGCGGTCGGCATCATCGACAGCCGGGCCAATGCGACCCTGACTGCGATCGTCATCATCTCGATGGTGCTGACGCCGCTGGCAATCATCGCGCTCAAATATCTGACGCCGCGCGACGAGCAATCGCTCGAAGGCGTCGATATTGCCGACGGCCTCACCGGCAGTGTTCTGGTCATCGGCTTCGGCCGCTTCGGCCAGATCGCCAGCCAGCCGCTGCTGCTGCGCGGCATCGATGTGTCGATCATCGACAATGATGTCGAAATGATCCAGGCGGCCGCGGATTTCGGCTTCAAGGTCTACTATGGCGACGGCACGCGGCTGGACATTCTGCGTGCCGCCGGCGCCGGAAGGGCGCGCGCCGTGCTGATCTGCGTCGACAAGCCGGACGCCGCCGTGCGCATCGCGGAGCTGATCAAGGCGGAGTTTCCATTGCTGACGGTGCTGGCGCGCGCCTTCGATCGCGGAACCGCGCTGCAGCTCATTCGCGCCGGCGTCGACTTCCAGCTCCGCGAAACCTTCGAATCGGCGCTCATTTTCGGCGGTTCCACCCTGGAAGCGCTGGGTGTCGACCCCGAAGACGTCGCCGAGGTGATCGAGGATGTGCGGCGCCGCGATGCTGCCCGTTTCGAGATACAACTGGCTGAAGGCGTTCGCGCCGGCCGGCGCTTCCTGAAAGGCAACATCAACACGCCCATCCCGACGCCGCTTGCCCCGCCGCGCCGTCCCGGCCAGGCGCTCAACGAAGAGACGGCCGGCGTGCTGCACAAATCCGAGCCTGCGGGGGAGTAAGCCGATGACCGAACTGGATGAACGGGCGCTCGCCGTCACCAAATTCTGGCGTGAGGCCGGAGAAGATGCGTGGTTCGAGAAAAACGATGCCTTCGATACCGACTTTCGCGACCGGTTCCTTGACCTGCACTTCGCCGCCGCCCGGCGCGAATGCGACCACTGGTCGGACCATGCCGAGGGCTCACTGGCGCTGATGATCCTGCTCGACCAGTTTCCGCGAAACTGCTTTCGCGGCACCGGCCACATGTACGCCACCGATGCGTTGGCGCGGCATTTTGCGGGCAAGGCGATTGCCGCGGGCCAGGACCTGTTGCTCGACGAAGTGCTCCGCGTTTTTCTTTATTTGCCGTATGAGCATTCGGAACACCTCGCCGACCAGCTCAGGTCGGTGGAACTGACCACCGCCAAGGCCTCCGAATATCTGAAATATGCGGTCGAGCATCGCGACATCGTCCAGCGCTTCGGCCGCTTTCCGCATCGGAACAGGATGCTGGGCCGCGAGACGACGCCGGACGAACAGACGTTTTTGGACGGTGGTGGATTCTCAGGTTAATTGGGTAGACTCGGGTATTTGCCACATGGTTGAGCTGGCAGGGCGGAACTATACAGCCACAATTGGAAGCGATGTCCAACGCGACGGAATGTATCTGGAACTCGCCGACCAAGATGATCACATAGTGGGCGAGATTTTCTTCTCAGATGTCGATGGGAAGATGACAGTTATCTTATCTCAGCCTGAAGTGCCCGTGGAAGTGGTTGAATGGATGATTGCCACAGCCAAGGTCCGTCTTCCACCAACTGATGGTGCTGTCGGCCAACCATAGCAATCCGCTAAGCCAGCCACCACTTCTGGCCAGACGGCAGCCGCTCGATGCCCGAAATGTCGACGGCGCCCAGCCGCTCCGACACGCTGCGGCCGCCAACGGCTAGGCCAGGTGCGATTTCGGCCAGCGGCGCAAGCACGAAGGCGCGTTCCAGCATCCTGGGGTGCGGCACTTCGAGCCCGGTCTCATGGATGATGCGGTCTGCGAATACCAGGATGTCGATGTCGATCAGGCGCGGACCCCAGCGTTCCTCACGCACCCGCTTTAGTCGGCGCTCGGCGTCGAGGCAGAGATCGAGCAGCGCGCGCGGTGCCAGCGCCGTCGAAATTTCGGCCGCCGCATTCAAGAAATCCGGCTGGTCGAGCTTGCCCCAGGGCGGCGTGCGATAAAGCGAGGAGACGGCAACGACGCGCGTATCGCGATCGGCATCCAGCATGCGCAACGCCGAACCCATCGATTTCGCGGGGTCGCCGAGATTGCCACCGAGGCTGAGATAGACGGTGTTATTCGGGCCAGACAACGGTCACCTCGACATAATCGAGCACACCGGGTACCGGCGCATTCGGTTTGCGCACGGTGATCTCGGCCCTTTTTATCTGCGGAAACCGCGCTGTAAGCGCCCGGGCAACCTCCAGCGCCAGCGCCTCGATCAGAAAGCGCCGCTGTCCGGTGATGATCTTTTCGATCACCGCAAAGGCGATGCCATAGTTGACGGTGTCGTTGATGGAATCATCGACCAGTGCGCTGCCGGGGTCGACGGTAAGGGCGGCATCGACATAGAAGCGCTGGCCGAGCTTTTCCTCCTCGTCCAGCACGCCGTGCCGGGCAAAGAAGGCGCAATTCTTCATGCGGATGACATACATCGCTCAGCGTCCTGCCTGGCCTGTTTCGCGCGCCAGCATAGCATCGGCGACGGCCAGTGCGTCCACGTTGATTGCGACATCATGGACGCGAAACAGATCGGCGCCTTTCAGCCTCAGAATGACGCTGGTGGCTGCCGTGCCGGCGGCCCTGTCCATCGCATCGCGACCGGTAACGTTGCCGATAAAGCGCTTTCGCGATGTCCCCGCCATCAGCGGAAAGCCGAGCGCATTGAGTTCGGCAAACCGCGCCATCAGGTCGAGGTTCTCTTCCGCCGTCTCCTTGGCGAAACCGAAGCCGGCATCGAGCACGATATGCTCGTCGCCGACGCCGTTGTGGCGGGCAATTTCCAATGATTTCCCGAGAAACAGAAACTGATCGGCGATCACGTCGGGCAGCTTCTCGCGATTGCGTCCGGTGTGCATGATGACCAGTCCGGCGCCGGTCTCGGCGGCGACACGGGCGATGCCCGGTTCGCGCTGCAAGCCCCAGACATCGTTGACGATATGGGCGCCGGCGGCGACGGCAAGCCCGGCCGTAGTCTCGCGATAGGTGTCGACGGAAATCAGGGCTTCGCCAAGTCCGGCGAGTGCCGCGATGACCGGCAGGATGCGGGCTTGCTCTTCCGCGGCGGTCACCGGTGATGCACCGGGACGGGTCGATTCGCCGCCGACGTCGATGACAGACGCCCCCTCCTCCAGCATGCGGCGCGCCTGGGCCAGCGCCCGATCGGCCGCGACGAACAGGCCGCCATCGGAAAAACTGTCCGGCGTGACGTTGAGGATGCCGACAACCACGGCCTTGCCGCCAAGGTCGAGATGGCGTCCGTGCGCCAGCTGCCATCGCCTTGTCGTCATTGTCCATCAACCATGTGTGATCTGCCCGGGATCAATTCCGTTGCGCCGGGAACGGCCGTAAAGCAAGGTGGCTGAAGAGGCAACATGATGAAACGACCCCTGCTGTGCGCCCTGATGCTCGCTTTGACCGCCTTGCCGGCGGGCGCGGCTAACCTGGTGAAGACATATAGCTACTTCGCCATCGGCGGCAGGACGCTCGAGGACATCGAGGCTCAGCTGTCGAAACACGGCCCCCAGGTAAAAAGCACCGGGACGCGGCATCCGGGCGCCACCCAGATGGCGTTCACCACCCGCATCAGCTACGCGCAAACCGCCAAATCCTGCGGGATTGCCGAGGCCTTTGTCACCGTCAAGGTCAAGGTGATCCTTCCCGAGTGGCGGCGTCCGCACAAAGCCGATCCGGATGTAAAGCTGTTCTGGGACACGCTGTCGGCCGACATCAAACGCCACGAGGAACGCCACGTCGAAATCGCCAAGAACCATGCCCGCGAACTCGAGAATGCGTTGAGGGCGGCCTATCCGCAGAAGAACTGCAATGCGGCCAAGGCAAAGGCCGCCGATATCACTGCCGCCATCCTTGCCAAGCACGACAAGGCTCAGGTGCAGTTCGATCGCATCGAAAGCGTCAATTTCGAAAGCCGCATCCTGCGGTTGCTGCGCTACCGCATCCAGCGCATCGAGAGTGGCCAGCTGCCACCCGCCTGAATTTCGCCAAGCAAAAGTGTAGCATCGACGGCAAGCCAATTTCGCCGAAGCGTAGTGCCAGTGCCGAAAAACTTTCGAGCCCCTGTCGAAATCGGCCTATACGGGACGACATAGTTGAGGTTGGCAAAGGCGCAACCTCCAGAGCACGAGACGCAATCATTCGACGCGGCAGACGCACCTCATCGGCCCAGCCAGCGGCCTTAGGAAGCGCACGCAAACACATGGACGACCCAGCATGGACCAGGCTGTCGACAAGCAAACGATGGTGGAAGCCGGCACGCCGCTCAGCGAAAGCGAGAAAAACGCCATCATCGCTGGGGTGTTGTTGTCGATGCTTTTGGCGGCACTTGACCAGACCATCGTCTCGCCGGCCATGCCGACGATCGGGCGGGCGCTCGGTCATGCCGAATATTTGCCATGGATCGTCACCGGCTATCTCTTGACCGCCACCGCCGTGGCGCCGCTCTACGGCAAGATTTCCGATGTCTACGGGCGGCGGCCGACCGTCTACGCGGCGATCCTGATCTTTCTCCTGGGATCGCTGGTCAGCGCCATGGCGCCGAACATGCTCGTCCTGGTCATCGGCCGGGCGATCCAGGGCGCCGGCGGCGGCGGGCTGTTTGCCCTGGCGCAGACAGTCATCGGCGACCTCGTGCCGCCGCGCGAGCGGGCGCGTTATGCCGCCTGGATCGCCGGCACATGGGCTGTCGCCAGCATCGCCGGTCCGCTGCTTGGCGGCACCTTTGCCGAACATTTGCACTGGTCGCTGATCTTCTGGATCAACATTCCGCTCGGCCTTGCGGCGATGGCGATCATCAACAAGCCGCTGAAGAAACTGCCGATCGCGGCAAAACATCATAGCATCGACGGCCTCGGCGCGGTGCTTCTGGTGGTGGCGACGGCGCTGCTGCTGCTGGCGCTGAACTGGGGCGGCAGCACCTATCCCTGGATGTCGCGCGAAATCCTCGGGCTCGTTGCCTGTTCGGCAGTTTTCTGGGCCGCCTTTGCGCTGCGCCTGCTGCGCGCGGCCGAACCGCTGATCTCGCTCGAAGTGCTTGGCAATCCGATTGTTCGCGCCGGCACGCTTTCGATGTTCATGCTGCAGGCCGCCAATATCGGGCTGGCGGTCTACCTGCCTGTCTATCTGCAATCGATCGTCGGTTTGTCGGTCAGCCAATCGGGCATCGCCATGCTCGGCTTGCTGCTCGGCACGGTGGCCGGCGCGACATTCAGCGGCCGCACGATCCCGCGCTTTACCCACTACAAGCGGATCGCCATGGTGGGGGTGACATTCGCCATACTGTGCCTGGGATTGCTCAGCCTCGTTGCCGAACATGCCCCACTGGTGGTGGTCGAAGTGCTGACCATCTGCATCGGGCTGGGCTCGGGAACAACCTTTCCGGTGGTCACGGTCTCGGTCCAGAATGCCGTCGACCGCATGCATCTCGGTGTCGCCACCGGCGTGCTGACGTTCCTGCGTTCGCTGGGCAGCGCGCTCGGCGTCGCCATGCTCGGCGCCGTCGCCCTGGGCTACGGCTTGCCGCTTGCCGGCGAAGGCACGCCGGCCGCGGGACAGGTCATATCCGGATTGCCGTTCGTGATGATCTTTCTCGCCGCCGCAGCGACGCTGGTCCTGGCGCTGGTGATGCTCGCGCTGATGCCGGAAAAAGTGCTGCGCGGCAATGACGAGACCGCGGCTCCAATCTTGGCGGAGTAGGCTCTAGCTGTTCGTTTGAGCACGATCTTGTCCGAAAACCGGAACCACTTTCGGGATCATGCTCCAGACTTCAATCGTGGACGCCGAGCTTCTTCTGCAGGCTGGTCGACGACGTCGTGTACTGGAACACGATGCGCTCGCCGGGGCTGATGATGCGCTTGGCGGCCTGCGCCATCAGCGCCACCTCATGGAATCCCGACAGGATCAGCTTCAGCTTGCCGGGATACCAGTTGATGTCGCCGACGGCGAAAATGCCTGATACCGAGGTCTGGAATTTCTCGGTATCGACCGGGATCAGGTTCTCGTGGAGATTGAGCCCCCATTCGGCGATCGGCCCGAGCTTCATGGTCAGGCCGAAGAACGGCAGCATGCGCGTGCAAGGCACTTCGACGTCGCCGTCAGGTCCCTTGATGATCGCCGAGGCAAGCTGGCCGTCGGCGCCGGTCAGGCCGGTCACCTGGCCGACCTGAAAATCCAGCTCCTTCATCGCCTGCATGGCGTACATCTTGTTGACGCTGTCGGGCGCGGCGCGGAATTCCGGGCGACGGTGCACCAGCGTCACGCTTTTTGCCACCGGTTGCAGGTTCAGCGTCCAGTCGAGCGCTGAATCGCCGCCGCCGACGATGACGAGATCGTGGCCGCGGAATTCCTCCATGCGGCGAACCGAGTAGAAGACGCTTTTGCCTTCATAGGGCTCGATGCCCGGGATCGGCGGCCGTTTCGGCTGGAACGAGCCGCCGCCAGCGGCGATCACCACCACCTTGGCTTCAAACACCTCGTTCTCGTCGGTGGTGACGCGAAAGCTGCCATCCTCGAGCTTTTCGAGGCTAGAAACCATGCGGTTGTAGGAGAATTCCGGCTTGAACGGGTGGATCTGCTCGAGCAGCTTGTCAACCAGGCCCTGCGCCGTGATCAGCGGCCAGCCGGGAATGTCGTAGATCGGCTTTTCCGGATAGAGTTCGGCGCATTGTCCGCCAGGACGATCGAGAATGTCGATCAGATGGCACTTCATGTCGAAGAGGCCGAGTTCGAACACAGCGAACAGGCCGACAGGCCCTGCCCCGACAATGAGTACGTCCGTCTTGATAATATCGGTCATGAAAAGCGCCTCGATGCGGAAACCGCGCGACACTGCATGACCATAGGCCTGCTGCCAAGCTGCAGCGGAAAAAAAGCCGGCTCAGCCCTGGCGGGCGGGCACGCGCACAACCAGGCCGTCGAGAGCGTCGCGCACCTTGATCTGGCACGACAGCCGCGAGTTCGGCTGGACCTCATAGGCGAAGTCCAGCATGTCTTCCTCCATCGCTTCCGGTTCGCCGACCTCGGCCGTCCATGCCTCGTCGACATAGACATGGCAGGTCGCGCATGCGCAGGCGCCGCCGCATTCGGCCTCGATCCCCGGCACCGCATGGCGGATTGCGTTTTCCATGACGGTCGAGCCGTTTTCGGCATCGACGTCGAAATGAGTGCCGTCATGGGCGATGAAGGTCAGCTTGGTCATTTGTCACCTGAAGGGAGTCCCAGCCGAGATAATCACTCCGCCAGACAAGTCAACTGCCGTGCGAAAGCGGCGCTGCGTGACGTTTTTTAGGGAAAACCGATTTCAGCGACTGATGGCGGCGATGAAATCGCGCACTTCCTCGATCAAAGTGCCAAGACGCTTGAGGGTTCTGACGTCTTCGGGCTGACGCTCGATGTCGGTTGCGCAGTCGGCGATGGCGAAGGCGCCGACCCCTCGCGCCGAACCCTTCAGCCCATGCGCCAGAAGCAGTCGTTCCCTGACGTCGGCGTCGGCTATCTTGTCGCGGACGGAAAGCGCCTGCTGCACGAACAGCGCCAGCACCTCCTGCTCAAGGCCCCGGTCACCCATCGTCTGACGTGCAAGATGGGCCAGGTCCACCGGTCGCGCTCGACCCGTTCCCGACACATCGCCACCGGGCATTGAAAAGGCAATGCCGCTTTCACCGCGTACCAATTTGAAACTCCTTGTCCCGACCGCCGAAAAAACTACGCGATTTCCGTAGCTATCGCGTTAATGAATGGCCCGGAAAATTGTTGCCGCAGAGGCCGCGAAATCACGTTCCTGTTAACCTTATATTTAAAGTTTTACGTATCTCGCGGAATGCAGGTTTTCTTTACCCCTGTGTGTCATTACGATACGAGGGGTCCATTTTCAGCCTCCTGCATGGGATAAGACAACCAGAATCATAAGTCCCGCGGCAGCTAGTACAGGGTAGCGAAGGCATGGCGAAGAAACCAACAACGACGACCAGAACTCTCGACAGCGACGTAGCCAGGGAACTCGAAAAGGCACTTGATCTCGATCTGAGCGGAGACACCGGCGACCTCGACATCGCCGCTTCGATGGAAGACCTGGAAGCACAGATATCGCAAGCCGCGGACGAATTGGCGCGCGAAGGCCGCAGCCCGCAGCCCGCCGCCGCTCCTGCCAATCAGAGCCAGAACGCAAAGCCCGCAGCCAAGGCCAAGCCGGCCGAGTTGCGCCCTGTGGAAACCCGCAACAGCTCCCAGCCGGCCGGTTTCGCACCAGCCAATGACGACCGTCAAAAAGACTACAAGTCGCTTCTGCATACCCTCAATCGCCGCGCTTCGAACACGATCTACTGGGTCGTGGCATTCGTTTCGCTGGCCTGGATTGCGGGCGCCGGCGGCCTGGCCAATCTTTTGTTTGGGCCCAGCATCTGGAAAATCCGCACGCTTGACCAGTTTCTCGCCCGCCCCGAGCTGATCGGGCTGGCGGTCGCGGCGATCATTCCTATCATCCTGTTCTGGGCCTTCGCGGCGATGATCCGGCGCGCGCAAGAAATGCGCATTGCCGCACAATCGATGACCGAAGTGGCCTTCCGCCTGGCCGAACCGGAAAACCTTGCCCAGGACCGCGTCATGATGGTCGGGCAGGCCGTCCGCCGCGAGGTGGCGGCCATGGGTGAAGGCATCGAACGCACGCTGGCGCGTGCCGTCGAGCTCGAAACCCTGGTCCACAGCGAGGTCAACCAGATCGAACGCTCCTATTCGGAGAACGAATCCCGCATCCGTTCGCTTGTCGACGGGCTCGGCAGCGAGCGCGAAGCCGTTGTCACCCACGCCGAGCGGGTGCGCGCCTCGATCACCGGCGCCCACGAGACGCTGAAGGATGAAATCGGCGCTGCCAGCGACATCATTCGTGACTCGATCCTCAACGCATCGACCAAATTGTCGATGACGATCACCAATTCCGGCGACACGCTGATCGACAGGATCAACGAAAGCTCGATGTCGATCTTCGATTCGGTCGAAGGCCGACTCGATTCGATCACCGACCGGCTGTCAACGTCCGGCGAAGCCTTCGCCAGCCTGCTCGACACCCGCATTGCCAAGCTGACGGACACGACCGACGGTCTCACCCGATCGCTGACCGACCTGCTCGACGACCGCACCACCGGCATGGTGTCGCTGCTCGGCGGTGCCGCGCGCACGCTCAATTCCGAATTCGAAGCCAGCCTCAACGGCATCGAACGGACGCTGGCCGAGCGCGGCCAGGCTCTGATCAGCGAATTCCAGACCCGCGCCGAGGCGCTGGACACCGGCACGCAGAAACTCAATGCCGCTCTCGAAGCCCGCGCACGCCAGATCAACGAGACATTGGTCGAGCGCGCGCGTGAGATCGCGCACACCTTCGCGGAGAGCAAGGACACGCTGTCGGCGATGATCGATCAGGGCAAGACCCAGATCGGCGCCGATATGGCCGACATCGTCTCGTCCACCTCGTCGATGCTCGAAGCCCGCGCCAGCGATTTCGCCGGCCGCATGGAAGCGGCCCGTCATGTCGTATCGCGTTCCTTCGACACCGACATCCAGCGGCTTTCCGATGCCCGCGTCGGCATCGAGGAAGCGATCGAAGACCACAGCCGCAAGCTTTCCGAAAGCCGGGACCGCATGGCGGCTGCGATGGAGGCCGATCTGGCGAAGTTCGCCGAAGGTCGCGCCGGCATCGACGCCGCCGTGACCAACCAGGTTCAGAAGCTGGCCGAAGGCCGCAACCTGATCTCGCGCGCTCTCGAAGAGGATCTGCGCAAGGTCAACGAGTCGCGCGCCGCCATCGACGCTTCACTCGGTAGCCATCTCGAGCGGCTCGAAGACGGCCGCAGCCGGCTGTCCCAGGCCTTGAACGACGACTCCGGAAAACTGGTGCAAGCCCGTACGATCATTGATGAAATGGTTGCCGGGCATGTTGGCAAACTCGCCGAGGGCCGCAACATTCTTTCGCGCGCGCTCGAGGCTGATCTCGGCAAGCTGGCCGACAGCCGCGCCAGCGTCGACGGTCTGGTCGCGAGCCAGGTCGAGAAGATCGCCGAAGGCCGCGCCATTCTTACCAAGGCGCTGGAAAGCGACATTATCGGCATCAAGGGCGTGATCGAGAATCATTCGGCGAAACTGGCCGAAGACCGGACCGAGCTAAGCAGAGCGCTGGAGAGCGATCTGTCGGGCATACGCAATCTGATCGAAGGTCATTCGACCAGGCTCGCCGACGATCGCACGCTGCTGTCGCAGACGCTCGAAGCCGACCTTGCCAAGCTGGCGGAAGGACGATCGAGCATTGACGGGCTGGTCGCTGGCCAGGTCGAGAAGCTGGCCGAAGGCCGTGACATCCTCAAGCGCGCGCTCGAAGCCGATCTGAATACGATCAAGAGCACCCTCGCCAGCCAGTCCGAAAAACTGGCCGAGGATCGCAGCCAGCTTTCACGCGCATTGGAAACCGACCTGCAGAGCGTGAACGGCATTGTCTCCGACCATATGAACAGGCTTGCCCAGGATCGCTCGACCCTGTCGAAGGCGCTCGAAGACGATCTCGCCAAGCTGGCGGAAAGCCGCTCCAGCATCGACGGGCTGGTCGCTGGCCAGGTCGAAAAGCTGGCCGAAGGCCGCGACATTCTCAGGCGTGCGCTGGAAGCCGATCTGAACATGATCAAGGGCACCATCGCCGACCAGTCGCAGAAGCTGACCGAAAACCGTTCGGAGTTCGCACGGGTGCTGGAAGCCGATCTGGAAAACGTCAACGGCCTCCTCCAAGGCCACAGCGAAAGGCTCGTCCAGGATCGTTCGACCCTGTCGAAGGCGCTTGAAGACGATCTCGCCAAGCTGGCGGAGAGCCGTTCCAGCATCGACGGGCTGGTCGCCGGCCAGGTCGAAAAGCTGGCCGAGGGCCGCGACATCCTCAGGCGCGCGCTCGAAGCCGATATGCAGAAGCTTGCGGCGAGCCGCAGCGAGGTCGACGACATCATCGCCGGGCACGTCGGCAAGCTGGCCGAAGGCCGCAACATGCTGACCCGTGCGCTGGAAGACGATCTCGTAAAACTGACCGATACGCGCAAGGACGTCGACCGCTCGCTGTCCGGCCATATCGATCAGATCGCCGCCAGAAGCACCGATATTTCCGCTGCAATCGCCGCCGATGTCGAGAAGATCGAGCAGGCATTCAGCCGGCAGACCGGCATCATCGAGGAGCGCGCCGGAACCATGGAGCGTGCGCTGTCGGTGGGTGTCGACAATGTCCGCGCCGTGCTTGAGAAAAGCGCCGTCTTCGTCGCCGGCGCCTTGCGCGAGAAGGTCATGGAAGTCACCAGCGCGCTGCACGAGCAGGCGGGTGCCGCCTTCAGCGATGCCGACCGCAAGATCGCCGAACGCGCCGAGCAGACTTCGGCGGCCCTGCTGGCCAGGGCCGAGGACATCGCCCGCACCTTCGAGGAGGCGGATCGCCGCCTGCATGCACGTGCAGAAGACACGTCGAGTGCCTTGATCGCGCGGGCCGAGGATACTTCGAGCGCGCTGCTTGCCCGGCATGACGACACGCACAACACGTTGCTGGCTCGCGCCGAGGCGACGGCCGAGCAGTTGGCCGCCCGCGCCGGCGAGATCGCCGGCACATTCGACGCGGCGGACCAGAAGCTGGTTGCCCGCGCCGTCGAGACGGCGCAGTCGCTGGCAGCACGCGCCGGCGACATCCTGCGCAATTTCGAAGGCGCCGACCAGCGGCTGAGCATGCGCATCGGCGAATCGGCCGAGGCGCTGGCGTCACGCGCATCGGATCTCGGCCGCATCTTCGATGCCGCCGACCAGCACCTGCTCTCGCGTATCGCCGAAGGTTCGGAAGCGCTGTCGTCGCGTGCATCCGAAATCGCCCGCATCTTCGACGATGCGGACCAGCGCCTGGTGTCGCGCATCGCCGACAGCAGCAGCGCGATCGGTGGGCACGCCGAGACCATTGTCGGCGCCTTTGCCAGCACCGAGCAGAGGGTTGCCGACCGTGCACGCCAGACCGGTCAGGAACTGGCCGTCCACGCCCGCGAAATCGAGCAGGCGCTTGCCGGCGCCGACGAGCGCCTTGCCTCGAGCGCCGCGGCTGCGGCTGCCCGTGTCGAGGAGCAGATCGCCGGTGTCGAAAACCGCCTCGCCTACACCGCCGAGACGATGGGCCAGAGGCTCAACGAGCAGGTGTCGAGCGCCGAGGCTCAGCTGGTTTCGCGCGCCAATGTGATCGCGGAAACCTTCACCGCGGTCGGCCAGCATATCGGCCAGAGCACCAACGATGCCGCCAAGACCATCGGCGCCAACACCCGCGAGCTCAACACCATGCTCGCGTCGCGTTCCGCCGAGATGGCCAAAATCCTCGACGAAACGGCGCGGCCGCTGGTCGAACGTTTTGCCCAGGGCGGCTCGGAATTGCAAAAGAGCATGGAAGAGGTCACCGAACGTGCGACCGAGAAGCTGCGCAGCGAAAACGCCGCCCTCGTCAACGCGCTCGCCAGCCGCACGGCCGAAACCTTGTCGGCGGTCGAAGGCGCGCGCTCGTCGCTCTCCGACAGTGTCGCCGATCTCATCGGCCGCATGTCCACCTCCAGCTCGCAGCTCGGTCAGCTCATCGAGCAGGCCGCGGTCAATCTGGGTCAGGTCGACGAACGCCTGAGCGGCAGCACACAGAGCTTTGCCGCAACGACGGAAAAGGCCGCGCAGACTTTTGCCAGCTCGGCGCGCCTGGTCGATTCCAACACGACACGGCTTACCGAACTGTCGTCGTCCACGTTGCGCGAGGTCGCCTCTATCGCCACCAAGTTCGACGAGCACAGCCGCTTGCTGTCCAGCGCTTCGGACCTGTTGAGTTCGGCGCAGAGCAACCTCGAGCATACGCTCGAGCGGCAGTCGTCGCTCGAGGACCTCGCCGTCGGCCTGGTCAAGAAGTCGGAGGATCTCGAAAAGGTCATGCGTTCGTTCGAGAGCCTGGTCGGCCAGACGATGCAGAACGCCGAAGGCAGAACCATGGAATCGGCGGAAAAGATTCGGACCGCTATTTCCGAGGTCGTCGATTCGGCGACAACGCGCTTCGCCGAAGCCACCGAGGAGATCCGGCGCACGGCCGGCTCGATCAAGAGCGAGCTCGACCTCACCCGCGCCGAACTCAAGAAGGGCGTCATCGAGATGCCGGAAGAGGCCAAGGAATCGACCTCTGCCATCCGTCGCGCCGTCGCCGAACAGATCAACGCGCTGAAGGAACTGTCGGATATCGTTGCGAAATCGGGCCGCGGAAGCGACAATTCCGAGCAGCGCAACCTGCGTCCGGCACCGCAAGCGCCTGTTCAGCGTCCGGCCGAGCCGCAGCGCCGTCCCCCGGCGCCGCCGCAGCCGCAGGCGGAGCGTCTGGCCCCGCAGGCGCCGTTGGGCGGCACCGCACTGCGCGGCACGCTCGACCTCGAGCGCCCGACCGAGACGGCCCAGCGCCAGCGCGATCAAAACGCCCGTACGCCGCAAGGCGGCTGGGTGCGCGATCTGCTGACCGGGGCTTCGCGTGAGGAAGACGCCAGACCCGTCGCACCGGCGGAAGCACCTCGCTCGGCTCCCGCCCAGCGCTCGCCGCTGCACGTCATGGAGTCGCTCAACTCGCTGTCCGTCGACATTGCGCGGGCCATCGATCACGACGCCTCAATCGAGCTGTGGAACCGCTACCGACGCGGCGAGCGTGACGTGTTCACGCGGCGGCTCTACACGCTGAAGGGCCAGCAGACGTTTGACGAGATCCGCCGCAAGTATCAGTCAGAGGCCGAGTTCCGCGCCGCCGTCGACCGCTACTGCGACGATTTCGAGAAGCTGCTCAAGGACGTGTCGCGCAACGACCGCGACAACATCATGGCGCAGACCTACCTGACGTCAGACACCGGCAAGGTCTACACCATGCTGGCGCATGCCAGCGGCCGGTTGCACTAGCTCCGATCCGCATGCGGGAGACCCCCGGTCTTCCGCAGTGGACACGGCAACGCTTGCTCCTTGCAAGCTCCGATGGTGGTGACCGCATTGCCACCACTTTCAGCGACAGGCTGACCCGGTGGAAGTCACACTCAACGGAATCTCTCAGTCATATGAAGGCTTCGAAGAGTTTGCTTCTGCCTTGAGCCGATTCGATCTGGAGCCGCTGTTTGAGCTTTGGATTTCAGCCCCCGGTGGCCAATCCATTTCCATGCTGCGAAATGGCCGCAAAGCCTGGCTGATGTATCTGCGCTACGAAGGCGATAGCGGCTCGGTGACACTTGGTGCCCACCGTGGGGATGGGACCTGCGTCTACACCCTCGCGAACGGTCAGATCGACGTGTATCCGCTCTCGTGGTGCATCCCGATCGACCAATGTTACAAGGCGATCGCGCACTTCTTTCGCAACGAAGGTGCCCGATACGACTTGGTGGCTTGGCAGGACACTTGAGGAACTATCCGGGCAACCGATCGTCAGGCTGCTCAGATCAGCGAATCCGTCCAGCGGACGATCTGCTTGGCCGTGTCGCCAAAGGCACTGTCGAGTGCGGCGACATAGGCCGCATTGCCGCTGCCCGAAACCGGCGCGGATGCCGTGAAGCTCTTCGAGGCGCGGACCTCGCCGTTGCGGTCGTTCAATATGCGCACGAACAGGTTGACCTCGGCGTGGTCGCCACCGTCGACGCGGACTTCGAAGGAACGGATCTCGACGATCACCTGATAGTCGATGGCCAGCCCCTCGCCGGGCTTGCCGACGCCGGCAAAGCTGCCCGAGCGCTGAAACGTCTCGGCCAGCCGCGCCTGCACGATCAGTGGCAGCCGGTCGGCCCATTGCGCACCCTTGAGATACTGGATCGAGCGATCGGACGGCTTGATGACGATGTTCTGGCTGTCCAGTGCCTTGAGCGCCGACGGCTGGGCGATGAGTATCTGGCGACGGCTGTGGCCGCGCGCATCGAGCGACGGCGCCGAAAGTTCAAACGTATCCAGCGGGGCAGGCTTGCCACCCAGCGCCGCGCAACCGGCAAGCGTCAATGCAAGCAGGGCCGCAGCCGACGTCAACCCGCCCATTCTCACCGACACCGACTTCACGCGCGATCCCCGTTGTCCCCGGATCGTAAGATCAACCCGCACTCGCTGCTCATGTTCTTGGGGCGAGCGGAGGCCGAAGTCAACGCCGCACCCTGCCATCATATTGCCGAACCTCACCGTCGCCACCGGAAAGAATCCGCTGCGGATTGCGGCTGAGGTCGGTTACCGCCTCTTCGATGCGGCTGATCGAACGACGGCTGTCCTGGACCAGCGCCTCGACATTTGAGAGCCCCTGGCCGGAGAACCGCGCCAGATTGTCGGTGATGACGCCAAGGCGAGCGTTCAGCGTGTCGGCGACCTGCTTGAACGACTTCAGCGTGTCCCTGGCATCAGCCATCAGGCCGTCGGCCTGGCCGGAGCCCAACAGCGTGTCGACCCTGGCAAGGATGCCGTCGACGCGCACCGAGGCGTCGTTGAGACGCTGCGCCAGCTGCTTGGCATCCTTGATCGTCTCGTCGATATCGTCGGCCCGGTCGGCGAACTTGCCGGTCACCTTCGCGATGTCGGCAGCCGCCTTGTCGGCGCTTTCGCTGGCTTTCTGGATGTTGGCCAGCGCCGTGCGGACCTGCGCCGGATCGATGCCGTCGAGAACGCCGTCGACCTTGGCCAGCGTGCCTTGCGTCTGCTTGGCGAAATCATTGACCGACCCGACCGCCGTGTCGACGTTCTTGATCACGCCGTCGAGCTGTCCGCTGGTCTCCTTCAGATTGGCGGTTACGGTGTTCACATTGGCGACGATGCTCTTGATCTGGTCCTTGTCGACGGCATTGAGCAAGCCTTCCGCGGCCTTCAGCGTGCCGTCGAGCTTGCCGGAAACCCCCTTCAATTCGTCGGCCAGCGCGCTGACACTCGACAGGAACTTGTCGATACCATCGGCATTCTTGGCCAGCGCATCGGAGAAGGTCTGGGCGTTCTTGACGGTCTGGGTCAGTGGTCCGCGAACATCCTTGGTGAAACCTTCGAGATCGGAAAGCACCTTGTCGGCACGGGTGAAGATGTTCTGCGCCGTCTGCAGGAGATTGTTGACGGCGGACGGGTTGGCGACGATCTCGGCGGTCCTGCCTTCCTTTTCCGCTTGCTCGAGCAGCCTCGGCTCCTTGGGATCGGCGCCCTTGAGTTCGATGTTGACCTGACCGGCAAGGCTGGCGATGCCGATATCGGCCTGCGTCGATTTGGTGATCGGCGTTGTCTTGTCGATCTCGGTGTTGGCGATGGCGGCATTCGGATCCTTGGGGTCGAAATAAACGCGCTTGACCACACCGACCTTGACGCCGTTGAACAGCACCAGACTGCCGGGGCCGAGGCCGGAAGCCGAACCCTGAATGCGCACCCGCAACAACGTCGTCTCGCCCTTGTCGCCGATCTGGGCGGTCCAATAGACGAAGGCGAAGGCCGCCAGGATCGCAGCCAGGGTGAAGATGCCGACAATGACGTAGTTGGCTCGGGTTTCCATTGCTTCACTTATGGCTATGCGCGCGCGGCAAGATCAAGTTGCCGGGCGCGTTTTCCGCGGAAATAGGATTTTACCCACGGTTCCTCGCTCTTCAGCATGTCGTCGATCGTGCCTTCAACCAGCACTTTCTTGTTGCCGAGCACCGCTACGTGGTCGCAAGCGGTGAACAGCGTGTCGAGATCGTGCGTGACCATGTAGACAGTCAAATCCATCGTGTCGCGCAGCTTGACCACCAGTTCGTCGAACTCCGCCGCGCTGATCGGATCGAGACCGGAAGTCGGCTCGTCGAGGAAGACGATGTCCGGATCGAGCGCCAGGGCGCGCGCCAGGGCCGCACGTTTGATCATGCCGCCGGAAAGCTCGGAGGGGAATTTCTGCGCCGCGTCCGGCGGCAGCCCGACCAGTTCGACCTTGAGCATCGCCAGCTCATCCATCAGTTTTTTCGGCAAATCGAGATATTCGCGCATCGGCACCTGAACGTTCTCGAGCACCGTCAGTGCGGAAAACAACGCGCCATGCTGGAAAAGAACGCCAAGACGCATGTCGATGCGTAGGCGCTCCAAGTCGCTCATTTTTTCGACATCGATGCCGAACAGCTTGATCGTTCCCGACTGTTTGCTTGTCAGGCCAAGGATGGTGCGCAAAAGAACCGACTTGCCGGCACCCGAGGCGCCGACGAAGCCGAGAATCTCGCCGCGCCTGATATCGAGCGACAGTTTGTCGAGAATGATCTTGTCGCCAAAGGCCACGGTGACGTCGCGCGCGGAAAGCACGATGTCACCCTCGCCTGCATCGACCGCCAGTGCACTCGCCCTTCTCTTCTTTCGCAACATCATGTCAGAACTCGATCGCCGCGTAGAAGATGGCGAAGAGCCCATCGAGGATGATGACGACGAAGATCGACTTCACCACCGAGGCGGTGACGTGCAACCCCAGCGATTCGGCGCTGCCGCCGACTTTCATGCCTTCCACGGAAGCAATGGTGCCGATGATCATGGCCATGAACGGCGCCTTGATCAGGCCGGCGAAGATGGTGCTGATATCGATCGCGCCGCGCAGCCGGTCAATGAAAGCGGACGGCGCAATGCCCGAATAAAGCCAGGCGGCGAGGATGCCGCCGCCAAGGGCTGCGAAATTGGCGATGATGGTCAGGCAGGGCAGCGCGATCACCAGCGCGACCAGGCGCGGAAAGACCAGCACGCCGATCGGATTGAGGCCGATGACCTTCAGCGCATCGACTTCCTCGCGCATCTTCATCGAGCCGATTTCGGCAGTGATGGCGCTGCCGGAGCGGCCGGCGATCATGATGGCGGTCATCAGCACGCCAAGTTCGCGCAGGATCAGCACGCCGACCAGGTCGACGACGAAGATGTTGGCGCCGAAATAGTTGAGCTGGTAGGCGCCTTGCTGGGCAACGATTGCGCCGACGATCGCCGACATCAGCACAACCACCGGAATGGCACCGACACCCATGCGATCGATCTGATTGAAGATCGCCGCCGGGTTGATGGCATGGCCGCGCCCCAGCTTCATCTGCGCGCCGCCGATGGTGGCGCCGAGAATGTTCATCGAGGCAAGGAAATCGTCGCGCATCTCATAGACGCGGCGCCCGACCGCCTCCAGCCCGCGAATGACGATGTTGGGCGGCCGAACGCGGCTCGATTCGGACTCGCGCCGGACAGCTTCGCCGACAGCGCCGAGCAGGATCGAGGCTATCTCGCTTTGCCCCTGCATCTTGACCTCGACGCCCTTCTTCTCGAAGGCGCTGACCAGACGGTCGATGAGCCAGGCGCCGGCGGTATCAATCTTCTCGATCTTGGAAAGGTCGAGCGCCAAAATCTTGAAATTGTTTCGTTTCTCGATTTTGCGCATTTCGGCGTCGACCAGCGCAACGGTGCGCGTTGTCCAGATACCGGAGAAAGCGCAGCCGAGAATATTGCCCTCTTCGCCAACCGCGACACGCGGCTCTCGGTCAGCCTCCTTGGCGGTCGTGCCGCTTGCGTCGCGTTTGCCGATGGTCAACATGGCGTCCTGTTTAGCCTGGCGGGTCTGACCTGTCGATTTGCCGACGACGCTTGTCGCACGGCCGGAGCAGAAAAATATGGCGCGTGTCATTTCGGTTGAGGCCGAGCGTTTTCCCATCGCCGGAACCTTCACCATCTCACGCGGTTCGAAGACCGAGGCCGAGGTCATCACCTGCACGATCGGCGACGGCGCCCAACGCGGTCGCGGCGAATGCGTTCCCTACAAGCGCTATGGCGAGAGCATGGAGGGCGTGCACGACGCGATCGAAGCCATGCGCAAGCCGATTGCGGACGGCATCAGCCGCACCGCCCTGCTCAGCGCGATGCCGGCCGGTGCGGCGCGCAACGCCATCGACTGCGCGCTATGGGACCTGGAGGCGAAGATCAGCGGCAAGACGGTGGCCGCAAGCATCTGCAGCGAGCCATTGCGGGCGCTTGAGACGGCCTACACGCTGTCGCTCGGCGAACCCGAAGCGATGGCGGCACAGGCCCGCGCCAATGCGGCGCGGCCGCTGCTCAAGGTCAAGATCGGCGGCGACAATGATGTCGCCCGTATCCGCGCGGTCCGGGACGCTGCACCGGCCAGCCGCATCATCCTCGACGCCAATGAGGGCTGGACCGACGACAACATCGTCGCAAACCTCGCTTTCGCCGCCGAGCTGGGCATTGCGCTGATCGAACAGCCGCTGCCGGCTGGCCGGGACGGCATCTTGCGCCACATCGCGCACCCCGTGCCGATCTGCGCCGATGAAAGCGTGCATGAGGCAGAAAACCTCGCAGCACTTGTCGGCCTTTACGATGCCGTCAACATCAAGCTCGACAAATCGGGCGGGCTGACCGCAGCACTCATGCTTCGCGATCGCGCCCGTGAGCTGGGTTTCGGCGTAATGGTCGGCTGCATGGTCGGGACATCGCTGGCGATGGCGCCGGCCGTGCTGCTGGCGCAGGATGCCGACTTCGTCGATCTCGACGGTCCGCTGCTGCTTGCCCGCGACCGCGATCCCGGTCTTGTCTACCGCGGATCGATGGTATCACCGCCCGATACGGCGCTGTGGGGCTGAGCGCGCGGCAAAGCCGATCAGCGTCAGTCCAATCAAGGCGATCGGGATCATGGCAAAGAAGCCATCGACGCCGAAGCGGTCGTAGAGGGGACCCGACGCCAGCGTTGCCACGGCCATGAAGAAGCCGTTGGAGAAGTAGGCGATGCCTTGCGCGGCTCCGGTGCGCTCTTCGGAGACAGTCTCGCCGATCATCTTCTGCAGGCCGATCAGCACCATCGCGACCGAAACCGCGTGCAGTGTCTGAACGCCGAAAAACCCTGGAATGCCCAGGCCGAGCGGCCAGATCAGCGGGAAGGCGATCCAGCGCACGACCGAGCCGATGCCGGCGATGGCCATGATCGAGACGACGGAGAACGACCCGAAAACGCGGGTGAAGATCACGAACATGCAGACCTCGGAGACGACGCCCCAGGCCCAGAGCAGTCCGACGACCGAATCGCTGATGCCGATCGATTTCCAGTAGATCGACACGAAGCCGTAGAGAAAGGCATGGCTGGCGGTGATGGTGCCGACGCCGATGGAGAAATACAGGAAATACGGGTTGAGCAGTTTTGGCGCCGATTGCTGGATATCGGTGGCCGAAAGCGGCGAGGCGCGGCGGGGCCGGCCAAGGCGCGGCGCCAGCAGGCCGGCGCCAAGTTGAGCACTGAGCGCCACGAAGATGATCACCGGAACGGCTTGCGGCCCGGTTGCCGCCAGGATGAAGCCGCCTGCAACGTTGGCGCACAGATAGGAGATCGATCCCCATTTGCGCATGCTGGTGTAGTTCGAGCCGAAGCGGCGCACGCCCGACAGCGCCAGCGAATCGGCAATCGGCGAGTGCGGCGTCCAGACGATGGTCAGCGCCAGCGATACGGCGAGCACCATGGCGTAGGTGGCCGGCAGAAAATAACCAGCGGAAAGCACCAGCGTCGCAAGCACCAGCGCGATGTAGACATTGGCGCGGTCCCTGGCCCGGTCGGCCAGCGCGGTCAGCAGCGGCGTCGTCACCACGCGCAGAAACATCGGTGCTGCGAGAATGACGGCGATCTGCCCGGCATGGAAACCCTTTGCCTGCAGCCAGAGCGGGAAATAAGGCAGATGCGTCCCCAGCGACACGAAAAGTGTCGCGAAGATCAGGCTCATGCGCAGTTCGAAATGGCGTGGTTTGACGAGCTGTTCGGGCGAGAGCGGCGGCAGCGACATGAATCGATCCAATTACGCCGCATTCGACCGGCCGGCCAGCAACGTACAGACCCCTTAACACGGAGGAAATCAGGACGAAACCGGCTGGACCAACCGATTGGCGCCGAAATCCGCAACGCGTTTTGCGTCACGCGGCCTCGACCACCCTGTCCTCGATGAGCATCGGGATGAACGGCTCGTCGAGAGCTTCAGGCAGGACCTGCGCCCAGTGCAGGATTTCCATCCGGCCGTCAAAATGCTCGACCACGGCCGTGCAGCTTTCCACCCAGTCGCCGGTGTTGATGTATTGCACGTCCCCGTAGTCCTCGATCGCGGCATGGTGGATATGGCCGCAGATGACACCGTCGACATGCGAGCGCCGCGCTTCCTCGGTCAGCATGGTCTGGAACGAGCCGATGAAGTTCACCGCCTTCTTGACGTTGACCTTGGCCCAGGACGAAAACGACCAGTAGGGCAAGCCCAGCAGCTGGCGAAGCCGCGTCACCACCCGGTTGACGAGCATGGCCGCGTCATAGGCGTAGTCACCGAGATAGGCGAGCCAGCGCGCATTGTGGACGACGGTGTCGAACTGGTCGCCATGGATGACCAGCAAACGCCTGCCATCGGCGGTTTCGTGGATGGCGCGATCGGCAACGACGATGCCGCCGAAATGCACGCCCTGGAACTGGCGGGCGAACTCGTCGTGATTGCCGGCGATATAGGTGATGCTGGTGCCCTTGCGCGCCTTGCGCAGCAGTTTCTGGACAACGTCATTGTGGCTCTGCGGCCAATGCCAGCTTCTGCGCAAGCGCCAGCCGTCGACGATGTCGCCTACGAGATAAATGATATCGGCGTCGTGGTAACGCAGGAAATCGATCAGGAACTCGGCCTTGGCCGCCTTCGATCCGAGATGGATATCGGAGATGAACATGCTGCGGAAAGTGCGGGGCTCTTCGCCAGACATCAGATTGTCACCGTTGCTTTCGCGCAGGCTATGCCCCGATTCATGCAACAACCGTATGACGGTTGCGATTGGTCCAGCCAAAGGACTAGCTTGCCGCCGATCAATTGGAGGATTTCGTCATGGATCTCGGCATTCGCGGCAAGAAGGCCATTGTCTGCGCTTCGAGCAAGGGGCTGGGGCGCGGTTGCGCCATGGCGTTGGCCGAGGCCGGCTGCGACCTGGTCGTCAACGGGCGCAATGCCGAGCTGCTGGCCAGGACCGCCGCGGAGCTGCGCGAAAGATTCGGCGTCAAGGTGACTGAAATCGTCGGCGACGTGTCGAAGCCGGAGGTGCAGAAGGCGCTGCTTGCCGCCTGCCCCGACCCCGATATCCTGGTCAACAACAATGGCGGTCCGCCGCTGCGCGATTTCCGCACGCTCGATCGCGAAAAGATCCTCGAAGGCGTGACCCAGAACATGGTGACGCCGATCGAGCTGGTGCAAGCCGTGATCGATGGTATGGCGGTACGCGGCTTCGGCCGCATCGTCAACATCACCTCGCTGTCGGTCTACGTGCCGATCCCAGGCCTTGATCTGTCGTCCGGCGCGCGCGCCGGGTTGACCTCGTTCCTTGCCGGCGTGGCGCGCACGGTGGTCGACCGCAACGTGACCATCAACAGCATGCTGCCGGGCAAGCTCGACACCGACCGGCTGCGCGGCCCGCACGAGGCCGGTACCGTGGAAGATCCGGCAGCCGCTGCGGCGCGCAAGACCCGCATCAGCGCCGACGTCCCGGCCAAGCGGCTCGGCACGCCGGAGGAATTCGGCCAGATCTGCGCCTTCCTGTGCTCGGTCCATGCCGGTTATCTCACCGGTCAGAACATACCGGTCGACGGCGGCCTCTACGTCAGCGCGTTCTGATCGCGCGGCCCGGAGCGCGACCTGATCCATTCGACAGGATTTCAGCACAAGCATCTGAGATAACTTGATTTTTGACGCTTCGCCGGTCTATTCGGCGAATGCGTCATTTGGCGTCGCGAAAAACCGCTGCCGCATGCTAAAAGGCTTCAAAGCAGGATTGCAGGGAGGCCGGCATGGAAGGCGAAAGCAACAAGACGGCACGGTCGGATCTCGACGAAGCCGCGCTCTACTTTCACAAATTCCCGACGCCGGGGAAGCTCGAGATACAGGCGACCAAGCCGCTCGGTAACCAGCGCGACCTGGCGCTCGCTTATTCGCCGGGCGTCGCCGCCCCTTGCCTCGAAATCCGCGACAATCCCGAGACCGCCGCCGACTATACGGCGCGGGCTAATCTGGTCGGTGTCGTCACCAATGGTTCGGCGGTGCTCGGTCTCGGCAATATCGGCCCGCTGGCTTCCAAGCCGGTGATGGAAGGCAAAGCGGTGCTGTTCAAGAAATTCGCCGGCATCGACGTGTTCGACATCGAGATCGACGCGCCGGGGATCGAGCGCATGGTCGAGACGATCTCGGCACTGGAACCGACCTTTGGCGGCATCAACCTCGAGGACATCAAGGCGCCGGAATGTTTTGAGGTCGAGGAACAGCTGAAGGCCCGCATGGGCATTCCGGTGTTCCATGACGACCAGCACGGCACTGCCATCATCGTTGCTGCCGCCGTGCTCAACGGCCTGGAATTCGCCGGCAAGACCATTTCGGACATCAAGATCGTCACCTCGGGCGCCGGAGCCGCCGCGCTTGCCTGCCTCAATCTTCTGGTCTCGCTCGGCGCCAAGGTCGAAAACATCTGGGTCACCGACCGTTTCGGCGTCGCCTACAAGGGCCGCATCGATGAGATGGACCGCTGGAAAGACCCCTATGTGAAGGACACCGAGGCGCGCACGCTGGCCGATGTCATTCCAGGCGCCGATGTGTTCCTCGGCCTTTCCGCCGCCGGTGTGCTGAAGCCGGAATTGCTGCAGCACATGGCGCCAAAACCGCTGATCCTGGCGCTGGCCAACCCTAATCCCGAGATCATGCCGGAAACGGCGCGAGAGGCGCGCCCCGATGCGATGATCTGCACCGGGCGTTCGGATTTTCCCAATCAGGTCAACAATGTCCTTTGTTTTCCTTACATCTTTCGCGGCGCGCTGGATTGCGGCGCCAAGGCCATCAACGAAGAGATGAAGATGGCGGCGGTGCGGGCAATCGCGGCCCTTGCCCGCGAAGAGCCGTCGGATGTCGCGGCGCGCGCCTATTCCGGCGAGACACCGATCTTCGGCCCTGAATTCCTGATCCCCTCGCCCTTCGATCCGAGGCTAATCCTGCGCATTGCGCCCGCGGTCGCCAAGGCTGCGTGCGAGACGGGTGTCGCCACACGGCCGATCACGGACTTTGCCGCCTATATCGACAAGCTGAACCGCTTCGTCTTCCGCTCCGGCCTGGTCATGAAGCCGGTGTTCTCCTCGGCCAAGGCGTCGAGCGCCAAGCGCGTCATCTATGCCGACGGCGAGGACGAGCGCGTGCTGCGTGCCGCCCAGGTGGTGCTGGAGGAAGGCATCGCCGAGCCGATCCTGATCGGCCGCCCGCACGTCATCGAAGTCAGGCTGAAGCGTTACGGTCTGCGCATCAGGCCGGGCGTCGATTTCGGCCTGATCAACCCCGAAGACGATCCGCGCTATCGCCACTATGTCGACCTGTTGATCGAACTTGCGGGACGGCGCGGCGTGACGACGGAAGCCGCGCGCACCATGGTGCGCACCGACAACACGGTGATCGCGGCACTTGCCCTGAAGCGCGGCGACGCCGATGCCATGATCTGCGGGCTCGAAGGGCGTTTCGAGCGCCATTTGCGCAACGTGACGCTCGTCATAGGCCCACGTGCTGGCGTCAGGGACCGAGACCTGTCGACACTTTCGATGCTGATCTCGCAGCGCGGCATCATTTTCCTCACCGACACCCATGTCTCCGTCGATCCGACGGCGGAAGAAATCGCCGAGATGACAGTGCTGGCGGCGGAAGAAATCCAGCGCTTCGGCATCGAGCCGAAGGCCGCCCTTTTGTCGCATTCGGATTTCGGCTCGCGCGATTCGTCGAGCGCCTTGAAGATGCGCCAGGCAGCGGCAATCCTGGCGCGGATAGCGCCCGACCTGCAGTCAGACGGCGAGATGCATGCCGATTCGGCCCTGTCTGAGCATCTGCGCCAGCGCGTCTATCCGCATTCGCGGCTGAAGGGCGAAGCCAATCTGCTGGTCTTCCCCAATCTCGATTCCGCCAACATCACGCTCACCACGCTGCGCACGATGATGGACGCGCTGCATGTCGGTCCAATCCTGCTCGGCACAGACAAACCGGCGCACATTCTGACGCCGTCGGTGACCTCGCGCGGCGTCGTCAACATGACGGCGCTGGCGGTGGTCGAAGCCGCCCACAAGGCGCAAGCGGTGGTCGATCTGGGGTGAACCTCTCAGGCCGGCGCGAAGCGAAAATGCCCGGTCTGCTCGAAGGCGAACAGGGTGTCCTCCTCCTGGGCGCCCCGCCCGATATTGTGGATGACCAGCGGCCTTTCCGGCGCTGCGGCTGAACGATTGTACGAGACGATGGCGATGTGCGGCACGTTGGGTGCCAGCATCTGGGTGACGAGATCGCCCGGCAAATAGTCGGCGGGATCCTGGCTGACGGCCAAGGAGACACCCCGCCGCCCGAAAAAGACAGCAAGGTTGGGCACCCGCCGGTGGTCTATATTGCGGTCGGTCGCTTTCAGGCCCCAAGTCTTCGGATAGGCAGCGAAATTGGCCGCCATATCCTCATGCACCAGCCTTTGCAGATCGAGATCGAAGGCGCGGCGATAGGCGCGGACCACGACATCGGTGAACACGCCCCGCTCCGGCGCGACATCGCCACCGGGATAGCCGATGCGGACATAGGTCGGATCGTAAAGGGTGGTGACGCCGGTCTGTTCCCGGGCGGCATCGACCAGTCTGCTGCGCCAATCCGGCGCGTCGGGCTTCTGCTGCGCCATAGCGGCAGGCATCGCCAGACACAAAAGACCGAACGGCAGTGCGGTTCGACGGGTAATCGCGCTCACGCCAAGCCTCCGGGTCTTGCTGGATCCTGGCAGTTTTCCCGGGCGAATACGCCTTTTTCATGCAGCGCAGGAATGGGCTAAGACCATCTTTGGCTGTAGATTGAGGGAACGGTTAACCGCGAATCCGGTAGCATCGCGACAGGCAAGCAAGCGAGGTTTCGGGCAATGATGGGCGGAGGGTGGAAGCTGACGCACCTTGCTGCGCTGCTTGGCGCCTTGGCGTTGTCTGCCATTGCTGTCACCGAGCCGCAGGCCGCATCGCGCCTTTGTCGCCAGCTCGAGGCCGAACTCGCTGCAGCTTCAAATGGTGGCGGCGGCGGCTCGGCGATCCTGCGAAGATATGATGATGCCATCGATCGGCAGCGCGAACAGCTTGCCAAGGTCCGCGGCCGGGCGAGCGATGCCAATTGTGGCTTTTCACTGTTTTCCCGCAACGTCAACCAGTGCGCCGCGCTCAACAGCACCATCGACCGCATGAATGCCAATCTCGACGCCTTGCAGGCCAAGCGCGCGCGGCTCGCCGGCGGCGGTTCGCGGCGCGATCGCAACCGCATCCTGGCCGCGCTCGACGCCAATGACTGTCGTGACGACGCCGTTGCGCCGCAGCGCGCACCCGTCCAGGAGGCAAACCCCGACAGTGGCAATGGAAATCTGTTCGAGCAGCTTTTCGGTGGCGGCAGCCACCAATCCGATACGGTCGATACGCTCGACCAACCCGACGATCCCGGCGAGGAGCGCAACATCCGCCGGGTGCTCAACCAACCCGGCGGCCCGGATTTCCCCAGCGTCGGCGGCGAGTTCCACACGATGTGCGTGCGCACATGCGACGGCTATTTCTTCCCGATGTCGAACGCGGCCTCGCTGAGCGACTTCGAACGCGACCAGAAGAACTGCGAATCGGCCTGCCCGGGCACCGAAATGCAGGTTTTCTATTCGCGCGGCATGGACGACGATTCGGCCAACATGACATCGTCGGTGACTGGCAGGCCGTATAGCGAATTGCCGAGAGCCTATCTCTACAAGCAGACTAACATACCGCGCCCGCCAACCTGCGGCTGCAATGCGGCCCAGAATTTCGAGATCATCGGCGGCAATCCGCCCAACCCCAACCAGTCACAAGCCGATACGCAGACGACGCCGTTCGTTCCGGTGCCGGTCGCCAAGCCCGATCCGGGCGCCGATCCGGAGACGCTGGCCAATATACAAGGCGGGCTCGACCGCGAGGCGATCAAGCGCCTGTCCGCCAAGCCTGTCACGTCGCCAGTGCTGCCGCCGGATCAGCGCAAGGTCAGGGTCGTCGGGCCAGCGTTCCTTCCCGACCCAGGAGCGGCAATAGATCTGCAAGCTCCGGCCCGGAAGGCAGTCCAGTAAGCGCCAGCCTGAGCGGCATGAAAAGCGCCTTGCCCTTGCGGCCGGTTGCTTCCCTGACCTTGCCGGTCCAATCCTTCCAGACCGTGCCGTTCCACGGTTCCTCAGGCAGCAATTCGAACGCCTGCTCCAGAAACGCGCGATCCTCGCCGGAAAACTCCGGCGGCTCCTGCGGGCCTTCGCCTAGGATGCGCCACCAGTTTACGGCGTCCGCCAGCGTGTCGAGATTGCCGCGCACCGCCAGCCAGAAGGCTTCAGCCTTGTCGCCGGAGATGCCGAACACCACCAGCCGGTCACGCGCCTCGGCGAACGGCATTTTGTGCAGCAGTGTGCGATTGAGCACGAAAAGCTCGTCCGGATCGAACTTGGCGGCGGTTTTTGACGTCGCGGCCGGATCGAAGCGCTCGGCAAGCTCGCGCATGTCATGCATCGCCACGACATTTTCCGAGGTGCCGACGAGCACGGCCAGCGACGCTACCGCCATCGGTTCGATGCCATCCTCGCGCAGGCTCTCGATCGACAGCGCGCCGGTGCGCTTCGACAGCCCCTCGCCCGAAGCCGTGGTCAACAGATTGTGGTGACCGAAGATCGGCGGCTCGGCACCCAGCGCCTTGAACAAGGCGATCTGCACGCCGGTGTTGGTGACGTGGTCGTCGCCGCGGATGACATGGCTGACACCCATCTCGATGTCGTCGACCACCGATGGCAGCGTATAGAGATAGGTGCCGTCCTCGCGCAGCAGCACGGGATCGGAAAGCGAGGCGAGGTCGACGGTTTCTTCGCCGCGCACCAGATCGTTCCAGTGGATTTCGGTGCGTTCCGGCTGCTGAGGGTCGTTGGTGAAATTGGGCAGCAGAAAACGCCAGTGCGGCCGGCGGCCATCGGACTTGTATTCGGCGATCTGGCTTGGCGTCAGCGTCAGCGCCTCCCGGCCATAGACCGGCGGCAGGCCGCGCGTGCGGCGCACCTTGCGCCTCAGATCGAGTTCTTCGGGCGTCTCATAGCAGGCATAGAGGAGGCGCGCCGCCTTCAGCCGTTCGACCGCAGCATCGTAAGCGTCGACGCGCCGCGACTGGTATTCGGTGGCGTCAGGGAAAATCCCCAGCCAGTGCAGATCATAGAGAATGGCGTCGGCAAATTCCTGCCTTGAGCGGGCAATGTCTGTGTCATCGAAGCGCTGGATGAAGCGGCCCTTGTTGTTCATGGCAAACAGCCAGTTGAACAGAGCGGTGCGCGCATTGCCGATATGAATGCGGCCGGTCGGTGATGGGGCGAAACGGACGGTAACTGTCATGAGCGGGGCGTAACGGATGCTTTTATGGTTGACAAGACGCGCCCCCGCGCGAGGCGCCAGACATAGAACATGCCAGGCGAAATGAAAAGGCTGTGGACCAAAGCTGCCCGGCGTGACCCGGATAGGCCGCCCATCGGCGACGGTACGCCGGCAAAACCGGGGATTTTTAAAACGTCATTCTATCCCCGTTATCCACATATGTGACACACAAGATGTTGGGGTCATAAAAGCTTCAGAAACGAATCCTTGACGGCGCAAAACGAGTCGCCTTTTATAGGCCATGCGTTCCTGTTGAGAGCGTGACCGGAAAGTTCTGAGCCCGGTCTTTTTCCCGGATTATGTGCGTTTTTGCCCGTATTTCCGCCCGTTTACGAGGCTGGCGGAAGCGTTGGGATTGTGGGGGCGTGGGGGACGATAGGGCGAATTGTCGGACTGGAATAAATTGTCTGTTAACACTATATTTAGTGTTTGCAGGTAGGTTCGACGCTAGATAGTGTGAATTTCCCTCGGGTGAGGGAATCGACAAAAAATCAGTTTTGAGGGACCCGCAGGGTTCGTCGCAGAGTTGGACAGGCGCTTCGCAAGGAGTTTTGACCAGCAGGACGGCGGCGACTGTGAAATGGAGAGCCGGCTGTTTTCGAACGCCGGCAAACGGCGGACTGCGCGTTTCGCTATTGGGGGCAGAAATCCCCTGGGGAAAGCGCTATATATAGACAAAAGGGATCGGACCAATGCGCATCGAGCGGCGTTTCACCAAGCAAGGGCAATCGGCTTACGCGGAGATCGAATTCCGCAAGGCGCTTTCGGAGATCAAGAATCCGGATGGCTCGGTGGTGTTCCGCCTGGATAACATCGATGTGCCGGCTCAGTTCAGCCAGGTTGCCGCCGACATCCTGGCGCAGAAGTATTTCCGCAAGGCCGGCGTTCCCGCACGACTGAAGAAGGTCGAGGAGAACGACGTCCCCTCCTTCCTGTGGCGCTCCGTTGCCGACGAGGCCGAACTCGCAAAACTGCCGGAGGCCGAGCGCTACGGCTCCGAGATCGACGCCCGCCAGGTGTTCGACCGCCTTGCCGGCACCTGGACCTATTGGGGCTACAAGGGCGGCTACTTCAAGTCGGAAGAAGACGCGAGCGCCTTCCGCGACGAGCTCGCCTATATGCTGGCCACGCAGCGCGTCGCGCCGAATTCGCCGCAATGGTTCAACACCGGCCTGCACTGGGCCTATGGCATCGATGGCCCGAGCCAGGGCCATTTCTATGTCGACCCGTTCACCGGCAAGCTGACCAAGTCGAAGTCGTCCTACGAGCATCCGCAGCCGCATGCCTGCTTCATCCAGGGCGTGCAGGACGATCTCGTCAACGAAGGCGGCATCATGGACCTGTGGGTGCGTGAAGCGCGGCTGTTCAAATACGGCTCCGGCACCGGCTCCAACTTCTCCATGCTGCGCGGCGAAGGCGAAAAGCTGTCGGGCGGCGGCCGCTCGTCCGGCCTGATGAGCTTCCTCAAGATCGGCGACCGCGCGGCGGGCGCCATCAAGTCGGGCGGCACGACGCGCCGCGCCGCCAAAATGGTCATCGTCGACGCCGACCATCCCGATATCGAGGAATTCATCGACTGGAAGGTCAATGAAGAGCAGAAGGTGGCCTCGCTGGTCACCGGCTCCAAGATCGTCAAAAAGCACCTCGAAGCGATCATGAAGGCCTGCATCAACTGCGAAGGCCATGACGACGATTGCTTCGATCCGTCGATCAACACCGCGCTGAAGCGCGAGATCAAGGCGGCCAAGAAGAATGCGGTGCCGGAGAACTACATCTACCGCGTCATCCAGTTCGCCAAGCAGGGCTACACCTCGATGTCGTTCAAGACCTACGACACCGACTGGGATTCGGATGCCTACCTCACGGTTTCGGGCCAGAACTCCAACAATTCGGTGTCGCTGAAGGACAATTTCCTGCGCGCCGTCGAGCAGGACGCCGACTGGCACCTGACCGCCCGCAAGGACGGCAAGGTGCTGAAGACGCTGAAGGCACGCGACCTGTGGGAAAAGATCGGCTACGCCGCCTGGGCGTCGGCCGATCCGGGTCTGCATTTCAACACGACGATGAACGACTGGCACACCTGCGCTTCGGCCGGTGCGATCCGGGCCTCCAACCCGTGCTCGGAATACATGTTCCTCGACGACACCGCCTGCAACCTCGCCTCGATCAACCTTTTGCCCTACCGCAACGCCGACGGCACGATCGATATCGCCGCCTACGAGCACACGGTGCGGCTGTGGACCATCGTTCTCGAAATCTCGGTGATGATGGCGCAGTTCCCGTCGAAGGAGATCGCCAAGCAATCCTACGAATATCGCACGCTCGGCCTCGGCTATGCCAACATCGGCGGCCTGCTGATGACGTCTGGCATTCCCTATGATTCCGACGAAGGCCGCGCCATCTGCGCCGCCCTCACCGCGATCATGACCGGCACCGCCTACGCCACCTCGGCCGAGATGGCTTCCGAACTCGGCGCCTTCGCCGACTACGACCGCAACGCGCAGAACATGCTGCGCGTCATGCGTAATCACCGCCGTGCCGCCTATGGCGAGAAGCAGGGCTATGAGAAGCTCGCCGTCAACCCGGTGCCGCTGGTCGCTTCCGACCTGAAGCAGCAGGAGCTTGTCGAGCACGCCAAGGCTGCCTGGGACCGCGCCATCGAGCTCGGCGAGGAACATGGCTACCGCAATGCGCAGGCAACCGTGATCGCGCCGACCGGCACGATTGGACTGGTCATGGATTGCGACACCACCGGGATCGAGCCCGACTTCGCGCTGGTGAAGTTCAAGAAGCTCGCCGGCGGCGGCTACTTCAAGATCATCAACCGCGCCGTGCCGGAAGCGCTGCGCACGCTCGGCTATTCGGAAGCCCAGCTTGCCGAGATCGAGGCTTACGCTGTCGGCCATGGCAACATGAACCAGGCGCCGGCGATCAACCCCGGCTCGCTCAAGGCCAAGGGCTTCACCGATGAAAAGATCGCGGCGCTCAATGCGGCGCTGAAGTCGGCCTTCGACATCAAGTTCGTCTTCAACCAGTGGACGCTGGGCGCCGACTGGGTGAAGGAGACGTTTGGCTTCACCGACGAGCAGCTCAACGATTTCTCGTTCGAGATCCTGCCGGCGATCGGCTTCTCCAGGAAAGACATCGAGGCCGCCAACATTCACGTCTGCGGTGCCATGACGCTGGAAGGCGCGCCGTTCCTGAAGGCCGAACATCTCGCGGTGTTCGATTGCGCCAGCCCGTGCGGCAAGATCGGCAAGCGTTCGCTTTCGATCAACAGCCACATCCAGATGATGGCGGCAGCGCAGCCCTTCATCTCCGGCGCTATCTCCAAGACCATCAACATGCCGAACGATGCGACGGTGGAAGATGCCAAGGGCGCCTACATGCTGTCGTGGAAGCTGGCGCTGAAGGCCAACGCGCTCTATCGCGACGGCTCCAAGCTGTCGCAGCCGCTCAACGCCTCTCTGCTCGCCGATGGCGAGGAGGACGAGGACGATGCGGTCGAGCAGCTGATCCAGGCCCCGGCTTCACAGCGCGCCGTGCAAGTCACCGAGAAGATCGTCGAGCGCGTTATCGAACGCCTCTACCGCGACCGCGAGAAACTGCCGAACCGCCGCAAGGGCTATACCCAGAAAGCGGTCGTCGGTGGCCACAAGGTCTACCTGCGCACCGGCGAGTTCGACGACGGACGCATCGGCGAGATCTTCATCGACATGCACAAGGAAGGTGCTGCCTTCCGGGCGATGATGAACAACTTCGCCATCGCCATCTCGCTCGGCCTGCAATATGGCGTGCCGCTCGAAGAATTTGTCGAGGCCTTCACCTTCACCAAGTTCGAGCCGGCCGGCATGGTGCAGGGCAACGACGCCATCAAGAACGCGACGTCGATCCTCGACTACGTGTTCCGCGAGCTCGCCGTGTCCTATCTCGGCCGCAACGACCTCGCTCATGTCGACCAGTCGGACTTCGACAAGACGGCGCTCGGACGCGGCATCAACGAAGGCAAGGCGACGCCGTTCTCGAAGGGTCTTACCCGCGGCGCCTCGCCGGTCAAGCTGGTATCGGGCACCGAGCCCAAGGGCTTTGCCGGATCACCCGCCGCGGCCCCTGCCCGTGTCGCTCCGACTGCGTTCTCAGGGTCCAATGTGCTGGCGTTGAAACCAGCCAGCGACGAAGCCATCGCCTACAAGCGCGAGTATGAAGAGCGGGCCAAGGAGTTGATCGAGGACATCGTTCACGAAGAGGCAACCGACCCAACTGGGCTGTTCACCGACGAAGCGGCGAAAGAGGCGGCAGAGGCGAAGGCGCTTGCCTCTACCCGGCGTCAGCAATCCTTGATGCAGGGCTACACCGGCAACGAATGCTCGGAATGCCACAACTTCACCATGGTGCGGAACGGCACCTGCGAGAAGTGCGACACCTGCGGCTCGACGAGCGGGTGCAGCTGAGGAAATCTGAAGCGCTAAGACGTAACATCATCGGCCCGGTCGCAAGATCGGGCCGATCTTGCTTAAATCGTCAAAAAAGAGATTCTTGGACCTCGTCCTCAACCCCATGATCGAGCCGGATCACACCATTAATAAGCCATTGCGGATAGGCTTTGTGCGTCCCCATCGCGAGAACAAAACCTTTTCTCGAATACTCTACCCCAAATCTTTCAGTCATTTTTCGTAGCGTTTCTGTCTCGCCATACAGACGTTGCCACTTAAGAAAAGTGGCCTCTATCTCCCAATCCTGGCAAGTTCCTTCGCGTGATCCATCAACCGTTTCATATTTATATTTGAAAAGAAATGGAGCTGGCTTATACGGAACTAAGCTCTTACCCAAAAATCCGAACAGGCTATTAGCCTCTTGATCGTGCCACATCTGAAATCGCGCTTTCTCATCCTCAAACGTAGCGCGATCTTTTCTTTCAACCACGAATTCAGCGTTCCGCGGTCGAATGAGTGCCAGACTTCGACCTTCTTCTAGTTCGGTATTGAGACTCGAAACAACATGCCGGGCTAAGAATTGGGCACGTGATTTTTCAGACAAACTGCCGGTTATTACGAGAGACTTGTGCTCCAGCCTTCGGCTCTCGCTTCGTTGGTCGCCTTTAGGGAGGCTCCAGCCATACTCAATGGTATCCCATCGGCCAAACTTCTGAGCGTCTTCCAGGGTGCGAAAAGCTACCGGATATAGCCGAATCCAATTACCGTTGAAATCCAACCCTGCACAACAGACTAGCTCGCCATGAGTTTCCCCAACACGCGGCGCCGCCTTTACCAGAATCACCGCAGAGTCGCGTTGGGAGAGAGATGCCAATCACGCAGCCTTTAGACGAAAGCCTTTCGGTACACCAATGTTTTTAATTGAAGTCTTCTTAATTCGCAATATCTCTTCACAAATAATGGAACGATGGCAGTCTTTGTGGTCTCTTTCAAAACACATTAGGCAGATGTTCTTTGTTTCTGCCTGCAGTGCCAACTCACGGATTATTTTCCCGGCTGCCTCATTCGCGATATGGCCTCTGAAAATGCGCTCGAACCGCAGACGATCACCGCTTCGGGCAGCCAACCGCCCCTCTCTGGGATCACCAAGGATTTTTGTGTGCCTATAGTCGATCGCAGAGTTTTCGAGATGGTTCCTAAGCGAATTTTTGGAGAAGCCTGGTTTTCTTGACAGAGGTAAATCTCTCACGTCGACAAGCAATTCGACCTTCGCTGCCTTTAGTACGGATACGAAGTCGTCAATTTCAGAACCTTCATAGCCAATCGTTAGTAGCGCCATGGGACATCTCGTTGTCTGTTATGATGGTCATAGGCGATGAAACTTGTCCGAAGCGTGACGCACGATCAATCATTAGATCGCACGTCAGGGCCTGCGGTGCGGTCATGTTGGTTTTGGCGAGCATCTACTCCGCCGCGCTGCGATGCAGCTTTGGGGTTTCGCCGGGCTTGATGCTGAAGGCATTCTAGCACCTCAGACCAGCCCGACCAGCCAAGCAGCACCACCGAGAAAACCAGCCGAACACACCCACAGCAGCCAGAGCCCGCGCACCCGGCATTCAAGCACCGCCGAGGCCGGGTTGGCGGGATCATAATGGACGTCGACATTGCTGCCCTCGACATAGCGCCGCGCCTGGCCGCTGACGAGGCCGGGCAGCGACGCCGTCACGTTGGCGCCGAAGGTGACGCGGTCGGCGGTGTAATTTTGGCCGGCGACGCTATAGCTGTAGACGATGCGAGACCGGAAGACGGTGCGCCAGCTTCGATAGATTCCATGGGCGCGGAGCGCCTCCAGGCCTGACGCATCGATACGCCCAGTGGCGACCGGCCATTTCTTCGCCCGCCGGGCGATCACTTTATGGGCGATGCCCATGAGCAGGATAACCAGGCCGATGAACAGCAGCAGCACGGCTGGGCCGAGATTCTCAGGCTTGGGCAGATGCGGCCGGATCGCGTCCAGCACGCCGCCGACGAAAAATACCAGCACCACCGCGCCGATCACCAGCCCGGCCGAAAGCTTGACCATGAACTTGAAGGCGCCATCCGGCAGGGTGCGCTCTATCACGGCTTTGCTCGGATCGGCCGGATTGTAGAAGACGGTCACTTCGGCGCCGCTCGGAAACTGCGCAAGCGTTTCGGCGACTTCGAAATTCCCCAGATTCTCCTTCACGCTGTAGCGCGAGCCTCGGAAGGTCTTTTTGCCCACCTTGTATTCGAAGGTGATCGCCGGAAAATTGCGGATTTCGGTGGCATCGTTGCTGTCCACGCCAACGCCCGAGACCCTCACCTTGCGTGCCTCGACGCGTGACGAGATGATCTTTCCCGGCGTCGGCAGCCAGTGGCTCAGCGCCCTCACCTCCCGCCATTTCACGAAGGTGATGAGCGACAACACGCACGCCACCACGCAGGCAAAGCCGACCAGCAGAAACTTGATCTCCAACTCGCCTCCGATGCCCAACGGTGCAGGAGCTGCAAATAGACATCAAGGCAGCGGCGATGTCTATTTGCGAGCTCATCGGGCTTGGCGAGAACACAACCCACCGTCGAGGATGCATCTCGACCAGGCTGGGCGGCCACGGACGCGCTCGTATTGCGCTCAGCTGGGTTCTGCTCAGCTGAGTTCCTGGGCGAGTCCGATGAGAAGCCCTTCAGGCCCACGGATGTAGCAGAGCCGATACGCGTCCTTATACTGGACGACTTCGCCGACGAGCTGCGCACCGCGCGTGCGGAGCCTTTCAAGCGTGTCGTCGATGTCGTCCACGGTAAACATGACGCGGAGGTAGCCCAGGGCGTTGACCGGAGCGTTCCGGTGATCTGCGACGACAGGCGGCCTGAGGAAGCGGGAGAGCTCGAGCCGGCTGTGGCCGTCCGGTGTGCGCATCATGGCAATTTCGACATGCTGATCGCCCAGTCCAGTGACACGTCCGGCCCATTCTCCTTCGATCGTGCCCTGCCCTTCGAGCTCGAGGCCGAGTTCGCGAAAGAAATCAATCGTCGCCGCGAGGTTTTCGACGGCGATTCCTACGTTGTCCATCCGCTTGAGCGCCATGTGTCCAATCTCCAAGCTGCTGTCCACATCAGAAGCTTGAACCATGGACCGCCTCGAACCGCCACCCCGTTTTCAAACTCAGAAGCAAAGTCCGCGCCGCGTCATGACGGTTTCACGGCCAGGAACGTGTTCCATTCGTCGGTACCGCGTCCCACGTTGAAATCGTCCCTGATAAGCACCAGCCCGGCGGCTTCGATGCGGGCCGCGAAGTCGTCCCTGCGCCAGTAGACCATATGATATTCGCCTGATGTCTCGCCGTCGCCATTGCGCATCGAGACGAGGAAGGCGCCGCCTGGCCGCAGCGAGCCGGCTATCTTGGCAAGCACCTGGTCGGTCTGGTCGCGCGGCACATGGATCAGGACGGCCAGGGCCAGAACCGCGTCATAGGGGCCGCCGAATTCGTCGGTGATGAGATCGAGCAGCTCACCATGTTTGCCGCGCGCGGCCTGCAGCTCGAGAAACCGCTTGGTTGCGTCGGTGCGCCGAACCTTGACGCCCAAACTCTCCAGAAAATCCGCGTCGTATCCCGCTCCCGACCCCACTTCCAGAATCTGGCCGCTTGTGCCGGCGATCGCCACTAGGCGCTTTAGCGATGCCTGCTCTCTCTCGTTGGGAACATGCCGCACGATTGCATCGTAGCGCTCCGCATAGTCCTCATAGGCACTGATCGTTTGACGGCTCTTCGCCAGATCCTGCGATGACGCGCTCATCTTCCCTCCCTTGCATTCTACGTCGGTCAATGAGCCCGATTTGCCTCAGCGGATGCTGCCGTTGGGAACGTGTCCGTCGAGCATGCCGATATCGCGCAGGAAATGATCCGACAGGCAACGATGATCGAGCAGGCCACGCTTGCGGGGCCTGAACGGAGCGGTGAAGAGGTCGAGCATCGGACGACGAAGCGAGTTGTAAAGAGCGATGGTGGTGGTCATTGCCGTATCCTCCAGGGGTTCGATCTGATGACCAGAGCATGCCGTTTTCCGGTCTTGGTTTCCAATCGAACGTCGCGTAGCATGCATCAGGAGGATTGATGCATCATGGGTTGGGAGTTGCCGCCACTAGGCGCTATCAGGGTGTTCGAGGCCGCGGCGCGGCTGGGCAGCTTCACCAAGGCAGCCGAGGAACTCGGCATGACCCAGTCAGCGGCAAGCTATCAGATCAAAGTGTTGGAAGAACGTGCCGGAACGCCGCTTTTCATAAGGAAAATAAGGCAGATCGCCCTGACGGAGGCCGGACAACAACTGGCGCCGCTGGCAACCGGCGCGTTCTCAGCTTTGGCGGATGCGTGGCTCGCCACCAAGGGTGGAGCGACCGGGGTGCTTTCCGTCACGACGATGGGAACGTTTGCGTCGAACTGGCTGGCTGTCTGGCTTGGAACATTCCAGCTGATGCATCCCGATCTCGCCGTGAAGGTGGACACGTCGTCCCGGCTGGTCGATTTCGGGCGCGAGGACATGGATATCGGCATTCGAACCGGCATTGGAAAATGGCCCGGTCTGACCGCCCATTATCTGTTCAAGGCGGACTACACGCCGATGCTCAGTCCAAGACTGGCCGAGAGCGTCGGTGGCATTCACCACCCCGAGGATCTCTACAAGGTGCCGCTATGCGGCCCTGACGATCCCTGGTGGAAAATCTGGTTCGAAGCAGCCGGCGTGCCCTTCGATCCCGATCGTGTCATCGCGCGTCCGGCGCTTGGCGGGCAGGCCTATGATGCGATGGCGGCAATCACCGATCAGGGCGCTGCAATCCTCACCCAGAACCTCTACAGCGCTCTGCTGGCGAAGGGACAGCTGATACAGCCCTTTGACATCGTCGGATCCGACGGCGACGGCTATTGGCTGGTGCACCTGGAAAGCCGCCGCAACACACCCAAGATCAAGGTGTTCCGCGACTGGGTGCTGGCCCAGACGGCAGTCATACGCGAGCGCGAGATGCGCGCAGCGCGGTAGTGCTTTCAGCGCGCGGTGACGGGCCGCCTCAATCCTTGAAGGTCAGCCCGTACTTTGCGACCTGCTCCTTGGGCATATCCGCAAACGCCTGACGTGTGGTGTAGCCGCCATAGATGACGTTGCCGTCCTTGACCATCCAGTCCTCGACGTCGGCCTCGGCCACGGTCATCCGGTCGCCCAGTTTGTACTTGTTGCCGTTGACCGGAACGTCGGCGAGCAGACCGATATACGAGCCGTCGCTGTAGCCGACCAGCTGCAGCCAGATATGCTCGGTGGCGCCGTTTTGCGTCAGCGGAAATTTCACCGTGTAGGTGCCGGGCGTGCCGGCGGCGATCAGTTGGTGGAAGCGCGGCAGCGTCGAGCGGCCGTTCTTCTTGGCGGCCTGCATCGCCTTGTCTTCGGTGGAATAGGAGACGACGTTTTGCTTCGACTCCGCCAGCGAGGTGTCGGCGCCCGGCATGTGGCCGAGCGAGTTGAAAAACCCGTAGCCGACGCCGGCCACAACAGCGATTGCCACGACTGGATTGCGCATTGACCCCTCCGAAACCCGATCACGGGCACGTTACCGGAAGGCTGTTGCGATAGCGCTAAAGGACAAAGTGAGCGGATCGTTAGCGAAACACTGAAAATTCAAGCCAAGGCGACCATAGGGCCGCCGGCGCGGGCGCTGCCGTCATCAGCCTGCGTCGCGAGGCGTTCAGTCGGCGTCAGCCACCATCTGCCGTCCGCCCGCCCATGCGCGCCAGGCATTTTCATCGCCATGGAAGACATTGAGGTCGATGCGGCCGCTCACCCCGTGCGACAGGCCGGAGCCGGAATACTGCCAGAACAGCCATTTGCGGCCGGGGTAGACTTTTGAGGGATGCCGCGCCACCGCACGCAGCCAGAACGGGTAATCCAGGAAGGCGCCCTGTAGATTGTCGCGGTAGAAATCGGGGCTGGTGTAGATGATGGGCCGCTGGCCGTAGTGGCGCTCCAGTCTGTCCATGAACACCTGCATCTTCTCCAGCACTTTTTCGCGCGACGGGCGCCGCTTGCAGCTGGATTCGCCGTTCCACTCGACGTCGATGACCGGCGGCAGCGCGCCGTCCATTTTTGGCACGTTGCGGATGAACCAGTCGGCCTGCTCGCCGGCCGTGCGGCACCAGTAGAAGAAATGATAGGCGCCGCGCTTCAGCCCGGCGGCATTGGCATTGCGCCAGTTCTTCATGAACATCGGATCGAGATGGTCGCCGCCATCGGTCGCCTTGATGTAGGCGAAGTTGGCACCCTGTGCGCGCAGCTTGTCCCAGTTGATGTTGCCCTGCCAGCGCGAGATGTCGACGCCGTGAACGGCCAGTCGCCTTGGCGATACCTTGCCGAAATTGATCGGCTTGGCGTCACGAAAGCCGTAGCGTGTTACCGGCGAGGCCAGCATCGCGGGTGCCGCCCGGCTCAGCCGCTTCGGCGGCGACATCAGGGCAATAGGCTCGGCCTGCGGTTCGGCGCTCTCCTGCGGCGCTGGCGAGGGCGCGAGCATGGCCTCTTCTTCCTCAACCATGGAAAAGGGTGGCGCATTGTCGGCCACAGCGTCGGACCGCATCGGCGCGAGAACGGCCGTCTCCACCGGAGCCGCCGCGACCGGCACGCTTGGCCGCACGACCGAACTGGTGGTTTCGTTGGACGGCATTTGCAAGGCATCGACGCCTGCCGTCGACGAGCAGCCGGCAAGGCACAAAGCCGCGACCGAGAAAATGACGACGCCTGATAACCGCATCTGGACCTGTACGCAGAACACAACAGACCGATGGCCAACACTCGCCGCCGGACAAAACTGGCTTCGATTACTAACGAGAAATTACCAACAAAGTTTGAATCAAATATTAGCCATAAGGTGGCTCTCCCTTCTCCCCTTGTGGGAGAAGGTGGATCGGCGCGCAGCGCCGAGACGGTTGAGGGGTGTTGGAAGGATCGCCGTCATTGCCAAGCTGGAACACCCCTCATCCGACCGAGCTTCGCTCGGCCACCTTCTCCCACAAGGGGAGAAGGGGGAGCCTGGCGCCCGCATCTCGGCAAATTTCCAGCGGTGGCATTGGCATCGAGGCCGATGAGTCCCCCAATCCCGCTTGACAACTTCCGTGTTAATATTACTCTGCGCTAACCTTACATCGTAAGGTAATGAATCGGGAGGAAGCCCATGTCGTCCGCCGCTCTGTCCGAATTGCAACCCGTCGCCCTGCCCGAACCGCATCAGCCGGCCATCGCGATGGAGGACGTCTCCCGCGATTTCAGCCGCGCCATCGAACGCGCCGAGGTCAATGCCTGGCTGGACCTTTACCAAGCCGCTCCCGCCGACTTTGCCGCGCGGCTCGGACTGACGATCGCCGAAGACGGTAATCTCGTCTGGACCACCTGCACGGCAATCCCGTTCATCCATTTCAACTGCGTCAAGAATTTCGGCGTCGACCGCCCGGCCACCGAGAGCCAGCTTGACGCGCTGTTGGCGCAGTACCGCGCCGCCGGCATTGCGAGGCCATGGTTCTATGCCAATCCGCACACCGAGCCTTCTGCACTCCGATGCTGGCTCGAGGCGCGCGGCCTGCAGCGCCTGAGCGGCTGGGAACGGATTTTTCGCGAGGCAGCCCCTCTGGCGGCTGAACCGCTTTTCCCGATCGAGGGCGTGTCGGTCGAGCGCGTGACGTCTGCAACGGCAGGCGAATGGGCTGGCTTCATCGACAGCCAGTACCGGCTGCCGACCTCACCATGGCTCAAGGCGCTGGTCGGCCGACAGGGTTGGCATCATTACATGGCGCGGCGGGACGGCGCGGTCGTGGCTGTGCGCTCGCTGTTCATCGGCGCTGACGGCACGGCCTGGAGCGGCATCGACGCGCCGGTGCCTGGCATCATGGCGCCAAGCTTCGATCTCGATGCCATGCTTGGCGAAGCCATGGTTCGCGACGGCCTTGCGGCCGGCGCGAAACTGTTTGTCGCCGACATCGAGGCGCCGCACCCCGACCGCGACGGTCCGGCCTATAGCAACTATGCGCGGCTCGGTTTCAAGCTGGCCTATTTCCGCAGCCATTACAGCTATTTGCCGGCAAACTCCGGCTGACCTATCTGCCCAGCCACTGTTGCAGGCAGGTCTTGGCGACGACATGCGCCGGTGGCACCAGCGGCCCATAGACGGCGGGGCGACGGGCGCGTTCAAGCAAGATGCGCACCTGTTCGGGTTTTACGCGGTCACGCTCCATCACCAGCAAGACCATCGGATCGCTCAAAAGCTCGTCCAGGGTGTTGATGCTGTCGCTCATCCGTCGCCTCCTCGAATGCCGGCCCGCAGCCGATAGATAGGGAGACAATCATGGCCCGCCAATGACGCTTTGCCGGCTATGTCGTGACTATTTGGATTAAATTTTGGTCATGCGATTCAGTTCGGCGGCGGCGCGCCTTCAAATTGCGGCAGGCCGTCGTCGAGCTGCACCCAGGGCTGCTTCGAGGCGGTCCACATATGCATCTGTGGCTTGAACAGCTTGGGATCGTCGAGCGAGCCGGTGGTGATGCCGATGATGCCGGCGGACTCGCGTCGCGAAAACATCGTCGTGCCGCAGCTGGAGCAAAAGCCGCGCTTGAGGTCGGGCGAGGTGTTGACCGTCGCCACCGCCCCGTCGATCGTCACATCGTCGACGCGAAACAGCACGCGGGCATTGAAGGCCGCGCCAATCACCTTCTGGCAGAGCCGGCAATGGCAGACGCGTTCATTGATCGGTGCAGCATCGGTGCGGTAACGCACCGCGCCGCACAGGCACCCGCCCTGATATCCAGCCATCGCCCGGTTCCGTTTTCCTGAGGAAGCTTAGAGGTAACGGCAGGATTGGCCCGGTCAATTGAAAAGCTTTGATGACGGTATCACCTGTCGTGATGGGAATGGGACCGGCCGCCCTTGGGGGACGGCCGGCAACCGTTTCCGGTGATGGTTATTCCGTTTCGCTGACGACCTCGTCCCAGGTCTTCACCTTGGTCTCGCCATCGAGGAAAGGCAGCGCCGCGGCGGTCAGTTCCGGGGCGAAAAAGACGTCGTAGTGGGTGCGATTGGGCAGTATGGCCAAGCGGTTCTGCGACAGGTTCTCGCGCATCCAGCCGGCATCCTTCAGTCCGCCGCCGAGCATCTGGTAAAACTTGATCTCATGCTCGGGCCGGTACATGTCGCTGTCGCCATAGACCAGCATCACCGGCATCTTCAGCTTGGTGACGTCGGCGGAATAATCGTAGTCCTTGCGCATGAAATTGCCGAGTGCATCGAGCAGTTTTGGGAAATCCTGCGGATGCGGCGCCACCGCGATGTAGGATTTGTACATCGGCGTGTCCTTCATGAAATCGGCGGCGGCGGCGCTGACTTGCGCCTGCTGGCCGCGCATCTCGGCATAGAAGCCGTCGGCTGCATAGCCGGTCGAGACCAGGACAAGCCGACGCACCGCTTCGGGATGCTGGACGGCCATGCGGAAGGCGACGCCGCCACCCAGCGAATAGCCCATGACATCGACCTTGTCATAGCCGAGTGCCTTGACGATCGCAGCCATGTCGTCGCCGATGGCTTCCAGGCCGAACGGCCGCTCACCAAGCGCGGTGCGGCCATGCCCCTGCAGGTCGACGGCGATCACCGTGCGATGCTCGGCAAGCCTGGGCAGGATCGGTGCGAACATATCGATCGTGCCCAAACCGCCATGGAGCAGAAGCAGCGGCTCGCCCTTGCCGTAGACGGCGTAATAGTAGTTGAGGCCGTCGATCGGCAGCAGGCCGGACTTTTCCGGCTTCGGCAAGGTTTTGGTCTCGGTCGTCATGGTGGTCTCCTCTGCATTGGTGGTGGCCGGTGAGGCAAGAAGCGCTGCCGCCGCGGCAAGGATGGCGAAAAGCAAGGTTCTGGACATATCGATCTCCTCCCGTCTTGTTGGCATCAAAGCGTCTTGGCGAGATCTTCGAGCTGGTCGGTGCACTGCCCCCAGCCGTCGTGAAAACCCATCTTTTCGTGCTGTTCGCGGTCGGCGACGCTCCAGTGCCGGACCCGCACCGTGTAACGGGTCTTGCCGGCGCCCTCATCCTCGAAGGTCAGCACAACGGTCATGAACGGCTTTTCCGAGGGATCCCAAGCTGTGGTGTAGGCGTCGGTGAAGACGATCTTGTTGCCGGGGATGACCTCGAGAAAGACGCCGGGGTTGGGGAATTCGTGGCCGTCGGGGCTGGCCATGACGACCAGGGTGGAGCCGCCGGTGCGCACGTCCATCTCGGCGCGCGGCGTCGTCCACGGTTTTGGCGCGAACCATTGCGTCACCAGCTTGGGGTCGGTCCAGCAACGATAGACGTTTTCGCGCGGCGCATCGATGATGCGGGCAAGTGCCAGTTCGCGGTCATTGCCGGGGGCGATGTCGAGCTTGGTGGTCATGATGGTCTCCTCGGATTGTTCTGGGTTGTGCCCCAAGGACGGGCCAACGGAGCACGAGCCGACAGTGGCCGGCGAAAAAATCACGGGAACGGTGGACCGAGGTCGGAAACTTAGTGGCGCTTGGCTTGCACGAGATAGGCGTCGATCTCGGTTTCGCCGAGCCACTTGGCCGCTTCCAGCCGATGCAGGCCCTCGACCAGGATGTGGCGCTTGCCGTCATGGCGCA
The DNA here is from genome assembly GCF_056402815.1 of Mesorhizobium sp. P3_B5. Classification (NCBI taxonomy): domain Bacteria; kingdom Pseudomonadati; phylum Pseudomonadota; class Alphaproteobacteria; order Hyphomicrobiales; family Phyllobacteriaceae; genus Mesorhizobium; species Mesorhizobium sp. P3_B5. The sequence goes on along the minus strand of NZ_JBFUGR010000005.1, from coordinate 272,049 downwards.
CCTGGATCGGTGTCTTCATGCCGTTTTCCAGAATGTCCTCGGCCAGATGGCGGACGGTCTCGGGGTGCAATGTCTTCTTGCGCGCGGTCGGCACGTAGATTTCGTCGACCTTGACCTTTTGCACTCTCAGCATTTTGGCTCCCACGGCAGAAATGCCGCCTGCCCTTGAGATAGTCTGTTTGGCCAACAGGGCCAAGGGCGCTTAGGACGAATGCTGGCCCGATCGTTTCCATTTGACGCTTGGCTGGCCGATGGTCTCAATGGCGGCCACTGATCTCAGGTGTTCATTGACGCAGCTGCCGACCGAGTTCCCCGATTTCGGGCTGACGCCCGAGCAGCGCCGCGAGGCGGTGCGTGGCCATTATTACGAATGGCCCGGCATGGATGGCGAGCGTGGCGAGATCTGGTGCTACACGGACCGGTTTTCCTATCGCCCCGGCGAGACGGTGGCGCTGCATGTCAGCTCGACGGCACCAAGCTTCGGCATCGTCATCATCCGCGACGGCGCAACCGAAACCAAGATTCTCGAGCAGGCCGGAATCGTGGCGCGCTGGCAGGAAACGCCGGACCAATGTTCGGTCGAGGGCTGCGGCTGGGAGACGTCCTTCGAATTCCGCGTCGCGGACGACTGGCCCTCCGGCGCCTATCGCGTGACGCTGACAGCCGATGGCCGCGACGGCAAGCCGATCCTTTGCCACCATCTGTTCATCGTCGCCCCGCCGCCCGGCAAAAGGCCTGGCCGCGTGTTGCAAATCGCGGCGACCGGCACCTGGCTCGCCTACAACACCTGGGGCGGCTCCAACCACTACCAAGGCATAACCGGCCCAAACCGCGACCAGTATGCGACGATGGTATCGACGCAACGGCCGTGGTGCCGCGGCTTCGTCGTGCTGCCAAAAGATGCGCCGCGCGTGCCGCTGGAGGTCGCGGTGCCGCCAAAGACCGCGCCGCGCTATCCCCATATGGAATGGGCCTATGCCACCGGCCATTCGAAGAAATACGCCTCATCAGGCTGGGCGAGCTATGACAGCCACTTCTTCCGTTTTGCCGAGCGCGCCGGCTATGGCATCGATCTTGCTAGCCAGCACGATCTGCATTTCTCGCCGGAGATTCTCGACGGCTACGACTGCGTCGCCTTTGTCGGCCATGACGAATACTGGACCTGGGAGATGCGCGACGCGGTCGACGCCTATGTCGAACGGGGCGGCCACGCGGCGCGTTTTGCCGGCAATTTCATGTGGCAGACAAGGCTGGAGGACGAGGGACGCCGGCAGGTCTGCTACAAATACCGGGCGCGTGCGGAAGATCCGGCCTATCACGGCGGCGACGTGACGCGCGCCAGCAATTCGTGGGAAGCACCTGAGATCGGCCGTCCCGGCGCTCTGACTTTCGGCCTCAACGCGACCAGGGGCGTCTATGCCGGGTGGGGTGGCTGCGCGCCGCGCGGCGTGCGCGGCTTTCCAGTCTACCGGCCCGAGCATTGGGCCTTTGCCGGCACCGGCATCTACTATGGCGACCTGCTCGGCGCCGACAGCCATGTCTATGGCTACGAGGTGGACGGGCTCGATTTCGAGATCCGCGGCGGGCTGCCCTACCCGACGCCAGGCAGCGGCGCGCCGGATGGTTTGCAAGTGCTGGCCGTCGGCATGGCGAGCCAGGTCGAGGAAAGCGCCGACATTCCGTTCGAAGACCAGTTCCTCGGTGACGAGGACGGCCGCTTCACCGCCGAGACCTTGTTTGGCGAGGCAAGCGACGCCAATCTGGAAAAAGTCAAACGCGGCAACGGCATGATCGTCAATTTCCCACGCGGCAAGGGCGAGGTTTTCCACGCCGGAAGCTGCGAATGGGTTGCCGGCCTGCTAAGGCAGGATGCAATGGTCGAACGCGTGACCAGAAATGTTCTCGACCGCTATCTCGGAAAGACCTGACATGCCGAAGCCCTCCACCGCCGTATCAGAAGCGCGCGCGCCATCGCATCTGTTCTATCTCTCCAGTCTGCGCCGGCCGCTGATCGATCGCGCCGAGGGCATCTATATGTGGACGCAGGACGGCCGCCGTTTCATCGACGGTTCGAGCGGGCCGATGGTCGCCAATATCGGCCATTCCAACCGCAACGTGCTCGATGCGATGAAGCGGCAGATGGACCGCGCCACCTTTGCCTATCGGCTGCATTTCGAGAACGAGCCGGCGGAAGAACTGGCGCGGCAACTGGCGGGAAAACTGCCGGAGGGCATGGACCGCATCTTCTTCGTCTCTGGCGGCTCGGAGGCGACGGAATCCTGCATCAAGCTGGCCCGGCAATGGGCGGTCGCCACCGGGCAAGCCAGCCGCTGGAAGGTGATCACGCGCTTTCCCTCCTATCATGGCGGCACTTTGGGTTCGCTCTCGGTCACCGGCGACGATGCGCTGGCCGAAAGCTTCACGCCGATGATGCAGGTGATGCCGAGCGTGCCGGCGCCGACGGCGTGGCGCGACCGCGACAATCTGTCGATGGAACAGCGCGGCATCCGATACGCCGACATGCTGGAGGACAAGATCCAGGCCGAAGGACCGGACAGCGTGCTCGCCTTCATCATGGAGCCGATCGGCGGCGCTGCGACTTCTGCCCTGGTGGCGCCCGACAGCTACTATCCGCGCATTCGCGAAATCTGCGACCGCTACGGCATCCTGCTCATCCATGACGAAGTGATGAGCGGCGCCGGTCGCACCGGCAAATTCCTCGGCGGCGACCATTGGAACTGCAAGCCCGACATCGTCGCGCTGTCGAAGGGGCTGGGCTCTGGCTACGCGCCGCTCGGTGCGCTGGCCGCACCGATGCGGCTGGTGCAGCCGCTGCTCGCCTCCGGCGGCTTCCAGCATGGCCACACCTATGCCGGAAACCCGCTGGCCTGCGCCGCCGGGCTTGCGGTGCTCGGCGAGATGGACCGGCTCGATTTGATCGCCAATGCGGCGAGAATGGGCGACGTGCTGATGGACGGGCTGAAAGGGCTTGCGAAACGCTTCCCCTTCATTGCTGACGTGCGTGGCAAAGGCCTGCTCACCGGAGCCGAGATGGTCGCCGATCCGGAGACGCTTCGGCCGATCGATCAGAGCAAGAAAGCCACGCAGCGCCTGCTCGACCTGGCCTATGAGCGCGGCCTGATCATCTACGGCCGCAGGGTCAAGGGCGGCGTCGACGGCGACAATTTCATGGTGGCGCCGCCGATGATCGTTACCCGCGAACAGATCGGCGAAATCATTTCCATCATCGGCGACTCGCTGCAGGTGCTGGCCGCCGAACTCGACCTCCCGGTCGAAGGCTGAGGGGGAAAAAATGGCGCCGAGGAAAGTCATCATCACCTGCGCGGTCACCGGCTCGGTGCACACACCGTCCATGTCGCCCTATCTGCCGGTGACACCCGACCAGATCGCCGCTGAGGCGATCGCCGCCGCCGAAGCCGGCGCGTCGATCCTGCATCTGCACGCCCGCGATCCAAGCGACGGCCGGCCGACCGCCGACCCTGATGTGTTCATGCAATTCCTGCCGCGCATCAAGCAGGCGACCGATGCGGTGATCAACATCACCACCGGCGGCTCGTCGCTGATGACGCTGGACCAGCGGCTGGCCGCGCCGCTGCGGGCCGAACCCGAAATGTGCTCGCTCAACATGGGCTCGATGAATTTCGCGCTGTTCCCGATGCTCGACAGACCGAGGGAATGGCAGCACGAGTGGGAGCCGAAGCTGCTCGAGGCGACCCGCGACACGATCTTCAAGAACACTTTTGCCGACATGGAGACGGTGCTCGATAAACTCGGCAAGGGCTGCGGCACGCGTTTTGAATTCGAATGCTACGATGTCGGCCATCTCTATTCGCTGGCGCATTTCCGCGACCGCGGGCTGGTGTCGGGACCGTTTTTCATCCAGTTCGTCTTCGGCATTTTGGGTGGCATCGGCGCCGATCCGGATAATCTCGTGCACATGAAGCGCATCGCCGACAAACTCTTTGGCGACAGTTTTCAGTTCTCGGTACTGGCAGCCGGCCGCCAGCAGATGCCACTGATCTCGATCGCCGCGGCAATGGGCGGCAATGTCCGCGTCGGGCTGGAGGACAGTCTTTACGACGGCCGCCAGCTGGCCAAATCCAATGCCGACCAGGTGCGCCGCATCCGCGGCATTCTCGACGGGCTGTCCCTGGAGGTCGCGACGCCGGCCGAGGCGCGCGCTATGCTGGCGCTCAAGGGTGGCGACCGGGTGGCGTTCTAGGCGCATGGTGGAGGCCGGGTGGCAAAGGGAGGAGCTGATATGGAAAGGGTTCTCGTCTCAGCCTGCCTGCTCGGCAGCAAGGTTCGTTACAACGGTTCCTACCGGCTCAACGACCATCCCGTTCTGGCGCGATGGCAGGCAGAAGGGCGGGTCGTGCAGATCTGCCCGGAGGTCGCCGCGGGTTTCTCGACGCCGCGCCCGCCGGCTGAAATTCGCGGCACCGGCGACGGCCTTGCTGTGCTGCACGGCCAAGGCCAGGTGGTCGAGAAAACCGGAAACGATGTGACTGCACTCTATCTCGAAGCCGGGCAGCTCGCGCTCGATCTCGCCCGGGAAACAGGCTGCCGCTATGCAGTCCTGACTGACGGCAGCCCGTCGTGCGGCAGTAGCTTCATCTATGATGGGAGTTTTTCGGGCAACCGGGTGGCTGGCTCTGGCACGACCACGGCGCTGCTGGAGGCGAACGGCATTCGCGTCTTTTCGGAAGACGGCATTGGCGAGCTTGATGACCTCCTGGCCAAGCCTGATACAGCCGGAACCGCAGCCTGATCCATGCGAGAGAAAGCCCGAGCCACGACCCGCGATACCATCATCCGCCCCGGCACCATCGACGACGTCGACACCATCTACGCCGCCCTGTTGCGCCTCGGCAACCATATTGGCGCGCATCAGGAGATCACGTCCACCGCCGACGACCTGCGCCGCTACGGCTTTGGCGAAAAGCCTGCCTTTTCGACCCTGATCGCCGAAGTCGGCGGCGAGTTTGCCGGGCTGTGCCTGCATTTCCCGATCTTCTCGACCTGGATGGGCCGGCCCGGCGTCTATGTGCAGGACCTCTATGTCGAAGGCCGCTTTCGCGGCCGCAAGATCGGCGAACGCCTGCTGCGCAGTGTCGCTGCGCAATGCCGGAAGGACGGTGGCGTCTATCTCAGGCTATCGGTCGACACCGACAACGAAACCGCCAAGGCCTTCTACGAACGATTGGGCATCGCCTGGTCGAGCTACGAACAGACTCAGAAGATTGTCGGCGACGCTTTCTTCGCCTTTGCCGATGGGCCGGACGATGTATAGCCGGCTACTGTATTGGGAGACATGATGAAAGCCTTCTATGCCGAGGAACAGAAACGCCACGATCCAAAGGCCTTCCTCTCCAGCGGGGCGCCGCAGCCCAATCCGGAAAAGCCGGAACGCGCAGAGCGACTGCTTGCCGGTGCCAAGGCCGCCGGCTGCACGATCGAGCGGCCACGGGATCATGGGCTCGGCCCGGTCTCTGCGGTGCATACGCCCGAATATCTGGATTTCCTCGAGCACATCTTCGTGCGCTGGCAGCGCATCGAAGGCGCCTCGGCCGAGGTGATCCCCAACATTCACCCGATTGCGCGCAACGGCTCCTACCCGGCCTCGGCTGTGGGACAGGCCGGCTATCATATGGCCGATACCGCTTGCCCGATCTCGGGCGAGACCTGGGGCAGCGCGCTGTGGAGCGCGTGGAGCGCGGTCGAAGCTGCCGAAGCGGTGATGGCAGGCGCACCGGCCGCCTATGCTCTCTGCCGCCCGCCCGGCCACCACGCTTTTGCCGATGTCGCCGGCGGCTTCTGCTTCATCAACAATTCGGCGGTCGCGGCGCAGACATTGCGCAAGCAGTCCGCGCGGGTGGCAATCCTCGACGTCGACCTGCACCACGGCAACGGCACGCAAGGCATTTTCTATGCCCGGCCGGACGTGCTGACCGTCTCGGTGCATGCCGATCCGGTGCGCTTCTATCCGTTCTTCTGGGGGCATGCCGACGAGCGCGGCGAAGGTTCCGGCCTCGGTTACAATTTCAACCTGCCATTGCCGCGCAAATCCAGCGACGCCCAGTTCCTCGAAGCCTTGGCGACGGCCTTCCAGCGCATCCGCGCTTTTGCACCCGACGCGCTTGTGGTGGCGCTTGGCCTCGACGCTTTTGAGGGCGACCCGTTCGGCGGGCTTTCGGTGACGACGCCGGGATTCTCGCGCATCGGCGAAGCCATTGCCGGCCTTGGCCTGCCGACGGTTATCGTCCAGGAAGGCGGCTATCTCTGCGATGAACTCGGTGACAACCTCACCGCGTTCCTCACCGGCTTCGGCGGCAAGAAGCGTTGAGGATGCAAGTTAGCGTCAAGATCGCTGCTGCCTGAGCATGGCGATGACGCGGTGCACTCTTTCCAGCGTCTCGTCGATCTCGGCGACCGTGTTGTAGTGGGCGATGCCGATGCGCACGACGCCGTGCTCGGCCGGAATGCCGAGCTGGTGGACGATCTCCCAGGCGTAGTTGTGGCCCGACCAGAGGAAGATGTTTTCGGCATTCATCTGGCGCACGATGGTTTCCGGCACGATACCGTCGACCGTGAAGGAAACTGTCGGCACGCGATGCTCGAGCCGCGCGGGGTCCGTAATGCCGTGGATGGTCAGGCCGGAAATGTCCGACAGCCCGTCGATCAGCCTTTGCGCCAAGGGGTTTTCGTAGGCGGTCGAGACTTCGAACGCCCTGGCAATCTTGCGCCTTCTTGACCCATCCTCGCCCGCCGCCGTGCCCAGTTCGGCGAAATAATCGACGGCGGCGGTGAGGCCGGCCATCAGTTCGATTTGCGGCGTGCCAAGCTCGAAACGTTCCGGCAGACCGTTGGACGAACAGCGGCATTTGTACGGTTTCAGCGCCTCGATGACATCCAGCCTGCCCCAAAGAATGCCCATATGCGGGCCGAAGAATTTGTAGGCCGAGCAGATCAGGAAATCGCAGCCGAGGTCGTGCACATCGACCAGGCCATGCGGCGCGAATTGCACGGCATCGACATAGACCAGCGCGCCGGCCTGTTTGGCAATGCCAGTCAGCGCCTTCACCCGGTTGATGGAGCCGGTCAGATTGCTGGCATAGTTGAGCGCAACGAGCCGCGTCCGGTCGGTGAGCAGTGCGCTGAGCGCCGTCTCCTCGACCTGCCAGCTCTGCTCATCGAAAGCCAGCCAGCGCACGACGAGGCCAAGGTCCTCGGCCAGTTGCAGCCAGGGCGAGACATTGCCCTCGTGGTCCATGCGGGTGAGGATGATCTCGTCGCCAGGCTTGAACGTGCGGCCGAGCGTGCGCGACATGTGGTAGGTCAGCGTCGTCATGTTGGCGCCGATGATGATTTCCTGCGGGGACGCGGCACCGAGGAAATCGGCCATTGCCGCATGGGCGTCGTCGACGACCTGTTGCGCGGCGATCGTGGTTTCGAAGAAACCGCCGAGATTGGCATTGGTGGTCAAAAGGCAGCGCGACACCGCGTCTGCGACCGTCTGCGGCACCTGCGTGCCGGCGGGATTGTCGAGATAGATGCGGCGGCGGCCCTTGTCGGTGAGTGCAAGAGCCGGAAATTTTGCCCGCACGGCGTCGATCTGAAATGCCACTTTTGTTCCCCCGATCAATTCAACTGGCCTACGGATCCCCTGCTCACGGGCACGGATTGCCGACGCGCTGATGGATCGCATCGACCGCCTTCTGCATCTCCTCGGTCCAGGTCACGTCGACGGATGACAGCGCCATTTCAAGTTGCGCAATCGTCGTGGCGCCGATGATGTTCGAGGTGACGAAGGGCCGGCTCGACACATAGGCGTTGGCAAACAAGGCCGGCTCCAGGCCGAACGAGCGCGCCAGCTCGTTATACTCAAGCTGCGCCTCCGCCGCGTTCGGCGTCTCGTAGCGCTGGCCGCGGTTGAACAGTTGCGAGCGCGACCCTTGCGGGCGTGCGCCATGGTCGTATTTGCCGGTGAGATAGCCCTGCGCCAGCGGCGAATAGGCCAGCAGCGACACCTGCTCTCGGTCGCAGACTTCGGCCAGGTTCACCTCAAAAGTGCGGTTGACGAAATTATAGGCATTCTGGATCGAGGCGACGCGCGGGCCGATGCCCTTGTCGGCCTCGGCGATGAAGCGCATGGCGCCCCAGGAATTCTCGTTCGACAGGCCGAGATGGCGGATTTTTCCTGATTTCACCAACTCGTCGAACACGGCGAGTGTCTCGGCAATCGGCGTCTCGCCGGCCGGCGCCCCGATGGAATCGGCACGCGGCCCCACGGCGCCGATGCGGTTCGGATTGGCGCCCCACGGTATGTCGCGTTCCGGCCAATGGATCTGATAGAGATCGAGATAATCGGTGCCGAGCTTGGTCAGCGATTTTTCGATCGCGTCAAAAATGTCGGCGCGCACCAGCTTCGAGGGACGATCGCCGCGAAACCAGGTGTTGGCGGTGCGGCCGACCACTTTCGAGGCCAGGATGACCTGGTCGCGGTTGCCCTTCGCTTTCATCCAGCTGCCGATGATCTTTTCGGTGCGGCCTTGCGTCTCCGCCTTGGGCGGAATCGGGTAAAGCTCGGCGGTGTCGATGAAATTGACACCACGGGCAAAGGCCAGGTCCATCTGGGCATGGCCTTCGGCTTCCGTGTTCTGCTGGCCCCAGGTCATCGAGCCGAGGCAAATCTGGGTAACAAGAAGATCGGTCCGACCGAGACGGCGTTTGTGCATGGAATTTCTGCTCCGGAGGGAAGACTGGCGCGGCGGCGCGAGAAGGAAATCGCATTTATAGGGAAAGCAGTCGCGCTCTCCAAGCCTCAGCGGACCGACTTTTGCGTGAACTCCGGAAAAGTCAGCGCCTGGCGCCGGCCAAAGCGCGCCGCTTGGCTTCGTCGATCAGCATGTTGGCCACCTGCATGCGGATCATGGCGCGCTGGCGCAAATGCGGGGCGACACGGTCGGGATGGTTGGCGAAGGCGAAACTGCGGCGCATGCGCCCGAAATCGGCAACATCCCTGGGCTGGTTGAGGCCAAGTTCGACGGCGATGGATTCGGGATCGATCGGCGGCAGCTTTTCTTCTGGCTTGGGCTCTTCGCCGGCAAGCGCGAACTTCGCCTGATCGAGCAGCGCGGCGAATTCGCTCGCCAGATCGGCACCCTCGCGATACTCGGCAGCAAACGTGTCGCCTGCAACCTTTATGCGGCCGGAATGAAGCTCGTCCGCCACCGACAGATAATCGAACGGAATCGACGGCCGTGCGCCGGCCTCTTCGCCCTTGTCGGGGGCGACGAAGAGGTCGTCGAGCAACGAAGCGAAATCCCGCCTGCTCCCGGTGCCGATCTCAGCCTCCCCTGTCGTAAGCGCACCTATACCGGCACCCAACATAGAATCGGCTCGTTAAAAATGAATGCGACCGATCTTAACCAATTTAGCCGTTGGCTTCCGGCTTTGGCCAGCCGAACTCTCCATGCAAAAAAAAGCCGGACTGCATTTTCATACAGTCCGGAAAATTCGCCAGGAGTGGCGAGGAAAAGCCGGCCATGTGCCAGCGTTGAAGCATACGGTCGGGACGCGCCGGAAGTTTCACCGGCCGGTTCGATTGTGACGAAAAAAATTCGCGCAGCATGGCTGCCATGCAAATGCTGCACTGCACAATCTTCATGATTTGCCTATATTGCTTGATGTGGAGGATCAACAAGGGGCCATGATCATGGGGTTCTTCACTGAAATGTTCGCTCGTCCGCGTCCGCAGGAACATCTGCGCTATCGCTCGGCACTGGCACTGCTGCATGCGATGAGCAGCAGCGACCGCGCCGACATCGGCATCAAGCCGGCCGATTTTCCGCGCATCGCCCGCGAAATGTCGCTGCGCTGAACAAGGCGTTTAGCCGAGCCTGACGCGAGGTTTCCCGGCAGCGCCGGGAAACCTTTTGACCTTCAACGTCCGAGGAAAGTTGCCTTGCCCAGCGGCACGCCGTTGTGACGCAGGATGTCGTAGGCCGTGGTTACGTGGAAGTAGAAGTTGGGCATTGCGGCGTGCAAAAGATATTGCAGCCCGGGCATCGAGACTTCACGCCCCGCAAGCCTGAGTTCGATCGTCCGCTCGTCGGAGCCATCGAGGTCGGCCGCCGAGAAGGTTGCGAGATGCTCGAGGGTCTTGGCGATACGGGCCTGGACGTCGGCAAAACTCGCCTCATTGTCCTCGTATTTCGGCACCTCGCGGCCGGCCAGCCGTGACGGCGCACCCTTGGCATGATCGGTGGCGATCTGCACCTGTCTCACCAGCGCGAACATGTCGGGCGCTAGCCTCGCTGTCAGAAACACCTGCGGGTCGATCTTGCGATCAGCCGCATTCTGTTCGGCTGCAGACAGCACATTGGACAGCGCCTTGAGCCTGGCGGAAAACACCGGCACGGACGCCTCATACATCGATAGTGTCACTTGAAATCTCCATGCGGCGGAACGCCGACGGCGGCACGTAGCGCCTTCGCGTGCGACTTTTCAAGCGTCACCGCGTCGCCGTAATCCTTGTGCTAGGATTTTCCGCATCGACTGGAGATTCGCGATGAGAAGCGCCCTTTTTGCAGCGACCGCTTTTTTCTCCCTTGCCACCATCAGCCAGACAGCATTCGCCGACGACGAAGCACCCTATCTCGATGACCGCTCGAGCGCCGAGGCCGTGATCCGGTCGCTCTACAGCGCCATCAATCGGCACGAATTTGCGCGCGCCTGGGGCTACTACGGCGACACCAAACCGGCCAAGGATTTCGACACATTCGTCAAGGGCTATGACGGCACCGGCAAGGTCGATGTCGCCACCGGCGCTGTCTCCGACGATGGCGCGGCCGGCAGCATTTTCTACAATGTTCCTGTCGCCATCCGCGCCACCGACAAGGACGGCAATGAAGCGGTCTTCGCCGGCTGCTACACGTTGCGGCAGGTCAACGCCCAGATCCAGCAACCGCCGTTCCGCCCGATCTTCATCGACAAGGGCGCGCTGAAACCGTCAAAAGCCGATTTCGAAGAGGCGCTGCCGGCAAGCTGCGGCGACGGACCGCCGCCGCCCAAGAAGGACACCGTACTGGAGCAGGTGAAAAAACTGTTCGCCGCTGATTATGGCAGCCAGTGCGACGAGCAATTTCTCGGCGAGGAGCCGAACATTTTTTCGATCAAATACAAGAACAAGGACGCGGCTGCCGGCGACCCCGACAAGGAAACGCGGCTTTTCGAGTTCTACTGCCAGGCGGCCGCGTACAACACCGCTTCAGTCTACTACATGACCGACGAGGTGTCGGGTGTGAGGCAGTTGCAGTTCGCCGAGCCCGAGATGGATATCCGCTACGAGAACAATGACAGCGACGGCAAACTGCTGGGCATGAGCATTATCGGCTTCCAGACGAGCGGTTGGGCGACCAATCCCGAATATAATGAAGAGACCAAGACAATCACCACGTTCAACAAATGGCGCGGCATCGGTGATGCCTCCAGCTCAGGGACATACCTGTTTCGCAACGGTGATTTTTCCCTGGTCCAGTACGACGTCGATGCGTCCTATGACGGCGAGGAAAACCCGCAGACCGTCGTCGACTACAACACCGCGCCCTAGCACCGCGCCTTACGGCGCTTTCGACAGCATCCAGTTGAGCGTTTCGCGCCAGTCGGTCATGCGGATCGGTGTGCCATGCGTGCCGGTCTCGAAGCGAACGAAATGAGTCGGATACGGATAGGCTTTCGATTTGGCGATGATGGAGCGGAAGAAGGCTTCCTGCTTTTCCACCGGAAATACCGGGTCCTTGCTGCCCTGACCGAAGAAAACCGGCACATGACGCCTGAAGGCGGGGCTCGCCAAAAAGCTCTCGTCCCAGAGCGAGCCGAGCAGCAGCAGCCCACTTATGCGCCGGCCGGTGTCGTTGCGAGCGGCGAGTTGCCAGCACAGCGATCCGCCCATCGAGCCGCAGGCGACGAAGATTTTCGCGCCAGGTGATTTTTCCGCATAGTGGTCGATCAGCGCCGCGACCTGGGCTGTGCCGGTGTCGCCGAAATCGGTGAAATCCGGAGAGAGATAGAGGCCGCCATTGGCTGCCATCAGGTTCTTGATGCGGTTGAAATTGCCGCCGAAGGTGAAGTCGTCGACGCCTTGCTTGCGGCTGCCGCCCTGCCCGTGCAGGTAGAGCACGATGATGCCAGCGCCCTCCGTCTTGCCGACGGCGACATGCCTGACATCGCCGGCGTCGGTCTTCAGCAGCAAATCCTGCTGCACCTTGCGCACGCTGGTGTCGGTGTATTGGGCGTGTACGCGCTTTTCCGGCACCTCGTCGCGGGCATTGATGTCTCGCATTTCGCGATAGTCGATAACAGTATAGGCGCCATTGTCCGTGGATGACAGCGTGGCCGGATAGGCGAACAGATCGTCCTTGAAGGGTTTTAGCGCGTCGGCGCGAGCGGCGACACCGCCAGGAAACAATACAAGCGCTGAGGCAAAAAGGGCATAGTGGAATCTGAGAGCCATGCCCATGGCATGCGTTTTTCAGCTTCGGTTTGTCAATCCTGCAGCACGCCGCCGGCGCCTTCCAGCGCCTCTCGGGTGTCGACATCGATCGATGCGCCGTCGCCGATCTCGACATCAACGACATCCAGCCCTTCGGCTTCGACCAGATGTCGCGCGCCGGTGTCGCCTTCGAGATGAGCGATCGCGGGAAACAACGCACGCGGCAACAGCACCGGGTTGCCGCGGCGGCCGTCATGCGAGGCGCGCACGACCGAGCGGCCTTCGGCCTTGCGGAAAGCGTCGATCAGACTGTCGAGGTCGACCGATGCGACGCCCGGCATGTCGCCGAGAACAATCATGGCGCCGGCGGCGTCTTCGGCAACTCTGGAAATGCCGGCTTTCAGCGACGAGGACAGGCCTTCGGCAAAATCCGGATTGTCGGCAAAGGTGACGTCAAGGACAGACAAGGCTGCCCGCACCCGCTCGCGCTGATGGCCGGTGACGACGATTGTTTGAGAGGCTTTCGAGGCGAGCGCCCGCTCGGCGGTCCGGCGCACCAGCGGCTTACCGTCGAACAATGCCAGCAGCTTGTTTGGCCCGCCCATGCGGCTGGAGCGGCCGGCAGCCAGAAGCACGATATCGACCGCCAGCTGCGCCTTGGCCGGCAGCGGCTCGCGCGGCTGCGGCCGTGTCGGGATTTCCATCAGCAGCCCGCCGACGCCCATGCCGGCAATGTCCTTGGCGGTTACGTCGAGGCCGGCGATCAGCCGATCGAGAACCCAGTCGAAGCCGTTCTCCTTCGGGCTGCGTGCGCAGCCCGGCGCACCGATGACACGTTTGCCGTCGAGCATGCCGAGCACCAGCAGATTGCCGGGATCTACGGGCATGCCCGCCCGGACGATGGTGCCCCCGGCGCGCTCGATGGCCGCCGGAACGACGTCGCCGAAGTCGCTCATCGCCGAGGCGCCAAAAATCACCACCATGTCATTGTCGCGCGCCAGCGAGGCTGCCGCCTCGGCCACGGCGATGATCTCATGCGGCGTGCGGCGCTCCGCCGTCAGCCGGCCGCCGGAGCGCGCCAGCCGCGCTTCGGTGACGCGCAGCGTCTTGTCGAGCACACTTGGCTTGATGCCAGGCAGGACCGTCTGGATGACGCCGACGAGTACCGGCTGGTAGGCGTTGACGGCAAAGATCTCGCCGCCGGCGCAGATCTTTGTCACGGCATCGACCAAAGCCGAGGCGACCGCGAAAGGAATGATCTTCACTGTCGCCACCATCTGGCCTTTTTCGACCGGGGCGTGCTGCGCCAAAGTGGCGATGGTGATGGTCGGGTCGACGGCGTTGATGGCGTCTATCATCGCGGCGTCGACGGTGAAGATGCCGGCGGCGTCAGCGTGCAGATTGACGCGGCCGGTCGCCGCCGGCCTCGCCTCGATGTTGCGATGGTGCATGCTCGCGGCGATCTTTTCGGCGGCTGCGTCCTCGCTCAGATCGTCTGCGGCCAGCACCGCAGCGACAACCTCCGAAATGCCTGAAGCCTTCAGCAGCGACACGTCGTCGGCGCTCAGCCGGTGCGCCTTGCGGAAGAGCCGTTCTCCGGCCGTGGTGGCGTGGGCCAGCACAGCACCTTCGGCCGCCTCGATCGGGATCGGGCCGAATTTCACGCCGCGGCATCCTTGGCTTCGAGACCGCGCGAACGAAAGGCGTGGATCGCCTGCGCCAGCACCGCAACCGCAATCTCGGCCGGGCTGGCCGCACCGATGTCGAGGCCGATCGGCGCATGGATGCGGGCGATCTGGTCGGCGGTGGCGCCCAGGGCCAGCAAGCGTTCGACGCGTTTCGCATGCGTCTTGCGGCTGCCAAGCGCACCGACATAGAAGCAGTTGGCGTCGAGTGCCGCCTTCAGCGCAAAGTCGTCGATCTTCGGGTCATGGGTGACGGCTGCCAGCGCCGAATAGCTGTCGAGCGGCTGGCGCTTCAGCACATCCTCAGGCCATTCGGCATGCAGCGCGACATCGGGAAAGCGGTCCGGGGTGGCAAAGGCCGTTCGCGGATCGACGATCTCGACCGGATAGCCGGCGATCTTCGCCATCGGCGCCAGTGCCTGGCTGATATGGACAGCGCCGATCACCACCAGGCGCGGCTGCGGCAGATGGGCGTTGAGAAAGAAGGTTCGTCCCTCCGCCTCGACCGAACCGGAATTGCCGGTACGAAACGCCTTGGCGATGGCCGCTCCCAAATCGCCGGCAACGGGATCGCCCTCGCGCACGATGCGGTCGCGGCCGTCGCCAAGATCGGTAACCAGGATCGCCGCGCGGCGAGCGCGGCGTTCGGCATTCAGCGTTTTCAGGGCATAGGGATCCATGGTCAGCCCAGCCGCTCTACATAGACTTTTATCCGGCCGCCGCAGGACAGGCCGACCTGCCAGGCTGTCTCGTCGGCGACGCCGAACTCCAGCATCTTGGCCTTCCCTGAGTCGATGACGTCGATCGCCTCGCTCACGACAGCACCCTCGACGCAACCACCGGAGACCGAGCCGTGGAAATTGCCTTCCGCATCGATGACCAGATGGCTGCCGACCGGTCGCGGCGCCGAGCCCCAGGTTTCGACCACAGTGGCAATGGCGACATCCTTGCCGTCCTTCATCCAGCCTTCCGCGATGATCAGCGGGTCGCGGGCCTCATCGAGATAAATGCTGTTGTCCATCGTCGCTTCTCTCAGAGTCTGTTTATGATCCGGCTATCGCCGAGTCGCGCAAGCAAATGCATGGTCAATCGATCACCGCGAATGCGTCAACTTCGATCAGATAGCCGGGCGACAGGCTCGCCACACCAAGCACCACGTCAGCCGGTTTGTGATCTCCGAACAGCCCTAGCCGAGCCTTTTCGATGATCGGCAGGCATTCATCGCGATCGTAGTTGACGACATAGATCGTGATCCTGGCGACCTGGGCAGGCGCCGCACCGGCAGCGGCAAGTGCCCGGCCGAGATTGGCAAACACCTGGCGCGCCTGAGCCGCAAGATCACCACGGCCAACAAGCTTACCGTCCAGGTCCTCGGGCTCCTGACCCGAGATGAAGACCAACTTGCTCCCTGTCGCAACGACGACCTGGCTGTAGGTCTGCGGGACTGGCAAATCCTTGGGATTGATGCTTTGGAGCGTCATCTATTGGGTCTCCAGTGCCGTGATTCCAATTTTTTCCGGGAGTCTGTTTTCCGCTGGATAAACATATGGCTATGCGGCGTGCCTGGCGCCAGCGTCCAACCAGTGACGCGGATCGACGGAAGCAGCCGACTTCTTGTCCAGCGAGGCGCAGAGATCGGCCAGCGCATCGAGATTGTGCACCGAGCGGAACTCGTCGACATACGGCAGCATCGCCTTGACGCCGCGGGCGCGGGCTTCGAAACCGTCGAAGCGCAGCAAAGGATTCAGCCAGATCAGCCGCCGACAGGATTTGTGCAGCCGCTCCATCTCCTCCGACAGGCCGGCGACATCGTCGCGCTCGAGCCCGTCGGTGATCAAAAGCACCACCGCGCCCTGCCCCAGCACGCGGCGCGACCATAGCTTGTTGAACTCCGCCAGCGTGTCGCCGATGCGGGTGCCGCCCGACCAGTCCTTGACCGCCGCCGAACAGTCGGCGAGTGCGGCATCGGGGTCGCGATGGCGCATCTGCCGGGTCAGATTGGTCAGCCTGGTGCCGAAGACGAAGGCATGCACGCGCCGGCGCTTTTCGGTCAGCGCATGCAGGAAATGCAGGAAGATGCGGGTGTACTGGCTCATCGAACCGGAGATATCGGCCAGCACCACCAGCGGTGGGTGAACCTCGCGCGGCGACCGGAATTTTGGCAGGATCAATTCACCGCCGGTGCGGGCGGCCGAGCGCATCATGGCGCGTGGATCAATGCGGCGGCCATGGGCGTCGGCCTTGAAACGCCGCGTCCTGACCATGTCGAAGGGCAACCGCAACGCGGCGATCGCCTTCTTGGCATCCGCCATCTCGGCGGCGTTCATCTGGGCAAAATCCTTGCCGCGCAGCACTTCGTTGCCGGAAAAGGTGAAGCGGGCGTCAACCTCGATCTCAGGGATTTCCTGCACCGGCTGTTTTTTCTGATGGCCCTCGAACATCGCCTGGCTGACGCGGTTTTCGGCCGCGCGGGGTTTTTGCTTTTCCCTGGCGTCCGGTGCCACCGGCGAAAACATCGCCAGCAGCTTCTCGATCAGTTCGCGCGATTTCCAGAACAGCCGGAAGGCTTCGTCGAAAGTTGGGTGATCCTCGTGCCTGGACACCAGCACGGCGTGCAGCGTCCAGTAGAAATCGTCGCGCGAGCCGATGCCGGCGGCCAGCACCGCCTCGATGGCGTCCTTGACCGAGGCCGGCCCGACCCGCATGCCTGATTTGCGCAAGGTGCGGGCGAAATAGACGATGTTGTCGGCGATGCGCCCGTCGGCAGTGGCCTCTTTCGGTTCGGGACGCAACATCGCCCTACTCGGCCGCCGCAAGCTCGGCCTTCACCTCGTTGAGGATGCGCCGGCCTTCGCCCTGTTCGATACGGGCAATGTCGTCCTGGTATTTCAACAGCACGCCGATCGTGTCGGAAACCGTCTCCGGGTCGAGCGCCACCTTGTCGAGTTCGGTCAGCGCGCCGGCCCAGTCGATGGTCTCTGCGACGCCAGGCACCTTGAACAGTTCGATCTGGCGCAGCTTCTGGATGAACGACACCACTTCCGCCGAAAGCCGCTGGTTGGCCTGCGGCACCTTTCGGCGCACGATCTCCAGCTCGCGCTCGGCATTGGGATAATCGACCCAGTGATAGAGGCAGCGCCGCTTCAGCGCGTCGTGGATCTCGCGCGTGCGGTTGGTGGTGATGATGACGATCGGCGGCTCTTCGGCCTTGATCGTGCCGAGTTCGGGTACCGTCACCTGGAAGTCGGAGAGGATTTCGAGCAGGAACGCCTCGAAGGCCTCGTCGGTGCGGTCGAGCTCGTCGATCAGGAACACCGGGGCGGCACCCGCTTTCCCCGTCAGCGCATCGAGCACCGGGCGGCGGATCAGGTATTTTTCGGAGAAGACGTTGCGCTCCATGTCGGAGCGGTCGACCTTGCCGGCCGCCTCCTCCATGCGGATCTCGATCATCTGCGCGGCGTAGTTCCACTCGTAGACGGCCGAGGAGACATCGAGGCCTTCATAGCACTGCAGGCGGATCAGCCGGCGGCCAAGCGCCTGCGCCAGTACCTTGGCGATCTCGGTCTTGCCGACACCCGCCTCGCCTTCGAGAAAGAGCGGCCGCTTCATGCGCAGCGACAAAAACAGCACGGTCGCCAGCGACCGGTCCGCGACATAGTCCGCGCCGGTCAGGAGATCGAGCGTCTCGTCGATCGTCCGCGGCGCGGGGCGCGGCTTCAGCTCGGTCATTCTTTCTCCATCAGCGCCGCCGGTCCGTTTCACAGAACGTGGTAGCCGCGGTTGTGGTAGATCAGCGGCCGCAAATTATCGCCCATGCGCAACCCTGTCACCTTGCCAAAAAGCACACGATGGGTGGCCAGATCCTTGGTGTCGATGAGTTCGCAGTCGAACACGGCAAGCGCGCCCTTCAGCGTCGGCGCGCCGGTCGAGATGACATCCCATTCGCCGAGCGCAAAGCGCTCCTCAACCGGCAGGCCGGTGATGCCGGAAAAGCCGATCGACAGCGGCTCCTGGTCCGAAGCCAGCGTATTGAGGGCGAATTTGCCGTTCTTGACGAACGGCTCGTTCTTGGGATTTTCGCGGTTGAGGCAGACCAGAATGGTCGGCGGCGTGTCCGATACCGAACAGGCGGCGATGACGGTTGCGCCGCGTCTGCCGGCGGGACCGTCGGTGGTGACCACGTGGACGTGACCGGCAAAATGGGCCATCGCGTCGCGATAGGCCTGCGGTCCGATGTCGTTCTTCTTCAGCACGGATGATTTTCCACAGTCAGAACCCAAGCGTTATATATGGCGGCATACGATATGCCACAAGCGAAGTGGTTGACCTGTATTCCCGGAATTAGCGTGTTGCACCAAGGCCGGGCAGCCTTTAGGTCTTGGCGGCAAATAGTGCCAGTAGCGTAAAGCCGGCACGGAGGAATCCATCGCTCGAATGCGACCCTGGACAAGAACAATAGCGGCGCTGGTCTGGCTGTTTGTGGCCGGCGGAGCGAACGCGCAGACGCTGCTGGTCGGCGTCGCCGCGCCCTTGTCGGGGCCGTCGGCGCTGCTGGGCAAGCAGATCGAGACGGGCGCCGGCCTTGCAGCCGAGGCGAACGGCGTCGAGCTTCGGACTGTCGACGATGCCTGCACGGCCGATGGCGGCGCTGCCGCCGCAAGGGATTTCGTTGCAGCAAAGGTCAGCGTGGTCGTCGGCTTTCTCTGCACCGACGCGATCGAGGCGGCGCTGCCGATCCTGAAGGATGCCAACATCCCGGTCATCACCGTTGGCGTGCGCACCGAAAGCCTGACAGACCGCCGCGCCAAGACCGGCTGGCCGGTCTATCGTCTTGGGCCGCGCGGCGACGACGAACGCAACGCCGTTGCAGCCATCCTCACCCGCCTGTGGCAAAACGAGCTGTTCGCCATCGTCGACGACGGCACCATCTATGGCCGCGAAATGGCCGAGACGTTTCGCGCCGCGGCCGAGCAGGCGGCGTTGAAGCCGGTGTTCGTCGACACGTTCCGGCCGCAACTCGACAACCAGATCGGCTTGATCGGCCGACTTAAGAAGGCCGGCGCGACCCGTGTGTTTGCCGGCGGCGATGGTGACGACATCGCCATCATGGGCCGCGACGCCGGCCAGCTCGAAGCCGGCATCGTCTTTGCCGGCGGCGAGAACATGCGCACGCCGCCCGGCGACGTGCCCTATGCCACGGGCACGCTGATGATCGCGCCGCCCGAATGGGCCGAAGTCGCCGATCCCAAGGTGCTGGAAGCGTTTGCCGCACAGAACATTGCGCCCGATGGCTACACACTGCCGGCCTATGCGGCGGTGGAAATCGCCAAGGCCGCGTCTGCTCTTTCGGAAACCACCGGCAAGCCGCTGACCGAGGCGCTCACCGCGCATGATTTCACCACAGCGATCGGGCCGATCCGCTTCGATGAAAAGGGCGACCTCAGCCACAACCCCTTCCGTGCCTACCGCTACGACGGCACCCATTTCGTGCCGGCGGAGACCAACTGATGTTCCGCACCGGTCCGCGCAATCTCATCACCGACGTCGCCGGCCTGCGGGTCGGCCATGCATCCGATGCCAGGCTGAAGTCGGGGGTGACCACCGTGCTGTGCGACGAACCGGCGGTCGCCGGCGTGCAGGTATTGGGCGGCGCGCCGGGCACGCGCGAAACCGATCTGCTCGAACCGCACAATTCGATCGAGGCCATCCATGCCGTGGTGCTTTCCGGCGGCTCGGCCTTCGGCCTCGATGCCGCTTCCGGCGTGCAGGCGGCATTGCGCGAGAAAGGCATCGGCGTGGAGGTCGGCGGCTTTCGCGTGCCGATCGTGCCGGCGGCCATCCTGTTTGACCTGCGCAATGGCGGCGACAAGGATTGGGGCCGCTATCCGCCCTATCGCGACCTTGGCTATGAAGCGGCGCAGGCCGCGGCAATCGACTTTGCGCTCGGCACGGCCGGCGCCGGCACCGGCGCGCTGAGTTCCGGCCTGAAGGGCGGACTTGGCTCGGCCTCGACAATGTTGGACAGCGGCGTCACCATCGGCGCGCTCGCCGCCGTCAATCCGACCGGCTCGGTCACTGTCGCCCGAACCAGGCATTTCTGGGCGGCGCCATTCGAGATCGGCGATGAATTCGGCGGGCTCGGATATCCGTCGCCGATGCCGGAGGATGCGAAAACAATCCTGCTGAAATATCGCGACAAGCATTTCACGGGACAGGCCGGCGGCAACACCACCATCGCCGTCATCGCCACCGACGCCGTTCTCACCAAGGCTGCGGCCAAACGCCTGGCGATATCGGCGCATGACGGTTTCGTCCGCGCCATCTGGCCAGTCCACACGCCGGCCGATGGCGATCTGGTGTTCGCGCTGGCGACGGGCAAGAGTGGCATCGAGCTGACGGCCGACGCGGCAGTCGACCTCTTTGCAGCGGCCGGCGCCACTATGGCGCGCGCCATCAGCCGTGGTGTCTTTGCCGCGACGCCAGCCGATAGCGACCTGTTTCCGGTGTGGTCGTCGCGCTGAAGGCGCGACGGTATGATCAGGCGGGATCGGATTTTTCTTCCTCGAAAGTGACTGCGACATCCGAGTTTGCAGACAGGCGCACCTTGTTGCCCTCGACCTCGGCGATCAGGCTCGACGGGATATAGTGGTGATGCCCCTTGTGACTGCCCTGCCCGCTGTCGAGCTTGGTCAGCTTGATTCGTTCGCCCTCGATCTTGTCGACCGTGCCGACATGGACGCCGTCGGCGCCGATGACTTCCATATGTTCGCGAATTTTGCTGGTGTCGGTCATGGTGGGTCTCCGTTGAAGCTGCCGACAACAACTAATGGCGGCGGGATTGGATGCATCGACCTTGTGTTTTAGACAGCACGACGTTTTGACCGCGTCGTGATAGGTGATCGGTCGACATTGGCTGCCGGAGCGAAATCCCGATGCGAATATTTGTCCTGCTTGCCGTTTCCTTGCTTGCCCAGTTTGCGACATCCATCGCCGCCCGTGCCGGCGATGTCGCCGAGCTTGAAATCCTAGGCTTCACTGGGGATGGCGGCGTCTTCGCCTTCGAGGAGTATGGCGTCTATGACGGGTCGGGCTTTCCCTATGCCAACCGCTATTACATCGACACCAGCAACGACAGTTTCCTGCCGGGCACGCCGATCCGGGTCCGGCTAGACGACGAGAATGCCACGCTCGACGCAGCGCGCCTCCAGGCGCGGCAAAAAGGCGAGGCGATCGTCAAGCAGGCGGAGCTCACGGCCAATCGTGGCATCACTGCCGGCTTCAACCCGGTGACCGAACTTTCGGCCGACCCGTTCCGCATGGTGGTGAACCCGCGCCCCATCTTTTCGCCGGTCGATCCCCCGCTCGAGTTCCGGCTCGATGAGATTGGCATGAATGACACCGAAGCCTGCCAAAGCTACGGCGAAATCAACGGTTTTCGCCTGCTGCGCATCGAGGCGAACGACGGCGGCCAGACCCACCTGCTGCATCAGGACAAATCGATCCCCAAGAGCCGAGGGTGCCCGAACGGCTACCGGATCGGCGCGGTGCAGACGTTTTCAATGGACAGCATCAGCACCTATGCGGTGCTGATCGCAGTGCGCCAATACGGCTTCGAAGGGCCGGATTTTCGCTGGATCGCGGTGACCGGCCGCCTGTGACACCTCCTGTTCAATCCGCAACACCCAACCCAGGCTCCGAGCGTTTGCCGGGCCGAGTCCGGCGTGCCCTGCCCTCGCTTCGGGTCGCTCTTTTCGGCGCCTTGCTGTGGGCTGCGGCGATGGGCGTCAGCGCGCTGGTCAATCTGTGGCTGGACGATTGGGAAACCCCGGCGAAGATCCGCTTCGTCTTCTTGCTGTTTGCCGCCGGCGGCGCGCTGGCCTTTCCGGTCGGCCTGTTCGCGGCCCGGCTGGTCTCGCTTGGACGGCATTGGGAAGTCGCCCTGGCGGCGGCCTTTGTCTGCCTCCTCGTCGCGACGATCGGCTTCACCGGCGGGCTATTCGCGCTGCAATACCGCTCCTACTACGCCGAGTGGCATTCGCCCGCCTTCACCATCACCTGGGCCTTCCAGTTCGTGTTCACGATGTTGACGGCGCTCTACCAGTTCGTCGTCCTGGGCATCCGGCTCTATTTTCCACTCGGTTTCATCGCGTTGGCGCTCGCCAGCGTCTGGTTTGCGCGCCGGCAGCGTTGAGCATTTTGTCTGCCTCTGTTAGGACGCGGGCAAAAGCTCTCGACACGTCAGGACTGACCGATGATCCCTCGCTATTCCCGGCCGGAAATGGTCGCCATCTGGTCGCCAGAAACCCGGTTCCGCATCTGGTTCGAGATCGAAGCCTATGCGTGCGATGCGCTGGCCGAACTCGGCGTCATCCCGAAGGAAGCGGCGAAAACCATCTGGGAAAAGGGCAGCGCGGCGAAATTCGATGTCGAGGCGATCGACGAGATCGAGCGCGTCACCAAGCACGACGTCATCGCTTTCCTGACTCATCTTGGCGAATTCGTCGGACCGGACGCCCGCTTCATCCACCAGGGCATGACCTCGTCGGATGTTCTCGACACCTGCTTTGCGGTGCAGTTGACGCGCGCCAGCGACATCCTGCTCGCCGACATTGACGGCCTGCTTGCCGCACTCAAGCGCCGCGCCTTCGAGCACAAGGACACCGTCACCATCGGCCGCAGCCATGGTATCCATGCCGAGCCGACCACTTTCGGCATCAAGCTGGCGCAGGCCTATGCCGAATTCTCGCGCTGCCGCGAGCGGCTGGTGCACGCTCGGGAGGATATCGCCACCTGCGCCATTTCGGGCGCGGTCGGCACTTTCGCCAATATCGACCCCTATGTCGAAGAGCATGTGGCCAAGAAGCTCGGGCTGAAGCCGGAGCCGGTGTCGACACAGGTCATCCCGCGTGATCGCCACGCCATGTTCTTCGCCACGCTGGGGGTCATCGCCTCGTCGATCGAGCGGCTGTCGATCGAAATCCGCCATTTGCAGCGCACCGAAGTGCTGGAGGCGGAAGAATATTTTTCGCCGGGCCAAAAGGGTTCGTCGGCAATGCCGCACAAGCGCAATCCGGTGCTGACCGAAAACCTCACCGGCCTTGCCCGCATGGTGCGCTCCTTCGCGCTGCCGGCGATGGAGAACGTGGCGCTCTGGCACGAGCGCGACATTTCGCACTCCTCCGTCGAACGTATGATCGGGCCGGATGCGACGGTGACGCTCGATTTCGCGCTGTCACGGCTGACCAGCGTCGTCGACAAGCTGCTCGTCTACCCCGACAACATGCTGAAGAACATGAACAAGTTCCGCGGCCTGGTGCATTCGCAGCGCGTCATGCTGGCGCTGACGCAGGCCGGCCTATCGCGCGAAGATTCCTACCGGCTGGTACAGCGCAACGCCATGAAAGTTTGGGAGCAAGGCGCTGATTTCCTTGAGGAACTTCTGGCCGACAAGGAAGTCACGGCAGCCCTGCCCGAAGCCGAGATCCGCGAGAAATTCGACCTTGGCTATCACACCAAGCATGTCGACACGATCTTCAGGCGCGTGTTTGGATAGGTAAGCTCCCTTCTCCCCGTATAGTGACGGGGGGAAGGAAGCTGTGCCACAGTCCAATCACGCCTTGCCGGGAACAGTCCTTATGACCGTGCCCCACGGATCTTCACGCGTGGTTTCGCCGGTCACATTGTCCGAGCGCATCTCGACCCAGGCGAGACCCGTGCGAGACGGATCGCGGCGGCCGGCGCCGGCGCTGTGCCAGGCGTTGGCGCCGATGTGATGGTGATAGCCGCCGGACGACAGAAACACCGCCTGGCCGCCATATTTCGCCACCGTGTCGAAACCGAACTCCTGGTTCCACCAGGCTTCGGCGTCTTCCGGCCTGCCGACGCGCAGATGCACATGGCCGACAATGCTGTTTTCCGGCGCGCCCTGCCAGCCGGCGTCGCCCGCCGGCACATCGGCGACGACAGACGGCAGGTTCAGCCGCTCGGTCGCCATGGCGATCTTGTCGCCATTCCATTTCCAATCCCTCGGCAGGCGGTCGGCATAGATTTCGATGCCGTTGCCTTCGGGGTCGGTCAAATAGAGCGCCTCGCTGACCAGATGGTCTGATGCGCCTTCGATGCGGATCTTGTTGGTGGCGGCATGGTTGATCCAGCGGCCGAGATCGGCGCGGCTCGGCAACAGGAAGGCGGTGTGGAACAGGCCAGCGCTGCGCGGATCGTCGGGCTTTGCCGCCGCATCCGCCTCGATGACGAGCAGCGGACGGTTGGCGGCGCCGAGCGAGATGGCGCCGTCGGCGCGGCTCAATTCCTGCAGGCCGACGACCTGGCGGTAGTACGCGGCGAGATTTTCGGAGTCGCGCGCCTTCAACCCGACGCGGGCAACGCTGACGGGAGTCGTGGCGGCAAAGGGCAGTTCACTCATCTGATGCTCCATTCGGCCGGCGTCCGACGAGCCCCCAAAAGCCAAGGACCCGGCGCCAGCGATCACTGTACGTCGTCTTTCTCTTCCTGACGACAGATCGTCGATCGGCATCGTTCACACAAGATGGCGAGAAGCGAACATGGTGTTCACTATTGTGATCAGCTGCGCGGCTCATCACGGTTGCATGACGCAGCAGTGCTCGCTATTTCAGCGCCATGAAAGTCAGGGAAGCAGATATTCTCATCGTGCCGGGCTACACCAATTCCGGCCCCGAGCATTGGCAGAGCCGGTGGCAGTCAAAACTGTCGACGGCACGCCGCGTCGAGCAGGCGGAATGGTCGAAGCCGGTGCGCGAAGACTGGACTGCGAGCGTGGCCAAGGCGGTCAACGAGGCCGAGCGGCCGGTCGTCATCGTCGCGCATTCGCTTGGTGTCGCCGCTGCCATCCAGGCCATGCCGCAGTTCGAGCGGCCGGTCGCCGGTGCCTTCTTCGTGGCCCCGCCCGATGTCGCCAATCCGAGGTTAAAGCCCAGGCATCTGATGACCTTCGGTCCCTACCCGCGCGAGCCGTTGGGCTTTCCCTCGGTGGTGATCGCCAGCCGCAACGACCCGTTTTGCCCATTCGACGTGGCCGAGGATATTGCCGGCGCCTGGGGCTCGCTGTTCATCGACGCCGGCGAGGCCGGTCACCTCAACGCGGATTCCGGCTTCGGCCCGTGGCCCGAGGGATCGATGACCTTCGCCAAGTTCCTGACCGATCTCTAGGAGTCAGGATCTGTTAATCTGGTCGATTTAGAGTGTTTTGAATCGTAGCGTATCGGACAAGCCAAGATTCTGTTGCAGCGAGACAAAAGGCCAATGCTTGCGCAAGGACGATTCACTTGAGTTCCTGAGGGGCGTCGCTGCTCTCGTCGTTCTGAATTGGCATACTTTGCTTGCGTTTGCGCCTTCGGCAAGCGGCATTTTCGCGGACGGTCCGGCCAACTCGCTGCAGACAAGCTTCGCCTTCGTCGCATTCAACGGCCCATCAGCCGTGTATCTGTTCTTCGTGCTGTCTTCTTTCGTGGTGGTGAAACGCTATTTCACCAGCCGCAAGATGCAAGACCTGGGGCTGGCCGCCATCAAACGCCTGCCGCGTCTTGCCGGCCCAGTCCTCGTCACGGTGCTGGCCTCTTGCCTGGTCTTCAAGCTTGATCTCTACTTCTTCAGCGAAGCGAGCACGCTGACCGCGTCGCCCTGGCTAGCCAGCTTCGCCTATGCCCCAAAGGTGCTGTCGCCGGAAACGGCGAGCTTTTCCGAAGCGTTCACAGAAGGCGCCTGGCGAACGTTCGTCTTCGGTGACAACTATTACGACACCAGCCTGTGGACCATGTGGTTCGAGTTCTGGGGCAGTCTTGCCGCCTTTATCCTCGCGCCAATTCTCTTCTTGATGCATGACCGCACACCCCTCCTTGCCTGGGTCGCCCTTTTCATCGGCATGTTTGTGGCATGGTCGATCAACTTCATGCTTGTGGCCTTTCCGGTTGGCCTTTCGCTCTATCTTGTGCTTGGCTGGACCTTCCGACCGAGTGCGCGGTTAAGGGCTGTGACCGTGGTGGTCGCGCTGGCCCTGCTGGGCTATGCCGGAAATGCGGTCGGCGCCTACCGTCCCCTGGTCATTCTGGACTTCAACGGCCTCAGCGTCGAGATGCGGCAAGCCTACGTCGCCATCCCGGCCAGCGTCATGCTTGTCTATGCCGTGTTGACGATGGAGAGCGCGCCATCATGGAGGACGGGCAAAGTGGCACGCTTCCTGGGCGATCTGTCGTTTCCGCTCTATCTCGTGCATGCGCCGGTCATTTGCTCCCTGGGATCATGGGCCCTTCTGACCAGCGGCTCCGCTCCGATCGCCGCCGCCCTGGCGATGCTGGGCTCGATCATCGTTGCGTTGCCACTCGTGGTCTTCAACAATTGGTGGGTTGCCGCGCTCGGCAATCTGGTTGGCAGGCTTAGACGCCGCGGCGGCATTGTGGCCGCAGCGCCTGAGGCCGCCAATGTCTGATCGCGGGCCGCTTTGCGAAAAGCCGACAGATCAGGATCCGATCGAATCCCTGACGCTCTTGATCAGGGTTTTTGCTCCGAGCGCAATCAGCGTGTGATCCGAGCCCATGGCCAGCAGGCGGTAGCCCATCGCCACGACGCGGCCGGCAATGGCCGGCTCGATGACATAGATCGCGGCATGCTTGCCGGCCTTGCGTGTCCGCTCGGCGATTGACGCCACGGTTTCCATCATGCTTTCCAGCGTCGAATTGACGGTGGCGCCGTTCGACCAGGCGATCGAGAAATCCGAGGGCCCGAGGAAGATGCCGTCAATACCCGGCGTGTCGAGGATGCCGTCCAGCGCATCGAGTGCGGCAAGTGTCTCGACCATGGCGAAGGCCATGGTGCGCTGGTTGGTGTCGCGCAGCCATTCGGCCTGGTCGCCCTTGCCATGGCGCGGAAAGGCATAGGTCGGACCCCAGGAGCGCTCGCCAAGCGGCGGATATTTCATGGCGGCGGCAAACAGTTTTGCGTCGGCCACCGAATTCACCATCGGCGCAATCACCGCCTCGGCGCCGAAATCAAGTGCGCGGCTGGCCATATCGAAGCGGCCGACGGGAATGCGCACCAGCGCCGGCTTGTTGGCGGCCAGCACCGGCACGAGGCCGCGCAACACGCTGTCTTCGTGATGACCGCCGTGCTGCATGTCGAGCGTGACGGCGTCGAACCCCTGCTTGGCGATGATTTCCACCGTCAAGGCATCCGGCACCCCGGACCATGCTGTGAACAGCGTTTCATCCGCCGCCAGGCGTGATTTCAGGGACATTGGCGATTTTCCTTGTTGGCTTACGCAGTTTCAGCCGGAAACAGCGGCAAAGGCAAAGAAAAACCGCCCGGATGGGCCGGGCGGTCGATTGGTCCAGTCATTCTTTGTTTGTCACCGCAGGTTCTGTCGCAAAACCGCAGGACACTTTTGCGGAACCTGCTTCGGCTGGATCAGGTGTTCTTGATCTGGTCGATCGCCTGCGCCATCAGCTCATCCATGGTGCGGCGGATCTGATGATCCGACTGGGCAACGCCGGCCGCATCGAAATCGGCG
Source organism: Mesorhizobium sp. P3_B5 (assembly GCF_056402815.1). Classification (NCBI taxonomy): domain Bacteria; kingdom Pseudomonadati; phylum Pseudomonadota; class Alphaproteobacteria; order Hyphomicrobiales; family Phyllobacteriaceae; genus Mesorhizobium; species Mesorhizobium sp. P3_B5. The sequence goes on along the minus strand of NZ_JBFUGR010000005.1, from coordinate 244,307 downwards.
CGGATCTTGCGGAAAACGTCGTGATCGCCGGCTTCCTCGATGTCGGCGACAACCACCTCCTTGGCATAGGCGTCAGCGTCCGCCCCGGTCTTGCCAAGCTTTTCGGCAGCCCACAGGCCAAGCGCCTTGTTGCGGCGCGCCGCGGCCTTGAACCGAAGTTCCTCGTCGAATGCGAATTTGCGCTCGAAGCCCTCTTCGCGGTCTTTCATGCTGCTCATGGCATCCCTCCGGTACAGTCCGATTCGTTTGACGGTGAATATGTGTTGCCGAAGCACAAACCAAAAGGCCGCGGGTCGGTCAATATGCTACCTTACTTGCTGCGCTGCGGCATTTCATTCCCGAAAGCGGTTGATTGGAAGGATTTGCCGATTGAGCAAACGATGTGATTGGGATAGACCCGGCATTGAACCCTACCGTAGCCGCACTATTTCAGGCTAACGGACAGGAACTGGTCGCTAGCCGCCTGCCCGGAAATCCAGAGAAAAATCAGATGAAAAATCGCCGCCGCATTTATGAAGGCAAGGCCAAGATCCTCTATGAAGGACCCGAACCGGGCACGCTGATCCAGTTCTTCAAGGACGATGCGACCGCGTTCAACAAGAAGAAACACGAGGTCATCGACGGCAAGGGCGTGCTCAACAACCGTATTTCCGAGTATATTTTCAACCATCTCAACCGGATGGGCATTCCGACCCACTTCATCCGCCGGCTCAACATGCGCGAGCAGCTGATCAAGGAAGTCGAGATCATTCCGCTCGAAGTGGTGGTGCGCAATGTCGCCGCCGGTTCACTGTCCAAGCGCCTCGGCATCGAGGAAGGCACCGTTCTGCCGCGCTCGATCATCGAATTCTATTACAAGGCCGACGCGCTCGACGATCCGATGGTGTCGGAAGAGCACATCACCGCTTTCGGCTGGGCCAGCCCGCAGGAAATCGATGACGTCATGGCACTTGCCATCCGCGTCAATGACTTCCTCTCCGGCCTGTTCCTGGGCGTCGGCATCCAGCTCGTCGACTTCAAGATCGAATGCGGGCGCCTGTTCGAGGGCGACATGATGCGCATCGTCGTTGCCGACGAGATTTCGCCTGACTCCTGCCGGCTGTGGGACGTGGCGACGCAGGACAAGCTCGACAAGGACCGTTTCCGTCGCGATATGGGCGGGCTGGTCGAAGCCTATCAGGAAGTTGCCCGCCGCCTCGGCATCATGAACGAGAACGAGCCGCCGCGTCCGGCCGGACCGGTGCTTGTCGCCTCGACCGATGGCATCAAAGGCAAGCCGCACTAACAATCCTACCGCTCAACATCGAACAGGAGCATGTCCAGCGTGATCAAGGCCCGCATTACCGTCACCCTCAAGACCGGCGTGCTCGACCCGCAAGGCAAGGCGATCGAACATGCTCTATCCGGGCTCGGTTTTGGCGGTGTCGGCACGGTGCGCCAGGGCAAGGTGTTCGATGTCGAGCTTTCGGAGACCGACAAGGCCAAGGCCGAGGCTGACTTGAAAGCCATGTGCGACAAGCTGCTGGCGAACACGGTGATTGAGAATTACGCGGTGGAGATAGCCTAAGGTGAAATCAGCGGTTGTTCTTCTGCCTGGCCTCAACCGTGATCGCGACATGATCGCGGCGCTTACCAAGATTTCCGGGACGCCGCCGGTCACCGTCTGGCAGACCGACACTGAAATTCCCGATGTCGACCTGATCGCCATTCCGGGCGGCTTCTCGTTTGGCGATTATCTGCGCTGCGGGGCGATTGCCGCGCGCATGCCTGTCATGCGGGCGGTTGCCGAAAAGGCGGCCAAGGGCGTCATGGTCATCGGCGTCTGCAACGGCTTTCAGATCCTGGTCGAGGCCGGCCTGCTGCCGGGCGCCTTGATGCGCAACAGCTCGCTGAAATTCGTCTGCCGTGAGGTGAAGCTGCAGATCGCCAATGCCAACACCATGTTCACCCGCCGCTATCAGCCGGGCCAGATCATCCGCTCACCGGTGGCGCATCATGACGGCAATTACTTTGCCGATGCCGAGACGCTGGCGCGCCTCGAAGGTGAAGGCCAGGTGGTGTTCCGCTATGCCGAAGGCACCAATCCCAACGGCTCGATCAACGACATTGCCGGCATCATCAACAGCCAGGGCAATGTGCTCGGCCTGATGCCGCACCCCGAAAACCTGATCGAAACAGCCCATGGCGGCAGCGACGGCCGGGCTTTGTTCGAAGGTGCGCTTGGCATCGCCGCTTGAATTTCCTCAACGCAAGCACCGCAAAAAGCGGGCAAATCCAACACATTAGGGAGAGACGGTCATGAAACTCTATTCGCGGCCGTTGTCGCCCTACTCGTCGATCGTGCGGGCGCTGGCCTACATCAAGAACGTGCCGCTCAAGGTGATCGCGCCGCCGTCGGGATTTCCAATCCCCGAAGAATTCCGCGCCATTTCGCCACTCAACCGGATTCCGGTGCTGATCACCGGCTCCGGCGAAACCATCGTCGAATCGGTGGTCATCGCCGAATATCTGGAAGAGCGGTTTCCGGAGCCGGCACTGCTGCCGCAGGATTCGAAGGACCGGGCGCTGGTGCGCATGTTCGCCCGCATCACCGATCTCGATGTGCTTGCCCCGATGATGAAGCTGTTCGAGCTGTATTTCGTGCCGAAGCGCAACGACGCGGAGATCAAGGCGCAATTCGCCCGCCTGCATCACGGACTGGCGGCGATCGAGGCCCGCATGGCGCAAGGGCCGTTTGCGCTCGGCGACGACATCAGTTTCGCCGACGCCTGGCTGACGCCGACCCGCTTCATCTTCAACAATTTCCGGGTGACGACCGGGCACCATGACCTGCTTGACGCCTATCCGAAGTTCGATGCCTACGAGCAGATCGCCTTGCAGCACCCGGCGCTGTCGCGGGTCTGGGGTGAGATGACGGACGGGCTGAAAATCTTCCTTTCCGAACTCGAGATGGGTGCGGCCTGAGCATGACATCGACGATCGCCCGCCTCTGTCTTGTCGCCACCGCCTGCTTTGTGCTCGCCTCCTGCCAGTCGACGCCAAAGAGCGCGCCGGTGCCCATGGGCAAGAGCGCTTCGCTGCTCGCCATGGAGCAGGTGGCGATCGCTGCCCACAAATGCTGGATCGCCAGCAAGGACCCGGCCTTCAAATCGTATCAGATGGCCAATGAGCTGAATTCGTTCAGCGGCACGCCGCGCTTCCTGCTGGTGCCGGCCAAGCATTATGGCGGCAAACCGCTGCTGGTCGTGCAGGCGCAAGGCAATTCAAGCCACGTCGATGCGTTCGGCCCGCTGATGGCCGATCCGCTCGGCGCCCGCATCGGGTCGGACATTGCCCGCTGGCAGGCCGGCAATCCGGCCTGCAACGCGGCCGCATAGCCCGATGGGCCGGTTCCTGCAGATCGCGGGTCTGGTCATCGGTCTGGCCGGGCTTGTCCTGCAATTCTGCATCACCATTCCGGCGTCGATGGAAGCCGGCCGCAGCCTGCTCGGCTCCATCGTCTTCCTGTTCAGCTTCTTCACCATCCTGACCAACATCGGCGCCGTGCTGGTTCACGTCTCCTTGCTCTCGCCCAGCGGCTATGCCTGGCTGCCGGCCTTTGCCGGGCCGCGCATGCGGGCCGGCATCGCCGTTTCCATCGCGCTGGTCTTCATCATCAATACGACGGTACTGGCGCAGCTTTGGCAGCCGCAAGGGCTGTTCCTGCTCTGCGATGTCCTGCTGCACTATGTGACGCCGGTGCTGTTCGTGCTGTGGTGGCTGGTGGCGGGCGCGGACGGCTCGACGCGGTGGCGCGACATCTCATGGTGGATGCTCTATCCGATCGCCTACCTGGTCTATGCGCTGGCGCGGGCGCCAATAGCCGGCGAAGTGCCCTACCCGTTCCTCGATGTCGCCAAAAACGGCACGGCCAGCGTCGCCATCGCGGCGCTGGCCATAACCGGGCTTTTTCTCGTGCTGTGCATCATCGCGGTCGTTGTTGACCGCGGCGTCTCGCGCCTCAGGACGTCAAGCGTCCGCTAGCCGATCCGGACCTCCGGTCCAGATCATGATTCTTGTTTGACTATGATCTTTTCCAAAAACCGGATTCCACTTTTTGGGATGATGGTCCTAATCCCAGAACGGCCTGATGCCCTCGCGGTGCGCATCGCAACGCGAGACGCCGATATCCTTGAGCTGCTCGTCGGTCATCTCCAGCAAGGCCAGACGGCTGCGGCGACGCTCCAGCAGGTTGCCAATCCAGCGCGCGGCCGATGCGACCACGTACACAAGGCGGCTGACATAGGTTCGCCGGGCCGACGGACGGGGTCCGAGCGACGCATAGGGAATTGTCTCGATTGTATGCATTGTCTTTCTGCCAAAGTCCGAATTGTACCCTTTTTGGTACGCGACTGATATGTATTGACTCCCATTTCGGTGCAATATAGAAAATTGTCACCATGACAAATTGGCTCCCAGACCTCACCGCCGGCACCGGCCCTCTTTATCAGCGTCTTGCTGACAGCATTGAGTCAGATATCGACCGGGGCGTGATTGATGCCGGGGCAAAACTGCCGCCGCAGCGCGACCTCGCCTACGACATCGGCACCACAGTCGGCACGGTCGGCAGGGCCTACCAGTTGTTGCGCGAGCGTGGTCTGGTGAGCGGCGAAGTCGGCCGCGGCACCTATGTGCTGGCGCAGCAATCCGAAGCGGCACGCCCCGAATTCGTCGAGACCGCCGTGCAGGGCACACGCTATGTCGATGCGCCGCCCGGCAAGCTGCGCTTCGACAGCACCGCCGCCCCCGAGATCGGCCAAGGCGCCATTGTCGCCGACATGCTGTCGCGCACGGTGCAGGATCATCCGCACGAGATTTCCAGCTACACCAGGGATTTTCCGGAGCGCTGGTTCGAGGCTGGCGCGCGCTGGCTGTCGCGCAATTCGTTCCGCCCGGCCGCAGAGACCATCGTTCCCACGCTCGGCACCCATGCCGCCGTGATGGCGGCGATCGCTGCGTTGACCACGCCCGGCGATTATGTCGCCTTCGAGCACCTCACCTATTCGCAGATCTCGCGCAGTGCCGGGCTGATCGGCCGGCGCACGGCGTTGGTGGCATCGGACGAGGAAGGCCTCGATCCCGAGGATTTCGAACGTGTCTGCGCGCAAAAGCACCCGAAAATGATCTTCCTGATGCCGACGGTGCAGAACCCGACGCTGGCGATCCTCTCGGCAGCACGCCGCGAGGCGATTGCTCGGGTAGCGCGTGAGTACAATGTCATCCTCATCGAGGACGACCTCTATGGCGGCTTGACCTCGGATCCGACACCATTGCTCGCCGAATATGCGCCTGAGCGCACCATCGTTGCCGGCGGCCTGTCGAAATCGGTCGCCGCCGGCGTTCGCGGCGGCTGGCTCTCCTGCCCGCCCGCCTATCGCCATCGCATCCGCGTCGCCCACAAGATGATGAGCGGCGGCATGCCGTTCCTGCTGGCAGAGGTGAATGCCCGGCTGGTTCTGTCGGGCCAAGCCGGCGACATCCGCAAGCGCAGTATCGCCGAAATCGGCGCCCGCATCGCGATCGTGCGCGAGACGCTGGCCGGCTTTGCGTTCAAGTCGCATGAGAACGTGCCCTTCGTCTGGCTGACGCTGCCCGACCCCTGGCTGTCCGGCACCTTCAGGAGCGCCTGCCTCGAACATGGCGTGCTCCTCGACGACGAGGACGAGTTCAAGGCGGGACGCTCCGAGCAGGTTTTTCACGGCGTTCGTTTCGGCGTTTCGCAGCCGAGGCGGCGCGAGGACATTGCCGGTGGCGTCGAAGCTATCCGGCGGCTGCTCGACGAAGGCCGCGCCGGCTACGACAGTTTTTCCTGAGTTCGCTTTCGGCCGGGCCTGACAGGTGACGCGCTGCCGTTTTCCGGCGTTTTTCCTCATCCGAAGGGGTGTATCGCGCCAAAGCTTGCGATAAGAGGGGACTCAGAAATCCCCCTCTCCCACGGATACCAATCGCCGCCCATGACCATTTCCAATTCCGTGCCGATCACCCCGGAACTCATTGCCGCGCACGGGCTGAAGCCCGACGAATACCAGCGCATCCTCGACCTGGTCGGGCGCGAGCCGAGTTTTACCGAGCTCGGCATCTTCTCGGCGATGTGGAACGAGCACTGCTCGTACAAGTCTTCGAAAAAGTGGCTACGCACGCTGCCAACCACCGGGCCGCAGGTCATCCAGGGACCAGGCGAGAATGCCGGCGTGGTCGACATCGGCGATGGCGACTGCGTCGTCTTCAAGATGGAGAGCCACAACCACCCCTCCTACATCGAGCCCTACCAGGGTGCGGCGACCGGCGTCGGCGGCATATTGCGCGACGTCTTCACCATGGGCGCGCGGCCGATCGCGGCAATGAACGCGCTGCGCTTCGGCGCGCCTGACCATCCCAAAACCAGGCATCTCGTCTCGGGCGTCGTCTCCGGCGTGGGCGGCTACGGCAATGCCTTCGGCGTGCCGACGGTTGGCGGCGAGGTCAATTTCGACGCCCGCTACAACGGCAACATCCTGGTCAACGCCTTTGCCGCCGGTCTTGCCAAGACCGATGCGATCTTCCTGTCGGAAGCCAAGGGCGTGGGCCTGCCGGTCGTCTATCTCGGCGCCAAGACCGGCCGCGACGGTGTCGGCGGCGCCACCATGGCTTCGGCCGAATTCGACGACAAGATCGACGAGAAACGCCCGACCGTTCAGGTCGGCGACCCCTTCACCGAAAAATGCCTGCTGGAGGCCTGCCTCGAACTGATGGCGTCCGGCGCCGTCATTGCCATCCAGGACATGGGTGCCGCCGGCCTCACCTGTTCGGCGGTCGAAATGGGCGCCAAGGGCGACCTCGGCATCGAGCTCGATCTCGACAAGGTACCGGTGCGCGAGGAGCGCATGAGCGCCTATGAGATGATGCTGTCGGAAAGCCAGGAGCGCATGCTGATGGTGCTGCGCCCCGAGAAAGAGAAGGAAGCCGAAGCGATCTTCCACAAATGGGGGCTCGACTTCGCCATCGTCGGCAGGACCACCGACAACCTGCGCTTTCGCGTGCTGCACCAGGGCGACCAGGTCGCCGACCTGCCGATCAAGGACCTTGGCGACAAGGCACCCGAATATGACCGCCCCTGGACCGAGCCGAAGAAGCCGGCGGCGCTTGCCGCAAGCGATATTCCGCAATCCGACGTTGCCGATGCGCTGCTGAAGCTGCTTGGCGGACCGGACCAGTCCTCGCGCCGCTGGGTCTGGGAGCAGTATGACACGCTGATCCAGGGCAACTCGCTGCAGCTTCCCGGTGGCGATGCCGGCGTGGTGCGCGTCGAAGGCCATCCCACCAAGGCACTGGCCTTCTCCTCCGATGTGACGCCGCGCTATTGCGAGGCCGACCCTTACGAGGGCGGCAAGCAGGCGGTGGCCGAATGCTGGCGCAACCTGACCGCCACCGGCGCGCTGCCGCTGGCGGCCACCGACAACCTCAATTTCGGCAATCCGGAACGGCCCGAGATCATGGGCCAACTGGTCGGCGCGGTGAAAGGCATTGGCGACGCCTGCCGCGCGCTCGGCTTCCCGATCGTCTCCGGCAACGTCTCGCTCTACAACGAGACCAACGGCCAGGGCATCTTGCCGACGCCGACCATCGGCGGCGTCGGACTGATTGCCGATTGGACGAAGATGGTGCGGATCGGGTTTGCGGCGCAAGGCCAGATGATCCTGCTGGTCGGCGCGCCACGCATGTGGGGCACGCATCTCGGCCAGTCGGTCTATTTGCGCGATATCCATGGCCGCACCGATGGCCCGCCGCCGCCGGTCGACCTCGACCATGAAAAGCGCGTCGGCGACCATGTGCGCGCCCTGATTGCCTCCGGCATCGTCACATCGGCGCATGATGTCTCCGATGGCGGCATCGCGGTGGCGCTGGCCGAGATGGCGATGGCCTCCGGCATCGGCGCGACCGTGCCCGGCCTTGCCGGCACGGATCCGATTCCGGTCTGGTTCGGCGAGGATCAGGGCCGTTATCTCTTGACGCTGTCGATCGATCCGCAGAGCGACGAATGGGACGCCATTCGCGAGCAGCAAAGCAAGCTCGGCATCTTCGCGCCGTGGATCGGCTCGACCGGCGGAAGCGAGCTGAAGCTGGGCGATGCCAGGGCTATACCGGTCACGGAATTGACCGCCGCCCACGAGGGATGGTTCCCGCGCTTCATGGATCAGGCCATTTGACAATGCTGGCCGTCCGGGCGCTGCTTGCAGTCGTTTTCTGGCCGTCGCTGTTCTTCTTCTGGTTTCTCGGACCGTTCGTCTTTTTCCTGCTGTCGACCACCTCGAGCGAGGTTTGTCCCCGGCTGGAAACGCGGGCGGCGTTTCTTGCCGCGGCCAACGGCACGATCTTGATGCTGGCCGTCCAGAGCCTCGTCTATGCGGTGCCGATCCTGTGCCTGGTCCTTTGGGACCGGCTTTCACCGGAGCCGGCGCGGGCTCGGCACATCATCACCTGCGTCAAGCTCTTTGCCGTTACCGTCGTCATTGGCGTGCTGTGGGCGTATGGTTCCTCGCTCGTCTGCGACGGCTACGGCCAGACGTTCTTCTCACCCCTCTGGCAGTGGACGAGTTACCTCCCCATCGTCAGTCTGATGGTCAACGTTCCACTTTATGTGCTGACCTTCAGCCTTGGCCGCGCCTTCTCGACACGCGAGGATGTTGCCGAGGACGATGCTTCCCAAACAAACCAAGATGTCCCTTGAGCCTTCAATCGTGGCCGGAACCGCTTCAATCCGAACCCGAAAGGCTTTAGGCTCACCCCGACTCTCATGACGCGGGCTGCACCGCTCCCCCGGCTGAAACAGGATTTTGCCATGGCAATGGACGCGCACGACATCGAACGGCTGATCAAGGAAGGCATTCCGGACGCCAAGGTGACGATTCGCGACCTGGCCGGCGATGGCGACCACTATGCGGCCGAAGTGGTGGCCGAAAGCTTTCGTGGCAAAAGCCGCGTCCAGCAGCACCAGATGGTCTATGACGCGCTGAAGGGCAATATGGGCGGTGTGCTGCATGCGCTCGCGCTGCAGACCAGCGTTCCGGAGTAGCTAACGCGCCTCACTTCTTCGTCGACACCGCGATGATCGGCCCGGCCGGATAGGTGCCGCCGACGACCATTCTCTGGCCATTCGACAATGCCGACACCGCGCCGTCGAAAAACAGCGCGTTGGGACAATTGAGTGCGTCGCGGAACAAGCGCGCGAAGCTGCCCAGGCTGACCTCCGAGCGCGAGATCGCCAGCACCACCGTATCGCCGTCACGCACGCCGACACCATTGCGGATGTAGCGCGAGGTGCCGTTGGCCTCGAAGCGCGGATGCAGCTGGCCGCCGATCACCAGCATCGGACCTGACTGGGTGGCGAAGGCAACGTCAGGCTTCGCAACCGCATAGGCGTTGCTCTCCATGATCGCCGCCTTGCCGTCCTTGCCGATCTGGAACACGCCATTCGGCTTCAGGAAGAAATTGCCTTCTGCGTCGGCCAGGTTGAGTGGCGCCTTTTCGCGTCCGTCCTCGACCAGGAGGCCAACGGGCGTCAGATCCTCGTGATACATGCCGGCGTTCATGGCGAGCAGCACCGGCCTGCCCTCGCCTGTCATCACCTTGTCGAATTTATCCAGCGAGCCGAAGGGTTTGCCGTCGGCACCGGTGTGGAAGACAGCGATGTCATAGCTGCGAAGATCGACCTCACAGACGACATAGGGAACCGCTTCGAAACTGAAATCCCGGCATGGCGCCGGCAGGTCGCCACTGCCGACGATGAGTGGACGCACCGGCTGCCTGAACCACCAGATCAAGGCCGTTGCCGCGACTAGAAGACCGATCGCGATTGCCGCAAAATATCGTCTTTTCATCACGCCCCGGGCTCAATGCGTTTGGCCCAACATCACGCGATGTTTTGCGCCATTTGCACGGCGGCGCGGCAAACATCTTGTTTCGGGCAACCTATGGGTTTATTTGATGGCTATGTTTCCAGCCTGACTCCCACAGGCGTGAAAGGATCGTCCATGAGCGGAATCAACGACTACATCGACAATGAAGTGAAGGGCAACGACGTCGTCCTTTTCATGAAGGGCACGCCCGGTTTCCCGCAATGCGGATTTTCCGGCCAGGTCGTGCAGATCCTCGATTACATCGGCGCCGACTATAAGGGCGTCGACGTGCTGACCTCGGCCGAGTTGCGGCAAGGCATCAAGGAATATTCCAACTGGCCGACGATCCCACAGCTCTACGTCAAGGGTGAGTTCGTCGGTGGTTGCGACATCATCCGCGAGATGTTCCAGGCGGGCGAACTGCAGACGTTCCTCGTCGAAAAAGGCGTCAGCGTCAAAGGCGCCGCCTGACTTCCGTTTTGTGCATGTCGTTGTTTCAAAACCGCTGTACACTTTTGGGCGACATGCACTGAAAACGTCGGGGGTGCCCCCACCTCGGCAGACTGTGTTAGCGGGGCAAAGACGAATTCATGCGCCGGCCTTCCGGCGCATATTCGTTTGAACGATCGGACTTGCCGTGGACAACCAGACAGACGCGCCGCAACGGGCATTCAAGCTGCCCATTCCGCGCTGGGAATTTATCGCGCTGTGCGCGGCGCTGATGGCGCTGAACTCGCTGGCCATCGACATTATGTTGCCGGCACTGCAGCAGATCGGCGCGTCGCTTGGCGTCGAAAATGAAAATCATCGCCAGTATGTGATCACCGCCTATATTCTGGGCTTTGGCGGCGGCCAGCTCTTCTTCGGGCCGATCTCCGACCGTTTTGGCCGCCGTGCGCCGTTGGTCGCCGGCCTGATCATCTATGTGGCCGCGGCTGCCGCAGCCGCCATTTCACCAAGCTTTGAAACGCTTCTCATGTGCCGGGCCGTGCAGGGCCTTGGCGCCGCCGCTACCCGCGTTATCGCCGTCTCGATCGTGCGCGATACCTTTGACGGCCGGCGCATGGCCGAGGTGATGTCGCTGATCTTCATGGTGTTCATGGCCATCCCGGTCATTGCTCCTGGCATTGGCCAGTTCATCATGCTGTTTGCCACCTGGCACTGGATCTTCGTCACCATGGCGGTCGGTGCGCTGATCGTGTCGGCGTGGTCGCTGCTGCGTTTGCCCGAGACGCTGCATCCCGAATATCGCCGGCCGCTGACGGTCTCGTCCGTCATCGGCGGGTTCCGCATCGTGCTCACCAACCGCATCGCACTCTGCTATGCCTTCGCCAGCACCTTCGTCTTCGGGGCGATGTTCGGCTTCATCGCTTCGGCGCAGCAGATTTATGTCGACGTGTTCAATGTCGGCGAAATGTTCCCCGTCATCTTCGCCGGGGTGGCGGGCGTGCTCGCCTTCTCCAACTATTTGAACTCACGCCTGGTCGGACGTATCGGCATGCGCCGCCTGTCGCAGGGCGCGCTGCTGCTGTTTCTGGTCATCAGCCTTGCCTGGCTGGTCGTCTCGCTGGAGATGAAGATGCCGCTCTGGCTGTTCGTCACCTTCTTCGCTTGCGCGATGGTGCCATTCGGCGCGCTTGGCGCCAATTTCAACGCGCTGGCCATGGAACCGCTCGGGCAGCTGGCCGGCACGGCGTCGTCGATCCTCGGCTTCATGCAGACCTTTTTGGGCGGCATCCTCGGCACGCTGATCGGTCAGGCTTTCAATGGCACGGTAACGCCGCTGGCCGCCGGCTTCTGCAGCGTCTCGGTCGCCGCATTGCTGATGATCTTCATCGCCGAGCGCGGCAAGATGTTCCAGCCGCACAACAAGCCGGTCTAGAGCCTGTTCCATCCCGATGGAATCGGGATGGGGCTCTATCATCTTGTTTGAGCATGATCTTTTCCGAAAACCGGTTCCCACTTTTCGGGATCATGCTCTAGGATGCCCCCTCACGCGCTGCCGTGAAGTGAGGAAACAGCGGACGTCCCGCGATTGCTCCGCCCATGCTCTTCGAAAGGGGCAGCGGCAGAGCCTTGTCGAGAGCCGCGAGGACGGAAGCCACGAAGGCCCGGTTGAGCGGGCCATCGTTGCCGAGATGGGCGTAGGTGGCGCGAGGCTTGCCCATCAGCGTGCCGTTTTGGCGAATTGAAAAACTCAGCGTCAACGTCATGCCCGCGGTTCCGGGCGGCGGCTGCCAACAGGCATAGATCGCGGTGAACATTTCGTCGATGGTGTCGACGGGATCGGGACTGTGACACGCGCGTTCCTGCGATCTCGCCCCGGTGGCACCGGCGACCAAGGCAATAGCAAGGACCGTAGCGGCAATCGCCGAGCGAGGTTTCATCGCGGGTCTCCGGTCTCGGCCTAAAGCGCGCCGCGCGCTTTAGGTCTTTGTTTCATGCATGTCGTGCTCCCAAAACCGGGGCCACTTTTGGGCAACATGCATTGGCCGGCTATTGCGCCCAGAGTTCGCGGCGGATTTCGCGCCAGCTTTCCTCGTCCGGCGCGACGAGGATGCCGCCGTCAAGATGCGACGGCAGATAGGCGCTGCCGTCGATGCGCCTTGTGTACCCGCCGGCCTCGGCGTGGATCAGCACGCCGGCCAGATGGTCCCAAGGCATCAGCTTGTTGTAGACGACGAAATGGGCGTGGCCGCTCGCCAGCAGGCGGTATTCGTGCGCGGCACAGCGATAGCCGAACTGCGACAGGCTCTTGGTCTGATTGCGCGCCAGCCGCGACCGCTCCGGCTCCGGCATGTACTGCCAGGACACCGCGCCGGTCGTTTGCGACATCGGTACCGGCTTAGCGACATGCACCTTCTCCAGGCTGCCATACGCATGCCTGATGTGGCTTCCGGCCCCTCTGGCGCCGATCAGCCAGTCCTTGCCGACCGGATCGTGAATGATGCCGGCAACAGTCTCACCGTTGACCACGACGCCCAGCATGACGCCGAACAGCGGCACGCCGGAAGCGAAGTTGAAGGTGCCGTCGACCGGGTCGATGACGAAGGCGAGTTCGGCATCGCCGAGTCCCCTAAGCAGCGCCGGATCGTCCGAGCAGGCTTCCTCGCCGACGATCATGGCCTGGGGGTAGCGCTGACGCAGCCTGGCAGTGATCAGCCGTTCGGCATTGACGTCGGCCTCGGTCACCAGATCGGCGGCCGAAGTCTTCTGGCGGATGTCGCTCTCACCCAGCCGGCGAAAGCGCGGCATGATCTCGGCCTTTGCCGCGTCCGAGAGAAGATCGGCGAGCCAGTCGATGGCGCTGTCGTCAAAGGTCATCGGCTTGCCGTGCGGTGAGCGTTTTGTTGAGGGCGGCGAAATCGAACAGTTTTCGGTCCATGAGATGCGAAGGCCGCACGTTGCTCATCGCCCGGATCATCGTGTCCTTGCGGCCGGGCATGCGCTTTTCCATGTCGTCGAGCATCGCCTTCATGGCGTTGCGCTGCAGGCCTTCCTGGCTACCGCAGAGGTCGCACGGAATGATCGGGAACTTCATGGCGCCGGCGAATTTTTCGAGATCGGGCTCGGCGCAATAGCTGAGCGGCCGTAGCACCATGACGTCGCCTTCGTCGTTGAGCAGCTTTGGCGGCATGGCGGCAAGACGGCCGCCATGGAACAGGTTCATGAAGAAGGTTTCCAGGATGTCCTCGCGGTGGTGGCCGAGCACCAGCGCCGAACAGCCTTCCTCGCGCGCAATACGGTAGAGATGGCCGCGCCTCAGCCGCGAGCACAGCGAACAATAGGTGCTGCCCTGAGGCAGCTTGTCGGTGACCACCGAATAGGTGTCCTGATATTCGATGCGGTGAGGAATGCCGTATTTTTCGAGATAATCAGGCAGAATGTGTTTTGGGAAATTCGGTTGGCCCTGGTCGAGATTGCAGGCCAACAGATCGACCGGCAGCAGGCCGCGCCATTTGAGATCGAGCAGCACGGCGAGCAGCCCGTAGGAATCCTTGCCGCCAGACAGAGCGACCAGCCAGCGGTCGCCGGGCCTGGCCATGGCGAAATCCTCGATCGCCTGGCGGGTAAGCCGCAACAGCCGTTTGCGCAGCTTGTTGAACTCGACGGAGGACGGCACGTCGGCAAACAGCGGATGAAAACCGCCTTCGGCCTCAGTGATCGGTTCCAATGATTCGACGTCTGGCAGCATGTTCATGGCGCGTCGGCCCCGAAATCTCTGTTGCCGCCCGGATTAGCGGAGGTGGCGGACAAAGAAAAGGCCGCCTCGACGGGCGGCCTTCGATGGTGTCGTAAAATGGGGTCGATCAGCGCGAATAGAATTCGACGACCAGGTTCGGTTCCATCTGCACGGCGAAGGGAACGTCGGCCAGGCCGGGGATGCGCGCGAAGGTGGCGACCATCTTGTTGTGATCGGCATCGATGTAGTCCGGCACGTCGCGCTCGGCGAGACCGACCGATTCCAGCACGATGACGAGCTGCTTCGACTTCTCGCGCACTTCGACGACGTCGCCCGGCTTGCAACGGTACGAGCCGATGTTGACGCGCTTGCCGTTCACATTGACGTGGCCGTGGTTGACGAACTGACGGGCGGCAAAAATGGTCGGCACGAACTTGGCGCGGTAGACGACCGCGTCGAGACGCGATTCGAGCAGGCCGATCAGGTTCTCCGAGGTGTCGCCCTTGCGGCGATCGGCCTCTTCATAGACCTTGCGGAACTGCTTTTCCGAAACGTCGCCATAGTGACCCTTCAGCTTCTGCTTGGCGCGCAGCTGCAGGCCGAAATCGGAAAGCTTGCCCTTGCGGCGCTGGCCGTGCTGGCCGGGGCCGTATTCACGCTTGTTGACCGGGGATTTTGGGCGGCCCCAGATATTTTCGCCGAGACGGCGGTCGATCTTGTACTTTGCGGATTCGCGCTTGCTCATCGCATTCCCTTTCAAAACAAACACACCCGGAACCTCATGGTCCGGGTGAAGGAAACGCGCCCTCCTCTGGCCTCCGTTTTCGAGGCCTGACAGGGTTTTCCCACGCAACGCGGCGGAAAACCCACGGGACACGTCAGTTCAAACAAGACCGGAAAATACAAACAGGTATCCGAGGTCTTGCGCATACAAAAAATACCACCGGACATTGCGGCCCGGTGTTGGCGCGGTGGTTAAACGGAGATTTAACCGGTGTCAAGCTTCTGAATGGCGCCGCGCGTCGCGACCGTATAGCATTTTCTGCGTTGAATACGGTGCCGGCTCTGGCGGGAAGTTGTCGCGCCAACGGCATCAGGAAGGGACTGGGAGTTAGAGGAGCCCGATTCTGATGAAGAAATTCTTCCTTTCGTTGGCAGGTGCGGCGGTACTGGCAGCATCGATGTCCGTTGCGGTGCCGGAGCCGGCAATGGCCCGGCATTGGCATGGTCACCGGCATCATCAGGTATGCCGCATCGTGATCAAGAAGAAGGTAGTTTGGCGTCATGGCCACAAGCGCGTTATCCGTTACACGGTAAAGCGCTGCTGGTGGCGCTGGTAAGTCCGGCTTCGGCCTCCGAGGGGTGACAGCCCGATCAATTGAAGCCCGCGGTTTTAGCCGCGGGCTTTTTGATGGAACACCGCCTGGCGGAACACTGCGTTGCGACGTTATTTCGTTTGATTTCCTTCAATGCTTCGACTTCTTCTCGGGCAGGCCCTTGCGCTTGGTCTCGGCAAAATCCTCGAGCTGTTTTTCACTCATGGATTCGTACATTTCCTTGGAAGCGCCTTTGAGTTCGCTCTGCTTCGTCTCGCCACGTTTGGCGGACAGTGCCGCGCCGGCGGCCATTTGCTGGGCTTTCGATGTGGCTGGCATATCCGTTCCTCCTTTGCTGCCAGAAGAAACGTTGCGCCTCAGCGACGGTTCCAGCGCCGGCGGTTCAATTTCGTGTCTGCCCCGCCAGCAAATCGGCCTTCCCGCGTCCGGAACGCCAGTGTAGGACGACGCCATGAAATCGTTGACCGATCCCTCGCAAGCACTCGCTACCGGCCTCGCAAAAATCCGCACCGAGTTCCATGTGCCGGATGGATTTCCGGCAGTCGTAGTGGCAGCCGCAGAGGCGGCGGCCAAACGCGTGCCCACCCAGCATACCGATCGCACAACGATGCCCTTCGTCACGCTCGATCCGGCAAGCTCCACCGATCTTGATCAGGCGTTTTCAATCGAGGCAAGCGGCAGCGACCTTCTGTTGCACTATGCCATTGCCGACGTAGCGTGGTTCGTCGAGGACGGCGACGCGATCGATCTCGAGGCCTGGACGCGGGGCGAGACGCTTTACTTGCCGGACGGCAAGGCCGGGCTCTATCCCCCGGTGATTGCCGAAGGTGCTGCGAGCTTGTTGCCCGACGGACCGCGTCCGGCGGTCGTCTTCACGGTTCGGGTCGCTGCGGACGGAGCGGTAAAGCTGGACGGTGCTGAGCGGGCAATCATTCAAAGCCGCGCCAAGCTTGCCTATGACAGCGTGCGTGCCTCCGACGTTCCGGCCGGCTTCGCCGAAATTGCACGGCGCATGGCGGCAGCCGAAGAGCGTCGCGGCGCTTCCCGCGTCGACCCGCCCGAGCAGGAGGTGGAACAGCTTGCCGATGGCAAATTCCAGCTTTCTTTCAGACCGCTGCTACAATCCGAGCAGGACAACGCCGCGCTTTCGCTGGCCGCCAACATGGCGATTGCCGACGCCATGCTGGCACACCGGACCGGGCTGTTCCGGGTGATGGCGCCGCCGGACGCTTCCAAGGTGCAAAGACTGCGCAACGCGGCACGGGCTCTCGGCCTGTCCTGGCCGGCTTCGACCAGTTTGCCTGACTATCAGCGAACCCTCGATGCGAGCAACAAGCAACAGGCCGCGCTGATGCTGGAAATCCGCCGCGCCGGCTCCGGCGCGTCCTACCAACCCTATCAAGAAGGCGTTGTCCCCTGGCACGAGGCGATGGCCGCGACCTATGCCCACGCCACCGCGCCGCTGAGGCGGCTGGCCGACCGCTACGTCGTGCGCTGCACGCTGGCCATCGCCAACGGCCGCCCGGTGCCCCAGGCCGTTACCGACGCGTTCGCCAGATTGCCGAAGGTTATGGGGCGCGCGGATGCTCGCGCCTCGCAAATCAACCACGCAGCCATCGACCTTGCCGAGGCGGTCATGCTGAAGGGACGCGAAGGTGAAACGTTCAAGGCCGTCGTCACCGACGTCGCCGATCAGCGTGTCCGCGTGCAGCTCTCGGACATGCCTGTCGTTGCCAACGTAAAGGCCTCCGGGTCCAGACAGGGCGATGGCGTGACGCTGAGGCTCGTTTCGGCCGATCCGGAGCAACGCAGTGTCGTCTTCGCACCTGCCTAGATGTCTTTGTTTTTACGCAATTCCTCGAGGGAAAGCGCTACGCGCTTTTCCCGGGAAAACCGTTTCACATTTTTCCTGGAATTGCTCTAGCGCGCGCTCAGGCCAAAACCCTGCATCAGCCGGCGGGTGGCGAAATCCACCTTGCCGGAGGTGAAAACAGCGATGTCGGGCTCGCCGTCCGGCAGAGGGCCGTCTACAGGCGCAAGCAGCGACATGGCGCGCCGTGCGATCGCTTCAGCCGGATCGATCCAGTCCACCGGCCAGGGCGCCGTCTTGCGCATGCGGTTGGCCAGGAAGGGGTAGTGCGTGCAGCCCAGCACGACAATGTCGGTGCGGGCGCCGTCCTTTTCGACGAAGCACGGCGCGATTTCCTGGCGCACGATCTCCTCGTCGACGAATCCCTGGCGCATGTAGATTTCGGCCAGCGGGGCAAGTCGGTCTGAACCGACCAGCCGCACATGGCACTTCTGCGCCCACTTTCCGATCAGATCGCGCGTGTATTGGCGCTTCACCGTGCCTGGCGTCGCCAGCACGGAAACCAGACCCGAGCGCGTGCGCTCGGCCGCCGGCTTGATCGCCGGCACCGTGCCGACAAAGGGATGTCCGGGAAATTTCTCGCGCAGCGCATCGATCACCAGCGTCGAGGCAGTGTTGCAGGGAATGACCGAGATCTCCGGCTGGAATTTGTCCAGCAGCGCGCCGAACAGGCCGAGGATGTGAGCGTTGAGCGCCGGTTCTTCCCAAGCGCCATAGGGAAAGGCCGCGTCGTCGGCGACATATATGAAGCGGCGGTCGGGCATCAGCACGCGCGCCTCGCGCAGCACGGTGAGGCCACCGATGCCGGAATCGAACATCAGGATCGGGCGGGCGTCTGATGGAACGGTCATTGTGCTTGAATCACGAGAAGAAGCTGAGGATCAGGAGAAGAGGCTGGCTGCGGCGCTTCTATCTGGAACGATCATGGCCTTGAAGTGGCGAGACGCTCACACAAGACCGCGCTTGCCGAAGCCGCCTGGCTGAGGACGAGCATTTGGACCTGTCGGTCGCGACGGCGCCGGTCGCGTGGCAGAGGTGGAAGCCGACGAAGCGGTGGCGGCGGCCGGCGACGAATACAATCTCGAATTCATGTTGCCGAGCGGCGCGGCCGGTTCGTCGAAATCAAAAACCGACGCCAGCTCGTTGAGGTCGACGCCTGCCGGCTTCGCCATCAGAATTGTGCACCAAAGGCCAAAAATCGAGAACCCGAGCAGGTTCAGGCCTGAATTGAAATCTTCAGCATCGAAATCATAAACCAGGACCGTGCCCGCCTGCAGAAACGCAAAGATGGCAGAAAACACGACGTAGCCCCACAGGATCCACTTCGATCCTTGCGCGTCGCGGCTGCGGCGCCATGCGAAATTGGTGCGAAACAGCACGACCACCAGCGAAACCACCAGGATCGCCCCGGCCACCCCTTCCCGGCCCGGGCCAGGTTTCGAATTGGCCAGCCCATCGAAGCCGATGGTGAACGAAATGCACAACACCACCGCCGCTATTTCCGCGACCAGCACGGCCGCAGAATAGGAGAAGAAGCGCAGACGGCCGATATTTGAAGCAAACATCTCAGGACCCATCGTTTTCACGACAATGAGCCCAACCGGATAAAATTCGGTTACTGGTGACGTAGGGGCATGCCTACTCTTTGTCTGCGGCTTTTCTGGCGCGCGCAGCCGCTGCCGGCAGCCGCCTTGGATCATCTCCCGGCGAGCCATCGCCGCGCGGCATTGCCGGCGAAAACCGGTCCAGCGACGATATGATGCCGCGCAACACTTTGAGCTCCGGCTCGGCAAAGCCGGCGCGCGTCAGCACCGCGCGCAGATTGTCGACCATCTTCGGCTTCTTCGGCGCTGGGCGAAAATAGCCGCGTGCTTCGAGCGCGCCTTCCAGATAGGCGAACAGGCCGTGCAGTTCTTCCTTGCTGGCCGGCTTCATGTCCGGACCGGCAAAGTTGGTTTTGGTCTCGTCTTCGAGGCCGGACTTCATCCACTCGTAGGACATCAGCAACGCCGCCTGGGCGATGTTGAGCGAGGAGAAGTCGGGATCCACCGGAAAGGTGACGATCTCGTCGGCAAGGCCGACCTCGTCATTGTAGAGGCCGAAGCGCTCGCGGCCGAACAGGATGCCGGTGCGCTGCCCCATTCCGTGACGGGCGCGGAGCACCCTGCCCGCCTCCACCGGACCGCGTACGGATTTGAAGCCGTCGCGCTGCCTGGCCGTGGTGGCGACGACAAAGTTGAGGTCGGCGATTGCCGAGGCCAGATCGTCGAAGACGGTGACGGCATCGATGACATGGTCGGCGCGGCTGGCGGCGGCGCGTGCCTTCTCGCTCGGCCAGCCATCGCGCGGATTGACCAGGCGCAATTCGGCCAGGCCGAAGTTGGCCATCGCGCGCGCCACCATGCCGATGTTCTCGCCAAGCTGCGGCTCGACGAGGATGATCGCCGGCCCTGCGGCAGGAATTTTGTCGGGCTCTACCTGGGCTGTCATGGTGTCAATGAACTGCGGTTTGCGGCATTTCAGCGTCCCCTGCCACATTCGGCCGTGAAAATGAAGCTTTCGAAAGCAACGATCGGCGGCGACGGTTAGGCCCTACAGGGCGGATCGCCGTTTGCGCGGTCAAAAATGCTTTGATATACGGGCCACATCCCCGGCCGAAAGCCATGCGGGCAAGGCCGTTCCGATCCCCCAGCAACGAGGCATTCTTTCCATGGCGAAGATCAAGGTGGCGAACCCTGTCGTCGAACTCGACGGCGACGAGATGACCCGCATCATCTGGCAGTTCATCAAGGACAAGCTGATCCACCCCTATCTCGACCTGAAGCTCGAATATTACGACCTCGGCGTCGAGCACCGTGATGCCACCAACGACCAGGTGACCATCGATTCGGCCAACGCCATCAAGAAATGGGGCGTCGGTGTGAAATGCGCGACGATCACCCCCGACGAGCAGCGCGTCGAGGAATTCAAGCTTAAGAAGATGTGGAAGTCGCCGAACGGCACCATCCGCAATATCCTCGGCGGCACGATCTTTCGCGAGCCGATCATCATGAAGAACGTGCCGCGGCTGGTGCCCGGCTGGACCAAGCCGATCATCGTCGGCCGTCACGCTTTCGGCGACCAATACCGCGCCACCGATTTCCGCTTCCCGGGCAAGGGCAAGCTGACGATCAAGTTCGTCGGTGAGGACGGCAAGGTGATCGAGCACGATGTGTACGATGCGCCGGGCGCCGGCGTCGCCATGGCCATGTACAATCTGGACGACTCGATCCGCGAATTCGCGCGCGCCTCGCTAAACTACGGGCTGCTGCGCAACTATCCGGTCTACCTGTCGACCAAGAACACCATCCTCAAGGCCTATGACGGCCGCTTCAAGGACATTTTCCAGGAAGTCTACGAGGCCGAGTTCGAAGCCGAATTCAAGTCGAAGAAGCTGTGGTACGAGCACCGGCTGATCGACGACATGGTGGCTTCCAGCCTGAAATGGTCGGGCGGCTATGTCTGGGCTTGCAAGAACTATGACGGCGATGTGCAGTCCGACACGGTGGCGCAAGGGTTCGGCTCGCTCGGCCTGATGACCTCGGTGCTGATGACGCCGGATGGCAAGACCGTCGAAGCGGAGGCAGCGCACGGCACCGTCACCCGCCACTATCGCCAGCACCAGAAGGGCGAGGAAACCTCGACCAACTCGATCGCCTCGATCTTTGCCTGGACGCGTGGCCTCGCCCATCGCGCCAAGCTCGACGACAATGCCGAACTGAAGCGCTTTTCCGAAACACTGGAAAAGGTCTGCATCCAGACGGTGGAGTCCGGCTTCATGACCAAGGATCTGTCGCTGCTGATCGGCCCCGACCAGCCCTGGCTGTCGACCACCGGCTTCCTCGACAAGATCGACGAGAACCTGCAGAAGGCGATGGCCTGACAGGCAAGTGGCATGGGCAAGCCCATCGTCTACGGGGCGGACTACAGCGTCTATGTGCGCATCGTCCGCCTCGCTCTCGAGGAAAAGGGCATCGACTACGAACTTGTGCCGGTCGATGTCTTTGCGGCTGAGGGCATTCCCGCCTGGTATTTCGAGCATCATCCATTCGGCCGCATCCCGGCCTTCTCGCATGACGGGTTTCGCCTGTTCGAAACCAGCGCGATTGCCCGCTATGTCGACGAGGCTTTCGACGGCCCGGCGCTGCAGCCCGAGGAGCCGCGCAGCCGCGCGACGATGAACCAGATCATCGGCATGCTCGACGCCTATGGCTACCGGTCGATGGTCTGGGACGTCGCCGTCGAGCGGCTGGAGAAAGAGGCGCCCGACGAGACCCTGATCGCCGACGGACTGCGGCAAGCAGCCACAGTGCTGCGGGTGTTGACGTCACTCAAGGCTCCGGGGCCGTGGTTGCTCGGCGATCAGCTGACGCTGGCCGACCTGCATGCAGCACCCATTGTCGCCTATTTCCTCAAGGTCGCCGAAGGGCAGAACCTGCTGGCTGATTTCGCCGACATCCAGGCTTGGTGGGGCCGCATAGCCGCCCGGGATGCTTTTGCCATAACCGAAAAGCTCGATTAAGCACCCTCAGAGACGATGAGCTAGAACCCTATCTCGGGCCGGGTGACCATCAGCCAGAGAATGACAAGCACGGCGGCGAATGCCGGGAAGCCGCAAGCAAACCAGATGCGAAACAGGCGCTTTTCTTCAGCAGGCAGCGGCGCGTTTTCGATGGCCGCCTGCCGCGCCAGATTTCGTATCCTGACCTGAATCCAGACGACAGGCAGCCAAAACAGACCGGTCACGACATAGAGCAGCAGAGACAGCACGATCCAGCCCTCGGACAGCGGCCATCCCATGGCCTGCGCCAGCAGCACGCCGGTGATCGGCTGCACCAACACGGCCGTTGCCGTGAATATGGTGTCGGCGATGACGACCGTGCCCGCGACATGGGCGACGAGATCGGCCCGGCCGGTGCGCTGCGCCATCAGCATGAAGAAGGCGATGCCGGCGCCGGTGCCGAAGAGAACCGTGGCGCCGATGACGTGCACCCAGCGCAATATATCAGCCCAAAGACTCATCGCTCGTCCAGAACCGCCAGCGCCACAAGCACCAGACAAAGCGCGGGAAGTGTCTTGACCAGCGGTCCCAGCGGAGCGAGCCAAAACTCGGGAGCGAGAAGCGTCGACGCCGCCAGATAGAACAGCGTGATCGCAATCATCGCCAGCAGTGCCCGCTTGGCCAACGGTCGGACCAGAACCGCCGCGCCGACAAGGATATCCGCGGCGCTGCCGGCCAGAACCGAGATGTTAGCGACATTCGCCGGCACGCCACGCAAGACAAGAATATCCGCGGCTTCGTCCTGCCGGATCAAGCCGATGATGCCCGAAGCAAGCCAGAACAGGGACAGGCAGGTAAAGATGACGGGCTTTGTAAGCCAGAGGCGCGCGAACCAGCGCTCCTGAACATGAGCGGGCATGTCGGCCAGCGTTGCTTCCAGCGGCTGCAGCGGATGGTCGGAAACCTTGCTCCAAGGCGCGGCATTGCCGGTAACGCCAACCGCCAGCGCGGCCAGGGCCGAGCTGCGCAAGGGTGATCGCCAACCGAGCATGCCAAGGACATCGGCAACGGCGCCGGCCAGCCGGCCGAAAATAGCCGGCATTGGCACGACCCGCGCCGGCGGCAGGCCAAGCCATGCACGAAAGGCAGACAGAACATCAGCGAGAGATCTGGCCTTGGCTTCGACGAGATCGATGACCAGGCGGGGCGGCAGAGATCCAGTGACCGCACGCGAGACCGCTTCGGCAACTTCGGCGACCGATACCGTCTGGATCAGCTGGCGCGATAGGACGGCCGGAACGAAACCGGGGAAGCCTGCAAGGGCGCGCAGAAGTGCGGTGCCGCCATAGGCGGCGGGCGCGATCACCAAACCCGGCCGCAGGATCGTCCATTCCAGTGAAGAGCTTGCGACGGCGCTGTCGCCTTGCGCCTTGGTGCTGAAAAAGGGATTTGCTGAAGCCGGATCGGCGCCGATCGCGGAAATCTGCACAAAACGCCGCACGCCGGCCTGTTCGCAGGCCGCGACCAGCGCCACCACCGCGCCTCGGTGGATGGCATCGAGGCGGTCGCGCGGGCCGTCCTGCAAGGCGCCTGCCGCATTGACGACCGCATCCATGCCCGCGACCAGCGGCAGCCAGTCCTCAGGCGCAAGCAGTTGCGCCATGTCGGCCGCGATCCAGCGGACCGATGGCCTGCGTCGCTGCGCATCCCAGACATCGCGACCAAGGCCGGTCACATGATGGCCGTCGCGCAGCAGACGGCCGACGAGGGCTTCCCCGATCAAACCATAGCCGCCGAGGACAAGGACCTTCATGTGGCGGCCTTCAGGCTGCTTCGAGTGCAGCCTTCACCGCAGCGATCGCATCATTGGCCTTCGAGGCATCTGGGCCACCGGCCTGGGCCATATCGGGACGGCCACCGCCGCCCTGCCCGCCCAAGGCGGCCGAGGCGACGCGCACCAGGTCGACGGCGCTGAAGCGGCCGAGAAGGTCGTCGGTGACAGCGACCACGACGCTCGCCTTGTTGTCTTCACCGGCGCCGACGAACACCACTACGCCGGAGCCGAGCGATGTCTTGCCGGCATCGGCCAGCGGCTTCAAATCCTTCGGCGAGACGCCCGAAACCGCCTTGCCGAGGAAGCCGACACCGGCAACGGTCTCGTTTTCGGCCGGCGCACCGGCCGCCGCACCGCCGCCCAGCGCCAGCTTCTTGCGCGCCTCGGTCAGTTCCTTTTCAAGCTTCTTGCGCTCGTCGAGCAGTGCTTCGACACGCGCCGGCACGTCGGCCGGCGAAATCTTCAGCGTCGCGGCGGTTGCCTTCAGCCGCCGGTCCTGCTCGTCGAGATACTTTCGCGCAGCCTCGCCGGTCAGCGCCTCGATGCGGCGCACGCCGGCGGCGACCGCGCTGTCGGAGACGACATGCACCAGACCGATATCGCCGGTCGCCCTGACATGCGTGCCGCCGCACAGCTCGACCGAATAGGGCCGGTTGGCCTTGGCGCCGTGCAAGCCGGTGCCCATCGACACGACGCGCACTTCATCGCCGTATTTTTCGCCAAACAGCGCCATGGCGCCTTCGGCAATGGCATCGTCGACCGACATCAGGCGCGTGGATACCGGGCTGTTCTGGACGACGATTTCGTTGGCCATGCGCTCGACCTCTTCGAGATCCTCAGGCGAAATCGGCTTGTTGTGCGAAATGTCGAAGCGTAGCCGCTCCGGCGCGACCAGCGAGCCCTTCTGCGCGACGTGGGTCCCCAACACCTCGCGCAGCGCCTCATGGATCAGATGCGTCGCGGAGTGGTTGGCGCGCAGCCTGGAGCGGCGCGCATGGCCGACCTTCAGCTCGACGGTCGCGCCCGTCTTGACGGTGCCGCTGGCCACCTTGCCGAGATGGACGAACAGCCCATCGGCCTTCTTCTGCGTATCGGAGATCTCGATCGAAAACCCTTCGCCGGAGATAATTCCGGTGTCGCCCATCTGTCCCCCGGACTCGGCATAGAACGGCGTCTGGTTGACGACCACCGCAACCGCCTCGCCCTTGCTGGCGGCGTCGATGGTCTTGCCGTCCCTGACAAGCGCCTGGATGAGGCCTTCCGCCTGTTCGGTCTCGTAGCCGAGGAACTCGGTGGCGCCCGCCTTCTCGCGCACCGAAAACCAGACTGTCTCGGTGGCTGCGTCGCCGGAGCCGGCCCAATGCTTGCGCGCCTCGGCCTTCTGCCGCTCCATCGCATCGGTGAAGCCGGCAAGATTGACCGAGATGTTGCGCTGGCGCAGCGCATCCTGCGTCAGATCGAGCGGGAAGCCATAAGTGTCGTAGAGCTTGAAGGCGGTTTCGCCGTCCAGCATATCGCCGGCGCCGAGCGTTTCCGTCGCTTCGGAAAGCAGGCCGAGGCCGCGGACCAGCGTCTTGCGAAACCTGGTTTCCTCGAGCTTCAGCGTTTCGGTGATCAACTGTTCGCCGCGCACCAGTTCCGGGTAGGCCTGGCCCATCTCGCGCACCAGCGCCGGCACCAGGCGCCACATCAGCGGATCATGGGCACCGAGCAACTGCGCATGGCGCATGGCGCGGCGCATGATGCGGCGCAGCACGTAGCCACGGCCTTCATTCGACGGCAGCACGCCATCGGCCACCAGGAAGGAGGACGAGCGCAGATGGTCGGCAATGACGCGGAAGGACGCGACCGTCTCCTTGTCGGGACCGCGCCCGATGGCGGACGACGCCGCATCGATCAGATGGCGGAACAGATCGGTCTCAAAGACGCTTTCCACCCCTTGCAGGATGGACGCCATGCGCTCCAGGCCCATGCCGGTGTCGATCGACGGGCGCGGCAGGTCGATGCGCTCCTGCTTGGTCACCTGCTCGTACTGCATGAAGACGAGGTTCCAGAATTCGAGGAAGCGGTCGCCATCCTCTTCCGGACTGCCGGGAGGACCGCCCCAGATGTGCTCGCCGCGGTCGATGAAGATCTCCGAGCACGGACCGCACGGACCGGTGTCGCCCATCGCCCAGAAATTGTCCGATGTCGCGATGCGAATGATGCGATCGTCGGAAAAGCCGGCGATCTTCTTCCAGAAGCCGGCCGCCTCGTCATCCGTGTGATAGACGGTGACCAGCAGCTTGTCCTTGTCCAGCCCGAATTCCTTGGTGATCAGGTTCCAGGCAAGCTCGATGGCGCGTTCCTTGAAATAGTCGCCAAAGGAGAAATTGCCGAGCATCTCGAAGAAGGTCAGATGGCGCGCGGTGTAACCGACATTGTCGAGGTCGTTGTGCTTGCCGCCGGCGCGAACGCTCTTTTGGGCGGTCGAGGC
This sequence comes from Mesorhizobium sp. P3_B5, assembly GCF_056402815.1. Classification (NCBI taxonomy): domain Bacteria; kingdom Pseudomonadati; phylum Pseudomonadota; class Alphaproteobacteria; order Hyphomicrobiales; family Phyllobacteriaceae; genus Mesorhizobium; species Mesorhizobium sp. P3_B5. Next base: position 218,153 of record NZ_JBFUGR010000005.1, on the reverse strand, counting down.
GCGCGAATAGGGCCGCTTCTCGAGACCGGTGAAGACGTTCTTGAACTGCACCATGCCGGCATTGGTGAACATCAGTGTCGGATCGTTGCGCGGCACCAGCGGGCTCGACGCGACGATCTCGTGACCCTCCTTGCGGAAGTAGTCGAGAAATGTCGACCGGATCTCGTTCACGCCACTCATGAATGCTGCCTTTTCTAGGAGAGCCGCCGGTCGGCCCGGCGGAAAATAGATTTTTGCCCTTGGAGGACGGACTTGGCCTTTTAGCGGTCACACCGCAGCCTGTCCAGAAACACGGGATTGGTCCAAATCGCGGCTTTGCGGGCCAGTCGAACCAGCCCTGCCTCGCCGCCAAAACACAAAACCGCCGGCTTCAAGGCCGGCGGTTTGAAACACACTGATACGCAAACTCAATCGGGATACGCGAACTCAAGAAGAAACTCAGGCGGACATTGCCCGCATCCTACATGGCGCCGGATTCTTCCTCGAAGCCGTCGTCTTCGCCACGCTCAGGGCCGCCATTTTCGAGGAATTTCTCGGCGATCAGCCCGGCATTTTGCCGCAGCGCCAACTCGATCTCGCGTGCCGTGTCGGGATTGTCGCGCAGGAACAGTTTTGCATTCTCGCGGCCCTGGCCGAGACGCTGCGAATTGTAGGAGAACCAGGCGCCGGATTTCTCGACCACGCCGGCCTTGACGCCGAGATCGACCAGCTCACCGGTCTTGGACACGCCCTCACCATACATGATGTCGAATTCGACCACCTTGAAGGGCGGCGCCAGCTTGTTCTTGACCACCTTGACGCGGGTCTGGTTGCCGACGACCTCGTCGCGGTCCTTGACCGAACCGATGCGGCGGATGTCGAGGCGCACCGAAGCGTAGAATTTCAGCGCGTTGCCGCCGGTCGTGGTTTCCGGCGAACCGAACATGACGCCGATCTTCATGCGGATCTGGTTGATGAAGATGACCATGGTGTTGGAGCGCGAGATCGAGGCGGTCAGCTTGCGCARCGCCTGGCTCATCAATCGCGCTTGAAGACCGGGCAGCGAATCGCCCATCTCACCCTCGATTTCAGCGCGCGGCGTCAGCGCCGCCACCGAATCGACCACCAGCACGTCGATGGCGCCGGAGCGGACCAGCGTGTCGCAGATTTCCAGCGCCTGCTCACCGGTGTCGGGCTGCGAGATCAGCAGATTTTCGAGATCGACGCCCAGCTTGCGGGCATAGACCGGATCAAGCGCGTGTTCGGCGTCGACGAAGGCGCAGATGCCACCCTTCTTCTGGGCTTCGGCCACCGTGTGCAGGGCCAGCGTCGTCTTGCCCGAGCTTTCCGGCCCATAAATCTCGACGATGCGGCCGCGCGGCAGGCCACCGACGCCAAGCGCGATATCGAGGCCAAGCGAACCCGTGGGCACAGTCTCGATCTCGACGACCTGCTCGTTGGCGCCGAGCCGCATGATCGAGCCCTTGCCGAAGGCACGCTCGATTTGCGACAGCGCCGCATCCAGAGCCTTTGATTTGTCCACCGCTTTGTCCTCTACAAGCCGCAAAGAATTCTGAGCCATGATACATCACCCCTTGGTCGTCAATGAAGGCCGGACAATCCGTAATCCCTGTCGAGTTTGTACCTTTTTTGTTCTCGTTTGGCAAGGGGTATCAAATGTCTGAAAAACAATCGATTTCCGGATTTGTTCTATTTTTGTTTCACATTTCGGTTTGGCGACGCGTCCGGCATGAATCGAGGCCGGTTGCTTGTTTTGCCCTGCCGAATCGCTGCCTTGATCGCGAAGCTCCTGTCCGACAGCCTAGCGCTTGTCCGCGACGAATAACAAAGGTCATATCGCCTTCATGGTGAAATCCGCAAAGATACTGGCCGTTGGCGGCGCCCATATCGACCGGCGCGGCCAGGTTGCCGGCCCGTATGTGCCGGCAGCGTCCAATCCAGGCACGATGCGCGAGGATGTCGGCGGCGGCGTCTTCAACGCGCTGCGCAGCATCGTGCGGCGCGGCGTCTCGGCTTCGCTGCTTTCGGTGCGTGGCGGCGATGCGGCCGCAGACACGGTGTCTTCGGCCATCGCCAAGGCTGGCATTGCCGATCTGTCGGCGGTATTCCTCGACCGCACGACGCCAAGCTACACGGCGCTGCTCGACCGCGACGGCGAGCTGATCGTCGGCTTTGCCGACATGGCGTTGTATGATCTGGCATTTCCCAAGCAGATCCGCCGCTCCAAGGTGCGCGAGGTAATCGCTGCCGCCGATGCGATCCTGTGCGATGCAAACCTGCCGTCGACTGCACTGGAGCGCCTGGTGGGGCTCGCAGATGGCAAGCCGGTGTTTGCCATCGCCATCTCGCCGGCCAAGGTGGTGCGGCTGATGCCGGTGCTCGGCGGGCTGGCGTTGCTGTTCATGAACCGCCGCGAGGCGATAGTGCTGGCCGGGGCAAACACCGATGCCACGGAGCGAGGCCTGGGCGACGGCCTGAGGGGCGTCGGCCTCAAGAGCGGCGTGGTGACGGCGGGCGATGGTCCGGTGCTGGGCTTCGACGAAGCCGGCCTGTTCTCCATTGCACCACCTGCGCCCAGAAAAATCGCCGACGTCACCGGCGCGGGCGATGCGCTGGCGGGAGCAACGGTCGCCGCGCTGCTGCGCGGCCTGCCATTGCGAGAAGCGCTGCGCGAAGGCGTTGCGGCGGCGACGCTCGCCATCGAAAGTGCCGACGCAGTGCCGGCCTTCACGGCGGCCAGCTTTGCCGAAGCGCTGGCCCTTGTGCCGGATGTGCAGGAAATGGCATGAGACCGGCGAATTCTTGTTGCTGGAGCGCCGCTCCAGATCGGAGACCATCATGACACCGGAAAACGCCCGCCCCTTCATCGACATCCACCCGCCGGTGGCGCAGGCGCTGGCCGCTGGGCGCCCGGTGGTGGCGCTGGAAAGCACCATCATCACCCATGGCATGCCCTATCCCGACAATGGCGCCATGGCAGCCAATGTCGAAAAGATCATTGCCGATGGCGGCGCGGTTCCGGCGACGATCGCCGTGGTTGCCGGCCGCATCAAGATCGGCCTGTCCGACGGCGAGCGCGAGTCGCTCGCGATGACCGGTGACGCCATGAAGCTGTCGCGCGCCGACCTCGGCTTCGCGGTCGCCGAGGAACGCACCGGCGGCACCACGGTCGCGGCAACCATGATCGCGGCGCATATGGTCGGCATAAAAGTGTTTGCCACCGGTGGCATCGGCGGCGTGCACAAGGGCGCCGAAAAAAGCTTCGATATCTCCGCCGATCTCGACGAGCTGGCGCGCACGCCGGTCATCGTCGTCTCGGCCGGCGCCAAGGCGATCCTCGACATCGAAAAGACGCTGGAAGTGCTGGAAACGCGTGGCGTGCCGGTGGTCGGCCATGGCTGCGAGACGATGCCTGCCTTCTGGTCGCGCCATTCGCCTTTCCGCGCGCCGCTGACCTTGCATGGCGCCGACGCGATCGCGCAATTCTACAAGACTCGGGCTGCGCTTGGCCTCAGTGGCGGCATGCTGATCGCCAATCCGGTGCCTGAAAACCACGAAATCCCAGCCGAAGAGATGGCCGGCTACATCGAGGCGGCGCAGAAGGCAGCCGAAGCGCTGAACGTGACCGGCAAGGCGGTGACGCCGTTCCTGCTGGGAAAAATCCTCGAACTCACCGGCGGCAGGAGCCTGAAGACCAATATCGCGCTGGTCGAAAACAATGCGCGGCTGGCGGCCAAGATCGCGAAAGCCCTCTAGGCGATTACTTCCCGGCGCGCCATCCGGCCTCATAGGCCCGACGCGCCCAGACCGTCATCTCGTCGGGATCGTCGAAGGCGCTGTCGGGAATGCTCCAGTAGGGCATCGAGACCAGCTTGCCGTGCCTTGAGCCGGTATAGGTCCATTGCTGGCAGCCGGCGGCTTCAAAGTCGGGGGCACTTTCCGCATCGGCCTTCAGCTTCAATTCGCCACGCAGCACGATGGCGACGATGACGCCGTCGAAATAGATGCCCTTGCCGCCGAACAGTCTTCGGATGCTGACCGGGCCAAGGCTGTCGAAAAGTTCGGTTATGCGTTCATTGTCCATGCCGCGATCATGTCACCGGGATTTGGCCTTGTCATTGCCGCAACTAAAACCATGCTGACAGGTTGAAGCTAATTCGTTGGAGTTTTGCCATGCCGCTTCTGCTCAAAGGGTCCTGCCGCTGCGATGCCGTCCATTTCGAGATGGAAAGCCATACGCCGGTGCCGTTCATGCTGTGCTACTGCTCGATCTGCCGCAAGCAGCAGGGCGGCGGCGGCTTCGCCATCAATCTCGGCGCCGACTACAAAACGCTGAAGATCAAGGGCAAGCGCAGCCTCGGCGTCTACAAGGCCGAGATCGAGGATGACGAGCATCCCACATGCGAGATTTCGACTGGCGAGCGCAATTTCTGCAGGAAATGCGGCTCGGCGCTGTGGCTCTACGATCCGACCTGGCCGGATCTGGTCCATCCTTTTGCGTCAGCGATCGACACGGACCTGCCCGAACCGCCTGAAAAGGTTCACATCATGCTGAAATACAAGGCGACTTGGGTCGAGCCGGTGATCGGCAAGGGTGACAAGGTTTTCGACGTCTACCCGGAGGAATCCATCGCCGACTGGCACAAACGAACGGGGATGTGGGTGGAATAGTGTCCTTCACCCGTTTACGGGGAGGTGAGGAGTGGTCCGCGTAGCGGACGAAAAGCCAATTGCTTGGCTTTTCGAATGACGAACGCCGGCAGGGGGCGGCGCTAGCTCTGGAGACGCTGGCGCTGCCCCTCATCCGGCCCTTCGGGCCACCTTCTCCCCGTAAACGGGGCGAAGGAAGCTCAAGCCGACTCGCGCGCCTCGGCCAAAGCCTTCAGATCGGCCGGCTTCAGTTCGACGGATTCGCCGCAGCCGCAGGCCGAGCTCTGGTTCGGGTTGTGGAAGGTGAAGCCGGTGCGTAGCGTCGTCTGCTCGAAATCCATCTCGGTGCCGAACAGGAAAAGCGCGGCTTCCGGCGCGACATAGACATGCGCGCCGTCGCGTTCGATGTGGTCGTCCTTGGTGTTCGGCTCGGTCACCAGATCGACCGTGTATTCCATGCCGGCGCAGCCGCCCTTCTTGATGCCGAGGCGAATGCCATGCGCGTTGTCGCGCGTGGCGACGATCTCGCGCACCCGGTCGGCAGCCTTTTCGGTCATCGTGATGACGGCGAAGCGTCCCATTCTTTTTCCTCTTCCATTCCATGCAGGTTCAAGGCCTGCCGAATGATTCCTCACCTAAAATGGTGAAGTTTTACCACTGGCGCAAGTGCGCCAGCCTTGGTCTGCCTAGTACCAGCCCACCGCCACCTGCGCCTCTTCCGACATGCGGTCGGGCGACCATGGCGGGTCGAAGGTCATGTTGACCTCGACGCCGGAAACGCCTTCGACGGCGCCGACGGCGTTCTCCACCCAACCGGGCATCTCCCCGGCCACCGGGCAGCCGGGCGCGGTCAGCGTCATGTCGATCTTGACCGAACGGTCGTCCTCGATGTCGATCCTGTAGATCAGGCCGAGTTCATAGATGTCGGCCGGGATTTCCGGGTCGTAGACCGTCTTCAGCGCCGAGACGATGTCGTCGGTCAGCCGCGCCAGTTCGTCGGCGGGAATGGCCGAGGCGGAAACCAGCGGATTGATCGCTGGTTCCGGCGCGGTCTCGGTGGTGTGGCTCGCATCATCCATGGTCGTCATCCAAAGAACTTGTCACCCGAAGAATTTGCGCGCTTTCTCAAGCGCTTCGGCCAAAGCATCGACTTCGGCCCTGGTATTATACATGCCGAACGATGCCCTGCATGTGGAGGTTACGCCAAAGCGTTTCAACAGCGGCTGGGCGCAATGGGTGCCGGCGCGTACCGCCACGCCCTGCCTGTCTATCACCATCGACACGTCATGGGCATGAATACCCTGCAATTCGAAGGAAATGATGGCGCCTTTGCCGGGTGCATCGCCGAAGATGCGCAGCGAGTTGATCGCCCGCAGCCGCTCATGCGCATAGGTCTTGAGATCGGCCTCATGCGCGGCGATGCGCTCGCGTCCGATTTTTTCCATGTATTCCAGCGCTGCACCCAGGCCGATCGCCTGGACGATCGGCGGCGTGCCGGCCTCGAAGCGGTGCGGCGGGTCGTTGTAGGTGACGATATCTTCCGTCACCTCCTCGATCATCTCGCCGCCACCCATGAAGGGGCGCATCCCCTGCAGAATGTCCTTCTTGCCGTAGAGCACGCCGATGCCGGAGGGGCCATAGACCTTGTGGCCGGTGAAGACGAAGAAGTCGCAGTCGAGATCCTGCACGTCGATCGGCATGTGCACAGCGCTCTGGCTGCCGTCGACGAGCACGGGAATGCCACGGGCATGGGCGATGCGCACGATCTCCTTGATCGGCGTCACCGTGCCCAGCGCATTCGACATATGGGTGATGGCGACGAGCTTGGTCTTGTCGGTCAGGCGCTTTTCGAATTCCTCGATATGGAAGGCGCCGAGGTCGTCGACCGGCACCCAGACCAGCTTGGCGCCCTGGCGTTCACGGATGAAATGCCACGGCACGATGTTGGAGTGGTGCTCCATGATCGACAGCACGATCTCGTCGCCCTCGCCGATGTTGGGCATGCCATAGCCGTAAGCGACCGTGTTGATGGCCGCGGTCGTGTTCGAGGTGAAGACGATGTTGTCGGTGCTCGGCGCGTTGAGGAAACGGCGCACCGTCTCACGCGCCTTCTCATAGGCGTCGGTTGCGGCGTTGGACAGGAAATGCAGGCCGCGATGGACGTTGGCGTATTCCTGGGAATAGGCGTGCTGAATCGTATCCAGCACCACCTGCGGCTTCTGTGCCGACGCGCCATTGTCGAGGTAGACGAGCGGTTTGCCGTAGACTTCGCGCGACAGGATAGGGAAGTCGCGGCGGATCGCCTCGACGTCGTAGGGGGTGGTTGAGCTCATATCATCCAAAGCTAACTCCGATCACACGCGTAATATCATGGCAAAGGCAGTCGGGACGGAAATGCCTGCTCCGTCAATCCACGACCAGGAAAGGACGAAAATGAAGCTGGTGAGGGCAATGCAGATGCCGGTCAAAAAAGCCTGCGGCCAAGGCAGTCTGCCTCCGTAGCGCGCGGCGACCACACCCGTCAGGACGAAAACCCCTGCAAGGGGATCGAAATCCCCCATCCAGCCACCCAAAACTCGGTTCAGATAGAACCATTTGTAGGTCGTTGAGCCGAGCGGAGCGATGAGGAGCGTTATGATCTGAACAACGTATATCAGGAGCAACCAGGAGAGGACCGATTTGGCTGTCCCCGAACCCTTCAGCAGGCGAACCATGCCCAACAGAACAAGTCCCACGATAAAAAAGTGCAACGGAGCGGCCCAACCAGCCCACCGCACGATCGCTGGAAGGCCGTCCAGACTATCAGAAACGGGCATCGAGGCGGTCGACTGGTAAAGCGAGAACTGCAGTGCATGGGCATATGCGGAGAGCCCTACAACAGCCAATGCAATTGCCAGCCAAGGCAGCAACCGCCCAAGCCCGCGTTCATATGATGTCGAAGTATCTACCCGATCCATCGTTTCGACCATCATCCTCCTGAGGATGACGCCCTGACCTTAAGCCGCTTACCCATGAGCCACGAACCAGTCGTCGAGCCGTGTTTCCAGCGCCTCGACGATGGTTTCGTCGTCCAGTTCCTCGATCACTTCGGCCACGAAGGCTTTCACCAGCAGGCCGCGGGCGCTCTTCTCGTCGATGCCGCGCGCCATCAGGTAGAACAGATGGTTGTGGTCGATCTCGGTGACGGTGGCGCCATGGCCGCAGACGACGTCGTCGGCGAAGATTTCCAGCTCCGGCTTGGTCGAGAACTCGCCATCGTCCGACAGGAGCAGCGTGTTGCAGGCCATCTTGGCGTTGGTCTTCTGCGCATACTGATGGACGTTGATGCGGCCCTGGAAGACGCCCCGCGCCTTGCCGGTCACGACGTTGCGGATCACTTCCGTCGACGTCGTATGCGGCACGGCATGGTCGAGCACCATGGTCACGTCCGTGTGGGTGTCGCCGGCGAGCAGGTTGATGCCGCGTAGCTTGAAGTCGGCGCCTTCGCCCGTTGTCCGAACCACGATCTCCTGGCGCACAAGCTTGCCACCGGCATTCATGAAGAACACCGTCAGCTTCGAATTCTTGCCGAGATGGGCCTTGAACTGGGCCAGATGCGTCGCCGTTTCCGGCTGCTCCTGGACGATCAGCCAGGTGACGTCGGCACCCTCGCCCAGCACCAGCTGGCTGACCGAGCTCACCAGGGCCGCGCCGTCGCCGGTCTGGCGCTCGACGATGCTAGCCTTGGCCCCAGTGCCGACGCGCACCAGCAGGCGCACATGGGTCTGGCCGCCGGCCTGCAGGTTTTGCAATTCGATCGGCTTTTCCAACTGGGCGCCGTCGGCGATGTCGACAAAATAGCCGTCGGCGACAAAGGCAGTGTTCAGCGCACCGATGGCGTCATCGCTGCCATAGGGATCGAGCCCAGGTGCTACGCTGCCGTCTGTCAGTTTTTCCGACAGGCGCTGCACGGTGACGCCGTCGATGACAGGCAGTTTCGTGCCCGATACGCCATTGAGGATCGCCAACACGGCGGAACCGTCGACGATCGGCGCAATGGCCTTGGTCTTGGCCGCGGGATCGAAATCCGGCACCGAAGTCAGCAGGCGGCGCAAATCCGTGTAGTGCCAGGATTCGATGCGCCGCGTCGGCAGGCCGCTTTTGATCGCCTCGATGGCGTCGTCACGCTTCAGCATCACCGCGCCGTCGCCGGGCAGCAGCGACAGCCGCTCGCCAAAAGCGTCGATCAGCGCCGTTTCGGCCTGTGTCCGCTGGGGTTGTGTATGCATGTTCATCAGTTTTGCCTTGCCTTTCAGCATTAAATGGCCTTCTGGCATCTCACGCGGCTTCGCCGATCACACCGGCGTAGCCATTGGCTTCGAGGTCGAGCGCCAGCGATTTGTCGCCCGACTTGATGACCTGCCCCTTGTAGAGCACGTGCACGCTGTCCGGCACGATGTGTTCGAGCAGGCGTTGGTAATGGGTGATGACGACGATGGCGCGATCTGGCGAGCGCAGCGCATTGACGCCGTCGGAGACGATCTTCAGCGCGTCGATGTCGAGGCCGGAATCGGTCTCGTCGAGCACGCAGAGTTTTGGCTCCAGCAGCTTCATCTGCAGGATCTCGGCGCGCTTCTTCTCGCCGCCGGAGAAGCCGACATTGAGCGGCCGCTTCAGCATCGCCATGTCCATGTTGAGCGAAGCGGCAGCCTCTTTCACGCGCTTCAAAAATTCCGGGATCTTCAGCGGGTCTTCGCCGCGCGCCTTACGCTGCTCGTTCATCGCCACTTTCAAGAATTCCATCGTCGCGACGCCCGGTATCTCCATCGGATACTGGAAGGCGAGGAAGATGCCTGCGGTGGCGCGCTCGGCCGGATCCATTTCGAGGATCGAATGGCCGTTGTAGAGGATGTCGCCTTCGGTGACCTCGTAGTCCTCGCGGCCGGCGAGAATGTAGGACAGCGTCGATTTGCCCGAGCCGTTCGGGCCCATTATGGCGGCCACCTCGCCGGCCTTCACCGTCAGGTTCAGGCCGCGAATGATTTCCGTGCCGTCGTCGACGATGCGGGCATGCAGGTTCTTGATCTCAAGCATTCTTCTTTATTCCTCTTGCCGACGCGGCAATTTCGTTCATTCGTTCAATCAGTTCGTCCAGCGAGTAGTCAGGCGTCGCCCATGTGCTGCGACAGTCACATTCCAACGGTCTGCCGCACGAAGGGCCAGACAAACGCCGCCACCAGACCGGTCACCGCGCCGCCTGCCAGGCGACCGGGCAGCGAACCGAACGATGGCGCCAGCGCCGAAAGCGCTCCGCAAATGATGGCGTAGAAAGCCATTTGCAACGTATCCATCACTTCATCCCCCTCAAGCCGCCGTTCGGAGAATTTACTCTGCGTTCACCCGACACTGCCTTCCAGTGAAATGCCGATCAGCTTCTGCGCTTCGACTGCGAACTCCATCGGCAGTTGCTGGATGACATCCTTGACGAAGCCGTTGACGATCAGCGCGATCGCCTCTTCCTCGGGAATGCCGCGCTGCATGACGTAGAACTTCTGGTCCTCGGAAATCTTCGACGTCGTCGCTTCGTGTTCGAACTGCGCCGTCGAGTTCTTGGCTTCCATGTAAGGCACGGTGTGCGCGCCGCACTGGTCGCCGATCAGCAGACTGTCGCAATTGGTGAAGTTGCGGGCGTTGGTTGCCTTGCGGTGCGCCGAGACCTGGCCGCGATAGGTGTTCTGCGAGAAGCCGGCGGCGATGCCCTTGGAGATGATGCGGCTCGACGTGTTCTTGCCGAGATGGATCATCTTGGTGCCGCTATCGACCTGCTGATAGCCGTTCGACACGGCGATCGAATAGAACTCGCCGGAGGAATCGTCACCACGCAGGATGCAGCTCGGGTACTTCCAGGTAATGGCCGAACCGGTCTCGACCTGCGTCCACGAGATCTTCGAACGGTCGCCACGGCAGTCGCCGCGCTTGGTGACGAAATTGTAGATGCCGCCCTTGCCCTCGGCGTCGCCGGGGTACCAGTTCTGCACCGTCGAATATTTGATCTCGGCATCGTCGAGCGCCACCAGTTCGACGACGGCGGCGTGAAGCTGGTTCTCATCGCGCTGCGGCGCCGTGCAACCCTCGAGATAGGAGACGTAAGCCCCCTCCTCGGCGATGATCAGCGTGCGCTCGAACTGGCCGGTGTTCTTCTCGTTCATGCGGAAATAGGTCGACAGTTCCATCGGGCAACGCACGCCCTTGGGCACGAAGACGAAGGAGCCGTCGGTGAACACGGCGGAGTTCAGCGTGGCATAGTAATTGTCGGAGGTCGGCACGACCGAGCCGAGATACTTTTTCACCAGCTCCGGGTGCTCGCGGATGGCTTCCGAGATCGAGCAGAAGATGACGCCGGCCTGCGCCAGCTCCTTCTTGAAGGTGGTGACGACGGAGACGGAATCGAACACCGCATCGACGGCGACGCGGCCCGACTTGTAGACATTGTCGCTGGCCTCTTCGAATTCCGACACGTCGGTCTTCTGCACACCGGCGAGGATTTCCTGTTCCCTGAGCGGAATGCCGAGCTTTTCGTAGACCTTCAGCAGTTCGGGATCGACGTCGCTGAGCGAGGTCGGGCCGGGCGTGCTCTTGGGCGCCGCGTAGAAATAGATGTCCTGGAAATCGATCTTCGGATAGTGGACGCGCGCCCAGGTCGGCTCGTCCAGCGTCAGCCAGCGGCGATAGGCCTCCAGGCGCCATTCCAGCATCCAGGACGGCTCGTCCTTCTTGGCCGAAATGAAACGGATGATGTCTTCGCTCAGGCCCTTGGGGGCCTTGTCCATCGCGATTTCGGTCTGGAATCCGTATTTATACTGGTCGACGTCGATCTTTCGAACCCGATCGATCGTGTCCTGCACAGCAGGCATAAGCGTTCTCCATCCACGCCGGGGTCAAGGCCCGACAGTTTTCAAACTATGGCACCGGCAACGAGCCCCCATGGGGCTCAAAGGCGGCGTAAGTTCCATATAGTGCGTTTCGACCGGAAATTCACCCGGCCACCCTGAAACGCACGGCTCTACCAGGCCAAAAAGGCCCGAATTCGTTTTGCCACGCTCAGGCGGCTTCTTCCCTGTTCGCCCGACGCGCGGCGATCGCTGCCAGCGCGGTGCGAAACATCTCGATGTCGTCGGCGTCGGTTGCGTGGCCGATGGACACACGCAAAGCGCCAAGGCTGTCACCGTAGCCCATGGCCTTCAGAACATGGCTGGGGCCGACCTTGCCCGACGAACAGGCTGATCCCGCTGACAGCGCAACGCCGGCCAGATCGAAGGCGATCTGCGCCGTTTCGGCCTTGATGCCCGCAATAGCGAAGAATGTCGTATTGGCAAGCCTTGGCGCGCCGGTTCCAAAGATTTCTGCATCCGGCACCAGCAATTTCAGGATGGCCTCGACCTCGTCGCGGCGACGGCCGACCGCATCGATGCTCTGCAATCCGGCGAGGGCTTCACGCGCAGCTGCGCCAAAACCGACGATGCCGGCGAGGTTTTCGGTGCCGCCGCGATGACCCTTTTCCTGGCCGCCGCCATTGATCAGCGGCTTTGGCATCATCAGATCCGCGGCGGCGACGATGGCGCCGACGCCCTTGGGACCGCCTATCTTGTGCGAAGATACAATCAAATAATCGGCGTAACCCGCTGACATATCGACCGGAATGCGACCGACCGCCTGCACTGCGTCAACGATCAGGATGCCGCCCGCCGCCTTGACGATTTTCGCGATGGCCTCGACCGGCTGGATGACGCCGGTCTCGTTGTTGGCGGCATGGATCGCCACCAGCGGCAGGCCGTCGGCCTTGTCGTGCGCGGCAAGGGCGACCGCCAAAACGTCGAGATCAACAATGCCGTCGGCATCGACGCCGATCCGCGTCACCAAGCCTGCCGGGAAGCGCCCGCCATTCAGCAGGCAAGGATGATCGGCCGCGCAGACATAGAGATGACTCATGCGGATAGCGCCGCGCCCCATCTGCCAGTCCGGCGTCAGCAGCGTCGAGGCGGCTTCCGTCGCCCCGGAGGTGAACACGACATGCTCGGGTTTGGCGTTGAGCAGTGCTGCGACGTCGCGCCTGGCATTCTCGATCAGGCGCCGGGCGGCGCGGCCTTCAGCGTGGACGGATGACGGGTTGGCCGTGATATCGAGCGCCGCGACCATAGCTTCGCGTGCCGCGGCAAGCAGCGGCGCACTGGCATTGTAGTCGAGATAGGCGCGTGTTGCGGCCATTTTCGTCCTGTTGGTCCCGTCAAAAGCCATTCGGCGAGGCTATGGCGTTATTTCCTTGAAATTCCAAGGCGAGCCGTCCTATTTACGCGGCTTGCGGCGCGGGTGGCCGGGCTCGACGTCTGGCCACTCAGTTTTGAACAGTTCTAAACTAGCTTCTAAGAAGACGCTCGCCCTGCGTCAAGGCCAGAGGAAGACACGTTCCGGGCGCCGCGCATTCGTATACCCAAGTGGAGTATTTCATGCCTGAGGTCATTTTCACCGGTCCGGCCGGTCGCCTGGAGGGTCGCTACCAGCCTTCCAAGGAAAAGAGCGCGCCGATTGCCATCGTCCTGCACCCGCACCCCCAGTTCGGCGGCACGATGAACAACAAGATCGTCTACGACCTCTTCTATATGTTCCAGAAGCGGGATTTCACCACGCTTCGCTTCAATTTCCGCGGCATCGGCCGCAGCCAGGGCGAATTCGACCACGGCACCGGCGAGTTGTCGGATGCCGCTGCCGCACTCGACTGGGTGCAGTCGCTGCATCCGGATTCCAAGAGCTGCTGGGTCGCAGGTTACTCGTTCGGCTCGTGGATCGGCATGCAGCTTTTGATGCGCCGGCCGGAGATCGAAGGCTTCATCTCGATCGCGCCGCAGCCCAACACCTATGACTTTTCGTTCCTGGCGCCCTGCCCGTCGTCCGGCCTGATCATCCATGGCGATGCCGACAAGGTGGCGCCGCCAAAGGACGTTCAGGGCCTGGTCGACAAGCTGCACACGCAAAAGGGCATCACCATCACCCAGAAGACTTTGCCCGGCGCCAACCATTTCTTCTCCAATGATGCGGACCTTTTGCTCGAAGAATGTGCGGATTATCTCGACCGCCGGCTCGCCGGCGAATTGTCCGATCCGCGGCCGAAGCGTTTGAGATAGAAGGACTAGCGGACGGCGATGTACCAACCTCCTCATTTCGTGGAAACGCGGCCGGAAGTCCTGCACGGGCTGATCCGGACGCATCCGCTGGGGCTGTTGATTTCCAACGGGGCCGAGGGGCCGGTCGCCAACGCCATCCCGTTCCTGCTTGACGCCGATGTGCCACCGAACGGCAGGCTGCGCGCGCATCTGGCCAAGGCCAATCCGCAATGGCGCCTGCTGGCCGACAATCCGGCATCGCCGGTGCTGGTCGTGTTCCAGGGCAGCGATGCCTATGTGACGCCGTCCTGGTACGAGACCAAGCGCGAGACCGGCAAGGTGGTGCCGACCTGGAATTATGCCATCGTCCAGGTGCGCGGCACCGTCAAGGTGATCGACGACCAGGCCTGGCTGGCACAGCAGATTGCCGAGCTGACGGCGTCGCAGGAAGGCACGCGCGAGGCGCCCTGGGCGGTGACCGACGCGCCGGCGCCCTTCATCCAGTCGCAGATCAAGGGCATCATCGGGCTGGAAATCGAGATCAGCGAAATCCACGGCAAGTGGAAAGTCAGCCAGAATCGGCCGGTCGCCGACCGCGCCGGCGTCGCCGAGGGGCTCGAAAGCGAAGACCCCCATTCGCCCGACATGGCGCAGCTGGTGAGATCCTACGGCGGACTGGACGGCAATTAGCTTCTAGCTTCTGCCCCGCTTCGCCTGGCCAAACCATGTCAGCCGGAACGTTTGCTTGCGGACCGGCAATCCCGCCGGCATCACGCGAAAGACGAAACCAAGCCGGGCAAAGATCAGCGCCGAGGCAATCGCAAAGGCACAGCCGAGGCCGAAGCCTGCGACGGTGTCGCTTGGGTAATGCGCGCCGACGAAAACCCTGGTCGAGGCAATGCACGCGGTGATCGCCAGGGCGATGTACCAGCGTTGCGGAAACAGCAGCAGAGCGATCCCGAACACGGCGCCCATGGTCGTGGCGTGGCCGGACGGGAACCCGGCGAAGCGCGCGTCAAAAGCGAAGGGATGCAGCGACAACACCCCGAAATCGTGGAAATACATCGGCCGAGCCCGGCCGATCGCATATTTCAGCACATTGACGGTCAGGCCGGACAGGCCGACAGCGCTCAGCACCAGAAAGGCCAGGCAGGTCCAGTTGTAGGCAAGCATCAGCGATTGCCGGGAAAGGCTTCGCCAATCGGTCAGGTTGGCGGCGACAAGCAAGAGCGCTGAGGGAATGAGGTACCAGCCGCTGAGGCCGAACTGGGTGAAGAAATCGGCGACCTGGACGAAACCGGACGACCACTGGTCTCGCAGCATGCCCGCTGGTGTATCGAGGCGAACAAAGGCCGCAGCCGTCAAAAAGACCCAGACCAGGAGCCAGACCGACCAGAGTATGTTCGGATAGGAGGCCGGACGCGCGGCAAAACGCCTTTTCACGATCTGCAAGGTATCGCGAAAATTGCCGAGTGATCGACCGGGCACCGCAAGCAGTGCGGCGGACACGGAAGATCGCGATTTCACCAGCATCGGGAATTCGACCCTGCAGCCGTCATTGGACGACACGATAGAGGCCGAGCGACAGTTTGTCTCCCGACGAATAGTTGAGGCCGTCGATCCGGGCAACGCGGTTCGCCGACTTGCCTTGCCCCGCCAGCAATCCATTCAGCTTCTGCTCGTCTCCGATCGGCGCCAGTGCCAGTGCGCAGGCAGGGTCGGCAAGCAGATGTTTGGCGACGCCATCGACGTCAGTCAGCAATGTTTTCGTGCCCACCAGGAACACCAGGCTCGGCTCGTGATACTCCGCCGAGGCGAGTACCGCCGTGTCGCAGGGACGGTTGGCGCGAACCGCGGCCTCAATCGCCGGGCTCAGCCAGATCGGCTTCAGCGAAGGCGCGATGACGCCGAACAACAGCCCATAGGTGATGCCGGCGCAAACCGCCGTCACACCGATGCGGCTGAGCGGCACCTGCAATTGCCTGGAAAAGGCGAAGTAGCCGGCAGCGAGTGCCGCGGCGGCAGCCGGAATGCTCCACCATGAGAAGGTATGTGTGAGATAGATCGGCGCGCCGACGCAGACCGCCGCCAAACCGAGGCTGACCACGGCAAGGCCGAAGGCTGTGGACCACCACAGCCAATTCTGCCAGGTTTTGAGCGGGGCGTTCGCGTCCTGCGGCTGCAATGTCAGAAGCCAGCCGATCAGCAGCGCCATGCCGGGATAGGCCGGCATGACATAGTGCGGCAGCTTTGTCGGGATCAGTTCGAACACCAGCCAGAACGGGATATACCAGGCGAGGCAGAAGCGCAGGCGCGGGTCGTCGCGCAGGCGATTGAGCGCCTGCAGCCCGGCGCCGACTGCGATCAGCCCGAAGGGCCACATGAACAGCGAATAGGTCAGCATATAGAAGCCGGGCGGCAGGCCATGCGATTCCTCGCCCGACGCGACCTTGCCGATCATGTCCTTGCCGACCGCCTGCTGCAGGAAAGCGCCATTGCTTTTCCAGGTGATGAGCGCGATCCAAGGCAGCACGATCAATGCCGCCAGAGCCAGGCCGCGTGCGGCCCTCAGCTTTGACAGCCAGCGCCAGTCGCGCTCGAAGGCGACCAGTGTGACCATGGTCAGCGCCGACAACAGCGGCGCGATCGGCCCCTTGATCAGGATCGCCGCACCCTGGGCGATCCAGAAAATCCACGGCAGATGGCCGCCGACAGGCTCGTTGCGGCGCGAGGCCGTGTAAATCTGCGCCAGCGCGCCTTGCGCCAGGACGCAGCAGGCCAGCAGCATGGCATCGGTCTTGGCGTCACGCCCCTCGAAGGCCGTGGCGAAGATCGCGGCCATCATCAGCCCGGCGGCGATGCCGGCATTGGTTCCAAAGAGATTGGCGCCGGTCCAGGCGATTCCGACAACGGCGATGGCAATGCCGAGCGCCGAGACCAGCCGGTACACCCAGATCGGTGCTGCCGCGCCGTCGCCGCTCAGCGCGACGGCCGCCGATTGCAGCCAGTAGATGCCGATCGGCTTCTGGTAGCGGGAGGCGTCCTGGAAGCGGATGTCGACATAGTCGCCGGTCTCGACCATCTGCTTGGTGGCCTGGACGAAACGCGGCTCGTCGCGATCGATCGGCGGCATCGACGCCAGCCCCGAAACCGTCATCAGCAGGCTGAACAGGAAGAGAAGGATATAATTCCTGTTCAACGCCATATCTCAACCTCTCCGGTCATTCGCGATGCATGTCGCCCAAAAGTGTCCAGCGGTTTTGGGATAAACGACATGCAAAAAAGAGTTACGTGACAGGCTGCTCAATCGACCTTGGTCATCGCTGCTGCCTTGCGCTCATTGGCGATCAGCCAGAGATTGCGGATGTAGATCAACATGCCCATGGCCTGGCCGGCGATGAACACCGGATCCTGGCGCACGATGGCGTAGATCAGCAGCAGGCCGCCGCCGAACAGCGAAAAGAACCAGAAGGCGACCGGCACGACGCTGCGCTTGGCCTTTTCCGAAGCGAGCCACTGCACGACGAAGCGCATGGTGAAGAAGAACTGGGCGACGAAGCCGAGCAGAATCCAGGCATCGAACTGTTTGATGAAAACCTGGTGGAGCCAGGTCGCCAGTTCCTGAAGCACGTTAGCCATGCCTGATTTCCTCTGTTTTTGGCATTCTGCGGCGCCGGCGGCGCAGCCACCAGACACCGCCGAGGTCGAGTGCACCTTGCAGACCGCGATCGAAAATTCCGTAATTCGACTTGCCGTGGCGCCGCGAGCGGTCGACCACGTCGCAGTGAACGATCCGATACCCCTCCTGGATGACCAGCGCCGGAACAAAGCGGTGCGTGCCGTCGAAGAACGGCAATTTCCTGAGGATGTCGGTGTGGATGGCCTTCAGGCCGCAGCCGGTGTCGCGGGTCTCGTCATGCAAGATCGCGCCGCGCAGCCAGTTGGCGAAACGCGACGCCAGCTGCTTGATCTTGCTGTCGCGGCGCTTCAGCCGCTGGCCTTGCGCGGCACCGAAATCGGGGCCGGCCTGCCGCAAGGCATCGACCAGCACCGGAATGTACTTTGGATCGTTCTGGCCATCGCCGTCGATGGTGGCGACGATGGCGCCGCGCGCCGCCCAGGCGCCCGAACGCACGGAAAGGCTCTGGCCGGCGGATTTCTGATGACGCAATTCCCGCAGGGGAAATGGGCGCTTGGCCGCCTCGGCGGCAAGCACCGAAGCGGTATCGTCGGTCGAACCGTCATTGACGATGATGATTTCGAAGTCGCGCCCGGTCATGGCGGCTTCGATCTCGTCGATCAGCAGCGGCAGGTTCGCCGCTTCGTTGCGGCAGGGAATGACGATGGATATCAATGCGTCCGGCATATGTCGCGTCGGGCTCTGTCACAGGATATGGCATTTGAGGGATGCCGTGCGGTGCCGTTCCAGCGGATCGAAGGCTGCAAGAACCCGTTGGCGCGGCGCCTCATTACGCCAGCCGAAACGATGAAGCAAGCTCGCGCGGCAGCGCAGCCTATGCCGCCAGCGTCGGCACAAACCGGAAACCACTTTTGCTAAACGCGCGCGGATGCTAAACGCCCGCGTTCATATCAAGCTTGGCCGTTCAAGCCGGGCGCTTTCAGGAAGAAAAAATGTCCGCCTTCAAATCCGATTTCCTGCGCACGATGAGCGAGCGCGGTTTCATCCACCAGACGTCGGATGATGCCGGCCTCGACCAGCTTTTCGCCAAGGAAACGGTAAGCGCCTATATCGGCTTCGACGCAACCGCCAAAAGCCTGCATGCCGGCTCGCTGATCCAGATCATGATGCTGCACTGGTTGCAGCAGACCGGCCACCGGCCGATCGCCCTGATGGGCGGCGGCACCTCGATGATCGGCGATCCGTCCTTCAAGGACGAGGCGCGCAAGCTGCTGACACCTCAGGATATCGAGGACAACCTGGCCGGCATCCGCCGCAACTTCGCGCCCTACCTCAAATTCGGCAGCAGCGCGGGCGACGCCGTCATGATCAACAATGCCGACTGGCTGATGGAGATCAACTACGTCAATTTCCTGCGCGACGTCGGCCGTCACTTTTCCGTCAACCGCATGCTCGCCTTCGATTCGGTCAAGCTCAGGCTCGACCGGGAACAGTCGCTGTCGTTCCTCGAATTCAACTACATGATCCTGCAGGCCTACGACTTCGTCGAACTCTACAAGCGTCTGGGCTGCCGGCTGCAGATGGGCGGCTCCGACCAATGGGGCAACATCGTCAACGGCATCGATCTCGGCCATCGCATGGAAAACGCACAGCTTTACGCGCTGACCACGCCGCTGCTGACCACCTCGTCGGGCGCCAAGATGGGCAAGTCGGCGTCAGGCGCAGTCTGGCTCGATGCCGAAATGCTGAGCCCCTACGAATTCTGGCAGTACTGGCGCAACACCGAGGACGCCGATGTCGGCCGCTTCCTGAAGCTCTACACGACGCTGCCTTTGGACGAGGTCGCGCGCCTGGCAGCCTTGGGCGGTTCCGAGATCAACGACGCCAAGAAGGTGCTCGCCACCGAGATCACCGCCATGCTGCACGGCCGGGAGGCGGCGGAGCAGGCCAGCGAAACGGCGCGCAAGACCTTCGAGGAAGGCGTGACCGCCGAAACGCTGCCGACCGTCGAGGTGGGGAAGACCGAGTTGGAGGCCGGTATCGGCATCCTGTCTCTGTTCGTCACCGCCGGATTGGCTGGGTCCAACGGCGAGGCACGGCGTCACATACAGGGCGGCGCGGTGCGCCTGAACGACCAGCCCGTGTCCGACGACCGCCGGGTGGTGACGCTTCAGGATCTGAGTCCGGAAAACGTCGCAAAGCTGTCGCTCGGCAAGAAAAAACACGTTCTGGTGCGGCCTGTTTAACCCGGGCCGGACAGGCCCCTGTTTTCTTGTTTGACCATGATCTTGTCCAAAAACCGGTTTCCACTTTTAGGGATCATGGTCTAGCGATACTCGAAGATCGACCTGAAGATCCCGGGCGCGATCACCGACAGCGGGTTGATGTCCAGCACCGGCTTGTTGGCATTGCCCTTGAGCCGGTAGGTGACGCCGATCAGGCCGCGATCGCGGCCATTGCCGAGCAGTGCGCCGACCAGCGGCAATTCGCCAAAGATACGGTTGAGGCCATAGGCCGGCATGAACGTACCGGTCATGTCCATATTGTTGTCCTGGTCGTAGAGCGTGCCCTGGAACGTCGTGCCGATGCGCGGACCGCGCAGCACGCCATTGGCGAGCTTCAGATAGCCGGCGCCCTTTTCGATCTCGGTATAGCCGCGTTCGAACTTCACCCGCGAGGTGTCGAGCTTGCCCTTGACCGCTTCGTTGAGGCTGCGGCTATCGCCGGCCGGCGTGGTCGATACGATCGAGGCGAGCTTCGGTTCGTCGACGATGAAGAAGTCGCTGCTGTCGACCTGACCCTTCATCGGCCCGTCGCCGGCGCCCGCCAATGCCAGCGTGATCAATCCGCCTTCCATGTGTTCGTAGATGTTGAGGAAGCGCAGGATGGCGCCGGCGTCGGCCGACTTCATGGCGAGCGCGCGCCTGCCGTCGCCGGTGGTGTTGCTGATGGTTATGGCTGCACCCGAACTGGCGACAGCGCTCACCTTCAGCCCGTTCACTCTTGAGCCGGCGGCGCTGTAGTCGAGCTTCAGGTTCGACAGGACCTCGTCGTGGAACCCGGTCAGGGAATCGACATCGGCGCTGACGGAAATCGCGTTGGAGCCGGTGGTCTTGGTGGCGGTGTCGACGTCGGAGGTAAACTGCTTGATCAGCGAACGGGCATCCAGGGCGCTGCCGCTGACATCGACCGCATAGCCCTTGCCGGATCGCTTGACCGACACAGCAATGTCGTCGCCGCGGTTCAAGGTCACCTTGCTGAAGCGGCCGGTCGACAGGGCGCCGTTGACCAGCACCACGCTGCCGTCGATGGAGAAGGTCTTTCCGTCGAGGTTGAAATCGGACAGCGTCGTAGTGCCGCCGGACTTCGCCATGACGAAGGAGACGTTGGCGGGAATGCCCGGCCCCTTGCTCCAGCCCGCCCAAGGGATGTCCAGCCTGGCATCGGTCAGGTCGGCCGAGACGTTCTGGTTGCCGTCGCCGCTCTTGTCGATTGCCACCTTTATGGTTCCGGAAAGCAGCGGCGACAGGCCAGGCATGGCTGCATCGCGTATCTTGTCGTCGAGCACCAGCGCGACCTTGCGGCTGCGCGGCGGTCCGCCGTTCCTGAGCGGCTCGACCAGATCGAGTTCAGCCGGAATGCCGTTCAGCAACGCCTTGGCGGAAATCACCGCCTGATCGGGTCCAACGCTGATCGAACCGTCGGCGCCGGTCACCGTCTGGTCTTCAAACGGCTTGGCCAGCGCCAGGTCCTTGTAATCCAGCGTCACCAGCCAATCGAGTTTCGAGGTGTCGACGCCGGACTGCAGCGGAATATCCGCTTTGACGTGCCCGGTCATCGTGCCGGAGAGGTCTTCCGGCCGCAGGCCGACATGGCGCATGGCGTTGATCGGCTCATAGGAGGCGAGCTCTGCTATTGCCGGCGCCTCGCCGGCGACATCGATGTCGAGCGCACCGATCACCGGCGGATGGTTCGCCGCCTTCACCGTCAGCGTGCCGTTGCTTGCCTCGACGGTACGGCCGCTCGGCATATAGACGCTGCCTGACGTCAGGGAAATATCGACATCGTTGCCGTGGAAGCCGACAACGCCCACGGCGTCGCGTATCGGCGGGATGCGGCCGGCCGTGTCGAAGCGCGAGCCTTCGATCTGGAAACGGCCGAACACCTCATCGGCCGAAAGCGGCACGCCGTTGCCAAGACGCCCCGGCACGACCTGGAACTGCAGATTGGCATCGACGACGCGGCCGCCGAACAGGTTCTGCAGCACCCACAGACGGGCATTCTTGGCGGAAAACCAGGGCCACAATTGCTTGACATGCGAGACCGGCATGTCGTGGACATTGAAGGCAACCGATATTCCCGGCGCCTTTCCCTCGACGAACGCGACCGAAGCGGTGCCCAGCGCCTCGCCGGTCGGCCCGGACCTGATGCCGATCTGCTCGGCGACCAGTTTGTGGCTGTTGGTCTGGTAGACACCGGCGATGCGGGCGAAGAAGTTGAGGGCCGGCTCGGGCGATTCCGACGGCGCCAGCGTCGACCCATCGCTGGTCAGATCGTAGCGATAGGAGGGCTCCTCGCCCGCCGCGCCGGTTGCCGGCTTTGGCCCGATCGAACCAGCGAAATCGAAGGTCGAGCGGCCGGTCTTGAGCAGCAGCCTGTCGACCTGGATCTTGTTGGAGCCAGCGGCAAGCGTGGCATCGACATCGACATCGGCGGGAAGCAGGCCGCGCGTGCCGAGATCGAGCACCGAGCCGGTGAGCGACAACGCCGCGGTCAGCTGCGAATTGTTCTCGCCGGACCCTTCCGATCCGGTCAGCTTCAGCGCAACCGCGCCCAGTTTGCCAGCCACCGCCGCCGTGGCGTCGCCGGCGACTTTCACGCTGGCGTCGAGTGCGGCGACGCGCCGCGTCGTCGTATCGCGGCGGGCCGAGGCGGCGATGGTGAGTGCGCGGCCATCGACGGCCGCATCGGCCGAAAATACCATGCTGCCCGCCCCCGACTGCAGCACGCTGGCAGTGTTGATCCTGACCTGTTTGACCGCTCCGGCTTCGGGCAGCTCAAATTCGACATTGCGCAGATCGATCTGGCGCATCGAATCCTCACGCACGGCATCGAGCCCGTGGTTGACGCCGGCGAAGACCGCTGCGGCGAGTTTTTCCGGATCGACAAGCCCGTCCTGGTTGCGCAGCCCGGCCGTCCAGTCGCCACCCGCCGGCATCGCCGCAGTCACGATATGGGCGTCGGAAATCCTGGCGCTGGTGAGCCGCACCTCGCCCGAAAGCAAAGGGATCAGCCTGATGCCGAAGCGGACGCGCCCGGCATCGGCCATCGGCTTGCCATAGGCGGTCTTCAGGCTGACGTCGCTCACCTGCAGCGCAATGAAGCTCGATCCGTCGAGCGTCAGGCGAGCCGGTCCAACCGAAACGTCGACATCGACACCGGCCAGTTTCTCGATGGCGGTTTCGGCTTCCGCCCGCAGCCGTTCGGTGCCAAAGCCTGAGGCGCCGATCACGTACACGACGACAGCGGCCAACAGCACCAGCGCCGAAAACCCGGCAACCAGCCGCGCAAGAATGCGAAAGCCGCGACCGATGCGCGCCTGGCCGAGCGGAGGCACATCGCACGCAGACGGGAACTTGCCCAGGTCGGTGATCTCATCACGCCTGAACTTGATCTTCTCGTGCTGCGGTTCTTCCTGATCCACGCAATTTTCCGTTGTACGAACTCGATCGTGGACGAATCCCCGTTCGACACTATATCGATGCAGCTTCGCGCGTAACCTCAAACAAGGGCATCGATATGGCTGACCTCGACGTGGGCGATCTTGCGCCGCAATTCGACCTTCCGCGCGACGGCGGTGGGTCGCTCAGTCTGACAGCATTCCCGGGCAAACCGATCGTGCTCTATTTCTACCCGCAGGACGACACCACAAGTTGTACCACCGAGGCGATCGGCTTTTCGCAGCTGAAGCCGGAATTCGAAAAGGCCGGCGCCGTCGTGATCGGCCTGTCGCCCGACAGTGTGAAGAAGCACGACAAGTTCAAAACCAAATACGATCTCACCATCGATCTGGTCGCCGACGAAGAGCGAAAAGTGATCGAGGCCTACAATCTGTGGGTCGAGAAGACGATGTATGGCCGCAACTACATGGGCGTCGAGCGCGCAACCTTCCTGATCGGCAAGGACGGGAAAATAGCCAGGATCTGGCGGAAGGTCCGCGTCAAGGGCCATGCCGAAGAGGTGCTGGAAGCGGTGCGCGCGCTTTGACGGTTCGCCGTCGCTGGTCTCGATGGCGAACGTGCGAGCAATCCTTACCGGCGCTTCGTCCCCGGCAAAGCTTTGTTAACCCTAATAATGTGTAATCAGGCTCGTCGTTGGTGTCGTAACGAAAGCTTGGTCCCGTGAACGTAACCGGTCAGTCAGCGGTCTTCGGCAGACGCAGAGAACCCCACACGGTCATCATCGCCCGGGGCAATCAGATAAGGCATTTCACCATACGCCCCTGGTTTGCCGCGTTCATAGGCTCGGCGCTGGCGGCGATTGCCATAGGCTATCTGCTGGCGACGTCCTACCTCGTGCTGCGCGACGATCTCATCGGCGCCGCCACGGCGCGGCAGGCGCGCATGCAGCAGGCCTATGAGGATCGCATTTCGGCGCTGCGCGCCCAGGTCGACCGCATCACCAGCCGCCAGCTTCTCGACCAGCAGCTCATGGAAACCAAGGTGAGTGAATTGCTGGATCGGCAGTCCCAGCTCAGCCAGCGCCATGGCCGCCTCGGCCCGATCCTCGAACGCGCCGAAAACGAAGTGGGCACGCCGCCTGCCGCGGCCGATGCCACGCCCGCAAAGCCGGACGAACATGCCGACGTGACCGGCAGCATCTCCCAGCCGATGGCCTATTCCGTCGCCAGCCTCGGCGCCGGCGACACCAGGCCGTTCTCGCTGTGGTCGACCCGCTCCGATCCGCTGCCCAGCGAGACAGCGGCCGACCGCGCCGACAAGCTGTTCGTGTCGATCAACGAATCGCTAAAGACCATCGAGAGCCAGCAGCTCACCCGCATCGCCACGCTTGCCGACAATGCCTACAAGAGCGCCGATGCGATTACGCAGGCGCTGCAGGCGGCCGGCCTGCCGGTCGACAGCGACTTCGGCAAGAACGAGAGCGATGTCGGCGGCCCGCTGATCCCGCTCGACAGCTCGATGATGTTCGACAGCAAGGTCAAGGAACTCGACGAAGCGCTGGATGCGCTCGACCACCTGAAAACCGAGGCGCGGCGGCTGCCGCTTGCCAATCCTGCCCCCGGCCACTCCGTCACCAGCCCGTTCGGCGTGCGCACCGACCCGATCCTGGGCACCGCGGCGCTGCATTCGGGCATGGATTTCCGGGCGCCGATCGGCATGTCCGCCAAGGTCACGGCGCCCGGCGTCGTCGTCAAAGCCGGCTGGAACGGCGGCTATGGCCGCATGGTCGAGGTCGACCATGGCAATGGCTTCTCGACGCGCTACGGTCACCTCAGCGAAATCGACGTCAACGTCGGGGACAAGGTCGATGCCGGCGCCATCATCGGCAAGACCGGCAGCAGCGGCCGCTCGACCGGCCCGCATCTGCACTACGAGGTTCGCCACAATGGCGAAGCCATCGATCCGCTGCGCTTCCTCTCGGTCGGCAAGAAGGTCGCCCAGTATCTCTAGGCCGACGATCCTTTCGTCGGCTGTTCATTCGACAACCCACGCATATCCGCAGCGGCGCCAACCTTCAAAGGTTCGGAACAAGCCCCTGATGACCCGGCAAGCGCTGGGGCCATGCAGGCAACCCCAAGCGGACTTACCATCGCGCCGAGAGGCGCTGGCTGATCCGTAGCTGCAGAGGCATCCCCTTCCCTTCTTCGCTGCGCAACGTCTCCCCACGGCATATTACCGTTGACATAATTTAGTTGTAGGATGATATGTATATCCATACACCTTCCCACTGATCCAGCTTGGCCCGGGATGACAGCGCACGGCATTGCCTCACCAGTTCTTGACGCGCTGCAGAGCGTGGTCGGACACAGCGGCGTGATCGCGGACGCCGCCGGCATGGTGAAATATCTCGGCGATTGGGCCGGCGATCACCGCGGCAAGGCGCTTGCCGTGCTGAAGCCTGGCTCCGTCGCCCAAGTGCAGGCGCTGGTGCGGCTTTGTAGCGCGCTTGGGCTCGGCGTCATCCCGCAAGGCGGCAACACCGGACTGGTCGCAGGCGCAATCGACATCGGGACCGGCGGCGCGGTGATCGTCAGTCTGGAGCGGTTGAACGCCATTCGGCTCGTCGACGCCGACAATTTCATCCTGCAGGCCGATGCCGGCTGCGTCCTGCAGCACATCAAGGATGCCAGCGAGGCGCAAGATTGCCTGTTTCCGCTGGCGCTCGGCGCCCAGGGAAGCTGCCAGATCGGCGGCAACGCCGCCAGCAATGCCGGTGGCGTCAATGTGCTGCGCTATGGCATGGCGCGCGACCTCATCCTCGGTCTCGAGGTCGTGCTGCCGGACGCTGACTTGTGGAGCGGCTTTTCCGGCCTGCGCAAGAACAACAGTGGCTATGATCTGAAGCAGCTCTTCATCGGGAGCGAAGGCACGCTGGGCATCATCACCGGCGTCGAGGTCAAGCTGTTTCCCAAGCCCAACCGTGTCGAGACCGCCTATCTCGGCGTTGCCTCGTTCGAAGCGGCCATCGCCCTTTTTCGCGAGGCACGCCGTGGCTGTGCCGATCTGATCTCCGCCTTTGAGATCATCGGCTCGGAATG
The DNA here is from genome assembly GCF_056402815.1 of Mesorhizobium sp. P3_B5. Lineage (NCBI taxonomy): Bacteria > Pseudomonadati > Pseudomonadota > Alphaproteobacteria > Hyphomicrobiales > Phyllobacteriaceae > Mesorhizobium > Mesorhizobium sp. P3_B5. The sequence continues at coordinate 191,947 of NZ_JBFUGR010000005.1, read as the reverse complement.
CATGGCTTTGGCCAGCCTGATCGACGCCAACACGGTGTCGCCGGTCGAGGCTCCCGTGCACGTGCTGATCGAACTGTCGGCAAGTGCGGCCATCGACCTGCGCACTCTTCTGGTCGATTTCCTCGCCGAAGCGATGGAGAGCGGCCTCGTCATTGACGCCGTCCTGGCCGAAAGCAGCACCCAGGCAAAATCCTTCTGGGCAATCCGCGAAGGGCTGGTCGAAGGCCAGGCCAAGCGCGGCTATCATGTGCGCACCGATCTTTCGGTGAGGATCTCGGATATCCCTGCCCTCATCGATCAGGCGCGTCGCTTCGTGGCGCAGGATCATCAGGGATGGCTGCCGCTGGCGTACGGCCATGCCGGTGACGGCAACATCCATTTCAACGTCCTGCCGCCGGAAGGCCTCGACGAGCGCGTGGCCCGCGCCCGCGGCGCCGACATCACCGCCGGACTCTACGCCATCACCACCGCGCTTGGTGGCTCGATCAGCGCCGAGCATGGCATCGGACGCACCCGCCAGCGTGCATTCTGGACCGGCCTATCGCCAACGCACCGACGGCTCGTCACCGCGCTGAAACAGGCGCTCGACCCCAACGGGCTGATGAACCCCGGTTGCCTTCTGCCCTCGATGGAGAGTTTTTCATGAAGACACGACTGGCCGCCATCGGCACCGTGGAAGCGTTGCCACATCGCGTCGCCGCGTTCCTCAGCCGCGAGATCGAATCCGGCGACCTCAATCCGGGCAGTCTGCTGCCGACAGAGCAACAGCTTTCGGAGAAGTTCGGCGTCAGCCGAAACGTCGTACGCGAGGCGATCGCGCAATTGCGCGCCGACGGCATGGTGGAGGCGCGACAAGGTATCGGTTCGTTCGTGCTGGCGCCGGAACAGCGTGCGGCGATCCGCATCGACCGCGAGACGCTGAATGAAGGCCAGAACATGCAGCGGCTGTTCGAGCTGCGCTGCATCCTCGAGGCCGAATCGGCGGCCCTTGCCGCCGAGCGCCGTGACCAGGAGCATCTCGACGCCATCAAGGCGGCGCTCGACCGCATGAGTGGCGAGGAGCGCTGGGAGGAAGGAAGCATCGACGCCGATCTGCTGTTCCATCGCGAGATCGCGCGGGCCACCGGCAACAGCTACATCCACACCTTCATTTCCTTCGTCTGCGAGCAGATCCGCCGCTCGATCCACTACGCCCGTCTCACCAACCCGCTGCACGACCTCGTCGAGGTCAATGTCGGCGAGCATGTGCGCATCTATGAGGCGCTGGTAGCGGGCGATCCGGCGGCAGCCGAAGCGGCCATGCGGGCCCACATCGTCGGCGCCGCGCACCGTGTCGGCGTCAAACTGCCGGCCTCGCGCCCTGAACGTATCGGCGAGGGCAAGTAGCCATGGCGTTCGGGGGCCTGGACCGGATTACAGACGTCTGCCTGCTTGTCGCCGACATCGAGCGGACCGTGGAATTCTATGTCGACAAGCTCGGCTTCCGGCTGCGCCGGCGCGCCGAGGGTTTTGCCGATTTCCATGGCAAGGGCGTGACCCTCGCGGCCTGGGAGCTCGACCACATCAACAGCCACACCGGCGTCTCCAACGCCCGCTCGCCGCGGCATGCGCACAAGGTCTGCGTGGCGGTCAAGCTCGACGCGCCCGCCGAGATCGACCGGCTCTACGCCGATCTGACAGCCAAGGGCGTGCCCTTCTACAGCCCACCCCAGGACTATGTCTGGAATGCGCGCTGCGCCTATTTCACCGACCCGGACGACACGCTCTGGGAACTATACGCCTGGCTCGACGGCGGCCCGGGCGATTATCACGACGAAAGGCCGTAGGTGACGCCGCGCCGGCGGGAGTGGCGCGGATTTTGACGGAACAATCTTGATCCAACAGGAGCGAAAAATGAGTGGGAACCAACGCTACCAGACAAACCGCCGGACCTTCATCAAGACCGGCCTGATCGGCCTAGCGGCCGCATCTCAGGGCATGCAGCTTTTGCTCACGCCAGGCGCGAAAGCAGCCGGAAAGGTCGTCATCCAGTATGACTGGCTGATGTCGAACGGCCAGATCGGCGATATCGCCGCCGTAACCAATGGCTATTTCAAGGAGGCCGGGCTTGACGTCGAGTTCAGCCCCGGCGGGCCCAATTCCGCGACCGTGCCGCCGGTGATTTCAGGCTCCGCCCAGCTTGGCCAGTTCTCCGAAACGCCGCAGCTCTATGCCGCGCGCGCCAGCGGCGTGCCGGTGAAAATCATCGCCTGCGGCTTCCGCACCGGGCCGTACGCCTTCACCTCAAAGGGATCGAATCCGATCCGCGGCGTGGCCGACCTCAAGGGCAAGAAGATCGGCATTCAGCCGACAGCTCGTTTTGTCATCGACGAAATCCTGTCGAAGAACGGCTTGAGCGCCGACGATGTCACCGTCGTCAATGTCGGCTTCGACAAGGCGCCGCTGATACGTGGCGACGTCGACGCCATCGGTGGCTGGATCACCAACACGCAGGCGCTCAGCGTCGTCGGCGATGACCGCGTCGACCTTCTGGTGCGCGATCTCGGGCTGGACTCCTATGCCGATGTCTACTTCGCCACGGATACAGCGATAGAGCAGGATCCGCAGACGCTGGCGAAGTTCATCGGCGCCGTGGCCAAGGGTTGGGGCTGGGTTCATGCCAACCCCAAGGAAGCGGTGAGCAAGATGGTCGCGGCCTATCCGGAAATGGACCTCGGCTGGGAGCAGAAAACCATCGATCTCGTGCTGAAGCTGTCTTTCGACGCCGCGACCGCCAAGGATGGCTGGGGGACATTCGACCCAGCCTCCATCGAAAGCCAGCTGGCGTTGCTGGACAAGGTCGGCCAATACCCGAACGGAAGGCCTGCCGCAGCCGACGTCTACACCACAAAAATCCTCGAATTGTCGGCCGCCGACCGGCCCAAGCTCGACGCGCCCGCCGCCTGATGGCGAACGCAATCGAAGCCCGCGAACTGGATGTCGGCTATGGCGGCCGGCAGACGGCGGTGAAAGTGCTCTCCGGCCTCGACCTTTCCGTCGAGGCCGGATCTTTCCTATCGATTCTGGGACCTTCGGGGTGTGGCAAGTCGACCTTGCTGCGCGTCGTCGCCGACCTGCTCGATCCGCTCGGCGGCGCCATCAGCGTGCTCGGCGACACGCCGCATGCGGTGCGCTCGCGTCGCGATGTCGGTTTCGTCTTCCAGGATTCGACCTTGCTGCCGTGGCGCTCGGTGCGCGACAATATCCGCCTGCCGCTCGCAGTCGGCCAAGGCAGCGTCACCCGCAAGATCGAGGATCGCACCGACGACCTGCTTGACCTGATGGGGCTTGCCGACCTCAGTGAGCGCCTGCCGCACCAACTTTCCGGCGGCCAGCGCCAACGCGTGGCCATCGCCCGCGCGCTGCTCGGACAACCCAGGCTTCTGTTGATGGACGAGCCGTTCGGGGCGCTGGACGAGATCACCCGCGACCGCCTCAATGACGAGCTTCTGAACCTGTGGCGCCGCACCGGCACCACCATCCTCTTCGTCACACACTCGATCGCCGAAGCCGCTTATCTCGGCGAACGCGTCATCGTGCTTGCCGCCAATCCTGGGCGCCTGGTCAAGGATCTCGACATGCGGCCGCTCAAGCAGGACGGCAACCGCTGCACGCGCGAGGATCCGGCGATCGTCAACGCCATGGCCGAATTGCGCGGTGCGCTGGAGCGGGCCTCATGAAGCCGGCTCCCTTGTCGCCAACGCTTGCCATCGCCCTGCCCGTGCTTGGTGCCGCGTCGCTCCTTTTCGCCTGGCAGGTCCTGCTCCCATGGCTGGGCGTACCCGCCTATATCGTGCCGACGCCGACGGCCATATTCGGCGTATTCCAGAAGAACCTGTCGCTGCTGCTCGCCAATCTCAGGCCGACGCTGATCGAGGCGCTGGCCGGTTTTGTCATCGGCAATCTTGCCGGCGTGCTGCTTGCCGTCTTGTTCGTGCACAGCCGCATCCTACAGGCAGCCTATTTTCCGATCGTGCTGTTCTTCAACACCATCCCCATCCTGGCGCTGGCGCCGATCATCACCCTGATCTTCGGGCTCGGCATGACACCGAAGATCGTCATCGCGGCGGTGATCTGTTTCTTCCCGACACTGGTGAACATGATCCGTGGCCTGGATTCAGGCAGCGACAATGAGCATGAGCTGTTCCGGGTGCTGTCGGCGACGCGCTGGGAAATTTTCTGGAGCCTGCGCCTGCCGCGCGCGCTGCCGATGCTGTTTTCCTCGCTGAGGATCGCATCGGCAACGGCGGTTATCGGCGCCATCGTCGGCGAGTGGATCGGCTCGGACAAGGGCCTCGGCGCACTGATCATCCAGGCGAGCTTCAACTACCAGTCGGACCGGCTTTACGCGGCGATCGTGCTGTCGTCGTCGCTGTCGATCGCGCTGTTCGCGATCGTGGTTCTCGTCGAGCGCCGTGTCATAAAATACTGACAGGCATTTTCGCTGCCTGTTTCGACCAATCAAGCCAGTCCAAACCGATCCACCGCCCGCATGATGCCGCGCAGTTCGGCGAGGCCCTTGAGGCGGCCGATCAGCGAATAGCCCGGGTTGATCCGGGTCTTGCCGATGTCGTCGGCAAGCAGATGGCCGTGGTCGGGACGCATCGGGATGCGCCAGTCGGCCCTGCCCTCCATGCGCCGACGCCCCTCTTCCTTCATCAACGCCAGGATCACCGACACCATGTCGGTCGAGCCCTCCAGATGTTCGGCCTCAAAGAACGAGCCATCGTCCTCGCGCGTGACGTTGCGCAGATGGGCGAAATGGATCTTCGATCCGAATTCTTCGATCATCGCGACAATGTCGTTGTCGGCGCGTGTGCCGTAGGAGCCGGTGCACAGCGTCAGCCCGTTGGCGGGACTGTCGACAGTGCTCAGGATGAAGCGCGCATCATCGGCGGTGGAGACGATGCGCGGCAATCCGTAGAGCGAGAAAGGCGGATCGTCTGGATGGATGCACATGCGTGCGCCGACTTCCTCGGCAACCGGAATGATCTCCTTCAGAAACCAGGCAAGGTTGGCGCGCAGTTCCGCCGGGCCGATTGCCGCATAGTCGGCGAGCGCGTCGCGCATCGTCTCCCTGTTGTAACTGCGCTCGGTGGCGGGCAGTCCGGCAATGAGATTGCGCTCTATTCTGTCGATCGCGTCGTCGCTCAATGTCTTAAGCCGCGCTTGTGCCTCCGCGATGCGAGCCGGGCTGTAGCTTGCCTCGGCATTGCTGCGTTTCAGCACGAACAGATCATAGGCAGCGAAGTCGATCGCATCGAAACGCAAGGCAAAGCCGGTCGTCGGGAGCCGATACATGAGATCGGTGCGGGTCCAGTCGACCACGGGCATGAAATTGTAGCAGATGGTCGAAATGCCGGCCTTGGCCAAAGCGCGAATGGTGTCCTTGTAAAAATCCGCGTAGCGCTGCCGCTCGGCCGAGCCGATCTTGATCGAGTTGTGGACGGGGATGCTCTCCACCACCGACCAGGTCAGCCCCGCCGCCTCGATGATGCGCTTGCGTTCCAGGATGTCGGCCAAAGGCCAGGCGCGGCCGTCATAGATGTTGTGCAAGGCCGACACGACACCCGTCGCCGCCGCCTGTCTGACATGGTCGAGCGTGACCGGATCGTCCGGCCCGTACCAGCGCCAACATTGTTCCATGGAAGTCCCTTCCGAAGCGAAGCCAAAACCGTATTGTTGGACCATAGCCGGAGTCGAAACTTCGGCAATCCCGACGACGCGACGACGGAGTTTGAGCCATGAAGGATTTCGACGGCAAGATCGCCCTGGTGACCGGAACCACCGGGATCGGCCTGGCAAGCGCCAGACGCCTTGCGGCGGGCGGTGCGGCGATCATCGCGTGCGGCATCGACGGCAATGCGAATGCGGCGATGCAAAGGGAATTGGATGGTTCCGGTGCAAAGGCGCTGGTGGTGACAACTGACGTTTCCGTGCCCGATCAGGTGGCCCGGGCGATCGCTGCCGGTGTCGCGCGCTTCGGCGGGCTGGACGTCATCGTCAACTCGGCCGCCGTGCACCCTTATGGCACCGCAACGAGCACGGATTTCGAGACCTGGAACCGGGCGATGTCCGTCAATGTCGGCTCCATCTTTCTGACCGCCCGTTTCGGCATTCCCGAAATGATCAAGCGGGGTGGCGGCGCCATCGTCAACCTGGCTTCGGTGCAGGGACACGCCTGCCAGCAAAACGTCGCCGCCTATGCGACGACCAAGGGGGCAATCCATACGCTGACGCGCTCGCTGGCGCTCGACTATGCCCGTCAGGGAATTCGCGTCAATTCGGTCAGCCCGGGATCGATCCGCACGCCAATCCTGGAAAGAGCGGCGCGCGGCGACAACGGCAGCGAGGCCGACATCGAAGCCGCCTTCAAACGCTTTGGCGAAGCCCACCCGCTTGGCCGAATCGGCGAGCCGGAGGAAGTGGCGGAGCTGATCGCGTTCCTGTGCTCGTCCAAGGCGGGATTCTGCACCGGCGCCGACTATAAGATCGACGGCGGCCTGACCGCCGGCATCGGGGTCAAGTAGGGGGCCGGATCGCCGCGATCCGAACATTCAATCCAGCAAGACCCGTAAAATGGTGGGCGATGACGGGCTCGAACCGCCGACATCTTCGGTGTAAACGAAGCGCTCTACCAACTGAGCTAATCGCCCGCTCCGGCGCGGACCTTTAAGCGGTCAGGACAGGCTTCGCAAGGCCAAATGAACAGGCGGCCCCCTCGCCATCGGCTGGTTTTGACAACAAAATCCCGCTTGTCAAAAAACCTTCTCCTGTTTGCTGTTATGCTGTCCGGGTGCGCTTGACACTCGGTGGCGAACCCCTTATCCACCGCCCCAACGACGAACACGGCTGACACGTGCTCGTCCATGCGCGGGTGTAGCTCAGTTGGTTAGAGTGCCGGCCTGTCACGCCGGAGGTCGCGGGTTCGAGCCCCGTCACTCGCGCCATTTCTCTTCAAGGGTCACGATCCTTGGTGCCGGAGAAATGTCGACGTTGATGTCAAAAAAATGTCTTCTTACACGAGGCAAATTGAAGCCCTCCGAACGCCGGCAATTGCCAGTGGTTCGGTGACGTTGTCGGTTTCCTGCCGCGTTTCCTTGACGACTGGCTTCGAATCGTTGGTGGCTCTGTGCAAATGGGACGCTACGGCGGAAACCTGATTGTTCTGGTCAAACGCCGCTTGCACATTCGCCGATAGAGCGCTTGAGTCACCGTCAGATAATCGACCTGCCATATTGAATGTCTGAGCTGGAAGGAGGACTTACAATGTCAATCGCCCCAAATGTTTCGATGCGCATCGTGTTCACATTGATCTGCCTGGTCGGTCTGACAACGATCGCTTCTGCTCTCTTTCCCACTACGGCCTCGGCCGATCGGCTTCAGCGATGCGCGCGCGAGGGCGGCATTTGCCGGCTGCCTTATCCCTCCGAAGTGGTGTTCGGCGTTCAGGGTCGCAGCACCTCCCGCTTTTTCGACCGCGACGCAGTGCCGTGCTCAACTCGTGTCTTTGGTGACCCGGCGCCCGGCCGGCAAAAGGCGTGTTTCATCGTGCTGCGCGATCGCGACGACTCCGATGGCGGCTACGACGAGCCTCGCCGTGACGAATGGGTCGCCTGTGCCCGTGAAGGCGAATATTGTGATTTCCGGGGCCGCAAGGTGGTGAGGTACGGGGGGCGCGGCCGGTTCACGCAAGACGTATTCAGGAACGGTGTCCAATGCGACAACGATTCATTCGGTGACGATCCCGCACCCGGCGCCCACAAGCGCTGCTACGTCAGGCAGTAGTTGGTCATCTCCGGGTCACTCGGGACCCTTGGCAGTTGCGCGTGTGGAAGCAGCGCCTTCCTGACGCGTTCGATGCCTATCAAGCCTGTCAGCCAGCAAGGGTCATGCTGGCCTGTCACGCCGGAGGTCGCGGGCTCGAGCCCCGCTCGCACCATCTCCCTCGATGGCTTCCGATCCCCGTTTGTAAATCAGGCGGACGACGAGGCCGATGTATCCAAGCTGAAGAACAAACATTGCAAGAACAGCCCAGCCGAGCGCCTTCCAGACGGACCCGGTTTCGATCTCGGCCCAGATCGCAACGATGAACGACGTTGCGAACATGCCCACCAAAAATTGCGGAAAATACATAATGGCCCAGCACCCATGTTTCGGCGATTCAGGCGGCTTTCAAATCGGCAGTTAAAGAGCCCGCCGCTTCATTTTGCGAAGCGGCGGGCCCCAATCGCCCCCCGTTCGCCGGGAGCGATGGATGCCCCCGGCATTGCTGACAGTGCAATTGCGGTGCCAGACATGACGACCCATTACGGGACACCTATGCCAATGGCGCAAGACCGGATTGCTGATTAACATTACCTGTTGCTAATATGACACCCCAAGCACGAGCGCCTCGGAAGTCTGAATGCCGGCCTGACAATTTCAGGATTTATAGGTATCGCGCCATCTCGGGCCGGGTTGAAACGAGCCGCCTGATCATCTCTCTTCTCGCCGAGGCGCCCTTGGAATCACCGTTTTTTGCCAGGTCGATGGACTGGCCTGCCAGCGTGTGCGCCGCACTGCGCAGATACAGGATCGAGCCCGGGCGCGGCGGCACCGCTGCATGGAAAATGGCAGGAAGAGCAACAGCTGCGGCAAGCGCGACGAGACCGTAGATCCATCCCTCAAAATACCAGATGCCGCTGACCGCCCCGACCAGTTCGACGAAGCAGATACCCATCAAGCCTGTCAGCCAGTCGGGGGTCATTCTGGCCTGAATTGGACGCCTGGTCTGAGCCATGCTGCGCCATTTTGGCCGCCCGTCGAGACGAATGACAGGCATTTGCCCGCAAGCAATGCCCCCAAGGCCAGGGCCACCCAGAGCATCGAAGTTCCTCCTTGCGCGCCAATCATGCCGAAAACAATTTCGCGCCTGCTTCTACCCCTTCGCCAGCAGCGCCTCGACCTCCTGCAGCGTCGGCATGGACGGCGCCGTGCCCGGCCGCGTCACCGAAATGCCGGCGACGGCGCAAGCGAAGCGCATCGCCTGCAACGGCTCCACTCCTTTGGCGAGCGCCGCGGCCAGGCCGCCATTGAAAGCGTCGCCCGCCCCTGTCGTCTCGACCACCGGCCCGGCATTGACCACGGGAACATGGTCGGAACGGTTTTTCGTGTGCAGCAATGCGCCCTTGTCGCCGAGCGTGACGATGACAGCGCCGACGCCCTTTCCGAGCAAGCTGTCGGCGGCGCGGCGGGCGTCGTCGATGGAGGAAACCTTGATGCCGGTCAGTTCCTCGGCCTCGGTCTCGTTGGGCGTGACATAGTCGCAAAGCGCGTAGATGCGATCCGGCAGCTTTGCCGCCGGCGCTGGGTTGAGGATGGTGGTCACCCCTGCCCCACGCGCGATCTCCAGTGCCCGCGTTGCTGCTTCGATCGGCTGCTCGAGCTGGGTGACGAAGACGCCGGCCGAGCCGATCAGGCCAGCATGGGCGTCGATATCGGCGGGCGAAATCAGCATCGCCGCACCGGGGCTGACGATGATGGCGTTGTTGCCGGTCGTCTCCTCGACAAAGATGTAGGCCGCACCGGTGTAGCTCTGCGGCGTCTCGATGACGGCGCTCTTCACGCCGGCATGCGCCCAGGTCTGCCGCGCCATGTCGGCGAAAGGATCGACGCCGAGCCGTGTCAGAAAAGTAACATCAGCGCCCAGTTTGCCGGCTGCCACCGCCTGGTTCGAACCCTTGCCGCCCGGGCCAAGCGTGAAGGAGGTGCCTAGGATGGTCTCGCCCATGCGCGGTTGGCGCGCGGCGCGGTAGGCGGTGTCGGCGACGAAGACGCCCAATATGACGACAGGCTTGCCTTCCGCCATGGCCCTACTCCGCATCCGGCGGAATGACGCCCTTGCGGAAGGCAAAGCAGCCATAGAAGCGGCGCTCGCCGGTCTGGATGACGCAATAGGCCTTCTTTGAGCGTTCATAGAAGTCGTAGCGCTCGACCGAGATCATCGGCCAGGCCTTACCCTCGGCCGCGTCGATCTCTTTTTGGACTTCCTTCTGCACCGGCGGAATCTCATCCGGCTTGCCGACGATCTCCATGCGGGCGGCCGCGTCGTCGACGAACGTATCCAGCGGATAGAGCGACAGCACGGCCCTGACCACATCCGCCGCCGACGCGTCGATGTGCAGCAGCTTGCCGAGCACGGTCTGGCGCGCCACCGCATCGGCGGGGAAATTGGTATCGGCGATGATCAAATCGTCGCCGTGTCCCATTGCCCGCAGCGCCTGCAGCACATCGGCGTTGAGCAACGGGTTGATCCCTTTGAGCATTTATTCCTCCCGAACGAATTTTGGGTGTGAAATCAGAGCCGGTTGCCAGTCTCTGCGTCGAAGAGATGCACCTGGTCAAGCCGCGGCTTCAAATGCAGCGTGTCGCCCGGCTTGAAGTCGTGGCGCTCGCGAAACAGCGCCACCATCTCGCCCTCGCCGAAGCGCAGGAAGACCAGCGTTTCGGAACCTGTGGGTTCGACCACCGAGATTTTGGCGGCAACACCGTCAGGGTGGATTTCGAGATGCTCGGGCCGGACGCCATAGACGACATTGCGCCCGTCCTCGACTTTGCTGTTGGCGGCAATCGGGAACGGCGTGCCGGCAATCTCGACGACCGGCTTGTCGCCCTTCTTCACGACGCCCTTGAGCAGGTTCATCGACGGCGAGCCGATGAAGCCGGCAACAAACAGATTGGCCGGCCGGTCAAACAATTCCAGCGGCGCGCCGACCTGCTCGATGCGGCCATCGCGCATGACCACGATCTTGTCGGCCATCGTCATGGCTTCGATCTGGTCGTGGGTGACATAGATGGTGGTGGTCTTCAGCCGCTGGTGCAGTTCCTTGATCTCGGTGCGCATCTGCACGCGCAGCTTGGCGTCGAGATTGGAGAGCGGCTCGTCGAACAGGAACACTTGCGGGTTGCGCACAATGGCGCGGCCCATGGCGACGCGCTGGCGCTGGCCGCCCGAGAGCTGGCGCGGATAACGCTTGAGATAGGGGTTGAGGTCGAGGATGTCGGCGGCGCGCTTGACCCGTTCCGCAACCACGGCCGGATCGGTTTTGCGCAGCTTGAGCGCAAAGGCCATGTTCTGCTCCACGGTCTTGTGCGGATAGAGCGCGTAGTTCTGGAACACCATGGCGATATCGCGCTTGGCCGGCGGCAGATGGTTGACGACACGGTCGCCGATGGCGATCGTTCCGCCGGATATGGTTTCCAGCCCCGCCACCATCCTGAGCAGCGTGGACTTGCCGCACCCAGACGGGCCGACCAGCACCACGAACTGCCCGTCGGCGATATCGACACTGACATCGTGCAGGACCTTGACGGTTCCGAACGCCTTGGCCACATTGGTGATCGCGACTTGAGCCATCGTCCCCTCTATCGTTTTCGGTGAAGCTAGCCATTGCCAACGATTAGGGCAAGCCAGTATCTTATAGATAAAAACCCGTCCTTGTTGACAAGGTAATCGATTACGCGAATAGTGCGAGTGCCAATCCGACAGCCGGCCCTTTTTCCGGTCAACGGAACTCCTGGCGACGCAGGGTGGGGTCCCACGTCCCCATATGATATAGGAGAACCGTAGACGTTTCGGCGTCTGAGATTGGCATATCAAATCCAAGTCTGGTCAATTCACGACTGTTGTTCTGGGAGGAATGGTAGATGAGAGTCGGTCTTTACGAAAAATTGGTCCGCGCGGGTGCAACCCGGCGTGACATTCTCAAGGGAGCGGCCAGCGTGGCCGCGCTCTCGGCGGCATCGGGTACCGGCCTCGGCGCATTGACGCGTCCGGCTTTCGCCGCCGATGATCTGCGCGCGCAGATCCTCCAGGTCCCGGGCGTCGGCAAGGGTCAACCGACCGATGCCGACTTCCAGAAGGTCGGTGAGATGTGCCTTGGCGCCACCAAGGCCAGTGTCAAGCCAGGCGAGTTCGCCGGTGTCGAGCTCACCTTCATGGGTCTCAACAACCAGAACCTGCACAATGTGCTGTACCGCGGCTTCCTGAAGGCGTGGGAAGACTACACGGGCGCCAAGTTCACCTGGATCGATCTGGCGCAGGCCGACTACGGCGCGCGCCTGCAGCAGTCAATCRCCACCAAAACCGTCGACTTCGACGTCATCGAAATGGGCGCGCCGTTCGAAGGCGACGTCTGCGGCAAGGGGCTGGCCTCCGAGATGCCGGACTGGGTCAAGAAGCAAATCGAAATGGACGACCTGGTCAACTATCTCAAGCCGCCTGTCGGTACATGGGACGGCAAGCAGTATCGCGTGACCGTCGACGGCGATGCGCACAACTTCAACTATCGCACCGATGTTTTCTCCGACAAAGGTCTCGCCGACGCCTGGAAAGCCGCCGGCAATGCAACGCCGTGGGGCGTGCCGACCACCTGGCAGCAGGTGCAGGCCGTGACCAAATTCCTGAAAGGCCAGAAATTCAACGGCCAGGACGTCTACGGTTATCTCGACGCGCCCAAGGCCTGGGGCGGTTTCGGCTTCTATTTCCTTGGCAGCCGCGCCACCGCCTATGCCAAGCATCCAGACGACAAGGCCTGGCTGTTCGACGCCGACACGATGAAGCCGCGCATCAACAATCCGGCCTGGGTGCGTGCCATCCAGGATGTGATCGACGCGCTGCCTTTCGAACCGGCCGACCAGATCAACGCCGATCCCAACACCACAGGCTTCAGCCAGTTCCTCGCCGGTACCGGCTCGATGATCCCGTGGTGGGGCGACATCGGCTCCAACGCCAAGACCAACGATTCTTCGGTTATCGGCGACACCGTCGGCTTCTCGATCCTGCCCGGCTCGGACGATGTCTACAACTCCAAGACCGGCAAGTGGGATACGCTGGCCAGCGGCCCGAACTTCTCGCCGAACTGCGCTTATCTCGGCTGGGGCGTTTATGTCATGGCCCGCGTCGATAGCGACGAAAAGAAGAAAAAGGCGGCCTGGTCGGCAGCAGCCCATCTCGGCGGCAAGGACCTGTCGCTTTGGTGCGCGGCGTATCCGTCAGGCTTCCAGCCCTACCGCAACAGCCATTTCAACATTCCGGAATGGGTGGCGGCCGGCTACGACGAGGCGTTCATCACCTCGTATCTCAAGTCGGAAGCCGACAGCTACAACCATCCGAACGCGGCGATCGAGCCACGCATCCCCGGCATCTTCCAGTATTACAGCGCCGCCGAGGACATTCTGGCCAACACCTTCGCGGGCAAGATGAAGGCGCAGGAAGGCGCCGACGCCATCGCCGCCGCCTGGGAGAAGCTGACCGACCAGCTCGGCCGCGAGAACCAGATCAAGCTCTACAAGGCCTCGCTTGGCGTGTAGGCTGATCGTATAGTGAACAAGGGTCCGGCGGTGCAAAGCCGCCGGACCTGACCGGCCAGGCCGGTCGAAGGGCCTTCTTATGAATGGACGAGACGCGTGGCTGACCAGACCTTGCCCACCAATGCATGGCCGGCAAACGCCGTTCCATCCGACCTGATAGCGCCAGGCCGCAAGCGGCTCGGCGGGACGTTGATGGCCGTTGCGACGCTCGGTCTCTTGGCAATCATCGCAGTCCAGAGCCTGTACAAGACTGAAGTCGACGCCATTGGCTTCGAGACCTGGCGGCCGGTCGTCTATGCCTACATGCTTTGGGGCGTGGCAATCGGCATCGGCCAGGTGCTGACGCGCGGCGAAGACGGCCAGCGCGCGCTGTTCCTGCTGCCGGCACTGCTGTTCACCATCGCCATGGTGATCTTTCCGACGCTGTTCGGCTTCTACATCGCGCTGACCGACTGGAACCTCAGTTCCATCACCGGCCGGAAATTCAATGGGCTCGACAATTTCTGGCAGATGCTGTCCGACCCGTACTACCGCAACGCGCTGTTCAACATGGTGCTCTACGTGCTTGCCGTGCTGGTCGAATATGCGATCGCCTTTGGCCTGGCGCTGCTGCTCAACGCGCAGATCCGGGCACGCAAATTCTTCCGCGTCGTCTTCCTGATGCCGTTGATGCTGTCGCCGGTCGCGGTATCGTGGATGGTCGGCAAATCGATCATGGAATATCGCTTCGGGCCGGCCGCGACGCTGGCACGCACTCTCGGCTGGGAAAACCCGGCCTTCTTCTCGGACCCGATCACCGCCCGCATCTCGATCATGGTTCTCGATGCCTGGACCTTCATCCCGTTCATGATGATCATGCTGCTCGCCGGCCTGCAGGCGATGTCGCGCGAGGTGCTCGAGGCCGCGCGTGTCGACGGCGCCACCGCCTGGCAGACCTTCTGGCAGGTCACTTTCCCGCTGATGCTGCCGGTATCGGTGACGGCGGTCATCCTGCGCATCATCTTCAAGCTGAAGCTGGCCGACATCATCATCACCGTCACTTCCGGCGGCCCGGGCGGCGCGACCGATTCCGTCTCGAGCTTCATCTACCGCGAGTACCGCGACCGCTCGAATGTCGGCTACGGCACCATGCTGGCGATGGCCTATCTCGTAATCATCGTCGTGTTCGTGACGTGGCTGTTGAAATTCGCCAACCGCTTCGTGCGCAACGTCAACTAAGGCCGGCGGCTACAATGAGCGTCCAGACCACCGACTATTCCGCTTCCGAAATCCGCTCGCCGGCGAGTTTTCTCGCCAACCGAGTCTTCATCTACGGCGCGCTCGCCTTCTGGGCCTTCATCTGCCTGTTTCCGATCTACTGGACGATCACCACCTCGTTCAAGACCGCGGTCGACGTCACCCAAGGCCATCTCATCCCGTTCGTCGATTTCCAGCCGGACTGGAAGGGCTGGCGCTCGCTTGGCCTGTCGCCGGACTCGATCTTCCGAACCTCGACGGTGCGCGACGAGTTCCTCAAGCGCTTCATGAATTCGGTCATCACCTCGGTCGGCGCGTCGAGCCTGGCCATCATCATCGGCAGCCTCGCCGCCTATGGCTTGACCCGCTACCGCTATCACTTCGCCTGGTTCAAGAACGAGGACATCTCCTTCTTCTTTCTGTCGCAGCTGATCCTGCCGCCGGTGGTGCTCGCCCTGCCCTTCCTCGTGCTCTACCGCGAAGTCGGCCTGCTCGACACGCGCGTCGGGCTGATCCTGCTCTACACGCTGATGGTGCTGCCGATCGTCATCTGGATCATGCGCGACCAGTTCAACTCAATTCCCGTCGAACTGGAGGAAGCCGCCCTTGTCGACGGCCTGTCGATCTGGGGCGCGTTTTTCCGCATCGTTATGCCGATCGCCCTGCCCGGCATGGTTGCCGCCTTTATCCTGGCGATGGTGCTGTGCTGGAACGAGTATTTCTTTGCCGCGCTTTTGACCTCAACCGATGCCAAGACCATTCCGGTCATGGTGGCGAGCCAGACCGGCTCGCAAGGCATCAATTGGTGGTCGATGGCAGCGCTTGCCACCGCGGCAATCGCGCCGCTTGCAGTTATCGGCATCGCGCTGGAGCGCTATCTGATCATGGGCATGACGGCGGGAGCCGTGAAGTAGGCGATGGCCGGCCCGTATTGGTTCGCCCGCAACATCCGCGTCGGCTATGTCGGCAGCCACCGCTACGGCAAAGGCGTCTTGCCGATCGCCTGGCAAGGCCGCGCGGTGATCGCCGGCTTTGTGGTGGCGATGGTGGGAGGTGGTCTGTCCATGTTGCTGACCGTGCTCTACACCAAGTCGTTTCCGCTCGGCATCGCGCTCTTTGCCATCCTGGCAATCGCCGGCGGTGGCACCTTCATCTGGGCGGTGGGGACCAAGAGCGATCCGGAGAAGTCGATCGCCGAGTATAGGGCCGAAAGGCAAAGAGCCGGCTCATCCGGCGCTTAGCACTCGTTGACTGGCAACTAGCGCGAAAGCGTCTTGCGCAGATGATCCATGATCATCGCCACGCCTTTTTGCCCCAGTTCCGCCGAGGCGTCAGGGGCGCTCGCCGTGTACCAGCCAGTATTGTCGGCGAAGTGGCCGGCATCGACCGCCTCCGGGCACAGTGCCAGCATCAGCGAGGTCTCGCCGATGCCGGCATGGTCAAACGGGTACTTTCCGTTCATGGCCGCCGGCATCAGCGGATGCACCTGCACCCAGTTGAAGAAGTTTTCGCCCGCGGCGTGTCCGGAATAGTAGTCGGCCATCTCCTTTGCGCCCCACCAGCCCTCGCCGCGCTCCTTCTCCAAAAAGCGGAAGATCGCCTGGCGGCCGGCGGTCTTGAAGGCGAGATCGGTCGGCATGCCGGCAGCGAAATTCTCGGTCTGGTGGTGGATGATGGCGTGGATGTTGCGAAAACCGACGCGCAACAGGCCGTAGAACAGTTCCTCGGCGAATGGCGCCAGCGCATTGCCGCCGACCTGCACCGAACCGCTGCCCTCCGGCGGCGCCACCACGTAGCTCGCCGCGCCGTAATAGAAAGGCGGCAGGATGACGATGTCGGCCTCCTTTTCGAACAGGTCGAGCATCTTGACGACCGCCAGCGTGTCCATGCCGACAGCCATGTGCTCGCCATGGTATTCGAGCACGCCGAGCGGCAGCACCACCGGCCAGTTCTCTGATATCGCTTTGCGGATCTGGTGCGGCAGCATCAATTCGTAGCGCATGGTCTATTCCATGTTGGTGTGACGGGCGCGCATCACTTCGGGCGTTGCGCCGGTAATTGCCTTGAGCTTCAGCACCATCACTTCGAACAGCAGGAACAGCGCGCCCTCGAACACCGAACCCATCGGCAGGACGGAGGTCTTTTCCGGCCCCTGGTCGCGGGCCATGGTCTGCGCGGGAATGAGCAAGGTGAAGTCGGCACCTTTTGCCGCGCTGCTGCCGGCCTCGGCGGTGAGTAGCAGGACGGTTGCGCCGGCTTCGCGAGCGACCTGCATCAAGGTCAGCACGGTCGACGTTTCACCCGGGCCGGAACTGACTAGGAAGACATCGCCGCTGCCTAGCGGCGGCGTGTTCATGTCACCGACCACCGACACCGGCAGGCCGAGATGATAGAGCCGCATGGCAAAACCTTTGACCTGCAGCGCCTCGCGGCCGCAGCCATAGGTGACGATCTGCCTCGCGCCGGCCAGCATGGCGCAGGCGGCGTCGATGCGGCTTTCATCGACCCGCGCCAGCACGGCGCCAAGCTCTTGTAGTGCAGTCGCAAACATATCCGAGCCGGTATTCGTCATGACTGTCCCATCTGTCTGCCAGGGCTGTGGCTGGAGATTCCTGGTTGCGCTCTTCCGGGGAAAGGCTTGTTTTTGTTCATGCTATCACCGCGAAAATGCCTGTCCAACCGCCGTGGCGGCTTTTGCTGTGCCTCCGGCGTGATAGTGTCATGTCAGACAAATCAATCCAGGATTTCAGCAGGACATGAAGACACGGCATTTCGACCGCATCGGCAATGGCGGCATCGCGTTTACCGAACTCGGCTTCGGCACGGCGCCACTCGGCAACCTCTACCACGCCGTCTCCGACGAGGACGCCAATGCGACGCTGGAAGCGGCCTGGACGACAGGCTGCCGCTACTACGACACCGCGCCGCTCTACGGGCTTGGCCTGTCGGAAACGCGGCTCAATCCGTTCCTGCGCGGCAAGAAGCGCGACGACTATATGCTGTCGAGCAAGGTCGGCCGCATCATGCGCGCCTGCCCGCCGGAGCAGCGCACCGGCATCGGCAAGTTCTTCGATACGCCGTCGCGCCGCGAGGTCTACGACTACAGCTATGACGGCGTCATGCGCTCCTTCGAAGCCTCGCTGGAACGGCTCGGCGTCGACCGCATCGATATCCTGTTCGTCCATGACGTCGACATCTTCACCCATGGCAGCAAGGAAGCCTCGGACCAGCGCATCGAGGAGTTCATGGCCTCCGGCTATTACGGGCTGCTGTCCTTGCGCGACCAGGGCGTGATCAAGGCGTTCGGCGGCGGCATCAACGAATGGCAGGTCTGCCAGACGCTCGCCGAGCGCGGCGACTTCGATCTGTTCCTGCTTGCCGGGCGCTATACGCTGCTGGAACAGGAGGCGCTTGCCAGCTTCCTGCCGCTCTGTGAGAGGCGCGGCATCGGCATCGTCCTTGGCGGTCCCTACAATTCAGGCATCCTGGCCACCGGACCCAAGCCCGGCGCCTACTACAATTATTCGGAAGCGCCGCAGGACATACTCGACCGCGTCACCCGCATCGAAGCCGTCTGCAAACGCCACGGCGTGCGCCTGATCGAGGCGGCGCTGCAGTTCCCGCTGCTGCACCCATCCGTCGTCTCGGTGATCCCCGGCGGCCAGCGGCCAAGCGAGGTCGAAAGCAACCGCTCGCTGCTCGATGCCAAACTGCCCGCCGCACTCTGGGCCGATCTCAAGCAGGAAGGGTTGATGCGGGCGGACGCGCCGACGGCGTAAGGCCTGCGCGCCCTCATTGCGCACAAAAAAGAAAAGCCGGGGCAAGCCCGGCTTTTCATGTTCTCTGAAAAGAAAAAATGGTCTTAGTTGACCGCGTCCTTGAGGCCCTTGCCGGCCGAGAATTTCGGCACGGTGCGCGCCGGAATCTTCACTTCCGCGCCAGTCTGCGGGTTGCGGCCAGTCGACGCCGCGCGCTTGGAGACGGTGAAATTTCCGAAGCCGACGAGCCGTACATCGCCGCCCTTCTTCAGTTCGCCAGTGATCACGGAAAACACCGCATCGACCGCCGACTGTGCGTCACCCTTCGAAATGCTCGCGGATTCAGCGACAGCGGAAACCAGTTCGTTCTTGTTCATAAAAATTCCCTTCCATGAGAAAAACCGGAACTCTCGACTCGTCCGGCAGGAAACGGACTTTAGAAAGAAGCGTTCCTAAACCCAAGTCAAAAAGCGGCAAAAACGTTTGAAAAAGCCCGGAAAAGGTGGGTTTTTCACATGAAAAAGCCGGGCCCAAGGCCCGGCTTTCCATTTGTGCACTGCAACGTTAGAAAATTCTAATGCGCAAGCGACTTTCCAGCATCGTCCGCCGTGTCGGTCGCAGCCGGCGTGTTCACCGGCTCGACCCACTCGATCGGCTCCGGCATACGCACCAGCGCGTGCCTCAGAACCTCGCCGACGCGTGAGACCGGAATGATTTCCATGCCGTTCTTCACGTTGTCCGGAATCTCCGCCAGATCCTTGGCGTTGTCTTCCGGGATCAGCACCTTCTTGATGCCGCCGCGCAGTGCGGCGAGCAGCTTCTCCTTGAGGCCGCCGATCGGCAAGATGCGGCCGCGAAGCGTTATCTCGCCAGTCATCGCCACATCGGCCCGGACCGGAATACCTGTCATTATAGACACAATGGCCGTCGCCATGGCAGCACCCGCTGATGGACCGTCCTTCGGCGTGGCGCCTTCCGGCAAGTGCACGTGGATGTCACGCTTGTCGAACAGCGGCGGCTCGATGCCGAAATCGATGGCTCTGCTGCGGACATACGAGGCCGCCGCCGAAATCGATTCCTTCATCACATCGCGCAGATTGCCGGTCACCGTCATGCGGCCCTTGCCGGGCATCATGACGCCTTCGACCGTGAGCAGTTCGCCGCCGACTTCCGTCCAGGCAAGCCCGGTGACGACACCGACCTGATCGTCAGCCTCGACCTGGCCGAAGCGGAAGCGCTGGACACCGAGGTAATCGGCGAGGTTCGCCGCCGTGATGCTCACCGTCTTCTTCTTGGTCTTCAGGATCTCGGTCACCGCCTTGCGGCCAAGCTTCATCAGCTCGCGCTCCAGGCTTCTGACGCCCGCTTCACGGGTGTAGGTCTGGATGATGCCGCGGATCGCGTCCTCGCCGACGGAGAATTCCTTCGGCTGCAGCGCGTGATCGCGGATCACCTTGGGCATCAGGTGACGCTTGGCGATTTCGATCTTCTCGTCCTCGGTATAGCCGGCGATACGGATGATCTCCATGCGGTCCATCAAGGGCGCAGGGATGTTCAGCGTGTTCGCCGTCGTCACGAACATCACGCTCGACAGGTCGTATTCGACCTCGAGGTAATGGTCCATGAACGTCGAGTTCTGTTCGGGATCGAGCACCTCGAGCAAGGCCGACGACGGATCGCCACGGAAATCCTGGCCCATCTTGTCGATTTCATCGAGCAGGAAGAGCGGATTGGACTTCTTTGCCTTCTTCATCGACTGGATGACCTTGCCGGGCATCGAGCCGATATAGGTGCGCCGATGGCCACGGATCTCGGCCTCGTCGCGCACGCCGCCCAGCGCCATGCGGATGAATTCGCGGCCGGTTGCCTTGGCGATCGACTTGCCAAGCGAGGTCTTGCCGACGCCGGGAGGGCCGACGAGGCACAGGATCGGCCCCTTCAGCTTCTTCTGGCGGCTTTGCACGGCGAGATACTCGACGATGCGGTCCTTCACCTTGTCGAGACCGAAATGGTCGGTGTCGAGCACGTTCTGCGCAAAAGCCAGGTCCTGCTTGACCTTGGAGTTCTTGCCCCACGGTATCGACAGGATCCAGTCGAGATAGTTGCGCACGACGGTCGATTCAGCCGACATCGGCGACATCGTCCTGAGCTTCTTCAGTTCGGCTTCCGCTTTTTCGCGGGCCTCCTTGGAGAGCTTGGTCTTCTTGATGCGCGCCTCGATCTCGGCGGCCTCGTCGCGGCCGTCCTCACCTTCGCCGAGCTCCTTCTGGATCGCCTTCATCTGCTCGTTGAGGTAGTATTCGCGCTGCGTCTTCTCCATCTGGCGCTTGACGCGCGAGCGGATGCGCTTCTCCACCTGCAGGACGGAGATTTCGGCTTCCATGAAGCCCATCGCCTTTTCCAGCCGCTCCTTGACGGAAAGCGTGGCCAGCATCTCCTGCTTCTCGGGGATCTTGATGGCAAGATGCGAAGCGACCGTATCGGCGAGCTTGGAATAGTCGTCGATCTGGCTGGCGGCACCCACCACTTCGGGCGAGATCTTCTTGTTCAGCTTGACGTAATTCTCGAAGTCGGTGACGACCGAACGCGCCAACGCCTCAACCTCGACCTCTTCCTCTTCCGGCTCGACCAGCGCCGCAGCGTGGGCCTCGTGGAAGTCGGGACGGTCGGTGAACGAGACGATTTTGGCGCGCGAAGCGCCTTCGACCAGCACCTTGACGGTGCCGTCCGGCAGTTTCAGCAGTTGCAGCACATTGGCGAGCGTGCCGATGTCAAAAATGGCACCGGGCTCGGGATCGTCATCGGCGGCGTTCATCTGGGTGGCAAGCAGGATCTGCTTTTCCTGACCCATCACCTCTTCCAGCGCCTTGATCGATTTCTCACGCCCGACGAAGAGCGGAACGATCATGTGCGGGAACACCACGATGTCGCGCAGTGGGAGGACTGCGAAGACGCCGTTGCTGGGTGCCTTGGATACTTTGGCCATTGTCCAACCTTTCATGTCGCGGCCACCAATCGGCCAACCGCGAATCTCATATTAACGACCGAGGGTCGTTCCGCCTACCACCGTTTGTGACGGGAGTTTTACAGCACAGAACTCGGCCCCACAGCCTTCTTTTGTTAATTGGATGCACGAGGGGCAAAGATCAAGAGCCAGCACAATTCGTTCGTCACAACGCGGCACATCCGCAACAGCAAAACGGCGCCTCACGGCGCCGTTTCAAAAACTTCGACTGCGGGCTCACGTCAGGCGCTGACGTTGCCCTTCTTTTCCTTCTGCTCGGAGTAGATGTAGAGCGGCCGGGCGCTGCCGGTAACCACCTCCTCCGAAATAACCACTTCGCGAACGCCTTCCAGCGCCGGAAGCTCGAACATGGTGTCGAGCAGGATCGCTTCCATGATCGAACGCAGGCCGCGCGCGCCGGTCTTGCGCTCGATGGCGCGCTTGGCGATCGCCGAGAGCGCATTCTCGTGGAAGGTCAGGTCGACGTTTTCCATCTCGAACAGCCGCTGGTACTGCTTGACCAGCGCGTTCTTCGGCTCGGTCAGGATCTGGATCAGCGCCGGCTCGTCGAGATCCTCCAGCGTCGCCAGGACCGGCAGACGGCCGACGAACTCGGGGATGAGGCCGAATTTCAGGAGATCTTCAGGCTCGACCAGGCGGAACACGTCACCGGTGCGGCGATCCTCCGGCGAAGCGACGATGGCGCCGAAGCCGATCGAAGTCTTTCTGCCGCGATCCGAGATGATCTTGTCCAGCCCGGCAAAGGCGCCGCCGCAGATGAACAGGATGTTGGCGGTGTCGACCTGCAGGAATTCCTGCTGCGGATGCTTGCGGCCGCCCTGCGGCGGCACGGAGGCGACCGTGCCTTCCATAATCTTCAAAAGTGCCTGCTGCACGCCCTCGCCCGACACGTCGCGGGTGATCGAGGGGTTGTCGGACTTGCGCGAAATCTTGTCGATTTCGTCGATGTAGACGATGCCGCGCTGGGCGCGCTCGACATTGTAGTCGGCCGACTGCAACAGCTTCAGGATGATGTTTTCGACGTCCTCGCCGACATAACCGGCTTCGGTCAGCGTCGTCGCGTCCGCCATGGTGAACGGCACGTCGATGATGCGGGCCAGCGTCTGCGCCAGCAGCGTCTTGCCGCAACCGGTCGGGCCGATCAAAAGGATATTCGACTTCGCCAGTTCGACGTCGTTGTTCTTGCCGGCATGCGCCAGACGCTTGTAGTGGTTGTGGACGGCCACCGACAGCACGCGCTTGGCGTAGGGCTGGCCGATGACATAATCGTCGAGAACTTTCAGGATCTCCTGCGGTGTCGGCACGCCCTCGCGCGACTTCACCATCGAGGTCTTGTTCTCCTCGCGGATGATGTCCATGCAGAGTTCGACGCACTCGTCGCAGATGAAGACCGTCGGACCGGCGATCAGCTTGCGCACTTCGTGCTGGCTTTTGCCGCAAAACGAGCAATAAAGCGTGTTCTTGGAATCACCGCCGTTGTTGCCGACCTTGCTCATTTTCATGTCCTTTCATGGCCGCCCGCCGATGGTCTGGCTGAAAGGGCGCATATTCAATCTATCGCGGGAAATCGCCGCCGCCAGTGTCCCGGCTCCCGCAACGTATTCAGTACGAAACACAAATCAGAAAACGTGGCAATGATTCGCAACAACCCCACGCAAAGCTAAGCCGTCGAAACTCAACATAGCCTTAACGTAGGCAATCCTACCCGTCGAGGGAACAGCCAATTGTGGCCGAAATGCCGCAAGCCGCGCCAAAAGCGCAGGATACGCACCTCCGCGATCCGAGATACCGCCATCCAACTGCCACGAAGCGCTTATGCCGCGACACCTTCGACCGGCTCGCGCGACGAAATGACCTTGTCGATGAGGCCAAAATCCCTGGCTTCGTCGGCGGTCATGAAATGGTCGCGGTCGAGCGTCTTCTCGATCTCCTCGTAGCTCTTGCCGGTGTGCTTGACATAGACCTCGTTGAGACGGCGCTTCAGCTTGATGATGTCCTGGGCGTGGCGCTCGATGTCGGAAGCCTGGCCCTGGAAGCCACCGGAAGGCTGGTGAACCATGATGCGGGCATTCGGCGTGGCAAAGCGCATGTCCTTGTGGCCGGCGGTCAGGAGCAGCGAGCCCATCGAGGCCGCCTGGCCGATGCACAGCGTCGACACCGCCGGCTTGATGAACTGCATGGTGTCGTAGATCGCCATGCCGGAGGTGACGACGCCACCCGGCGAATTGATATAGAGGTTGATTTCCTTCTTCGGATTTTCCGCCTCGAGGAACAAAAGCTGTGCACAAACCAGCGTCGCCATGCCGTCTTCGACCGGGCCGGTGATGAAAATGATGCGCTCTTTCAGCAGTCGCGAGAAAATGTCGTAGGCCCGCTCGCCGCGATTGGTCTGTTCGACCACCATCGGAACGAGGTTCATATAGGTTTCGACGGGGTTCTTCATGGACTATCCCTTTTTGAAGGTGGGATTCCGGCGCCGGGGAATGAGCAAGTCGGGCAGAATCGGTTCTGGATCGTTGAGATGTAAATAGGATGTCGGCTCACCCTAGCGCAAGGCCGACCGGCCTAGCCATCCGGTTAAGTCGAATTAAGGTTGCCAAGCAGGATCTGCCCGATGCCCTTATCATCGTCGGCGAGCGGACGAAACCATCGCCGGGTAGCAATTCCTTAACCGCGTCGCTTAACGAAATCCGGCGAAACCGCTTTTCGCCGGCCCGGCTTCCCCTACAATTCAACGTTGAGCTTGTGTCTGGAGTTCAAACAGGGGGAGTACGATGTTCAGGAAAACTGCTTCCTTCACCATTGCCGGGCTGACTGTTCTCAGCACGATCTCCAGCACGGCGGCGGGCGGTCGCGCCGTCGAATGCTACGAACCGATCCACACGCCGGCTGTCTACGATACCGTCTATGAGGACGTGATGGTCAGCCCCGGCGGGCAGTTGGTCGACTACGACCCGCCGATCTATGGCACGCTCGAGCGCGTCGAGCAAATCGCGCCGCCCCGCGTCACCTATGAGGTCGTGCCGGCCCTTACCCGCACCGTTTACCACACGGTCAAGGTCGACAATGGCGGCTATGCTTGGGAATGGCGCGTCATCCACGGCCGCAAAGTGCTGTGCAAGGTCTGGCGCAAGGCTCGCTACGCGCGTGTCGCCAAAACGGTGGTGGTTGAACCAGAGCGTACCCGACGGACTGTCCTGCCAGCCGAATATGAGAGCGTTGCCCATGAAGTGCTGGTGCGACCGGAGCGGCGGCATGTCACCGACATTGCACCGTCATACCAGAGGGTGGCGCGCCGGGTGGTGGTGCAGGAAGGCTCGACCAGCTGGCGCCGCGTGCACATTCCACGGCACTGCCAGTATTAAGGCTCTCAGGCCACCTCGGCCCTGAGCCATTTCTTGAGACCGGCGACATCGCCGTCGCCGACGGCCGCTGCCACGCGCCTGCCGACGGCGGCGCCGAACTTGTAGCCATGGCCGGAGCAGGCAGAGACGATGAGGCACTTTGCCTTTTCATGCGCCATGAATTTCTCGTCGGCGGTGAAGGTGTAGGCGCACGTGACGACCTCGGTGACGCCGTATTCGGCGATACGGGCGATCGGCGGCGAAAACACGTTGCGGATCGCCTCGCCCTCGCCCGGCACCGGTTGGCGGTTCCAGTCGGCGTCGCTGGTCGGCACCCGGTGCAGGCCTGAGCCAAATTTCATGCCGGCGCCGCCTGTCGGCGGGATGACATAGCCGTCGACCGTGCCGCCGATATCGAGAACCACCGGGGCAGCCTCCCAGGCGACCTTCAGATCCGCCGGCGGCTCGACATAGGCGAGCGCGGTACGCCAGGTCGTCAGTTCTCCACCCAGTTCCGGAAACAGTTTCAGCACCCAGGCGCCAGCGGTGACGACGATGCGGTCGGCCTGCATCGTCTCGCCGCTCGCCATCACGACATGGCCCGCATCGGCATCGATTTCCGTCACCTTGCTGTGCTCGTAGACATTGGCGCCATTGGCGCGCAGCCACTTTGCCAGACCACAGGCGATCTGGCGGCAATGCAGCGCGCCGCCTTCCGCTGAAAAATAGGCGTAGCGGAACGAATTGGGCTCGAGGAACGGCCAGCGTTCCACAGCTGCATCCGGCTCCAGCAATTCGAACGGAAAATTCCCCTCCTCGAGGCCTTCGCGATATTGCTCGGCCTCGTCGCCCGGTTCGCGCGAAATGCACAGGAAGCCGCGCGGATCGAGATGGCTTTCGCCGAGATCGACCCACATCTCGTCCCAGGCCGCATAGGCTTCAGTGATCAGCCGGCCATAGCCGGTTCCGGCCCGGTAGGCGCGGCGGATGACGCGGTGATGATCGCCGGACGCGGCCAGCGGATTGGGGATCGGCCCTTGCTCGACGATGGAAACGCTGTGACCTGCCTTGACCAGCGACCACGCCGTCGAAAGCCCCGCAATACCCGCACCGACCACGACCACATTCATCAAAACCGTCTTTCCGCAGCCGCGTCGGCTGGCTCAACGCATAGGGCAGTCGGGCGCCAACATACGGTCTGGCGCCTGTCTGGCAAGCCGCGCTAATGAACTGGAATGACCGATTTGATGCCACCACCTTACCTGGCCTTTGATCCAGCAAGCCGCCATGCGCGACTGGATCCACACGAGGCGGCTTTTTTCCAGAATCCCTACGAGGCTTATGCCTTCTTGCATGGCGTATCGAACGCCTTCTTCTGGGAAGACTTCGGCTTCTGGTGCTTTGGCGGCTTCGACGACGTCAACCGGCTGTTGCGCGACCGCCGTTTTGGCCGCCAGAATCCGGCTGGCATTCCCGACAGCCGCGGCATCGGCCAGGACCGCACGCATCTCGCCGCCTTCGACGGCATCGAGGCCAATTCGATGCTGGAGCTGGAGCCGCCGGTGCACACGCGGCTCAGAACGCTGGTCAATCGCGCCTTCGTTTCGCGCCAGGTCGAGCGGCTCAGGCCGCGTGTCGAGGCGCTCGCCAACGAACTGATCGACCGCTTCGAACCGGGCCAGGTCGACTTGCTGCCAGCCTTCGCCGCACCCTTGCCGATCACCATCATCGCCGAAATGCTCGGCGTACCGGTCGAGATGGGGCCGCAACTGCTCGATTGGTCGCATCAGATGGTGGCCATGTACATGCATGGCCGCACGCGCGAAACGGAGGAGACGGCCAATCGCGCCGCACGCGATTTTTCCGATTTCCTGCGTAGCTATGTCACCGAGCGGCGCAAGAAACCAGGCGACGACCTTTTGTCCCTGCTAATCTCGGCGCAGGAAGACGGCCAGAAACTGTCGGAGG
The DNA here is from genome assembly GCF_056402815.1 of Mesorhizobium sp. P3_B5. Lineage (NCBI taxonomy): Bacteria > Pseudomonadati > Pseudomonadota > Alphaproteobacteria > Hyphomicrobiales > Phyllobacteriaceae > Mesorhizobium > Mesorhizobium sp. P3_B5. Next base: position 165,224 of record NZ_JBFUGR010000005.1, on the reverse strand, counting down.
ACGAACTGGTATCCTCGGCCATCCTGCTGCTCAACGCCGGCCATGAGGCGACCGTCCACCAGACCGGCAATGCCGTCCGCGCTATCCTGGCGCAAGGCGGTGACATCAGGCGCTTCTTCACGTCGCCGGAGGCGACCGCGGCAACCGTCGAGGAGTGCCTGCGCTTCGACGCGCCGCTGCACATGTTCCTGCGCTATGCCTATGAGGAGATCGAGGTCGGACCCGGGATCGTGTTGAAGCCTGGCGACAAGATCGCGTTGTTGCTCGGCATGGCCAATCATGACCCGGGTGCCTTTGCCGGGCCTTCTGCCTTCACGCCCGGCCGCACAGACCAGAAGAATGTCTCGTTCGGCGCCGGTATCCATTTCTGCATCGGCGCGCCACTCGCCAGGCTCGAATTGCAGGTGTCGCTGAAGACCTTGTTCGAACGGCAACCGCGGTTGCATCTTGCCGAACAGCCGCGCTTCCGCGACACTTATCATTTCCATGGGCTGGAAAGGCTTGCCGTCAGTTTTTGATGTCGCGGGCCGGGGGTCGCGACATGAGACTGTCTTTCACGCGGGCGACGGCATTCGCCCTGGCGCTGGTGTGCGCAGGTATTGCCGGCGCGTTCGCCCAGCAGCAGCCTGAAAACATCCCGCAGGAAAACAGCGACGCCATAGCCCGGGCGCTGGCGGGCGGCCTGCTCGAACGCAAGACCGGCGCTGCAGTGCCAGCGGACAAGTTCTGGGCGTATGAGGTCGATTTCAATCTCGACGGGTTTTCCGAACTCTACGTCTATGTCGCCGATCCCGCCTGCGACGGGGTGAAGTGCGGGCTGTTCCTGTTCGTGCTCGAAGGCGACAGTTACCGCGAGGGTCTCGGCGACATTCCAGGGGCAAGGCTGACGGCCACGGACAGGGTCGGGCTCGGCGCGTTCAAACGCAACGGCTTCATCGATCTGCAACTCGACCAAAAACTGTTTGGCTGGACGGGCGAGCGCTACGCCGACGTCTCGACCTTCCCTGCCACGTCGCTCGACGGTGCCGCCTTCATCGCGGCCTGCCAGAAGAGCAAATCGAGCGAACAGCCCGAAGAAGGCGAGGCCGAACAGGTCGCCAGCGAATGCCAGTGCCAATTCGACCGGTTTCAGGCGATCGGTTTCGCACAGGCCGATCTCGACCAATATGCCGCCTCCCTGGGCGAGAATTTCGACTATCCCACGGGTGACAAGGAGAACGCCTGGCTGGCCGTCTCCAAGGATGCGGGCGACGTCGCAACCGGCTGTGAGGTCGTCGCCGGCAAGGGCCAATGGCAGCCGGCCTATTTCAATCACGGCGACCAGCAGCAAGAGAAACTGAGCTTCGATGGCTTCATCGAAGCTTGTCCAGGCCAGGATTTTATCCTCGCCAACCGCAAGATCGGCTCGCCCGATCGCGCGCTTGGCCTGTGCGGTTGCCTTGCCAGGGAAATGCCGACCCAAGGGGTCACGCAGGTTGGAATGGACCTGTTGGCGAAGTACTATCGCGACGAGATTTCCGATGCGGATGTCGAGGCTGAAGACGTCGATCTGCTGGCAAAGCACGACAAGGCTTCCGAAGCCTGCCTCAGCCAGTTTCCTGGGAAGTAGGAGACAAGCCGCTTCCGAGAGAAAATGCCATCGCAGGACCGAGATCGCATGACTGAAAAAATGAGATTCGCTTTTTTGCAGGAGCCTCCCTTCTGCTTTACAGACGCTTCCGGAAATCTCTGCGGCTGCGATGCGATCCTTGCGCAGAAGGTCTGCCAGGCGCTGGGACTGGACGCATTTTCGCCCGTCGAGGCCGAGTTTGCCAATTTGCTTCCCGGCCTGGCGAGTGGCCAATGGGACATGACCACAGGTCTCTTCGTTTCGGACGAACGCAGGAAGCTGGTCGATTTCTCGCGGCCGATCTGGGTGTTGCAGGACGGATTGCTGGTCGCGAAAGGCAATCCGCGCGATTTCAGGGGCTATCGTTCCATTGCAGGCGATCCGGCGGCTCTGATCGGCGTCATATCAGGCCAGATCCAGCATCAGAGGCTTTGCAAAATGGCGTTCCGCCGGAGCAGATAAGGATTTTTGCCACGCAGGCGGAAGCGGCAGAGGCCGTCGCTGCCGGCGTGGTCGATACCTATGCCAGTGTCGCCCTGGCACATCGCGGCTATTTGGGCAGGCGACCCGACGCGCCGCTTGACGTGATCGACGTTCCGGCAGCTGAAAAACAGCCCGCTGCCGGCGCTTTCGCGCTCAGCAAAAGCAACACGGCCCTGCGTCAGCGCATTGATGCAGGTCTGGGCGATCTGCTGGGAAGTGCCTGGCACAGGGCGATGATGAGCGGATACGGATTTTCCGATGCCGACATCGATCGGCTTCTGTAAGGCCAGCGCGATGCGGTGATCAAAGCTTGATCACATACTCCTTGCGGGTCGTTTCAATCACTTCCCAGCTACCCCTGAAGCCGGGCCTGAGCACAAAGCTGTCGCCGGCCCTGACGGTGCGTGCCTCGCCGCCCGCCTCTGAAATCACCGAGACCCCTGACAGGATGTGGCAGAACTCCCACTCGTCATATTCGATGCGCCATTTGCCCGGCGTCGCTTCCCAGATACCGGCATAGAGCCCGCCATCCCGTTCCTCGACGTTCCAGGTGCGGAACTTCGGATCGCCCGCAATCAGGCGATCCGGCGCTGGCGCGCCAAGTTCCGGCTCGACGCTGTCTATGCCGACGGAGAGGAAATTTGGCGCGGTCATGGACGCTCCTTGTTTGCCAGGGATCAAACCTTGGCGAGGGCCTGTTCCAGATCGGCAACGATGTCGTTGACGTCCTCGATGCCGACCGAAAGCCGGACCGTGTCCGGCCCAGCGCCGGCCTTGACCTTCTGCTCGTCGGAAAGCTGGCGGTGCGTGGTCGATGCCGGGTGGATGACCAGCGACTTGGTGTCGCCGACATTGGCGAGATGCGAGAACAGTTCCAGCGCCTCAACGAACTTGATGCCGGCGGCATAACCGCCCTTCAGGCCGAAGGTGAACACGGCACCCGCACCAAGCGGCGAGTATTTCTTCTGCAGCGCGTTGTTCTTGTCGCTGGGCAGGCCGGGATAGTTCACCCAGGCGACCTTGGGATGATTCGACAGCCAGCCGGCGACGGTGACCGCATTGTCGCAGTGGCGCTGCATGCGCAGCGGCAGGGTCTCCAGGCCGGTGAGGATGAGGAAGGCATTGAAGGGCGAAATCGCCGGACCGATGTCGCGCAGGCCGAGCACGCGCGCGGCAATGGCGAAAGCGAAATTGCCGAAGGTCTCGTGCAGGACGATGCCGCCATATTCGGGGCGCGGCTCCGACAGCATCGGATATTTGCCCGACTTCGACCAGTCGAAGGTGCCGCCGTCGACAATGGCGCCGCCGATCGAATTGCCGTGACCGCCGATGAACTTGGTCAGCGAATGGACGACGATGTCGGCGCCATGCTCGATCGGCCGCACCAGATAGGGCGAGGCCAGCGTGTTATCGACGATCAACGGCAGGCCATGCTTGCGGGCGATGTCGCCGATCTTCTCGATGTCGACGAAGACACCGCCCGGATTGGCCAGGCTCTCGATGAAGATCGCCTTGGTCTTGCCGTCGATCTGGCTTTCGAAGGTGGAGACGTCGTTGGTGTCAGCCCAGCGTACTTCCCAGCCGAAATTCTTGAAGGCGTGGCCGAACTGGTTGATCGAGCCGCCGTAAAGCCTTGTCGCGGCAACGAAATTGTCGCCAGGCTGCATCAGATTGTGGAACACCAGCACCTGCGCGGCGTGGCCCGAGGCGACGGCCAGCGCCGCCGTGCCACCTTCGAGGGCCGCGATACGCTCTTCCAGCACCGCCTGCGTCGGGTTCATGATGCGGGTGTAGATGTTGCCGAACGCCTTCAACCCAAACAGCGAGGCGGCATGGTCGGCATCGTCGAAGACGAAGGAGGTCGTCTGGTAGATCGGCGTGGCGCGCGCACCGGTCGCCGGATCGGGCTTGGCGCCAGCATGGACGGCGAGCGTGTTGAAACCGGGCGTGCGGGTCATCGAAAACCTCCCTTTCTGAAAACGTCTGAAATCGCCGGGCATTGTTGGCGAAGCCCGGGTGTGAATGCAAAGAAGAAAATACCTTTCGGCGGACGATCTGCGGTGAACGCGCGAGGAAATCCACTTCTTCCCGGAATAAATTTGCGCCTACTTCTGGCGCACGCCGAAGCTCTGGAAACCCGCGCGCATCAGCGGCTTCTTCGACGACAGCACGCCGGAATTGACGCCGGTCCAGCCGATCTCGCCCGACAGCTTGCCGTATTCGATCTTCGGGCAGCGGTTCATCACCACCTTGATGCCGGCGGCCTCGACGCGCGCTGCTGCCTCGTCATGGCGCACGCCAAGCTGCATCCAGATGACCTTCGGCAGCGGATCGAGCCGCAATATCTCCTCGACGATGCCAGGCACCGCCGCCGAGCCACGAAAGATGTCGATCATGTCGACGGGCTCAGGAAGATTGGCAAGCCTGGCGTAGACCGTGCGGCCGAGGATTTCCTTGCCGGCATGACCTGGATTGATCGGGAACACCGAAAATCCCTTAGCGAGCAGGTATTTCAGCACGAAAAAGCTCGGCCGCACGTCGTTGGCCGACGCGCCGACCATGGCAATGGTTTTCACCGAATTGAGAATACCGCCGATATAGGCATTGTCGTAGGCGTCGTGATTCACTCGTCGGTCTCCCTCAGCGCTTCCTCCATAAAGGACTGCGGGTCCGTGCAGAAGTCGCGCATCATGCGAAAATGATCGGTGTCGCTGAAATCGGTCGGGTCGAGGCCAAAGCGGCTGATGCGGAACAACCGTGCGCCGGGACAGGCCATCAGCAGCGGCGAGTGCGTCGCCATGATCACCTGCGCCGTGCCTGACTGATCCATGCGCCGCAGCATCTTCAGCAGTTCGATTTGCCGCGACGGCGAAAGCGCGCTTTCGGGCTCGTCGAGGATGTAGATGCCTTGCCGGCGGCAGCGCTCCTCGAAGAAGCGGATAAAACCCTCGCCATGCGACCAGGACAGGAAATCCGGTGGCGTCCCGCCTGAACTCAGCGCCGCCTGGTCGAGATAGCGGGCTACCGCGTAAAAGGATTCGGCGCGGAAGAACCAGCCCGCAGTGACCTTCGGCAGCCAGTGGCCGCGCAACGTGTCGGCAAGCGCCGCACCGCTCTTGTCGATGGCGCCGGAGTGGTCGACGGGCATGTAGCCCTTGCCGCCGCCTGCTTCGTCGTAGCCGGCCAAAGCGCCGATCGCCTCGAGCAAGGTGGACTTGCCGGTGCCGTTCTCGCCGACAATGATGGTGATCGGCGTGGTGAATTCGAACTCGAATTCACGGCCGCGAAACAGCGGCAGGTTCCACGGATACTTTTCCCAATCCTCGACGCGTGCCGGATCAATCAGGATGCGCTTGAGATAAGGCGCCTTCAATCGGGTCAGTTGCTTGCGATAGGCCACTGTGAAGCTATCAATCCGGCAGCGAGATCGATCCGTCTTCCGCGATGGGAAAAGCCGGATTGTGCGCCACTTCCCAGACATGTCCGTCCGCATCGGCGAAATAGCCGTACCAGCCGCCCCAAAATGCACGGCCGGCCGGCTTGACGATCCGACCGCCGGCATTCTCGGCCGCCGCGAGCACYTCGTCGACCTCGGCGTCGGAGCGGGTGTTGTAGGCGAGGTAGACCGCCGACGGTGCGCTGCCGAAGGCGATGCCGGAATCCTCCTCGGCGCTCTGGCGCGGAAACAAGCCGAGAATGGCGCCGCCCATCTGGAAGAAGGCAACCCCATCGGTGATGCCGGCATGGCGGGTCAGCCCCATCGCCTCATAGAAGCGCACCGCGCGGTCGAGATCGTCGGTGGCGACGGTGATGATGGAGATGCGCGGTTCCACCTCTATTCCTCAGGCCATTCCGGCTTGCGCTTGCCAATGAAGGCGCCGATGCCCTCTTCGGCATCGCGCGCCAGCATGTTCTCGACCATCACGCGGCCGGTATAGGCATAGGCGTCGGCCAGCCCCATATCGGCCTGCGCGTAGAACGCTTCCTTGCCGGTCTTCACGACCAAAGATGATTTGGAAGCAATGGTTTGCGCGTATTTGGTGACAATCTGATTCAGGTATTCGCGCGGCACGACGCGGTTGACCAGGCCGAACTCCTTGGCCGTTGCCGCATCGATCGTCTCGCCGGTCAGCAGCATCTCCATGGCGTGCTTGCGCGAGACGTTGCGTGACAGCGCCACCATCGGCGTCGAGCAGAACAGGCCGATGTTGACGCCCGGTGTGCAGAAGGTCGCTTCATGCGAGGCGATGGCCAGATCGCAGCTGGCGACCAATTGCAGCCCGGCGGCGGTGGCGAGGCCATCGACCTCGGCAATCACCGGCAGGGGATGGCGCACGATCGCCTGCATCAGCGCCGCGCAGGCGGCAAACGTCGTCTCGAAGAACGCCCTGCCCCTATCCGCGTCGGCGCGGCGCGCGGTCAGCTCCTTGAGATCATGCCCGGCGCAGAATACTTTTCCGGCCGCCGACAGAATGATGACGCGCACGGATTTGTCGGCCTTGGCCAGCTCGAGCTCCGCCGTCAGCGCCGCCATCACCGCCAACGACAGAGCATTGGCCGGCGGATTGGCGAGCGTCAGGCGCAGCACGCCCTTTTCCAGCTTGGTGACAACAGGGCCTTCGGCGACAGCCGGCTTGATGGCGACGATTTCAGCCATGGGTCGCTTCTCCGCGATTCTGGATCAGGTTGGGTCGGACTAATCTAGTATGCCGCCTCGCTTCGTCCAACACCCTCGGTGACAGACAGGGGTGTTGCCAGAAATGCCGCGCTGCGTTCATACAGGCATGGCGCAAACGGAGACAGACATGCCCGCCCAAAGCAATCTTAAGCCGGTGCTGGATGCGGCGCAGGTCAATGCGCTGATGGCAACCGTCTATCCCGAGCTCAACGACCAGTTCACTTTTTATCAGGCGCTGGATGTGTTTCCGGGCGGCTGCACGGTGCGGCTCAACGCCGACGAGCGGCATCTGCGCCCCGGCGGCACGGTGTCAGGTCCATCGCTGTTCACGCTGGCCGACATTGGCGGCTATGTCTGCGTGCTCTCCCATGCCGGACCGGATGCGCTGTCGGTGACCACCAATCTCAACATCAATTTCGTCCGCAAGGCCGAAGCCGGGCCGATCGACGGCCATTGCCGCATCCTCAAGCTGGGTAAGAACCTGATGGTGTTCGACATCGACATCGTCGCCGGGCCGGACGGACACACGGTCGCGCACGCCACAGGGACCTATTCGATCCCGCCAAAACGGGCGCCATAATGACGATTGATTTCCGGCTTGATGTGTATAAATGTGCGCATAGGCGACCTTTGCTGGAGCGTGACAGCCGCAAAATCGTGAAGCGCCTCAAGGATGATGGTTTCGAGCTGATTTCCGTGCGCGGCTCGCATCATAAATTCCGAAAGGGTGAGATCGTGTTGATCGTTCCGCATCCGGAGAAGGATCTGCCAACCGGCACGGCGCGGGCGATCGCCAAGCAAGCGGGCTGGATAAAGGCGCCCTAAAGCGCCCTGGAGACCGAAATGAAGAACTATTTCGCCTTGGTCGATAAAGAGCCCGATAGCGCGTTCGGCATCCGCTTTCCCGACATTCCCGGCTGCTTTTCGGCTGCGGACGAGGCGGAAGACATCGTGCCGAATGCAGTTGGGGCGCTACAACTGTGGGCGGAGGATATGCCCGTTCCGGAACCGTCCAGCCACGAAACGATTGTTGCACTTCCGGATATTCGTAGTGCACTCGCCGAAGGCGGCTATCTGGTCTCGGTGCCACTCATCGACAATGACAGTGCCGTCGTGAGGGCGAATGTGACTTTCGAGCGCGGCGTTTTACGGGCGATCGACGCCGCAGCGCGCGAACGGGGCATAACACGATCCGCGTTCCTCTCCAGCGCAGCCCGCAAGGAAATCGAAGCAAAGCACTAGGACCTGGTCGGATGTTGTCAGGCAAGCAGCGCCTATTCGATGTGGTAAAATAATACCTTTTACCCAAGCCATTGTTTTTGCTTCGTTTTACTCGCCAAATAGCTTTTCACGTGCCTTGACGCAGCCCCGACCCTCACCTATAAGCCCTCACGAAGCAGCGGCCCGCAAAGGCCGCCGTTTTGTTATTGGCGACGAGCAAGCGGCTTGGCGCCAATCCAAGCAACAAGAAACGCCTTCTCCGGAAGGTCCGAACCGAAAGCAGAATCCATGACAACCTTTTCGCAGAAGCCTGCGGATGTGGTGAAGAAGTGGGTGTTGATCGACGCCGAGGGTCTCGTCGTTGGTCGTCTCGCCACTGTCATCGCCAATCATCTTCGCGGCAAGCACAAGCCCACCTTCACCCCGCATGTCGACGATGGTGACAATGTCATCGTCATCAATGCCGACAAGGTGGTGTTCACCGGCAAGAAATTCACCGACAAGGTCTATTACTGGCACACCGGACACCCCGGCGGCATCAAGGAGCGCACCGCGCGCCAGCTGCTCGAGGGCCGTTTCCCCGAGCGTGTCGTCGAGAAGGCCGTCGAACGCATGATCCCGCGCGGCCCGCTCGGCCGTCGCCAGATGAAGAACCTCCGCGTCTATGCAGGCACGGAACATCCGCATGTCGCCCAGCAGCCCGTCACCCTCGACGTCGGCGCGCTGAACGCCAAGAACAAGAAGGTTGCATAAGATGGCTGAGCTTTCCTCGCTCGCAGAATTGGGCGCCGCCACCGGCAACACCAACACCCAGCCGGCAGCACCCGTCCATGTCCAGAAGCTCGACAAGTCGGGCCGCGCCTATGCCACCGGCAAGCGCAAGAACGCCATCGCCCGCGTCTGGGTGAAGCCGGGTTCGGGCAAGATCATCGTCAACGACAAGGAATTCGCGACCTATTTCGCGCGCCCTGTCCTGCAGATGATCCTGAACCAGCCGATCATCGCCTCCAACCGCGCCGGCCAGTACGACATCGTCGCCACTGTTGTCGGCGGCGGCCTCTCCGGCCAGGCGGGTGCGGTTCGCCACGGCATCTCCAAGGCGCTGACCTACTACGAGCCGACGCTGCGCGCCGTGCTCAAGAAGGGCGGCTTCCTGACCCGCGACAGCCGCGTCGTCGAGCGCAAGAAGTACGGCAAGGCGAAAGCCCGCCGCTCGTTCCAGTTCTCGAAGCGCTAAGCGCTGCGCTTGCAAGTTCCTCGAAAGGCCGCCTCCGGGCGGCCTTTTTGTTTGCACGCAGCTATTGGTCAGCTTGCTAGACGCTTGGAGTGGCCGCCAATACCCGGCGTCGGATCAGGCCCGTCAGATAACGGCGAACTGGCTGATCGAAAAAGCGCAGTAAGGCACCCGAGGCAGCCACCGCAGCGATGGAAGCAACGAGTGCCGCAAGGTTGTAGGCAATCAAACCGGCGGTAAACCTCACGATGAGCACTGAGCAGAAATAAAACAGCGGTCGATGAATGGCATAGAGCGGGTAAGAGATATCCCCGAGCCATTGAGACAAGGCCGCCATTTTGGCAGGCATGGCGTTGTCGCTATTTGCCGCTACGAGGATTACTACACAGAATATTGCATCGATGAGCAGAAAAAGCACCTCGGGTGGCTTGGCTGAGGTCGGCATGGTGAGGATGAGAGCAACCGCGGCGGAGCAAAAAAACGAACCATACCTCCCTGCCGGCAAGCGCAATGTCTTCGACATGCGATAGGACAGCACGCCCAGGAAAAACCCAAAGAGCGCGCGGGCGAATAAACCTAGCATCTTTATTTCTGGTTCAATCAGGATACAGACTGCGGAAAACGCGACCAAAACAATCAGTATAACCTGCGATCGCCGATTATATAACCATGCCGCATATATCGCGTTAACGACAACCTCAAAAAAGAGAGACCAAAATACGGTGTTGAGTGGAAATAGTTCTTCGTCCGCAGACACGGCCATTTTTGGGAACAGAACGAGGGAAGCCAAGAACTGAGCGGCCAAGGTCGAGAGATTGCCGGGATGCGCCACATAGTGAGCCAGTCCGGCCAAAAGGCCAAGGACACTTCCAACCGCAATCATTGGCCAAAGGCGGATGAAGCGTGTCGAGAGGAATGACGATAGCGTTAGCCCATTTCTTAGCTTGTCTTCATAAGAAAGAGCGATCACGAATCCGCTGAGAATGAAGAATAGATCGACAGCCAGATAGCCGCTTTGAACGACGTCGATGCAGTTGTGATAAAGCATGACGCCGATAGCCGCGATGCCGCGCAGCAAATCTAGCGTCACGTATCGCCGTTGCACGCTACATTCCAATGGCTAAAAATACGGATCGGGAGATCGAGGGCGCCACGGGTACTTCGCCAAGCGCCGACACCCTGTCTATGGCTGCGCGCACTTCCTTGCGCCACAGCCAATAATGCGTCGCGGTCATTGAGTTCAGCCCCCTATCGCCCTCACTGAATGTCCGACTGTATCCGGTTGTTGGGCGGGGGGACAGGGTCGGCTCCCCCCGCCGAAAGGAGGAGGACCATGCCCAATATGGATGAATCCGGCGTTTCGCCCAGCTATTGGCCGCGACCGGCCGGTGTCTTGATGAAGTCGATGAACGCCCTGAGCGGCGCTGGCACCAGACGCCGTCCGGGGTAGTAGAGGAATGGCCCCGGGAAGCGCTGCCACCAAGGCTCCAGCACAGGTTCGAGCGCGCCGCTCTCGAAATGCGGGCGCAGCCAGTCTTCAAAGAGCCATAGAATGCCCAGTCCAGCGATCGCTGCGTCGACGACGAGATCGATGCCGCCACCGATCCCAACGATCAGCGGACCTGTAGGGTCGACCAGCACCACCTCGCCGTCACGCTCGAATTCCCACGACGGCATTGCCCCGCTGGGGAAACGTCCACGCAAACAGGCATGGCCGAGCAATTCGCTGGGGTGTTGAGGCCGACCATGGCGATCTAGGTAGGCCGGCGAAGCGGAGGCGGTGAAGCGTTGGACGCGTGGTCCTATCGGCACGGCAATCATGTCCTGCTCCAACCGCTCGTCGTAGCGGATACCGGCGTCGCAACCAGCCGCCAGCACATCGACGAAACTCTCCTCGTTGACCACCTCCAGCTGGATGCCGGGGTAGGCAAGGAGAAACCTCGGAACGATGCTGGGCAATACCAGCCGCGCCGCGCTGACCGGCACGTTGAGGCGCAGCGTGCCCGTCGGCCGGTCGCGGAAGCCATTCACCACGTCAAGTGCCGCCTGGACTTCGTTCAAGGCTGGCCCGAGCCGCCCCAGCAACCCGGCACCCGCGTCGGTCAAGGCGACGCTGCGCGTCGTACGATTGAGCAGCCGGACACCGAGCCGTGTTTCCAGGCGGCGGACCGCCTCGCTCAGACCCGAGGCGCTTCCGCCGCTGGCGCGCGCGGCTTCGCGAAAGCCCCCGGCACGTGCCACCGCTAGGAAGGCGTTGAGATCACTCAGTTCGACATTCACTGTTCGCTATCCTGTACAGCCCGTGCAGATTATATAGGGTTATAAGGACAGCGGACAGCGCCTATTTCTGCTTGGTCATTCAAGGAGAAAGATCATGGCCAACATAGACCAGTCCGGCACGTTCACCCTCGGCAGCCGCACCGTAAAGCGGCTCGGCTACGGCGCCATGCAGCTCGCAGGCCCAGGGGTGTTCGGCCCACCCAGGGACCACGACGCCGCGTTGGCGGTGCTGCGCGAGGCGGTTTCGGGGGGCGTCAACCATATCGACACCAGCGACTTCTATGGCCCGCACGTCACCAACCTGCTGATCCGCGAGGCGCTGGCGCCCTACCCCGACGGCCTCGTCATCGTCACCAAGATCGGCGCCCGCCGTGGCGCGGATGGCGCATGGCTGCCGGCCTTCTCGCCGGAAGCGCTGACCCAGGCGGTGCACGACAATCTCAGCAATCTCGGCCTCGAGGCGATCGACGTGGTCAACCTTCGCGTCATGTTCGACACGCGTGGCCCCGCCCAAGGGTCGATCGAAGCGCCGCTCACCGCCCTGGCCGAGCTGCAGCGGCGGGGCCTGGTCAGGCATATCGGGCTGAGCAACGTCACCCCTGCGCAGATCGCGGAAGGACGCGGGATCGCCGAGATCGTCTGCGTGCAGAACCAGTACAATCTGGCGCATCGGGACGACGACGCCCTGATCGACGACCTTGCCCGCGACGGCATCGCCTATGTGCCGTTCTTTCCATTGGGTGGCTTCAATCCGTTGCAGTCGTCCACCTTGTCGGCTGTGGCCAGGCGCCTCGGCGCCACGCCCATGCAAGTCGCGCTGGCGTGGCTCCTCAAGCGCTCGTCGAACATCCTGCTGATCCCCGGGACGTCGTCGGTCGGGCATTTGCGGGAGAATCTGGCGGCGGCGGAACTGGAGCTGTCGCAGGACGCGCTGAGCGAACTGGACGGCGTAGCGATGGCCGCCTGAAAGCAAACTTTTGCGGGCTGGGCTGTCACCCCACCCGCGCCTGCGGCGCGACCTCCCCATCAAGGGGAGGTAGGGCGCCGCGCCTTATTTTCAGCCATTCGTTCCGATTCTTGCGGAGCTCGGCAGACCAAGGCTGGGCCGAGAATTGCCGTGACTTCCTACCTCCCCTCGATGGGGAGGTCGGCGCGCAGCGCCGGGTGGGGTGAAGCGCCTGCTTTGAATTCCTAGTTGATGCTTGCCGTGTGCGCCGGCTCCGCTTCGGTGGCATAAGGCACGCGAAAGCCGTTGGCTGCCAGCCATCCGATCGCCGCCTTCGGCTCGTCGGTCTGGATGATGGTCGCGCCGCGCTCGACCCAGAACCCCCAGGTTTCGCGCGGCAGGCTGGCGAGCACCGCCAGCTCGTCGCCGCGGCCGCCGGCCAGGAAGCCGCCCGGCTTGTTGACGATGGCGTAGGTGTCGGCCCAGATGTGCCAGTCGCCCCTCGCCGCCTCCGCCCGCATGTGCGGGCTGAACAGCGGCCCACCGGTCTCGGTCAGTGTTTCGGCGCCGGCCCGCCAGTTGATCAGCTCGATGGCGTGCACCGGGAAGGCGTGGGCGACAGTTTCGGCGAAGCCGGCATCGTGAACCGCATCGTCGGCGATGATCGGCATGAACTGGAAGCCGCCGCCGATCGCATCCATGGCGGCCTTGACCGTCGTAATCCTGGCGGAGTTCCAGAGGTTCTCCTTGACGATCACCTGCTCGGCCATGCCGAGGTCGCGGGCGACCGCGATCATGTCCTGGAGGTCGCCGACGGCGAGCTTGTTGTCGAGGTTGATGAGGATCCGGTCCCTGGTCGCCATCAGCATCTCGCGCAGCGTCGAAACCGTCTCATTGGTGGCGACGCCGGTGCCTTCGATCACCAGCCGGCATGTTTTCAGCTCGGCCAGCGTGTGCTTGACCACCTCGCCGTTGCACGTCGTCGTACGGTCGAGCCAGCTGTCATGCATGACGACAAGCTGGCCGTCCTTCGACCGCCTGATGTCGACCTCGACGATTTCGGCGCCCATGGCGATCGATGCCTCGACAGCGGCAATCGAATTTTCCGGATAGAGCGTCTTGCCGGCCTGCATGCCGCCGGCGCGATGCGCGGCCACCAACACATGGTCGCGCCACTGGTTGGCGTGTTCGAAGCGGTCGAGGATCTGCCTGGCCCGGGTTTCGCCGGCCACGGCCTGGCCGACGGAGACCGCCAGTGCGGTTGAAAGCAGAAGGCTCAGCCAAATGGTCCGCATCGAGAATCGTTCCTTGCCGGATCGAACCGGGGATAGGCGATGCCCGTGACATCTGGGTGAACGAAGCCGGCTTCGAAAAGCGGGGAAGTTACGTCAACGCCGGCTGGAGCAGCCGTTTGTCGACATCGTGTGGATGGCCGACCGGCCCAAACAGGCGGCCGGCGAGGCGCCGGAAGAGGCGCTGGCCCGGTTGCTCGATCAGCCGATAGGTCACGTAGCTGGCCGCGATGGTGACCGCCACCATGGCGACAATCAGCAGATCGCCGGCAAACAGGCTACCGAGATCTATGCCGTCGCCATAGCGGTCGGTGCGGCCGACCTGCCGGACGAGGGACATTCCGGCGATGATGTCCACCAGCCGGGCCACATTCAGCAGCCGCAACTGGATGAACAGGTGGATCATGTAGATCGAATAGGACAGTGTGCCGATGAAAATGAACGGGCGCAAGCGCAGCAGGCGGCTGACCATCCCCCTCTCCCTGGCGAAAACCCAGACCAGCAGCGCGAAGACAAAGGGCAAGCCATAGCTCAGCGGGGTCGCATGCGTCTTCCAGGCGACCACGACGGCCAACGCCGTCACCGACAGCTCGATCACGGTCCAGCGTAGCGATCCCGCCCGGCTGGCGGGAGCGGCATGCTGCAACAGCATCGAGCGGAAGGAAACCACGTACAAAAGCGCGCCAATGGAAAAGCCGTAGATGGCGCGCAGGAAGCCGGTCCCCGATGCCGAGGCCATGCCTTGCGCCGAGGCCTGCCAAAGCACGAGTGGTGCGGCGATCATGGCGAGGACAAGCCACAAAACGACCCGTTTGCGCTGTGTCAGCACCGCGACGGCGAACAGGACATAGGCCAGATACTCCGCCGAAATGCTCCATGACGGCGTGTTCCAGCTCAGCGAATCCGCAGGCCAAAAAGCCTGGAGCAGCAGCGCGTTGCTGGCGAGATAGGAGAGATCGTTGGTGCCGGAGAATGAGGGATCGGAAGCGTTGACCAGTCCCGGCAGGAAGGTTTTGGCGATCTCGAACAGGAGGAAGAGCGCGAGCATGAAGATGTGCAGCGGATAAAGCCTACCCAGTCGCAAGACGAAGAAACGTCCCATGTCGCGAGGGGTCGAAAGCCTGTCGAGGTAGGCATGGGCGATGACGAAGCCCGACAGGACAAAGAACAGGTCGACGAAGGCTTCGCCCGAGCGGACGATGCCGATCAGTCGAATGTTGCTGACGATCTGGGCGTGAAACAGCACCACCATGATTGCGGCGAGGCCGCGCCAGCTGTCCAGCGCTTCGAACCTGATTGGTGCAGGTCGCGCCACATCCGGCGATCGGGCGGAAGTTCGCAACGCTGGCGCGCCCATAGTTGTTCCGTTCCCCGGCCGATTCCGTCCCAGGACGGGACGGATGCTTGCTTTCGGCTGTCTTCATGCTTGTTACCGCAATTTGCGTGCCAGCACTGCAGTTCGCCTGGCACGCAAGAATTTGTGACCGAGTTCCAGCGGCCATCGCCCGCGGAAGGGGTCGCATTTCTGAAAATTATGTCCAATAAGGTCCGCGTCGACGCACAGGAGATCGCTATATGGCCAACCAAAACATCGACCACGCCTTCACCGCCCGCTCCAAAACGGGCGCTGCCTTCGAGCCGACCTATGCCGGCGCGCTGTCGTTCATGCGGCGCAAGTACACGAAGGACGTGAAGGGCGCGGACGCCGTGGTGTGGGGCATTCCCTTCGACGCCGCCGTCACCAACCGGCCGGGTGCTCGTTTCGGGCCGCAGGCGATCCGCCGTGCTTCGGCCATCCTCGACAACGACCCGCAATATCCGTTTTCGCGCGATCTGTTCGAACAGCTCGCGGTGGTCGACTATGGTGATTGCCTGCTCGACTCAGGCAACCACCAGAAGACGCCAGGGACGATCGAGCGCGAGGCAGCAAAAATCCTGAAATCCGGCGCCTTCCTGCTGACGCTGGGCGGCGACCATTTCGTCACGTGGCCGCTGCTCAAGGCGCATGCCGCCATTCACGGGCCGTTGGCGCTGGTGCAGTTTGACGCCCACCAGGACACCTGGCCGGACGATGGCAAGCGCATCGACCATGGTTCGTTCGTTGGCCGCGCCGTCAACGAAGGCATTATCGACCCCGACCGCTCGATCCAGATCGGCATCCGCACCCACGCGCCGGATACGTTCGGCATCAAGATCCTCTACGGCCATGAAATCGAGGAGATGCGGGCGTCCGACATCGCCTATGCCATCGTCGATCGCACCGGCGGCAGGAAGACCTATCTCACCTTCGACATCGACTGCCTCGACCCGGCCTTCGCGCCGGGCACCGGCACGCCGGTCGCCGGCGGACCGTCCTCGGCGAAGATCCTGTCGACATTGCGCCAACTCGGTCAGGTCGACATTGTCGGCGCCGATGTCGTCGAGGTTGCGCCGGCCTATGACCATGCCGATATAACGGCGATTGCCGGTTCGATGGTGGCCATGCAGTATCTCGGCCTGCTGGCCGAGCGAAAGGCCCGGCTCGGGGAGATGAACAACGGCAATCACCACGCTGCCGCAGTGAATCAGGAAAGCGGCATATAGTTTTGAAATAGCAGGGAATTTGGTCAATCCATGAAACCGAAAATCTTCATCGACGGCGAGCACGGCACCACCGGTCTGCAGATCAGGGCGCTGCTTGCCGAGCGCGGCGACCTCGAGATCATCTCGATCCCGACCGAGCGCCGCAAGGAAACGGCGGCGCGCGCCGAGTTCCTCAATGCCGCCGATGTCGCGATCCTGTGCCTGCCGGACGCAGCCGCCAAAGAAAGCGTTTCGCTGATCACCAACGACACGACCAAGGTCATCGATGCGTCGACAGCGCATCGCGTCGCCGAAGGCTGGGAATACGGTTTTGCCGAAATGGACAAGGGTCAGGCGAAAAAGATCGCCCGGGCCAAGCGCGTCGCCAATCCCGGTTGCTGGCCGCAAGGGCCGATCGCGACGCTGCGGCCGCTGCTGACGGCCGGGCTGCTGCCGCCAGATTTTCCGATCACCGTCAACGGCATTTCGGGCTATTCGGGCGGCGGCCGGCCGATGATCGAGGAGTATGTCGCCAAGGGCGAGGATGCCTCGGAATTCCTGCCCTACGGGCTGACGCTGCAGCACAAGCATGTGCCGGAGCTGAGGACCTATGCGAAACTCTCGCATGATCCGATCATGCAGCCGGCGGTCGGCAATTTCGCGCAAGGCATGATCACGGTGGTGCCGCTGCAACTCGGCGGCCTCGACCATGTGCCGACCGGTGCCGAACTGCATACAGCGATCGCCGACCACTTCGCGGCCATCGATGGCGGCGTGGTCGAGGTGGCGCCCTATGCGCATCTCGAGCGCATGCCGGAGATCGATCCGGAAGTCTACAACGGCACCAACCGCATGAAGGTCTATGTCTTTGCCAATGACGACCGGGCACAGGCGCTGCTGCTCGCCGTCTACGACAATCTCGGCAAGGGCGCCTCGGGTGCCGCCGTGCAGAACATGGACCTGATGCTCGGCCTTTGATGGACGCGCCGGCGCTGGCAGGTCGGCGCCGGATGTGCAGGTAACCGCCTGTTCACCATGATGATCTACTGAAAGACTGACATCTTTCAGGGAATTCTCATGGTCAGCGCGATTTCGGCTTCGTCCCAGGCGACACAGATTTCTTCGTCCAGCGCGTCGAGCAACGCTTCGCAGGAGGCCGCGCTCGAAAAGCAGATCAAGGCCAAGGAAGACGAGGCGAAGACGGTCGAGGATCAGGTCCAGGCGGCCAAGCTGCAGCAGGAGATTGCGGCGCTGAAGGCCAAGCTCGATGCGC
Organism: Mesorhizobium sp. P3_B5; assembly: GCF_056402815.1. NCBI lineage: Bacteria > Pseudomonadati > Pseudomonadota > Alphaproteobacteria > Hyphomicrobiales > Phyllobacteriaceae > Mesorhizobium > Mesorhizobium sp. P3_B5. The sequence continues at coordinate 147,646 of NZ_JBFUGR010000005.1, read as the reverse complement.
TCAAGGCCGCCGACAAGGCCGCAGCCACCGACCAAGGCCAGTCGACCCCGTCTGCCGCGGCGCTACGCCAGGCAGAGTTCGATGGTGAGACGAAAGACACGTCGAACGTACTCTGGATTTGACGATAGCCGGCCAGCCGAATGACCGTCGTCAACCTCTAATGGCGATCCGGCTGGGCAAGGGATAAGCGCCCTTGGTGCCGCGCCAATGCGCGGCGGCAAAGCCGAGCACGACAAGCGCAAAGCCTTGATGCGTCAGCGCCATGTGCAGCGGCACATGCATCAACAGCGTGCCGATGCCGATCGAGGCTTGCACCAGCACCAGCAGGAACAGAAGTGTGGCGCGACGGGCATGTGTCGACCCGGGCAGATGCCAGCGCGTCGCGATCATGTGCCAGAGCGCCACGGTGAAAAGCGTGTAGGCGCCGAGCCGGTGAACGAACTGCACAGTCTTCGGATTCTCGAAAAAATTGCGCCATGCCGGCTCGAGCAGCAACAGGTCACCCGGCACAATCTTGCCGTCCATCAACGGCCAGGTGTTGTAGCTCAGGCCGGCGTCGAGCCCGGCGACGAGACCGCCGAGATAGATCTGGATCAGCGCCAGCAGCACCAGAAAGCCTGCCAGGCGTTGCGTCGAGCGATCGGCGGCGGGCTCCGAGTGCGGGGCCAGCCCGCGCGCGACCACCATGGTCGCGGTGAAGATCAGGGCGGCAAGCGTCAGGTGCGTCGCCAGCCGGTACTGGCTGACGGAGACACGGTCGACCAGCCCTGACGCCACCATCCACCAGCCGATGGCGCCCTGCAGGCCGCCGAGCAAGAGAATGCCTAGCAGTTTCGGCCCCAGGCCGCGTTCGACGCGGCGCGTCGCCCAGAAGAACAGCAGCGGCAAGGCAAAGACGACGCCGACGCTGCGCGCCAGGATGCGGTGCGCCCATTCCCACCAGAAGATCGTCTTGAACGCCGCGATGCTCATGCCCTTGTTGAGCTCGGCATATTGCGGGATCTGCTGGTAGCGCAGGAATTCCTCCTGCCACTCGGCGTCGTTGAGCGGCGGGATGACGCCGTGGATCGGCTGCCACTCCGTGATCGACAGGCCGGATTCGGTGAGCCTGGTGGCGCCGCCGACCAGGACCAGCGCAACCAGCACCAGGAGCACGACATAGAGCCAGCCGCGCACCAGCGCCCGGTTGCGCAGGTCGCGGTCGCGAGCGATGTAAGGCGCGGCAGCTGGTATGGCAGCCATGGGCTTGTTCCAACGGTTTGAAGTCGCGGATTGGTGAACCATCGCAACCCGGCTGACAAGACCGGACGGCGCGGCACGCCGTCGCGCCGCTTGTCGCGGGTTGCGTGTCACTGTCTCAAGGCTTATTCGAAGCGCTTGCAAGAGGCCGGACAATGCCCATTCGCCTGAAAAAGCTGATCGGAACATTTCTGCTGGTGGCGCTAGTCATCATCTACGCGCTGGTCGCGTCGATCGTGGCGGTCGCGCAGCTGTCGCAGTCGGGACCGCTGGCGCATTTCCTGTTCTTCCTGCTGAGCGGCCTGCTCTGGGTGCTGCCGGCAATGGGCATCATCAAGTGGTTGATCCTGGAGCCGCCAGCGAAGAGCTGACGTGCCTAGACCGTTACGACCATCTTGCCGGCATTGGCCAGCGGCGTCGTTACCCCCGACAGCATGGTGCGAATGTGGGCGACGCTTTGGTAGCGGCCGTTGACTGAAATGCGCGGCAGCGCGTGCAGGAAGCCCGAATGCTCGGCGCGCAGCACGCCGTGCCGCGTCGTCACCGCCGAGGCATAGCCGGCATCGCGGGCAAAACCAACTTCCCGACAGCCGACGGCGCTGGCATAGCCATAGGGATAGGCGAGATGGCGCGGCTCCTCGCCCAGTTCCGCCTGCAAAATACGCCTTACATCGCCGATCTCGTGGCGCGCATCGGCTTCGGAAAGCCGCTTCAGATTGCGGTGGTTGACCGTGTGGCCACCGATCGTCACCAGGGGATGCGCGGCCATGGTGCGAATATCGTCCCAGTTCATCAGCGTGCTCGAGCGTAGCCCGTCAAGCTCGATGCCGTTGGCGCGCGCCAGGTCGCGCAACACCGCGCGCTGGTCTTCCTCGCGGATTTCCAGCGTCAGATAGCTATGCAGGCGCGCATTGGCCTGGAGTTTCTTGCCCGGGGTCGAGCAGTCGATGCTCACCGGGCCGGCCGGCGTCGGCAGCGTCAACCGGTCGCGCGCGTTGACGATGTCCTCGACCACGTCCCACCACAGGTCGGCGGCACCGTTGATCAGCCCCGGCGCGACGTAGATGGCGATCGGCGCACCGTGCTTTTCCAGCACCGGCAGCGCCTCGGTCATATTGTCGCGATAGGCATCGTCGGCGGTGATGGTGGCAAACTGGCCGCCCTTGCCACCGGCCTTGATGCGCTCGATGGCCTCGTCAAGCGTGACGAAGGCATAGCCTTTCGCCTTCATGTCGGCGATCACGGCGTCGAGGAAGTCGGGCGCGATGTTGAGATGCCGGTTGACGCCATTCGGTTTCTCCGGCGTCGCGGTCACCCGGTGCAGCATGAGGATGGCGCCGATGCCGCCGACGAACGGCTTGGCCAACGGTGCAAGGCCGGTATAGCGGGCGACATTGAGCGCCAGTTTCCGGATTGCCTCGCCTCCGTCGATCATTCATTCACCTTTTACGCCTAGGCTCATCCAAGCACGGAACGCGCCTATGCGAACCCCCAAATCGCGATGAATACGCCCTAAGGATTGAGGTATGGTTGACGCCACCGCGTCATTTGACGGCAATCGGCTTGCGGCAACCGAAGCGTCGCCGCGCGCGGTTTCCGTTGACCAGGCCGGCCTGTCGGCCTCGGTCTCCGACGGCACAGCCCTTGCGGCCTATGGCGAATTCAGCCGTTCGGCCTTGGTCGCCCCGGCGCAGAGCGCGTCGTGGATCCGGAACTGGACGGCGCAGGCCGGCCCGGACGTTGTCGTGGCAACCCTTAGCATTGAGGACAGGCCGGTTTTTGCGCTGGCGCTGGAAGTCACCCGCACAGGCCCGTTTCGTGTCGCCCGCTTCATGGCCGGCCGCCATGCCAATGGCAATTTCGCCGCCGCCGATCCGCGCTGGCTGGCCAAGCCGGACGGTTCGGCCATTCGCTCGATGCTGGCGGCAATCGGCAAGACCCGGCCCGATATCGACCTGCTCGCGCTGGAACGGCTGTTGCCGAAGCTCGACGGCGCTGCCAATCCGCTTGCCAGCTTCCCGCATTTTCCGAGCCCCAATCTGTCGCTCGCGGTCGACCTTGCAGGCGGTTTCGATGCCTTGCTGTCGCGCGCCAGCGGCAAGCGCAAGCGCAAGAAGCACCGTTCGCAGACTCGAAAATTCGAAGCCGTCGGCAGCTACCGCCGCATCGCGGCCGGCACGGCGGACGAGGTGAACCGGCTGCTCGACGCCTTCTTCGAGATGAAGGAATTCCGCTTCCGCAAGATGGGCATCGCCAATGTCTTCGGCGATGCGCCAGTGCGTTCTTTTTTCCGCGCGCTGTTCGTGGAAGCGCTTCAAGAGAAAAACCCGCCCTTCGTGCTGCATGGACTCGAGGTCGCCGGCAAGCTGCGCGCCATCACCGGATCGAGCCGTTCGGGCAAACGACTGATCTGCGAATTCGGAGCGATCGCCGAAGACGATCTCGGCCACACCAGCCCAGGCGACTTTCTGTTCTTCGACAACATCCAGGAGGCCTGCGAGACGGGCTTCGACGTCTATGATTTCTCGGTCGGCGACGAACCCTACAAGCGGCTGTGGTGCGACATCGAGACCCAGCATTTCGAGGTGCTGGTCCCCCTGAGCTTGAAAGGCCGCGCGCTGGCGCTTGTGCTGCGGCAAAGCGCGCGGCTGAAGGCCTGCATCAAGAACAGCCCGACGATCTGGAAGCTGACCAAGATGCTGCGCCGCAAGACCGCCGGACAGGCTGCACCTGCGGCTGCCGAGGACGACAGCTGAAGCTGGATGCGGCGCAGAAACTGCCTGATCTCCCCCCTTGCGGGGGAGATCAGATGTCACGCCTGCTTCCGCCAATCGCCGCGCCGCCAGAGTAGGTATCGCATATCTCAGGCGGCGCTAAGTCGTCCCGGCACCGGCGTTCCCGGTGTCTCGTGGCCGATCGGCGTCACCAGAGTGAGCTCGGGATAGCCGTTCTCGATCAGCTTGACCGCCGCCTGCGCCACCTCGTCATGGGGCTCCAGCATGGAGAGGAAGACCTCGGTGCCCTCGCCCACCAGGCGGCTGATTCCTTGCGCATCGGTAGGGCCGCATTCGACGACGACCAGATCGTAGGCGGTGGTCAGCGACTGCATGATGATCGGCAGCCGGTCGGCGGCGCGCATGGCGCGAACCGGATCGGCGGTGCCGACGGGAATGACGTGGCAGTCCGAATAGAGATCGGGATGGATGACCTCGCTGAACTGCGCCTCGGAGGCGAGCAGATTGGTGATCCCGGGGAAAAGCCCGCTGTCGAGCATCGGCCGCGAGGCAGCGCCCGAAGCGGTGAGATCGAGCAGCAAAACGCGCAGCCCGGCGTCGGAGACTTCGCGCGCCACCAGCACCGCCGAGGCCGCCGCTTCGTCGCCTTCGGGCGACACGAATATGGCGCGGGCCGCACCGCTGGCGATCAGCTTTTCGGCTGCCTTTTCGACGTCGACTTCGCCGAGGCTGGAGCGCACCGGTTCGGCCCTCGCGGCAGCCTTTTCCGCCACGACAGCCGCTGCCGGCTCCGTCTCGGTTTCAGCCACAGCCGGATGATCCTCGGCTTCCGCGATTTCGACAATCGCCGGCTCCTGGCGGGCAGCCGGCATCGCAACCTGCTCGATGTGCTCGAAACGGGCGCCCGGGGCCGGGCGCATGGCGCGACCCGAGAACAATTCCTGGAGAAGCGTCACGATCGCCATCAGCAGCAGCGAACCGACGAAGGCCGCGCCGACGATCGGGACGATCTTCGGGAAATAGGGTTCGGACGGCATCCGCGCTTCGGAAAACACACTGGCATCGACCGGCAGATAGTTGCGGTCCTTGCGCGAGGACGCTTCACGGAAGCTGGTCATGTAGGATTCGAGTTGCTGGCGCCGCGCGGTCGCTTCGCGCTGCAGCGCATCGAGTTCGACCTGTTCCTCGCCGGCGCGCGCCGATGCAGCCTTGAGCGTATTGACGTCGGCGATGAGCTGGCTTTCACGGGCCTTGGCCGTCTGCGCCTGGGTCAACAATCCGCGCATGATCTTTTGCGCCTCGTTGCGAATCTGGCCGTCGAGATCGGCGAGCTGCGACCGCAGCGCCCGGATGCGCGGATGATTGTCGAGCAAGGTGGTGGAGAGGTCGGCGATGTTGGTCTTCAGCTCGACCTGGCGCTCGCGCAAGCGCTGGATCAGATCGGACGACAGCACCTCCGGCACCGCATCCAGCGAGGCGCCGTTCTGCAATGCCTTGCGCACGCTGTCGGCAGTCGCTTCGGCCGCGGCGCGATTGGCGCGCACCCGCGACAGTTCGCTCGACAGCTCGGACAGCTGTTGTGTCGCCAGCACTGAATTGTTGCCACCCATCAACAGGTCCGACTGCGCCCGGTAGGCAGCAACCTTGGCCTCGGCAGCCTTCACCTGCGCCTGCAGGTCGGTAATTTCCGGCCCCAGGAAGGCCGTGGCCGCGGAATTCGATTTGGTCTTCGCCGCCGCCTGGTAGGCGATGTAGGCGGCTGCAATGGCGTTCGGAATGTCGGCGGCAAGCTTGGGATCTTCGGAGGAAAATTCGATGGCGATCGCTCGCGTCTTCTCGACGCCGTAGACATTGAGCTTGTCGCGCATCTTCTTCAGCACGCGCTCTTCCTGCTGCATTTCTTCCGGATCGCTTTTCAGGCCGGCAATGACCAGAAAGCGGGTAACCGGCGACATGTTCAACGCATCGTCGAACTCCGGCTTATTTGCCAAATTGAGCTGTTCGGCCACCTTATTGAGGATATCGGATGAGGAAATGACCTGAACCTCGGTGGCCACACCTTCCGCATCAAGGACCGGCTTGTCGTCGTCATTGGTGCCGGCAGGGCGGGTGAAGGCCGATTCGTTCATCTGGATCTTCAGCAGCGTCGTGGCCTTGTAGTGCGGCGTGGCGAGCCAGGCAAAGGCGAACGCCAGCCCTGTCACCACCAGCGCGACCACAAGAATGCGCAGCCAGTTCCTCGCAAGACTTGCGAAGAGTTGCCTGAGATCGACATCGACATCTGCGGCCGCGGACTGAACGGACATGCATTCCTGCTCCGGTACTGAGTCTAGATTGCACCGTAAACAACTATGGTAACTCAGCCGTTAAGAACGCTGTAAGCAGCCGTCAGAGTTTGGCGCGCAGGCGGCAAACAACGACCGGAAAACGGCCCGGTTTCTATCGATTGCCGCCACATCGGCCGCGCCCCTTTACCGGCCATTAACCCTAACGGGATGATAACGAACCCGGATCCCTTAAGGTTTGCCGCGACGTCCTGGCGGCCAGAGTGATGAAGGTTCGTGTCCGCTCATGAAAAGCACTGCTTCCCTCTTTCGCGCTCTGCTTGCCGTGTCGATGCTTGCCGGCTGCTCCAGCTACAGGCCGACGCCGGCAGCCTTCCACGAAGTGCTCGAACAGCCCTACCGCCTCGGCGCCGGCGACCGTGTCCGCGTCACCGTGTTCGAGCAGGAGGGATTGACCAACACCTATAGCGTCGACCAGTCCGGCTACCTCTCCTTCCCGCTGGTCGGTGCCGTGCCGGCACGTGGCCACACGGCCGTACAGCTGGAGAAAGAGATCGCTGACAAACTGCGCCAAGGCTATCTGCGCGACCCCGATGTGTCGGTCGAGATCGACCGCTACCGGCCGATCTTCGTCATGGGCGAAGTCGGTGCCGCAGGCCAGTATTCCTACGTGCCGGGCCTGACCGTGCAGAAGGCGATCGCGATTGCCGGCGGCTTCTCGCCACGCGCCAACCAGGAGAGCGTCGACATCACCCGCGACATCAACGGCAAGGTGATGACCGGGCGCGTGGTCACCTCGGACCCGCTGCTGCCCGGCGACACCGTCTACGTCCGCGAACGCCTGTTCTAGACCACGTGGCGGACACGCTCAGGATCGTCCACTGTTTTCGCTCACCCGTCGGAGGGATTTTTCGGCATGTGCGCGACCTGACCGAGGCGCAGGTCGCCGCCGGTCATTCCGTCGGCATCGTCTGCGATTCGACGACGGGCGGCGATTTCGAGGAACACCTGTTCGAACAGATGAAAGGCAGCCTGGCGCTCGGCATCCATCGCACGCCGATGCAGCGTCATGTCGGGCCGGGCGACCTCGCCTCGGCCTGGCGCACCTACAAGATTATCAAGGAATTGCGGCCGGACGTGCTTCACGGGCACGGCGCCAAGGGTGGCGCCTATGCCCGTCTGTTCGGCTCATTGTTGCGGGTATCAAGGTCTCGCGTAGCCCGCCTTTATTCGCCGCATGGCGGCTCTCTCCACTATGACGAAACCACGGCCACGGGAAAACTGTTCTTCGCGCTCGAACGCTTCATGGGCCGCTTCACCGACTGCCTGCTGTTTGTCTCCGATTATGAGAGGCGAACCTATCGCCGGAAAGTCGGCGAGCCGCCGATCCCCAACAGGCTGGTCTATAACGGCCTGCGCGCCGCCGAATTCGAACCGGTCGGCACAGTGCCGAATGCTGCCGACCTGCTCTACATCGGCATGATGCGCGACCTCAAAGGGCCAGACATTTTCATCGATGCGCTGGTGCTGGCCGCAACCCGGCTTGGCCGCCCGCTTAGCGCCGTGATGGTCGGCGATGGCGACGACCTGCCGCGCTATCACGCACAAGTGAAGCGGCTCGGGCTCGACGGCCAAGTCCGCTTCCTGCCGCCAATGCCGGCAAGGGATGCCTTTGCGCTGGCGGAGCTTGTTATCGTGCCATCCCGCGCGGAAGCCATGCCCTATATCGTGCTGGAGACGCTGGCGGCAGGCATGCCGATGATCGCCACCGCCGTTGGCGGCATACCGGAGATTTTCGGCGAGACCTCCCCTGCCCTGATCCGCCCCGACCCTAAGCAGCTCGGCCACAAGGTGAGCGAGGCGATGGCCGACCTCGGCGCCTATATCAGCCTGATGCCCGGCACCGCCGACCTCAAGGCGCGCTTCGGCGCCGACGTCATGGCGGCCGAGATCGAGAAAGCCTACTTCGCCGCCCTCGGGCGCTGAACCCTTTCCAAAGCCACCTGTTGCTTCAAGGCTTTCTTAGCTCTCTTTTGCTATCCAGTTGGGCGAAGCCCGCGGGAAAGTTCCATGAACGAAATCGACCCCACGCGCCGTTTTTCTGCCGACGCGGTGCGCAAACTCGAGAGTCCTGCTGAAGGCGATGCGCCCGGCAGCCTGAACAATGTCGCCCGCCAGGTCGCTTCGCAGTACCGGCGCGATACGATGTCGCCGATCATGGTCAGCGGCGTGTTGCGCCTGGTCGAATTCGGGCTGCTGTTCGCGTCCGGACTCCTGCTCTATTTCCACTATGTCGGCTTCTTCAACTATCTCGCCTGGCAGTATCCGCTGACCATCGCCGCCGCTTCGTTCGTCGCCGTGGTGCTGCTCGATGTCAGCGACTGCTACCAGATCGTCGCCTTGATGCGGCCGATCGCCAATTTCGGCCGCATGCTGCTGGTCTGGGCCGGGACCTACGCGCTGATGGCGCTGACGGCGTTTACCTTCAAGATATCCGAGGACTATTCGCGCCTGCTTTTCGGCGCCTGGTTCGTCGTCGGTTTCGTGCTGATCTTCGGCCTCAGGCTGGTGATGTCGAAGCTGATCCGCAGCTGGGCGCGCAACGGGCGCATGGAGCGCCGCGCCGTTATCGTCGGCGGCGGCAAGGCAGCGGAGCAGCTGATCCGCTCGGTCGAAAAACAGCCTTACAACGACATCCGCATCTGCGGCATCTTCGACGACCGCGACGACAAGCGCTCGCCGCCCATCGTTGCCGGCTATCCCAAGCTCGGCAATATTTCCGAGCTGATCGAGTTCGCCCGCATCGCACGCATCGACATGCTGATCGTGTCACTGCCGCTGACCGCCGAATCGCGCGTGTTGCAGCTGTTGAAGAAGCTGTGGGTGCTGCCGGTCGATATACGGCTGTCGGCGCATTCGAACGCGCTGCAGTTCCGCCCGCGCGCCTACTCCTATATCGGCTCGGTGCCGATGCTCGACATCTTCGACAGGCCGATCAACGACTGGGATTCGGTTGCCAAGCGCGCCTTCGACATCATCTTCTCCATCATCGGCATCATCCTGTTCTCGCCGGTCATGCTGGCCACGGCCATCGCCATCAAGCTCGACAGCAAGGGACCGGTGCTGTTTCGGCAGAAGCGGCATGGCTTCAACAACGAGATCATCGAGGTCTACAAATTCCGCTCGATGTATACCGACCGCTCGGACCCGACCGCCAAGCAGACGGTGACCAAGAACGATCCGCGCGTCACCCGCGTCGGCCGCTTCATCCGCAAGAGCTCGATCGACGAACTGCCGCAGTTCTTCAATTCGCTGCTCGGCTCGCTGTCGCTGGTCGGTCCGCGCCCGCACGCCATCGCCGCCCAGTCGCACAACCTTCTCTACAACGAGGTGGTCGACGGCTATTTCGCCCGCCACAAGGTCAAGCCCGGCGTCACCGGCTGGGCGCAGATCAATGGCTGGCGCGGCGAGATGGACACCAACGAAAAGATCCGCATGCGCACGGAGTACGACCTCTACTACATCGAGAACTGGTCGCTGCTGTTCGATCTGCGCATCCTGCTGTTGACGCCGGTGCGGCTGCTCAACACGGAAAACGCGTATTGAGCGCCTTCACGCATGCGCCGGCCGCGGTCAACACGTTGCCGCCTTCGGTGGTCAACACGCTGCCGCCTTCGGCGGTCAACGCCAAGCTGATCGCGCTGATCGCGTCGGGCGCGGTTTTCTTCGGCGTCTTTCTGTCCGGCTTCGTCATCGACGAGCCGGCGCCCTACGATCTCTACATGGTCGGGCTGATCGGCGTGTGGGCGTTGTTCGGCCTGCGCATCTCGCGCGCGGCGGCGCCGCTGCTGGTGCTGCTGCTGACGATGAACATCGGCGGCATGATCGCGATGACGCAGATGTCGGACCTCGCCAACACGCCGCTCTATCTCGCCGTGTCGCTGTTCCTCGCCTTCACCGCGGTGTTCTTCGCCTCGGTGACAGCGGTGCAGCCCAACCTCTACCGGCTGATCTTCATCGCCTATGTCTTCTCCGCGGTAGCGACTTCGCTGCTCGGCATTGCCGGCTATTTCCACGCTTTCCCCGGCGCCGATATCTTCACCAGATACGACCGCGCCCAGGGCGCTTTTCAGGATCCGAATGTGTTCGGGCCGTTCCTGGTGCTGCCCGGCACCTATCTGCTCTATCTCCTGTTGACCGGCTCGATCGCGCGCATGCCGCTGCTGGCGGTGCCGCTGCTGATCATAACCGCCGGCATCTTCTTCTCCTTCTCGCGCGGCGCCTGGGGCATGTTCGCCGTCTCGGCGATCCTGCTCACCGGCTGCCTGTTCCTGCAGAGCAACAGCGGCAAGTTCCGGCTGCGTGTCGTCGTCATGACCATCGCCGCAATCGCGCTGCTGGTCATCGCGATGATCGTCATCCTGCAGCTTCCCGGCGTTTCCGAGATGTTTTCCAGCCGCGCCCAGCTCGAACAGAGCTATGACACGGCTCGTCTCGGCCGTTTCGCCCGCTACACGATCGGTTTCCAGATGGCGCTGGAACATCCGTTCGGCATCGGCCCGCTGGTCTTCGGCACGATCTTTGGCGAAGACACGCACGACATCTGGTTGAAGACGCTGATGGACTATGGCTGGCTCGGCTTCGTCTCATTCCTGTCGCTGACCTTGTGGACGATCGCTGCCGGCTTCCGCATCCTTTTGCGCGACCGGCCATGGCAGCCCTATCTGCTGTGCGCCTATGTCGCCTTCATCGGCAATATCGGGCTCGGCACCTTCATCGACATCGACCACTGGCGCCACGTCTATCTGCTGCTCGGCCTGATATGGGGCGCCATCGCGCTCGAATACCGTCACCAGCGGCTGTTGCGGCCGGCACTGCAGCCCGTGCCGAAGGCGCCAATTCCATCCAGCAGAAAAGCCGCCGAATTCGGTTGACCCGAACCGGCTTATCACGATACATCGCGACCGGTCCGGAGTGTAGCGCAGCCCGGTAGCGCACTTGACTGGGGGTCAAGGTTGCTCAGGCCGATTTCTTTATATCTTTCAGTGATTTAGGTGCCGGCCTCTCAGTCCCGGTGTGACTCCCGGTGTGATTTGCTGCTTCCATGGCAATACGCATATCCTCGATCATCGCATGGGCGTATTTCGCAGTGGTGGTGATGTCCTCGTGGCCCAGCATTCTCTGCACGATCTTCATGTTGCCCTTGCGCAGGGTTCTCGTCGCGGCTGTATGGCGCGTGTCGTGGAACCGGAAGTTCTCCACGCCTGATTTGTCTCTGTAGCGTCGCCAGGCTGTCTTGAAGCCTTCCATCGTGATGGGGTAGCGGGTCCCTCTAACGAGTTCGAGACGTTTGTTTGTTCTCCGGGCGATGTAGGTGAAGACCGACGCCGGATGGTGGTCCTTCAGGACCCACAAGAGGGTATGCACCGCCTCTGTCATCGGGAGGACCCTGGTCTTATCGCCCTTGCCAGTGACGGTGATCGTCCTGCCGAAGAAATCAATGCGGGACCACGTGAGGTCAACGATCTCCATGCGACGGCAACCGGTTAGGAGAGCAAACCGAACAGCGGGCTCATAGTCCCCGCGCATCGCATTCAGCAGGCGCTTCTCTTCGTCTTGGCTCGCTTCACGAACGCGTTCCTTCGGCTCTTTGAGCATATGCCTGCTCCAGTCGATATCACCGACTGGGACCTTCCAGGTCTTCTTGGCCCGGGTCATGATACCGCGGAGCGGAACTGTAGAGGTGCGATTGACAGTGGCGTTGCTGACGCCGTCGCTGCGCCTCTGCGATACCATCGCAGCCACCAAGGAGTCCGAGATCCGATCCAACGTGACGTGCTTGCCAAAATGATCGAGGAGCCACCCGAGAAATCGGTAGTAGTTACCGGAATTGGCTAGGTGTTGCCCCACCTCCAGCCAATAGCGGGAAGCAGCTATCTCGAGTGTCATCGGTCCTTCGGCAGTGAAGCTTGCAGCCGTCTTGAGCTTGCTCTGCGCGTCCTGCCGCTTGAGCTCTAGGACGCGTTCCGCCTGGCGCTTGTTGCTCGTGCCCGTGGGACCGGAAAATCGACGACCGTGAAACTGGAAGTCATAGGTGTATTCTGGTTTGCCGTGCTTTCGATATACCGGCATGCTTTTTGGCTCCGCTTTACAATGAACTCGGCAAGGTCGTCTTGTTGATAGCGACGGGTGGGCCTCTTCCCCTCGAGACCAATGTTCACCCAGGGCAAAGCGCCTTCTTTCGTCAGCTCGAGCAGGTGCTTCGGAGTGACGGCGAGGAATTCAGCAGCTTGGGCGGGGGTGAGCAACCTCAACATCTTTGAGGTTATAGCGATAAGTCGACCGGCTACTTTCACGAATTGTTACAGCGCGCTCAACCATGCAGTTCCGCTAATCATGCGCAATTCCAATTAGCCCGAGTGAAGGCGGCAAATGCCAATCTAGGCGATCGGTCAAGACGAGAAAGCGTATCAGACGGAAGGTATAGCCGCCGATCTTCTGGCACAGGTGTTGAAGTTTGCTCGCTGGCGTCTCTGCCCTTCCCGCATTGTCTGTCAGCGGGATAGCAGCGCGACCTGCACAAAGCCTACTCTGCGAAGACGATGTCAGCAGCGCCACCGCGGTCTGCTTTGACAGCGGCATGACATCTTTTCAATTTGTCGGAAGCGCCGCTTCCGGAGTGAGCCCTTTGGATATAACCCAAGGCGCCTCTGGCTGTGTCGCCTTCGCCAACGAAAACAAACTCCTCTCGGCTTGTGCGGACTGTAATGCGTCCATACTTCTTGTTCAGCGGGGGACCCGGGTCACTACGCAGCGTCACGTCCCCCCGCAGCAACACCTTCATCTCGTTTGGCATTTGTTGTAACCTCATTGGCTACATAAGCTGATCCTAATTTTTCTAGTAGATCAAGGACAAGCCTCTACTTTTCCTCAAGGCCCAGCGATAGCAGTAATGCCATAGGGGGGGGGAGAGGTGTGGGAAAGCCGAGCTACGCAGACGCGTTGGCGAAAAGCTACAGCGGCCGGTTGGCTGAAGGCAAAGCGATGGGACAGACTGTGACAACAACAGTTTTGGGTTTCAAGACACCTGCAATTCCACAGTCGGTGCGCAAAATATACCATGCACGTTACAGGAACATTTTCTCTTTCGGCTTGGGCAACAAGAACCTCTGGGGAACGGAGACGTTGCTCGGCGATTGGGACGGGGAACACCTCTTGATCGCCAAGGACTTTTACCCTGCGCAACACATTGAAGAGCGCTTGGACGCCGGTGATACGAACCCCTACAGCCACAACCCCAAGGCCCCGACGAACAAGAATTTGCTCAAGACGCTTCGTCATTTTGGCCAGCTCGAGGATGGTTTTTTTCAGAACACATCTTGCAACTTCCTGTATATTTCCGCCTGCTTTCTCCTCCGCAACGACGGTCTGAAGCGAGGTGATTTGCCGGACGCACCGCATGCGTTTGCGATCTCCGCGCCAGTCGTTCGATTCACAATCAAACATATGCCGAGGCTACGAAAAGTTGTAGCAATGGGAGGCGACGCCTCGCGCGCTCTCAGTGCATCCGGGCTCTTCGACGAGATCAAATCGAGGAGCCTGTCCTACTTTGAAGTCAGCCATCCCTCTCGTGCGCTGTCGAACATCAATCGCTATGCTGAATGGTTACCTGTCTTCGAAACGAGGTCTGCAACCCCACGTTGATTACCATCGAATTGAGATCATTGAGATCGCAGACTCCGCTGGCGGCCGTGTCCCTGACTAATGCTATTTCGATGGGCGGGATTTCGCGACGAGAGCTAGTTGGCTAGCTGTGGCCGAGGCGGCTCAGAACGACGCTGGAAAACTTCTGAACTCATGCAGGGAAATGCTTGATGGCCGTGACAAGCCTGTGCTTGAGGAGTCCCGTGCCGACGCGTGTTTTGCTCGGGGCCGACAAATTCTTGGCCTTGAATGAGCACAGCAAACGCTATCTGGCCGGAATTGGCGGGTTACTCCATGTCCGGAACATCACCATTGGTGAACAACACCGTCGGCGGCCCATAGTCGCCGAGCGCCGGGTCGGCATCGCGGCTCCAAGCGATCACTCCGACATGGTTCGAGGCCAGCGCTTTGGCGGTGCGGATCGCGCGTTCCTCGGTCTGCTGATCTGTTGGGCCGTAGGCCGTGAACAGTTCGCCTTCGTCGCCACGGTCGAACGCCACAACTACGATCAGCTTGGGTTTCTTCTGGGTGGGTAGAATGTTGTCTGACATTGGCTATGCACTTCCGTCCGTGGCCCTCTCGTCGTCGAGAGCATAAGGCACCGGCACATACGCGTTCGCGATCAGCCAGTCTCCAAGGATGGTCTTGATAAGCTCGGGCTTCGACATGCTCATTTCCGCAGCGATGCCATTAATCGACTCGTCGGCTGCGGGATCGAGCGTGACACCCGTGATATTGCGGAGCACGAGCGCGGCCCTTCGAAGCATGATCTGAAGATCGGCGCGAGAGATATCGGCGATCCGACCCGCAGCGCTCTCGAGCTCCGCTGCAACGCTTAAACGGGGCATTGTTGTTTCCTCCTCACAGAAAGCGCTCACCTTCAGCGCGGTGTTCGAAGCAGAACCAATGCGGCCCCTGCCGGGGCTTGGCGAAGCCCCAACCGGCATCCCTGACGCATCCGGCGTGCTCGCAGACGTGGTGCTGGATTCCCGGCGGTGTGACGTGTTCCGGCATGGGAAGTCTGATTTCGTCGCTCATAGGCAGGCTCCCGTCAATGTCGTGGCGCAAGATGTCTTTCAGGTCTCCGGCCGGCGTCTTGGGATCGAGCCAGGCGTCGTAGAAAGCCGAATCCAGAATGAGCGGCTGGCGGTCGTGGATCTGATTAACCGGCGCCGCTGATGCCTCGGTGATGATCGTGCAACTCGTGATTTCAAGGTTCGAATTGTAGGCCCATAGGCCAGCGAATGAGAACGGCGCATGGCCGGACTGGAAGATGTGCCATGGATCTTTCTTTCCGTCTGCCGGCGATATCGTCCACTCGTAGTAGCCGTAGGCTGGGATCAGACAGCGCTTCGATTTGAACGCGTCTCGAAAGGCCGGTGTCGTGTCGACACCTTCTATCCGAGCATTGAACATCGCCGCCTTGGGCATTTCCTTCGCCCCCTCAAAGACGGTCTGGGCCGCTTCGATACCGCGCGCGATCTCTAAGGGCGTGGCACCCTCGATGTCCAAGCGAAGCTCCATGACTTCCTCCTGTTGCTATCCTGCCAACAGTGAACAAAAAGAGAACACAAGAGTCAAGATCATCTTGACTGGCGAGGAATATGTTCCTTATTTCCATCCTCGATCTAGGCAAAAAAGGGACCATGGCGAGGCGTCACCGCGCTGGCCGGCGAAGCTATGGGAAAAACTGCAGAGGACAATTTTCGGATCGAAGTTTGGGATCGGGACGAGACCCAGCTCGTCGAGACGCTATGCCGGTCACCGGATTTCTTTATCAGCCAAACCGCCTGGCACGTCGCGATCCGAAGACGCCCGGGAATGCTGCTAATCCACTACAACGCACGGCATGTGATGGAGAAGATGCTGACACCTGGCGACGTCAAGATTGACCCGCAGACGATCGTAGACGGCAGCGTGCACGCCGGCCTCGACGTCGCGCTCGGCGACCTCCGCGAATGGCACACCCTGCGGGCCTGGTGCAAGAACTGCTCTCACTATGCGGAAGTGAAGCCCGCCGGCCTTATCCGGCGATACGGCAAAGGCGCGCTTTTCAGTTCGGTCGAGAGGGCACTTTTCTGCACCAGCTGCGACCGTGGTGGACCGGTTAGGCTTGAGATTCACAAGTTGCCGAGAAACTGAAGGCCAAGAGGAAAATTTCGATGGCGACGCTCACTGATGTAACACCAGACAAGCGCGCTATTATGGATCTTCGGCTTGCATTCTGCTGCCGTGAGCGCGGCCTTCGCGCGTCTTCCGTGAGATAGTCCTCGCGCGGTCGAAACGACTCGCTTTTTCTCCCTTTCTCGGCTTCACTGAAGAGGGATTGGGGGAAAACAGATGGCAACAGTAATACAGCGTCCTCTGTGCACGGTATTTTCTGTATTCATCTTCTGTGCTGCATTGTTGATTTCGGGGTGCACGACCCCTTACGTCCCCCCGAAGATTCAAGAACCTGGCCTAACCAACGCATCCAGCTTTGGCGGCATTATGAGCTTTGCCAAGCAAGAAGACCTACGGGTCGTCTGGGTGCACGGGATGTGCACTCACGAAGAAGACTGGGCAGATAACCGTCATGCCCTACTCCAACAGGCAATCCCAATTGGGTCGTCTAGGCGAAACACTGTGTATGGCCCAGGGCGCGCCGCGCGCGTCACGTTCAATCACAGTGTGAACGGACATGCACTGGAACTTCGTTTTCTCGTCTGGTCGCCCCTCGCCGCCGGTGCAAAAATCGCGATTGGGCTTGATCACAATGATGAACTTAAGCGTGCCAGCCTGAATAGGGATCTCAAAAAAGGGCTGATCGACGACTGTTTCTCCGACGCTGTGATTTACACGGGCACGGCTGGCAACCCAACCAGATCCTGGATGCGCTCTGAAGTTTGTGACGCTCTGGGCGGCAATATTTCAGCCAAAGGCCGCTGCGCTATCGACGACAGCAAGCCCCGGCGGAAGACTGTGCTGGTTGCGGAAAGCCTGGGCAGCAAAATACTCTCCGATGCTATCGTCTCGATATGGGAAACCGCGCCGGCATCGGAACAGTCGCTAATTGCCCAACGCCTTGGCGATGTCCAAATGGTTTTCCTGCTGGCAAACCAGATACCTCTCCTGAATGCCGCAACCTACTCTCCAGGCACAGCCAGGATTGTAGCTAACAAATCGGTGGATCGAGCCAGTGGATCGCTCCTCGACGTGTTCGCCAGCGCGCGAGCTCGCAAGAACAAGGCGTTTGTCGCCGAACCGGCCGGCCCCATCCGCTTTGTCGCTTTCACAGATCCGAATGACCTATTGAGCTACCGGCTGTTCCCCAAGGCATATCTGCCGGAGGATATGAAGATTACCAACGTCATCGTCTCAAACGATCAGACTTATCTCGGGCTGCTGGAGCGCCCGGACACTGCCCACTGCGGCTATGGCTGGAACCTGGCGGTGATAGCGACGGTCGCGGAAGGCTACGACGGCAAACGCCTTGGATCGATCCCGGTCAATGTCCCACACTCTTGCGGGCTCGGGGGATAGCGCTGCTCTATTGCCTGGGATTTGGGCCAGGCTTCAGGCGTGGCTCGTGATTTCTGCGAGGTTGGCGCAAGCGAAGGGCGGAATTGGTGCCGCTACGACGCATCCGTGAACGAGAACCCAACCCGGTAGGTCTTGAGCGCAACCGCCGGGGTCATCGACGCCGCTGAAAGTGCTTTTTCCTGGAATGCCGGTGCAACAAGGATTCCCCGAACCTTTCCCTTGTCGACATTCCGCATCGTGGCAGCCTCGGCCATGTAGGCTAGGAGCTGGGCTACCGCGTCCTTTCCGGCCTTGGTTGCCTTCAACTCGATCACGACCAGATTTCCGTCCCGGTCCTGCGCCGTGATATCCCGAAACTTTTCCTCTGATCCATGGTCCGCCACAACGAGCCCGTCTTCTAACTGAGCGAGGTTCGCGCGCAGCGCTACCTGAAGATCGCGTTCCAACGAGAAGGTCAGCATGACGGCATCGGTAACTTCGTCGACCACCTCCCGTGGCAGCATATCAACCACCTCATTGGCTTCTTTTAGATCAGCCTCGCCCGCAGCCTTGTGCCGGAGCCAAATGCGCATCTGCGCGCCCTTGCCCTTGCGGATGACTGTGTGGCCGACTTCTTCTAGTCTCTTGAACACATTGTATTGACCTTGGTCGGTATGACTCCTGATCTCGCCCATCGTTGTGCCCTGGGGCCTTGCGGCCAAACCCACAGCCAATGCCGCTTTGTCACCCAAGCGGATTCCGTAGTCAGTAGTCGCGGTCACGGCTGTCCCCCTCTGCCACCAAAATCTGGTAATTCAGCGTTTGCTGTGCGTGTTCGCCAGAAAATATACAGGCTTCGCTGCAAGAGCCAACTCTTGATCGAGATGCGACCATGGGAATGACACCTTACGACTTCTTTGATGGCTTTGTCGTCGACGACTACGACGACTGGAAAGAAACGCCCCACTCAATCCGCAAGGCATTTCACGCAGCTGTTTCCTCCTTCCACATGGCCGATCACTACTACCGCTATCATGCCCGTAGGAATCAGGTTTTCGCCCAGCGCTATAAGACCCTGACGGACTTCCAAAAGGCAGTCACGACGCGCACGCCGTCGTTCAGGGATATCCAGGACATGGCGACGGCCTTTAAGCATCTCTATACCCGTGCCACGTGTTCGATCGCGTCCGGCGGATCGATCGAGAGTGTTACCTATCGCGGCGACACAATCGAAGGAGATTGGCAGCAAGCCGAGGGCGGCTGGACCGGCGGCGTTATCATCCGACGGCGCGACAAGTCCATCGTGCGGTTCGATCAGGCCATCGAGGCCGTCATCGAGATGTGGCGCACTTTCATTTATGCCGAAGCACCGGCGCTCGATCTGACAGCGGACGGCCCGCCTGCAAACAGTCCCGGTTTGTCCGGTGAAACTTCCTGAACCTGGCGAGCACAGTCGGCGAGAATATACTCGAGGCGATGCTGGAAACAATCATCGAGATGAGCGATCCTGTCTTCAGCTAGCAGGCACGGCGCATTCACAATCCCGGCATGCACGGCTGCGGCCATCAGCTGCCAACTACACCACTACCACTCCGCGGGACGCGACCATTTGGGGGATGGAATGTCACGAATTGAGTTAAAGCGCCAAGCATTCACATTTTTGCAGGATCTTCATCGACTAATCCAAGCGTCGCTACCTCATGCTGCATCGATGAGGATCAAGATCGGTGAACTGATTGAAACTGCCAAAAACGATCCAACAAAGAGGCATCTTGGAGGAAAAGAGTGGGCATTTCTCAATCACTTTGTTACGCCTGTGGTCTACGAGCTAGCGAAACAAACCAAGGGGATGACTGGAAATACCACCCGAACCGCGTTTCTCTCTGAATTTTGGAATAACGCTGATATTCAGCCCTATTGTGAAAAGTCGGCAAGTAGAACCGCTCGCACCCCCTTCATAAAGAAGTTGATGGGTAAAGGCTCAGACCTCTTCAATGCTTGGAAGGCAGGCAAACTAGAGCGGGCTTGCCCGGATTTTGCCCTAAGCTCCCCTTTTCCATACCCCATAGTGTTCGAAGGCAAATACTTTGACGGCGGGTCAATCACGCAAGCCGAAACGGTTTTGGTTGATTGTATCAGGGAGGCATTTTTCTATCGTTCCTTTCCCTACTCGGATCCCGGTCCCATCAAGGGCGAATGGAGCTACGACTATTCCTGTTTGCTTGTATGCGACGCCTCCGAGAACGGTTCTCTATTAGGTGCCTGGAATCAACTTCCGCTTGATGTCAGAGAAGCGTTTTGGGACGGTGCAAATGTCTTTGTGATGATAGTCCGGGGCGGTAGCGATGTTGGTAGCTCGCCGTGACTTCAGGGCCTAGTCCGCGATGGGCTCCGCTCTTTCTGTCCGCGATATTTGTTTAACAGCCGAATTCCCACCCTTCGCTTCCGTCAGCTACGCCACCACCGGGGACACGACCACGCCATGTCCTATTCCAAGGCAAAAGAACTTCTCAGACTGGCTGATTTCGCCTGCTCACGGTTCCGCGGCGTCACGCTCGTGGATATTTGTGAGCATTTCGAGGTAAGCCATCGAACTGCGCAGCGCATGACCTCAGCGCTCGCCGAGGCATTTCCACACGCTGTAGAGATCGCCGAAGATCAAACTCGGGAACGGCGCTGGATGGTTCGCGAGATCCCACTTGCTAGATTGCGGCTCTCCGGGGATGAGGAGCTCGAGGGGCTCGAATTCGCGATTTCCCGACTTCGGGAAAGCGGTGATTCAAGGCAAGCCCGCGCTTTGGCGAGCCTTCGTGACCGCCTTCTGGCGGCACTGCCTGTCAAAGAAGCACGGCGCGCGGAAGCTGACGCCGAAGCGATGCTTGAGGTTCACGGAGTTGCAGCAAGGCCAGGGCCATTCGTTGCCGTGGCACAAGCCGTGACCGACGCAGTGACCGCAGCGCTTCGGGGACCGTATAGGCTTCGCTTCAGCTACAATGACAGTCTACGTCTTGTCGAACCTTACGGCGTTCTTCTCGGTGCGCGGCGCTACCTCGTCGGGAGGCAACCCGATAAAGGACTGAAGCTTCGGCATTTCCGCTTTGACCGAATCAGCGCGGTCGAAGTGACGGACGAATGGTTTGCGCGAGACCTCGATTTTGATCTTGCAGCGCATGCGGCGCGAGCGTTCGGGTCATTCCAAGACGACAGCCAATTCGGTGAGGTCGTGTGGCGCTTCGCTCCAGAAGCGGCCGATCGCGCTGCGGAATGGCGCTTTCATCCCAATCAACGAGTGCGCGTAACTGAAGATGGCGCACTTGAAGTGCGGTTCAAGGCCTCTGGGTGGCTCGAGATGGCCTGGCACCTTTACCAGTGGGGGGATGCTGTCCAGGTCATCAAACCCGAAGAGCTTGCAGATATTGTTCACGCGGCCCGGAGGGCTGATTTTGATGCACTTCCCTAATTGATGTTCATACTTTGTTCGATAATTCAACCCTTCAACGTTCGCGACCACTCCTCTCCATGACAGCTTCTGACACCCTCGCATGATAGCTCATGTGAATTCGGATCGCACTTTTGGGTCCGCCTCAATCTGGCACTGGTGATCTTCACATGTTTCGTTTTATTCATTCGTCCGATCTGCACCTCGGCCGCAGGTTCAGCAACCTTCCCGAAAACGCGCGCGGTCGCCTGGTAGAGGCGAGGCACGCGTCGATCGGACGTCTGGCCGCTTCCGCATTAGATCACGGCGCAAGCCACGTGCTCCTTGCTGGAGACGTTTTTGACACGGAAACGCCTTCTGACGCCGTTTGGCGTCACGCCTTGGCTGCGATGAGCTCCGCGCAAGGCCTTCATTGGTGGATTCTTCCCGGAAATCACGACAGCCTGGCGGCTGAAGCGCTCTGGGGTCGCGTCCGCGCCCATGCTCCAGCGAACGTTCATCTTCTTGATGCGCCGGAGCCAGTCGAGATCGCGCCGCGTGTGGTTCTTCTGCCCGCTCCGGTGCCTCGCCGCTTTCCCGGCCGCGATCTGACAGAGTGGATGCCCCTTTGCGCTACTCCTGCCGACCACTTCCGGATTGGGCTTGCACATGGCGGGGTCCTTACATTCGGGTCCGAGGACGGCGGTGCCGACATCATACCGCCCGATCGCGCCAAGTCTGCTCGGCTCGACTATCTTGCGCTTGGTGATTGGCACGGACTGAAGCAGTTCGGCGATCGCACTTTCTACTGTGGCACCCCCGAGCGCGATCGATTCAAGCACAGCGGCCCCGGCACTTGCCTCGCTGTCACTCTCCTGGCTCCGGGCGCGGTGCCCGAGGTCAACACCATTCAGGCCGGTCAGTTCGACTGGCGGGAAGCACCACTGCCACTCATACCTGCACAAGACGCTGTAGCTGCGCTAAAGATGCTGTTGCCGGTCGAAGGCAAGGAGAGGCGCGACATGCTTCTCAAAATTCGAGCCACCGGTAGGCTGGGCCTGCCAGCGCGCATGGCTCTGACGCGTGCAGCAGAGCTTGCAGAGCCCGAGTTCTGGCATTTCGAATTCGACGATGCAGATCTCGCCACCGAATGCAGCCTGGAAGATCTCGATGGAATTGCGTTGAGCGGCGCACTTCGGTTGGCAGCTGAAGGCCTCCATCAGAGGTCTGAAGACGCTTCAACGCCCCCCACGGATCGGGCGATCGCCGCGGCGGCACTTAGACGCCTTTACAACTATGTGCAGGGAGAGACGCAATGAAGCTTCTCGCGATACGCCTCGATAACGTCCGACGGTTCACCGACCCCGTTGAGATCACTGGTATCGGCACCGGGCTGAACGTCCTCTCGGCCCCGAATGAGAGCGGCAAGTCGACCATCGTTGATGCACTCCACGCGCTCTTTTTTAAAGGCTACAGGTCCTGGGACAAAGAGGTCGCGAGTCTTGCGCCGCATTCCGGCGGTGATCCTCAAGTGGCAGTCGAAATTGAAATCAACGAAACCCGCTTCAAAGTCGAAAAGCGCTGGAGCAAGACGCGCAAGGGCGAGGCCAAGGTCTCCCGTAGCGGGCACCTGATCAAGCAGGCGGACGATGCCGAGACATGGCTCGCTGAGGTGCTCAAAGCACCAAAGGAAGGGGGGCCGGCCGGTCTCCTCTGGGTGCGACAGGGTTTGACCAGTCTCGACGAAGGCGAATCCGCCCACTCAGCACGGCGCGACTTGCTTTCTTCCGTCACCGGCGAGGTCGAAGCAATGACCGGCGGGCGTCGTATGGACGCGACGCGGGATCGTTGTCGGAGGGAACTTGACCGCTACTTGACCAGCAGCGGAAAAGCGAAAGTTGGCGGCCCACTAAAGTCCACGGAAGACGAGGTCTCGGCTCTCGATCTCCGACGCGATGGGCTTGCAGCCAAGGCGGCGTCTCTATGGGCGGAACTTGATCGCCGGCGCAATCTAAGGCGCGAACTCGCCAGTCTTGAAGACGGCGAGCAGGATTCGGAAAGGATGACGCGGCTTGCGGAGGCACAGGCCGCCCATGACGAGGCATCCCGTCATGCAGAAGCGCTTGAGCGAGCAATCGAAGCAGAAAGATCCAAATGCCTTGAGATGGAACGAGCCCAGGAGAGGCTTGCGATAATCGAGGCCGCGCTTGCCGAAGAAAAGAGTGCCGGAGCCGCCCTTGAGTTGGCCAAGGCTGATGCCGCAATCAAGGACGAGAGGCACCGTGAAGCAGAGGGTGTATTCATCGAGGCGAGAAGGAGTTTCGACAAGGCGTCCTCATCGGCAGAAACTGCCTCTGAAATCCTTCGAAGGGCACTACGTGCTCAGACATGCGCCGCGACGGCAGAGCGGCGTGCGGAGCTTGCGGTTCGACTGACCCAAGCCGAAGGCTTGCGGACCGAGCTCGAGAAAGCCGTAGCGGACGCCAAGGTTGGCCTCACAGAAAAGGTGCTGCGTCAGTTGGAGGATCGCGCTGGAGAGGTCCGGGTTCTACGAAAGGCACGCGAGATCGAGGCCGTCGCTCTCACGATGACGTATGCCGTTGGACGAAAAGATGGTGTCGCGCTCAACGGTAAGCCGATGCCTGATGGAAATCGTGTGGCAATACCCGATGGCGCCACGCTGGAGATTGACGGCATTGGATACCTAGCGGTCCACCCCGGTGCACAGTCTGCCGCCGATACACTTGCGGTAGCCGAGAAAGCTCTTGCCGACGCACTTGGAGCGTCTGGCTACGAGACCATCGAGACTGCTCGTGCAGCCGCGCATCTCCGGCTTGAGGCGGAAGCTCGATGCCGGAGTGCCGAACACCAGTTAAACGGAGCGGCGCCGCATGGAATCGAAGCCCTGCGGGAAAGTATCGCCCGCCTGCCTGAATCAGTGGAAGCGGAACCCGAACTTCCGAGCGCACGAGAGGCTCAAGAGGCCGAGGTAGCAGCAAAACATGCTCTTGCAGACGCAACCAGCACACTTGAGAAAGCCCGTTCTGCGTTCGAAACAGCGCAGACCGCCGCGGCCCGTGCTTCAGCAGCCGCAGAAAGCGCAGCGGAGAGGGTCTCCAGGGCACTCTCCGCGCTCAGCAGCTTCCAAGATGCCGAGGCCGAAAAGATACGCCTTATGAACGGGCTTGTTGGGCATCGGGCCGCGTTGGCAGAGGCGATTGGACAGCGCCAAGCAATCTTGGCCGTGGCGCCTGATCTTGAAGCGGCGAAGGCTGTATTACAACGTGCACGATCGGTCATCACACGCGTCGAACAGGACCGCCAGCGCATTTGCGTTGATCTCGGAAAGTTGGATACGGCAATCGAAATGCATGCTGCGGAGGCCGTCGAGGAAGAGCTGGCCGACGTCGAGATTCGACTGAAAGCAGCGAGGCGGAGACTTGAAGAGATCATGTTCGAGGTCTCAGTCCTACAAACAGTGGACGACGCACTTGAATCCGCCCGAACTGCTGCACGTGACCGCTACGTTGAGCCCGTCCTGAGGGAGATTACCCCACTCATCCGACTGCTCTGGCCCGAGGCTGAGCTTCGCTTCGATGCAGAGAAGGTCCTGCCAACGGCTCTGGTTCGAGCCGGGACGGAGGAAGACTTTGACATCCTGTCGGGCGGCACCAAGGAACAGATCGCACTTCTCGTGCGGCTAGCCTTTGCTCGAATGCTGGCGAAGGCAGGTAACCCCGCGCCAGTGATTCTCGACGATGCGATCGTTTACACCGACGACGACCGCATCGAGCGTATCTTCGACGCCTTGACGCGACAGGCACAAGATCTGCAGATCATTGTATTTTCATGCCGACAGAGAGCCTTCCGAGATCTTGGAGGTCGGAGCCTCGCAATTATCGGCCAGGAACCTGTTTTGGATGCCGCGTGATGAGACGCGACGGCAATGGGCTTCGCCTATCGGCCTCGGACTTGATGCGATTCATGGCCTGCTCGCATGCAGCACGCCTGGACCTCGCACATCTTGCAGGCGAGGGGCCGAAGCCGGCGGATGACAGTGAAGACGCGGCCCTACTTCAAAGATATGGCGACGCGCACGAAGCGGCCCATCTGGCGCGGCTCGAGACCAGCGGAAAGCGTATCTCCAAGATTGAAAAGGATGGGATCGCCTTCGATGTGGCTGTCAAAGCGACGCTAGAGGCCCTTCGAAGTGGCCCGGATATTGTTTTCCAGGGAGCGCTCGAAGGAGACATGTGGGGCGGATACTCCGATTTCCTCGAACGGGTTGATTTGCCCTCGAAACTCGGGGGATTTTCTTACGAGGTTACAGATACCAAGCTGAAGCGCAAACCTGCTCCGGCGCATGTCTTGCAACTCGTCCTTTATTCCGACCTGTTAGCAACTGCCCAGGGACGTAGTCCAGAGCGGGCACACGTGGAGCTTGGCGACGGCAAGCGTTTCAGTTTCCGTCTCGCGGAATATGCGGCGTATGCTCGCGCAGCACGAGAGAGGCTTGAGTCCTTCGTTGTCGAACCAACGAAAACTCGACCTGTGCCTTGTGCAACTTGTAATCTCTGCCGCTGGCGTGAACATTGCGCTGGAGAATGGGAGCAAGAGGACAGCCTTTTCCGCGTTGCCGGCATGACGAAAGTCCAGGTGGAAAAGCTTGAAGCAACCGGCATCACTACGATGGCCACTCTCGCACAACAACGCGGCCGTGTGCCGAGGATGGCCGAGTCGACACTCGAAAAGCTCAGGACTCAGGCATCGCTGCAGCAAGAGCGGAAGAGTGGCGAACCGTCCTATGCGCTGCGCCCTCCCCTTCCCGGCAAGGGCTTCGACCTGCTGCCCCGGCCCCATCCTGGCGATCTCTACTACGACATCGAAGGTGACCCGTTCTATGCTGAAACCAGCACCGAAGGCCTTGAATACCTACACGGGGTCTGGGATGGGAAGGCCTTCAAAGCTTTCTGGGCTCATGACTTTGCGGAGGAGAAGGAGGCGATAGTCGCCCTTTTTGCACTCTTCGGGCAGAGCATAGTGCAGAACCCGCAAGCTCATATCTACCACTACGCATCATACGAAATCAGCGCGCTTCGCAAGCTCACCACTCGGCACTGCGTCGGCGAAGCGCAGCTCGATCGGTGGCTGAGGGAGCGCCGTTTCATCGACCTCTATGCCGTTGTTCGGGGAGGCGTGTATGCATCCGAGCCATCCTATTCAATTAAGGATATGGAGGCCTTCTATGATCTTTCCCGCACAGGCGAGGTGAAGACCGCGGGCGGGTCTGTTGTCGCTTATGAGAAGTGGCGTGAAAGCCATGTCGCCGCCATCTTGGACGAGATCGAAAACTACAATCGCATCGACTGCGTCTCGACGGAGCGGCTGCGCGATTGGCTACTCGAAATCCGGCCAGAAGGGCGATGGCTGGAACTCGGCGAAGGCTGCACCGCAAAGTCCGTAGAGGCCGAAGCCGAAGTAGACGATCTCGCCGACTTGCTGCTTCAATCCAGCCTACCCGACGACCGTCAGCGGCTCCTGTATGACCTAGGCGTCTTCCACTGGCGCGAGCGAAAGCCTGCTGCGTGGGCTGTTTTCGACGCTGCTGCGAAGGACTTCGACGAGCTCTGCGATGATATGGAATGCCTTGGCGGCCTCGTCGCCCATGGGCCGCAGCGATCGGTGAAGAGATCGAATGAGCGAGATTACCGATATCCGCCGCAGGAGACGAAGCTAAGGGCAGGCAAATCCTCGCAGTTTGCTATCGATGGCGGTTTCGGACAGGTCGACATCACGTCGCTCGACCGCCGTGCTCGGCGGGTAACGCTGAAAATGGGGCCGAGCTCCGGCGATAAGCTCCCAGACCGGCTGGATCTCATTCCCTCCTTCGCTATAGATGCCAAACCCATTCCCTCCGCTGTGCGCAAAGTTATCAAGGACCAGTGTGGATCTCGCGCGAACAAGGCAGCAGAGGATCTCATCTCACGCAATCCTCCGCGCTTCAAAGGTGCGTCACCGCTTCCCCTGGATGAGGCGGCAGATCCCCTCCGAGGAACTATAGCAGCCATTCGGGCGATGGATGCAACAGTCCTACCAGTCCAGGGCCCGCCCGGAACAGGTAAAACGTATGTCGCCGCGCGCGCCATCCTCGCACTCGTCAGGGACGGCCATCGCGTCGCCGTTTCATCCAGTAGTCATGAAGCCATCCGCAACGTCCTGATGGCCTGCCTAGATGCGCTTCGCGATGACGCCGACGTCGGACTGACCCTTGCGGAGGTCCAGCTCGCACACAAGATTGGATCCGACACCGGCGAGGCACCGATCGGCTACGAGGCCATCGCGAGTGTGCGGAATAACGACGATTCCGCACTTGAAACAGCACAGGTAGTTGGCGGCACAGCGTGGTTGTTTTCGCGAGACCAACTTGAGGGCGCGTTCGAATACCTCTTCATCGATGAGGCTGGGCAGGTTTCCCTCGCAAATGCGGTGGGGATGTCGAATGTGGCCAAGAATCTTGTCCTCATAGGCGACCCCCGCCAACTCCCGCAGGTAATTCAGGGAGCGCACCCTGATCCGGCAAATCTCTCTTGCCTTGATTGGGTTCTCGGCGAAGGGCAGAACGTTGCGCAGGACAGGGGGATTTTTCTTCCTGTCACTCGTCGCATGCATCCCGAAGTCTGCAGCTTCATTTCATCACAGTTCTACGAAGGTCGGCTGCATCCACACGAAACGACGTCGCGGCAAGCAATCCACTCACCGGGACTACCCATAGCCGGCGCATGGCGGATTGCGGTAGCCCACCAAGGGCGCGCACAGGAATGTCCTGAAGAGGTCATTGCAATCCGTGAGAAGATTGACCTTCTGCTTGCCGGAAAATGGACCAACATTGACGGTTTGGTGCGCCCGTTACGGAAGGACGATATCATCGTTGTCGCTCCTTACAACGCCCAGGTGAACGCACTAGCCGAAGCTTTGCCTGACATAAGGGTAGGAACCGTCGATAGATTTCAAGGGCAGGAAGCGCCAGTTGCCATTGTCTCAATGACTGCCTCTTCAGCGGAAGAAACTTCACGGGGCATCGAGTTCCTTTTTTCCCGCGAGCGGCTCAATGTCGCTGTGAGCCGTGGCAAGGCCCTGAGCCTCGTATTTTTCTCGCCTCGACTGCTGCAGGCGGGGTGCTCGACGGTCGAGCAAATTCGTCTCGTGAATACGCTCTGCGCACTTCCCGACATGCCTACTGGACAGGATGAACGGACGGAATGAATCGATGAAGGACAACGCGGCAGCTCGGCTTAGGTTTGAGGCGCTCAAGGAAAAGCAGCGTCAACTTCGGGCAGGTTTCCCCGAGAATTTCGGCCTTCGCGTCCATCGGTCGATCAGTTGGATCGGACGGGCTGAAGCAGAAGCCAACGATCCCGCTGCAGCGTTCCTCTTCCTCTGGATCGCATTTAACGCGGCCTATGCGGACGAGCGCGACGTGCGAGGTGAACGCGAAGCATTTGCATGGTTCTTCGGAATGCTCCGCGACCTCGACAAGAACAGCCGCATCTATGACGCGGTCTGGACACGCTTCCCTGGTCCCATACGGCTCTTTCTGGAGAATCGCTTCGTCTTTGGCCCATTTTGGTCCCACCAAAATGGGATCGATGGTTACGATGACTGGGAGCAAAGATTCAATGCCGCCAGGCGTGCCTTCCACGGAGCGCTGATGACTCGCGATACCGCCAACATCCTGTCGATGCTATTCGACCGCCTCTATGTGCTCCGCAACCAACTTGTTCACGGGGGCGCAACTTGGAACTCGAGCACTAACCGCGACCAACTTCGTGACGGGGCCGATATCATCGGGTTTCTCATCCCGATCATGATCGACATTATGATGGACAACTCAACCGAGGATTGGGGACGACCATTCTACCCAGTTGTTGAGAGCTAGACCGGTGTTACGACGACAAGGGGCACCGGCCTCTTCAGGCAAGCGGTGTCGGCTCTGGTGCGTAGAGCGACTTGACGAACTCTCTGACGATTTCGACAGCCTTATGGACGACGACGCTCATCGACTTGGCGAGTTGGAGGATGGTTGAGTTTGGCCGAACTGAATACTGTTACACACCAACCACATTACCCTACGTCACTGAATTGACCGCAAACAAGTTGTCGGCGATTACCATCAAGTGATACTGTGGAGGTGGGGTCGATGTCGAAAGCGCTAGACGACCAACGACTTCGAAGGGGTTTCATTGCTTGACCACACCATTAGGCGGCTACTCGCGCTTTACCCGCGAGGCGCCACCGACGATCAGCTTGTCTGGCGGTTGAGGGCGTCCGGGCTGCGCATTGGCGCGTCCGAGTTGCTTGCCGGACTGCTCTCTCTCGCCGAGCGCAGAGAAATCGTGCGGGTGCGGAACGGACGATGGATGGTGGTCTCACAAGCCGCTATCGCTACACCAACGACGGGGACCAACCCCAGCGCAGGCAATGCTGGCGCAACAATTCTTTACTCGGTTCCTGCCACCTGCAGAAATGTGGACCCCCGTCCTCCCGCGGAAATTCCCGAGTCGCCTACAGTCGCGCCTTTGCCGGATTGGGCGACGCTCCTTGGCTACTACTCTGCGACACAACGTCAGGATCCCCGTGGACAGATAGTGGAATTCCCTGACCGCCATGCTGTGAGCTGGCAACTTCTTCGCAGTTCGGGCCATTGGTGGGAAGACGCCGAACTCCGCGTAGGAATGGAGTGTTTGCCGGCAAGCTTCCGGGAAGCACTTGCTCGCCGGACAGTTGGGACGGCTGCCGTTGGATGGCCTGTCTCCATCTTTTCGATCGCCGAGGGCCCGGCCTGTATACCTGGTCTGCTCTTGCCAGCTGACTGGCGAATCGAAGGGTCAGATCTGGTGCTGAATTTGGAGGCCTCACAGCCGTCCGTAAACCCAGCGTGGTTGAGAGAGGTGCGGCGCAACTCCAGCTGGAATGAAAGCGCGCTACTCGACACGCTTTTCCCCGAGGGAGAGGAAAGCGACCTCGGCGCCGTGAGTAGCCGGATGCGGCACGCTCTAGCGACCTTAGGTGGCGTAGAGCTCCGTCCAGCCGATCTCGCGCCGGAGCTGACCGTCCATGGCACGGGTCTGCGAAATGCGGCGGCCCTGTTCCTGATAGAGGATGGGACTTTCACTAAGGGAGCAGCCGACGATCTGGAGGCTCTTCGCGCATGGACGACTGAAAAACGTTCCGGCACAGCGCTGGCGGAGTTGTTCGCGCGCGATGCGAAGAGCCCCAACACCTCTGAAGTGGCCATCCTATCGCCGACAAACTTGACTGAGAGTCAATTGGAGGCAGCGGAAGCGGCGCTGCAAGGGCCTTTGACGGTAATCCAAGGGCCGCCCGGCACCGGCAAGAGCCAAGTCATACTTTCCCTCATTGTCTCGATTGTGATGGCCGGTCGGAGCGTGCTGTTTGCGGCGAAAAATCACCAAGCCTTGGACGAGATTGAGCGACGTTTGAAGGAGATCGTCCCCGCCGCTCCCCTATTGGTTCGAGGTCGCGATGCAGACGGCGATCGGAATACAAATTTTCTTAATGCGCTTTTCGATATCGCCGGTGGCGAAGCGAGGAATTCGGCTGACCTCGACGGTATCGAGGCCGCACGGATCGGCCTGCTCAATTCCGCGCAATCGGGCGCGGCTGATCGTCGGCGCATGCGCGAGCGCACGGCCCTTCACATAGCACTATCTGAGCTGACCGATCGGCATGAGCAAATCTGCCGCCACCTTCCGGACGGGTCGGCAAGACGACCTCGCGTTTCATGGGTGAAACGCGCGTTGCTTTCCCTGCGTCGGTTACTGGGGCGACCAGTCGATCTTACCGTTCCGTTGCCCGATCTTGTTCCGCTCTCTGAACTAAATGCGCGAATAGCCGAGGTGCGGCGCAGACTTCAAAAATCTGGCTCGCGACCGATTGACGACAGCAAAAGAGACTTCGACCCGGTCGTAGGTGCAGTTGAGATCCGCTCGTTCTTGCCAAGACTGGCGGCCGTGAAGACGCAGGCAGGAGAGGCGGAGTGGTTGCGGATATCCGAGCGCGCCAAAGAAATCCAATTCGGCAACATCAAGAGTGCGCGAAGGATGATGCCGGAAGACGCTCGCGCAGTGCTTGAGCATCGTCCGGTCTGGGCCATCAGCACGCTCTCAGTCCCCTCTCGAGTGCCGCTCATTCCTGGCCTCTTTGATTACGTGATCTTCGATGAATCGAGCCAGTGTGACATTGCTTCAGCCCTGCCTCTCTTGGCGCGGGCGCGCAAGGCTGTCGTCGTCGGCGACCCTATGCAGCTGCGTTTCGTCCCATCATTGGGAATCGCCACCGAGCACGCCCTTATGGATGCGGAACGCATCCCGCAACAGGGACGGGCGTCGATCGCGCAAAGCATAAACTCGCTGTTCGATTTCTGTGCGCGCCAGCCGAACGCACGGCGCCTGTTGCTGCGTGACCAGTTTCGCTCGGCACCGCAGATTGTCGATTATCTGAACTCCGATTTCTATAGCGGCAAGCTCGTGAGCAGGCGAGAGGATGATGCCTTCCACCCCCCGTCTGGCTACAAGCCCGGCTTGGTCTGGGAGGATGTTGCGGGCACAGCCAGCAGACATGAGGGTGGAACCATTAACAAGGCCGAGGCGGAGCATATCGCCACAGTTCTGCGCCGAATTGCCGATGACGTGGAGTTCAAGGGCACGGTCGGAGTGATTTCCCCATTCAACGCGCAGGTGGCGGAAATCGAAGTCAATGTCCTAGGCCTCCTGACGAAGACGCAACGGGAGCGCCTGTCGCTTAGGATTGCGACAGTGGATAAGTTTCAAGGCGGCGAGGCCGACGTAATTCTTTTCTCGCTGGTGCTTGCCCCCGGCTGCCCTTCCTCGGCCCGAACCTTTTTGCAAAAAGAACGCCGGAGGCTGAACGTGGCAATTAGCCGGGCTCGCGCGCTCTGCATTGTAGTGGGGGATCTATCTCACGCTCGGTCCTGTAATATTAAGCACATAGAATATCTCGCACAACGCGCAATCACTCCTTGGTCGCCCCCGCGCCCGCCCTTCGACAGCGACTGGGAGCGCAGACTCGACACCGCGATGCGAGCGCGAGCTCTTCAGCCCATCGCGCAATACCCGGTTGGCACACGATACCTCGACTTCGCGCTCGACCCTCAAGGGGTCAAACTCGATGTCGAGGTGGATGGCAGGCGCTGGCACTTGGATGCGGACGGAAACCGGAAGGTGAGCGACCGGCTGCGGGATGCCGAACTTCGTGCCCGCGGCTGGAAAGTGCTCCGCTTCTGGGTTCACGAATTAGCTAATGATATGGAGGCATGCCTTGACCGGATTGAATATGAACTCAGGCGCGCCTGACTCAACCCGAGACCAAGCCGCGCCAGTCGGCGGACGGATATGGATCGCTCTCGTGGCGATGCTCGGGCTGGCCGTAATCGGATTGAACCTGATCGTCTTCACAATGGTTCAGGGTGCCCAGCGCGTCGCAGAGAGTCGCGAGACCGAATTGCAGCGCCGGACGCTGATTGTATCGGCGATGGAGGAGCGAAAAGGTGAGTTGGAGCAAACTATTCGTAGCCTCGATGACAAAAGAGTAGAAGCTCTGCGCGCAAAAGAGGATGCCGAACGGAGTGCCTCGGACGCAGACAAGATAAAAGGTGATCGCGACCATGCCATGGTTGAATTGGACAAGGCGCGCTCCGAACTTGCCGAGGCCGAAAGAGGCCAAGCCGCGGCAAAGGCTGCCGAGAATGAAGCCAAAAGCATTCTTACCCAGCTAAATGCGCAGATCGAGAAATCTACCAACGATCTGGCGCAGACCTCTCAAGAGCTCAAGAAATTGGAAGCAAATCTAGCAGAGGTGGAGGACGAGATTTCAGCAGAGGATCAGTCGCGTTCGGATGCCGAGGCAAGAGCCCAGAAAGCGCTTTCCGAAGGGGCTACGGTTGAACGTGATGTCGAAAAATCGAGAGTTGAACTCGAGAAGGCTGAGAGCGACCTCGCCGCCGTAAAAAAGGACCTAGCTGAGAAACAGGCTGCCTTGAGCGGAGCGCAGCAGATGTTAGCCAATGCTTCGGCCGCTGCAGACGAAAAAGGGCAGCGAACCTCCGAGGCCGAAGAGAAGGCAAAGGCTGCCGAACAAAGACGCGTCGCCGCAGAGACGCGATTGGCGGAAGCTAGCTCGAATGAGGCTACGCTGAATGACCGCTTGGCGAAGCTGAAGGCGGATACTGCGGCTGCGCAAGCTCAATTGGATGCGCAGCTTGCCTCTCTCGAAAAGATCCGAGGCGACGTTACTCAGCAAACCGCTACCTTCACTCGACTTCAGGTGGACGTAGCTCGACTGCAGTCGCAAAGTGCCGCTGCTACGCAAGATGCTGCGACCGCGGATCAGGCAGCTGCGGCGCGGACGGCGGCAGAGAAAGAATTGGCGAAGACGCAAGGCAATCTGGTGGGGGCGAGTGGCCAGCTTGCCAACGCACAGGCCGAATTGGCTCGCACGAGGGCACAGATCGCAGACACCGCAATGGACGTAGAGGCGGCGAAAAAAGCCGAGATCGCGCGGGTTGAAGCCGAGAAGATGGCGTTGGAAGCAAAAGATACCCTCACAAGCCTGAACGACGAAATTGAAACTGCAAAAGTCCGTTTGGCGGAGGTCAAAGCCGGCATCCCTGCAGCACCTGCGACCGACCCCGGTCCGCCCGCCACGGACAATTCTGTGCCGCCGCCCGTAGCGAAGGAATGA
Organism: Mesorhizobium sp. P3_B5; assembly: GCF_056402815.1. Classification (NCBI taxonomy): domain Bacteria; kingdom Pseudomonadati; phylum Pseudomonadota; class Alphaproteobacteria; order Hyphomicrobiales; family Phyllobacteriaceae; genus Mesorhizobium; species Mesorhizobium sp. P3_B5. The sequence continues at coordinate 113,984 of NZ_JBFUGR010000005.1, read as the reverse complement.
GAAACCACGATGTTAGCTTTTGATCCCACCACCCTCGTTCTGCCTTCGCTGTTGGCACTAACAGCTCTCGCCGTCTTAATGAGCGGTATCGCAACCATGTTTCAGATTCGGCGCGCCCGGCTTCCTGATGCGACTCGCTACGAGCATGTGCGCGAGCTGCGGGCACAAGAGGAAGGGCTATTAGCCCAACGACGAGCAGAACTGAGCATTGTTGAACAGAAAATTCAGGAGAGAGATCGTTTGATCGCTGAGGTCTCGGCTCTGGAAGAGAGGCGAGATGCCACCAATGCAGAACTCTCCAATCTCGAATCCGCGCGAGTGGAGATCGACGAGGTTAAGCGCGACGCTTCGGCTGCGGCGGCCGAACTAGCTGAAGTTTCGCAGAAGCTCGGAGCCGCGACTGACGAACTTGATCGAGTGACCGCCGATCTGGACCCTGCCCGGATTGTCGAGCGCAAGCGTGAGGTGGAGCGTCTGACAGAGGAACTTCACCAGCTGGAAGCCAAACTGCCTGAACTTCGAGCCGAGCGCGATATCGCGTTGCGGGCGCTCGAAGAGGCGCGGAGCCTAGAGGCTACCAGGGCCGCCATCCACGTGGAAGTGGAACGGCTGAATGGTGAGGCCGAACGCCTTTCAGTTCAGGTCGAGGAACTGACTGTTATCAAGGACCAGGTGGATCGGCTGCGGGATGAACTGGCCCGTGCATCTGACGAGTTCGGCCGTGTCGAAACGCGCCGCAACCACTTGCAACGGGAACTGGAGGACCTGGCAGAGCGAAGCGACGCTGTGGAGCTGAAAAAGAGTGAAGTTCAGGCGATCGCCGTCGACCTCGCCCAGAAACGTGAACGTCGCGACGAACTGGCGGAAGAGGTCGACAAGCTCGCGGCACGGCGAGAACGACTGCTTTCGGAAAGTGGTGGCGCTGACATAGCCGCAGTGGACGAACAAGCCATTCTCGCCGACCTCACCAAGTTGCCAACATTGCTCGAGATACCATCAACGTTGCGGGATGCCGGGCGCACAGAAGGCGCCGCTCTGCATGACGTCGCGGCCTATTTACAAAAGCATGGGCTGTCATACAGCGGCCGCACAGTTAGGGCCTTTCACACCGCTCTAAAGATCAATGACAATGCTCAGCTCACTGTGCTGGCGGGCGTGTCCGGCACAGGAAAAAGCCTGCTGCCGCGGCGCTATGCGGAGGCAATGGGAATGCATTTCCTGCAAATCGCGGTCGAGCCGCGTTGGGACAGCCCCCAGGATCTGCTTGGCTTTTACAACTATATTGAAAAGAAGTATCGCGCGACCGATCTCGCCCGTCTTCTGGTTCATATGGACCCATTCAGGACCGTCGAGATCGATACCAGTAGCTACGATCGCCGCGATCATATGGCACTCGTGCTCCTGGACGAAATGAACCTCGCTCGCGTCGAGTATTACTTTTCGGAGTTCCTCAGCCGCCTTGAAGTGCGGCCCCGCTTTCAAGAATCGCAGGATGACAAAAAGCGCAAGGACGCTCTCATCCCGGTCGACATTCGCGGCTTGAAGAAGACACTGTCGCTTTATTCCGCGCATAACGTCCTCTTCGCCGGCACCATGAACGATGATGAAAGCACGCAGTCGCTCTCGGACAAGGTGCTCGATCGGGGCAATGTCATGCAGTTCGCAGCGCCAAAAGACTTTCCAACAATGAACGAAGTTGGCAATGTGGCGCGACCCGACGGTGCGATGTCCTTCAAGAGCTGGAGAACATGGGTCAAGGGTTCGGACAGGCTCGACGACGCGCGCCGAAACCTTGCCGGTCAGATCGTTAATGGGCTTGCCGATATCATGGAGGGTTGCGGACGGCCCTTCGGCCACCGATTGCGGGATGCCATCCTCGCCTATTGTGCCAACTATCCGGTGGAAGGGAATGGCGGTATCGATATCCGCGTGCCCCTAGCCGACCAGATCGAATTCCGGATTCTACCCAAGCTACGTGGCCTCGATATTGAAGGCCACCGGGACCCATTCGACCGGCTGGTGAAGCTGCTGCGCGACGATCTCGGCGACAGCATGTTTGCTGACCGGATAAGCGATCTCGTTGAGAGGCAGCAGATCGGAACCGGTTTATTCGTATGGCGGGGTCTCACGCGGCAGAGTTGATCCAAGTGACGGAGAAGCGTGAAATCGAGCTGTGGCTGCGACCTTGGGCCCTGGTGGACCTGAAGCGGCGCCACCGGCGACTCCTTGCATCCGGTTCGACCGCCATCGTGGACCAAAACCGCGCTGGCCTGTGGTTATACGTGCCTGCAGGAGCGACTGCTGGCGCGGCTAGTCTCACGAAACTCGGCGAGCCTGTTTCGGGGTTCTCCACGGACGATGGTCGAACGCTACTCGTCCTGCCACTTCCGCTGAGACATTCGACCGGCTCGACCGTCCCGACCACGACCGGCACCACAAAGCTCTCTTGGCACTCTGCACCGGAAAGACCCTCAAGAACCCACGATCCGCAAACGGCCGAGGAGGAAGCCGCCCGTCGCCTGATGCTGCGTGCGGAAGCGGTATGGGATCGACTGCGCGATGTCGAGACCGCGTTGGCCGACCCTGCCAACCTATGGGAAGAACTCCGAAAGCGTTGGACGCAAGAAGACAATGACGTCCCGCCCCGAATGGATTTGATCGTCCATCACGCGGCCGCCCTCTCCCGGACCCTCGACGAGTTGGACCGCAAGCCGCGGCGCATCCTTCGACGCACGAACCAGCAGGTTCCTATCTCGCGTGTCCAGGAGTTGGACAGACGCGCAATGACCTGGCTGGTGCGGCAGCCCGGCGAGACGCTCGCCGAGCGCGCTGGCGACCGGCAACGCCTCTTGGCTGTTACTCGTGAGGAAAACTTCGACACGCTTGAGAACCGGGTGCTTCGCGCATATGCCGAGCTTGCCCGATATGTGGCGCGAAACTATCTCGATCGAAACCGCACAAAGGCACTTTCCAATCGGGCACGGAAGGTCAAGGATTTCGAGCGGCGATGTAAGCGTCTCGCTCGCGATCTTGCCGATCGCGGCGTGCGGCTTGCTGAAGCCGGGGTGACCCCCAACTTCGTCCTTCAGCAGAACCCGCGCTATCATGCGATCTGGGAGGGGTGGCAAGAGCTCCTCAAACACGATCGGATCTTCGACGAACTTTGGCAGTGGCAGGCCCGATCGTGGGAAGAATTCTGCACGCTGGCGGTGATGGTTGCCTTGGTCAGCGTGCCGGGCGCGCGTCTGATCGCGTCGGCCCCACTTAGTTTCCTTGATGAGCAGAGACGCGGAACGTGGACCGATCACGACAACCCGTTAGGTGTTTTCCATTTGCCCAGCAGCGGCATTGTGGTCGAGGTCCGTTACCGGATGGCCAATCCCGATGTGCGATTGAGAGACTTTGGCGCTCCGATCTGGGTTCGTATCGGCCGCGTCGGCGATGCACAGGCCTTCCTAACCAATTTTGCTATTTGGCCAGTCTGGGACATCGAAGGGGGTTTGGTGGAGGGCGAAATTGCTGAAGTCTCCGACTTGCTCCCCTTCGGCCGCAAGGCCCAACTCGCCGCGGGAATCGTGCTGCGCCCTGCTGCTGCGGGCAAGGAGGCCGAGATTATGGAGCGCAACGGTGTCCTGACCGCAACTATGGGAACCGATGGCAGCGCCCTTAGCGACGGCGTAGCAGCCGTGAGAAATTTCCTCACGTCTGTAATCCAAGCAAAGGCCGGCTGATGCGTCGACTCTCCGGCATGGATATTAATGGCTGGCACGATTTCGCGGCGCGTAACTGGGAGCCAGATGACCCCCTCGTGCTGCCGCCGAATCCAATTCTTGTGGATGGCGGTATCCACGGTGTAGTCGTCCGCCAAGAGTCGGGCGTCTGGATCGGTGGCCCCCAGGCCAAGTTATCGCCACATGGACGCGGCCTAGGTTGGGGAAAGCTTGGCGATCCGGTTCGGCGCGTGCAAGTAACGGAAATCTGCGACGATCTTGCTAAGACTCCTGGGGAAGCGCGCGATCTCCACACTTTCAAGGCCATCGTCGACTCGCTAGCGCGAGAAGCGCACTCCGTCACGATCACTGTGCCAGATCATGACGCATTCGCGGAGGCGTCCCAAGCTCGGTTACTCAACCTGCTCGGCCACGGCCGACGCGCTCACCGGCTGCTCTGGCGACCTGTAGCGCTTTTCCTAGATGCCCTCGAGGTCGGTTCGATATCTCGAGATCTCGAGGGCGGGCTCGTCCGATTGTTGATCCACTCGAGTTCGGGCATCGAGATGCAGTCGTTGCGTCTTCGCGGGGACCGAGATCATCCGGGCCATCTCGCGCCGGAACGAGATGGCTACGGCCGGATCGTCGTTCCGGAATTAGCCCTAGGGGCGATGCTAAGACGCGCTCAGAAAGAGGTGACAATCGCAAATCCGTCGATTGAGATCGGCAGTGGGGAAAAGAGCCAACTGGCATCGAAGCTACTCTTCGGTCAGGCCAGCGCAGGTGAGACGGAGATCCTCAGGAACGACAATGGCACTTGGATGGAGATCGTGGCGCCTCGCCTTGATCCGTGCGGTGTGGTGCAGCCGTATCGTTGTGATGGCGTGGCGGAAAGCAAGGAGGTCGTAGCGACGTTTCTTGCTACGCCGCTGGCCGAGCCATACGCGACCATGCTGGCCGACTCTCTGAGCGATCAAATTCCCGACCTGCACCGGTTGGAATGGTCTTCAATCGCACGCGGATCTCTGAGGGCGGCTCAACTTATCGAACGAGGTCTTCCGCACTATTTTGATCGGCTCACACCGATAGGCCTAGCGATCCTGAAAGGCGAACTACCTCACTTTGAGGACTTGGTCGGCACCCAGGCGACGCTGCCCGCCAACCGAGAATATGTGTCCCCAATCTACGATGGTTTGATTTGGGGACGCGGGAAGAAGGAGATCGACTTCTACGTGGTCAAGGGAGAGAGGGAGGTTCGCCACTGGCGGGCGCAGCAAGACGAGCCGCCAACCAAGGATGTGAATGTCGAGCTTCGACTCAGGCAAACGCCTGGGCAAAGCTGGGCAAGGCTTTCTCTGACGTCACCGGAATGGGAGCCGCTACAGCGCAGCCCAATCCTACTCGACTGGGAGAAAATCAGCGTGGTCGAGGAGAGTCCCGAAGAGATATTAACAAAGCTAAGATCTCCACCGCCAATCATCCCCGACCGAATCGTCGAGCTCGCGAACATGGAGTTCTGGACCGGCAACGCGCGCTATAGAGGGATACTGGATTGTCTTCAAGACGGGCCTTCGGGCGGTGCTGATCAGATGGCAAAGCTCCTTTCGAGATCGATGCGCGATCCTGAAACAAGAGCGAGAACACGCCCCGTCGGCACAAACGGCGAATTGCCATTGGAGCTGTCGGGCGTCGCCTCCGAGGCATTTATGCAGAGCCTCAATGATATGGGCCAATTTGTCCAACTCACCCTCCGTGAGCCTCGGAGGCGGCTGCGAAACAATGATTATCTGAGATGCCTCACTTGGGTGTTTACTCTTTGCCCTGAGAACGTGCAGAACGCCATCGTTGACGCTCTGGAAGCCGACCTTCGCGGAAGCGGTCATCCCCTACTTGCCCCTGCGAATGCCAGAACGGTCCTCACTCAAGGCGCAGGGCGGGCGCTCACCGGCCCGGAACGCATTGGTCGCGCGCTTGTCGTCCTGGCCGCTCGGCCCTCCAACTCTCACACACTGAACGCGCTTGCCATGATCCTGTCGCGGCGTAGTGAGGCACCAGCTTCGCTGACCGGCGAACTCGTCCGGCGGATCGCCGATCGTCTGGTAGGCGAGTTGCGCGAGCGATTGAATAGAAGAAACTTCCTCATACGTTTTAGAAACGCCCTCTCAGCAGCTGCTGGTCTCTTTCGATATCGTGAGGTCGAGCCATACGCACTGCTTTCGGCCCGAGATCCAACCGCCCAACGTCTGCGCGACGTGCTCTCACAAATCGGCGAGGCGCTGGGGCGCGAGCGACTTCTCCTTCGCAATCAACAGGAGCTTCGAGAGACCGTCGTCGATCTCATCAAGCTACTGGATGGGGAAGGAGACCCGAATATCCTGCACAAGATCGACCGTCTAGACGACGATGACGACGGCAACGCCGATGGCCAGGACGATTAGTTGCTAGGCGGGGTCGCCTCGAGATCACGGAGAGCCATTAGTCTAGCCGCCTAGAATGAAGGCTAGGCGGTGACAGTTCTCGTGGCCGTGCCGTTCACCACCTCCGAAGGTCATCGAGGAATTCGGAACCAGGCTTGACGCATGACACGACTAGCCGCTCCCTGGCGCGCGTCGCCGCGACATAGAACAGTTGCCGTTCAGTCGCGATTATCTCATCGAGTTCGAATTCATCGGCCACATCCACTACGCGGGATTCCAGTGGCAGGACACCTTCGTCGCACGCCATGAGGACCACTGCGCGAAACTCCAGGCCTTTGGCGAGATGCATGATGCCGAGCAACGCCTGATCAACGCCGGCTCTGCCATCGACCAAGGTTCGGGTTTTGAGGGACGCCGCCTCCGCGGCCGCACGTGCGCGGGACAATTGTTGTTCCGAGCGCACGAAAATCCCAATTTCGCTAGGTGCAAATCCTTCGCAGATAAGCTCCCGCAGCACTGCCGCGACCAAAACCTTTTCTGCCTCTATGCTTTCGGCGCTGACGATTTGCGGTTCCGGCCCCTCGAAAACCGAGACGGTCCCGGATCGATGATCCTCCAGACCGTCTACGTCGCGAACGCTGTAGGGAAGTAGCCGGTCAGCTGCCTGGCGGATCTGATGCGAGGTCCGGTAGTTGACCTTGAGTATGGACGAGCGACCGCGAACATCGATACCCAGCCCCTTCCAGGAGAATGGCTGTTGGAAGATGCGCTGCCCGAGATCGCCTGCGAAGAACAGGGCATCTGGCTGCGCCGGAGAGATCGCGGCAAGAAATCGCAACTCGGCGATGCCAAGATCCTGCGCCTCGTCGACCACAATATGCGTGAAGGGCTTTTCGGCTCTTGTCGCATAAGTGAGCGTTACCGCTTCGAACAAGCCGGACGGGCTCAAGAGTCCGCGCCTCGCGAGCGATTCACGCACCCGCGCAAATATTTCCCAAAGCTTTTCGCGCTGGCGTGCGCCAAGCCTGTTCTTGCGCCCCATGCGCGGGACGACGGCATATGCCTCCTCGCTGTCAATCCGCCAGGTGTCAATGACATGTTCCCATTCAGAGATAAGGAACTGCGGCGAAAACTCGCTCTCCTGCTGGTCGGCTGCGGTCTTGAGAACCGTCGTTCGCATGGTCACCTGATCGGCTACATGCGGCTCTCGTCCGGTGCTTAGTGCATAAAGTTCGCGAGCTGTCTGTTCAAAGGATGAGATCGTTACTCGTTCCAGGAAACCCAGTCGATCGGCCGAGAGCACCGCGAATTTCTGAGCAAGAGCGCGTGCAAGCGGGTCGGAAAAAGTAGTTAGGAGCACGCGTGCATCGGCACGGGTCTTAAGAATGCGCACCACTCTATGCAGTGCGACCACGGTTTTTCCAGTCCCCGCCGAGCCGGCCACTCGAGCTGGCCCATTGTAGTCCCGCTCGACCACGCCGCGCTGCAAGGGATGCAGAAACACAGCCCATTTTTCAAAAGGTGCGTCGAGTGCGGCCTGCAACTCCTCCGCGCCTTCGAGGATCCGGAAGCGGCGCTGTGTGTCAGGATGCACGAGCGGATCGGCTGCCGGCGCGGCGGCAATCTTGAGCACCCCAGTAGCCGCAAATTCGAATAGGGCTTCGACGGCCTCTTGTGGCAGATAGCCTACAAGGGCGAAGAACTCGTCTTCGGTGGCGGAGGCGACGTCGTCCAGCCAGTCTACGGGGACGCCGACGGAGAGCAGATCATCGCGTGCCAGATCGGCAAAGAGTAAGGGCGATTGGATTGGCGACGGTGCTTCGAGGGGCAATGTCGCCTGAGCAGGGCCGGTTGGTGGAGCCGCAATATCCTCGACCAGTTCGCGAACCTCCACGATTTGGATCGCACCGGTCTTGGGATGCGCCTCGATCCGGCGTCGCTCGGCCCATTTGTAGGCGTCGTCATGATGATCGACATAAGCAAGCATCAGGCTCCCGCCCGTCTTGTGGACGATGATACGCAGATCCCGATTGACCCGCACAGACCAGAAATTCGGGTCCTTCGACTTGTCGATGCGATGGAATTGCAGACCCGGCTGGTCAGGATTTGCCTGCAGGTCGAACGCCGTCAGCTTCGCCTGTTTCTGCTCGTCATTGCTGAGCTTGGCGAGGGATGAGGTGAAGCTGTCGGCGAGGATCGTGGACATCAATTAATGCTCGAAGCCGTATGTGCGCCGATGGGCGGCGAGATATTGTCGCATTCTCTCGCCAGGCTGCCGGGCCAACGTCCTCTTCTTTCCTATGACGTCATGCTGGTTGTCGAGAACCGACTGGCTGATCAACATTTCTCCTCTATCGTTAAACGAAACCAACCCCGCATCGAACAACGCATCAAGCGTGGCCACCAGTGGCAGCCCGTTCTCGGGATCAAGCCGCTGGGCGTTGCTTGCCTTACGCCATGGCAGGATGTGCGACGCACGAACTATGGCTGGAAGATCGCAGGATGTGACTGCGCACCTGTTTTCCCACCTGGACATAACGGACGTCCGAAACTTGCCCTGCCCGATCCGTGCATCGATAAGCTGCTTCTGCTCCGTGGGGATCAATTCACTTTGAAGAATTGCCTCGATGTCAGTGGCGACGGAAGAGAGATCGGAATAGAGAGCCAGAAGTGCTGGCTTGGGCGCAACCGCGATGATGTAGCCGTTCTCGTATTCAAATTCTGCGACGTTCTGACCGTCTGGGCCGACGAACTTGAGGCATCCGCCGTCCATCGAACGTTTGCGCCCATGGTGGTCGATAAACCGATATGGGACCGGTTCTCCTGTTGCTTCGAAAATACGCACAAGATGATGCTTGAAGTAATCCGTGCGCTCCCCATCACCCTCGCCCGCGCTTTTCAGTGTATCACGCCTGAACAGTTCATGGTTCGCTATCGAGAAGGGTTGGGAAGCCTTGGTGCCATCCGACTTTTTATAGTCTGGAATCTCCACGTCCAGCCTCGTGAACGGCACCTCGATAGGATCAGCCATCTATCGAACCTCAATATGCCAATGTGGCGGTGGGCCATCCAAAATGAAAACGGCCAACGTAGTATTTCTCGTGGAGATATTCGAGATCCGCTTCCCACTGTCTGATAGCCTCGTCTAGAAGATCAGCATCACGACGCTTCGCATTTCTCGTGAACGCAGCTAAAGACTCGGCCATTTTTTTCAACCGAGCGGCGGATTTCGGAATACCCCACGCGTCCATGTAGTCCTTCGGGAAAACCGGGGGTAGGAAAGCGCCAAAAACGCGATCAAGAATGGCGTGCCGTATCGGTGCAGGTTCGCCATTAGTTTTTCCAACTCGATATTCCAGATAGCTCAACATCCCGTCATCAGTCTTTCCCGCAAACGAGAGACTATGATCTCCACCACTGGCATCGGTGGTTGGCCAGTTGAAAAACTCATCCGGATTGATCCTTTTGAGCCCTCTATTGCGCCACTCAGCTTCGACTGCGTTCAACATCTTGATCGGTCCAGCCGGGGGCTTAGTCGCGCTCCCCTTGGTCAACAGCCTGATAGCATTCTTCCAAATTCGGACCAATTGATCCGGCTGCATCAGCGGCAACTTCGCGATAATCCCATCGACATTTCCAGTGCTTTTTGGCTGGCCCTGTTCATTGCGCGCTTCGCTAGCCTTCGCCTTCGTGGCCAAGCGCATTCGCTTTTCGACTCGAACGCGCAAGGCAGTGGCAGCATCGGCCGGTATTGGGTCGACCTTTTGTCGTCCTGCCAGACCGCGCTTCCATTTAGGCCTGCGAGATCGTGTTGCCGATGTGGTCCGTTTGCCCAATCCTTACACCTTAATTTCCAGCAGCTTCGATCTCTGCATGTCTCAGACGTCTATCAAGTCATTGGCCTCCGGCCTTTCTACACGACTAGGAATTTTTGCCGCGAAAGCGAACACTGTCGCCGTGTTCCGCGCCTAGGGGCATCTTAAACTTTCGATCTCAACCAGCTCGAAAAACATAGTCACGATGCCATTTTAGATATGTGGCAGTCCCACTATGCGGCGGTTTCTGCAAACCGTCCGATAGATGCAGGATGCGTCGCTCGTCATCAGAAACTAGGCCTGATATCAGCAAATCACCGGCCTCGCCGAACGAGATCAAACCTCGGTCGAACAAGGCGTCGAGATGTGCAACGAGGGGCAGTCCGTTTCGCGGGTCGAGCCTTTCCTTGTTGCTCGAGTCGCGCCACGGCTTGAGATGCGAAGCGCGAATGACTTCACCTACACCGCAGCCAGTGATAGCGCACTTTCCACCCCAAAAGGCGAGTGTTTCATCTCGGAATCTTCCTTGCCCAAGTCTGGCGTCGATCAACGCAGCTCTCGTCGTTGGCGCAACGGGTAAGTCGGCGAGATCTTCTTCAATATCGGACTCATCTGTGCAGTTCCGTTTCAACTGTTGAGCCGGCAAATCTCCGCGCAACAGATCAAGGATTCGAAGCGCGGTTTGGCGCGAAATCTCCTGATAGGACCCGAACATTCTGACTAATGAGCTTTTTCCGGAAATTGACTGGGGATCTAGTTGGAGAGGTTCCGCCAATGGCACGTAGGATTCTGCAGGGCATATCCAGTTCGGCACCCAGTGGATTTCGTCCTTCCAGTGCCGCGTGAATCGTTCTTCATCATCCCGGAACAACTTTCTCACACGCGCGACTGACCAAGCATCCAGACGAAATCGGTCGTCAATTCCAAGCCGCTTCACAATTGAAAGGCGTCGCTTTTTTTGCGTCTCGTCGATGAGGGATGTCGCATTTCCTGCGACTGCAATGAGAAATTGTTGCCCCGAATGCGCGGCTATCATGAACACAAAAATTCGGCCATCATGCGCCTCGAGAGGCTGATTTCCAAAGCCCTCCGTGTGGAAGGCCTTCCATCGTTTGCCATCTTCGGTGAACTCTAATTGTTTTGAGTTATTCCATTCCTCATGCCCATATCCATTTTCTTTGGGATAACCCGAATGAACTATTGCTCCGCTGGGTTGGAGATAGCCGTTAGAATTCCAAACCACCGGCTTCAGCAGATAAAGCGCCATTATTCTCCCCCTAGACCCCAAACGCCTTCACAATTTCGTCTACAATCACCTCGACCGCCATCTATAGCATTTGTCAGACTATTCTTCTTCCTCAGAAAAGTCTTCTTCGTCAGGTTTTTGGTTCTGACGATTCAACGGCACTTGTCGGAAGTGCGTAACATCCTTGCCAAAGATGCCACCCTTCAAGTTCTTGATCGGTTCGCCCGCCATGATGAGGATGGCTTCTAGATGATTGAGCACATTGACGCGATCGGTCCGGATTTCGTCGGGAACCTCGCGTAAGCCGCGAACATCAACCGCGGTCTGCCAATCGACATCGCAGATTCCGAACCATGAAAATCGTGTCCATCGTTCAGAAAGAACGCTATGCGCGTGCTTGCGGAGTCGAGGATAGAGGCGTCGATCCTTGCCGCCTGCCTGACCCACATAGATTAGCCGGAAGGTGTCATCGTAGAGAGCGTAGATGCCACGCTGCTGGGAGAAATCTACACGGCCGCCGTTTATCTTGCGCACGCCGAGCCCAATAAGCCTTCCGTGCCGCCGCTGCTTCCAGTCCACTTCGTGCTTGCGCCAGAAGAGACCGTAATTTCGGATCAGCCGCCCGCCCTCTTCCATAGCCCCCTCACACCCCAAAAACCTTCAGCACTTCGTCCCCAAAATGATTGATTACTTTCACGGCGATGCGTCCCGTTGCAGGGCGAGGAAATGGCCGTGACGTGTCGGAATAGAGCGTTGACCAGGCGTCCTCGTCGATCTCTGCCTTCAGCGCGGTTTTCAGCGACTTGTATGGGTCGTTGGCGCCGAGGAAATAGGCGTGGCGGACGAAGAAGCTCTCTTCATTGTAGTCGGTATCGATGAACCAGGCGGCGATGCCCTTGACGTCGTCGGAACGGATTTCGCCCGTCGACGGATCGAAGATGTCGATACCGTTGACCTTTACCTGAAGCTCACCGTCGGCCGTCTCGATCAGATCGACATCCGGCTCACCGAAGACGACGAAGAGGTTGCCCTTGCCRGTGTTCTTCAGATCGTCAGCCATGTGCAGGTCAGGATTCATGCGCGCTTTTAGGATCGGGAGCGGACCGAGCCGGTTGAGGTCACTTGCCTGGGCTTCAAAGTTAAAGGCGCAGGCGATCAACGCATCGAAGCGAGCGTCGGAGGCTTCTCGCGCTGCAGCGGTTATCTGGCTGCGCGTCAGCGTGCCAAATTCCGGGCCGATCAGAATTCCTGCTCGTTTTTCGCGACCGTCCCCATCAACATATCTGCCTTCCGCCGCCAGCCAGTTGCCAGGCCAAGGTTCGACCGAATTGAATCGGATTGTGTCGCGCTTTTCCTGTTGATGGACACCAGCGGAGCGCAGATGAACGAGGACCATCTGACCGAAATCCTGGTCCGGCACACTCGCAGGCGTCGGTTGCATGCCACCCTCGCCGGCTTTGATATCCGCCCCGAGCGTATCATCGCGCGCGGTGACGACCCGGTGCGGCGACAAGCTCTCGACCGTGAACGGGCCGGAGACGCGCAACTTGCTCTTGTCCTCGTAAGGTCGGTCGTAGAGCATCTCGACATCGGCGGCGCCGGCGATCGAGGCGTCGATCTTGTCCTGTCGAGCGATGCGCCCTTCCCACCATTCTGCATGAATTCTGACCGCTTCAGAATTCGACCAGGGGTCTACTGGCTTTTCGGGAAGAGTGTTGAAGGAGTAGTTGCGGCCCATAATAGAATTGAGCTTCGCAAGTGCCTTTTGCGACTTCTTTCCTACATCGTCCGCTGCGATTGCCTCGCTTAATTTCGAGTGAAGTGACGATGCCTCAGGCTTCCAGGGATCACCCGCCTCGCGCGGGATTTCCCACTCCTCCCAGGCATGGTTACGGCCAAGCACCTGGTTTAATTCAGTCCGCAGCGGTTCCAGCACTTGTTGCCACTTCTCCCAGATGACATCGATCTCGGCATTGTTGGCAATGGATTTGAGCGTGATGTGCGGCGCTCGATCATAGACGAAGCCTTGACGTATGTCGGCAGAAGCCGAGCTCTGTGGCTGAATCTTGCCCGAGATCTTTTGCTCTTGGGCACGCCCGTCCGCGCTGTCGGCAAGCAGGTAGTAGGGATAGCGGGCCGACATTAAACGCGTGCGAGCCAACGCCAGCGCAACGCGTGATGTGTCAATGGTGATCCAGCGTCGGCCCCATTGCTCGGCTACTGTTGCGGTCGTCCCAGAGCCGCAGGTCGGATCGAGCACGAGGTCTCCGGGGTCTGTAGTCATCAGAATGCAGCGCTCAACAACCTTGGCGTTTGTCTGAACCACATAGATTTTGTCGTCGGTAAACGCGCCTGTCTGCGTGTCCGTCCAGACATTGCTGAATTTGGAAACGGCAAAGTCATCAAGAAATCGAACATATTGAACTGACTGCGGTGTGGGGCTGGCCAGACGTTCAGCCCGAACGAGTCGACGCATACCAGCTGGGTTCGTCTTCCAATAGCCGCGCCCAGGTCGAAACGTGCGGCCCTTGAGGAAGACCGGAAAAGCCGAGTTATCTCCACCGCTTTGCGATGTGAGATTGTCGTTCCTATAAATCTTTGCTCCCGCAGCTAGCTTCGTTTCATCGCCGCGTTCTCCAGCGGACATAGCGCGTCGCTCAAAAGGTGCGGTCTCGACGCGGCGATAACGGGCCCCTACGTCGTCCGCGAGACCCTTCGATTTGTAGATGCTGCGATACTTCAGCGACGCAACGTCCTTAGCATACCAAACCAAGAAGTTGCAGGAAGAATCGAGAAACTGTTCTCCTAAGCCGGTTGTCGTCCGGAACGAGATGAGACTGACGAAATTGTTTTCACCAAATACTTCGTCCATCACCGCTCGGACTCTGTGGACGTTTTCATCGCCAATTTGCAGGAAGATGCTTCCGCTTTCAGTTAGCAACTCGCGGGCGACCATCAGGCGGTCGCGTAAATAGGTGAGGTAGGAGTGAATGCCGTCCTTCCAGGTGTCGCGGAACGCCTTCACCTGCTCCGGTTCGCGCGAAACGTCCGCCGCCTTGCCATCCTTGACGTCGCGCGATTGGGTCGAAACCTGCCAGTTGGAATTGAACTTGATGCCATAGGGCGGGTCGAAATAGATGCACTGCATCTTGCCGCGCAGCGCCTCGCGTTCGGCTAGGCTCGCCATCACCTGCAGGCTGTCACCCAGGATGAAGCGGTTCGTCCAGTGCTGGGCGTGCTGGTAGAACTCAGCCCGGGCCTCCGGATCGGCGATGCCATTGAAATCCGCGAAAAGATCCGGCGCGTCGGTCTCGGCCTCGCGGCGCAAGTCAGAGCGGCGCTTGAGGTCGTCGATGATCGCTTTGGGGTGCACTTTCTCCTGCACGTAAATCGGTGGAGCGTTGACCATTAGGTCGGACCAGTCCTGCCGGTCCTTGCCGCGCCAGACAAGCTGCGCATCGCCGAGCTCTAGCTCGCCTGTCTCAGCAAGCTGTCGCATCTGATCCTTGGTGATCCGAATGCGCGCGCCGTTCCAAACAATCTGCGGGTCAAGGTCGGGATCGCGGTCTCGCTCCTCCCCAATCGCGAGCGGTCGATGCCGTGCGATCGTCACCTCGCGATCGCCGCCACCGAGGATTTCCTGCTGCTGCTCAAACAGCGAAGCCATCTCGGCCGTCGGCACATTGATGCGCCGGGCGGCGTCGTGGGTGAGCGCGTCGATCTCGCGGGGGGGTTTAGCCATCAGGCAGTCCAAACTAGCTGTCAGAGAAACTTCTTTATGAGGAAATGATAGATGGCCACGATTTCGTCGTCGCGCTCCCGTTCAATGCCTTTGATCGTGAAATCCGACACCGTTCCAACTGTCGTGCCACTTCCCTTGGACGACCCAGTTCTCACGACACCGTCCTTGACGTTCCCGATCGCGGAACCGGAACCCGGTGACGATCCGTTTCGTATCACGCCGTCCTTCACATTGCCGAGTGCGGTCCCAGACCCAGGTGACGACCCGTTGCGTATGACACCACCTTTGAGATTGCCTAGGGCTCTACCGGAACCGATCGATGAACCATCCCGGACAACGCCCTCCTTATAGTTTGTCATTTTCTCACCCTTTAGACGCTATTCGCCGCGCGCCTGTCGCCCATATTGGCTCCCGCGTTCACGCCGAGGCCATTTCGTCTCGCGATGGGACCCCAGGAGCAGCCAGGAAGGCGTAACGATCGCGAAGGTATTTTGCCCAGCCGTCGTCGTCCGCTGCATCGGCGATCAGAGGCGAAAACAGCGACTCGGTCGAGCGACTGATGAAGTCCTCAAGATCGTTGAGCAGCGAACGATAAACCTTGAAGGCGTTATCGCCGAGCGGGCGTAGTGCAGCTGAAGTGACACGGGGTAGCCGACGGTTTCCAGCCGGCGCGATGTGGAGCACACGGACGCGGCGAGCGTCGTCCTCCCGTGCGGCCTCCATCCGAGACGCCAGCATTTGCTGTCGGAAAAGCTGATAGAACGGCTCCCAGAACAGGTCGGTGAGCTTGATGCCAGCATCGCCGCGGACCGGGCCGAATGGCGCGAATGCAATCCCTTGATAGCGGCGAAGACGCTCAGCTTCGCGCTTCGGTTCAGGCGGAGCGCCATAAGATTCGGTGTATTTCCACTCCACAAGCAAAGTTTGGATCCGGCCCGCCTGACGGAAGCGCAGAACGGCATCGGCGCTGGTTACATTGGCGCCGCGCTTCGGCGAACCGGTTCGCGGCCATTCGTTGAGGTAATCCTTGCGGCCGATCCATTCGAAGCCGACAAACCAGGGTCTGCCTTCCGGACCATCCTCGACCTTCAGCATTTCCGGAAGGTCACCGCCAAGGACGGATTGAACCAATTTGGCCAGAGTATCCGGACGCGTTGCCAGGGGCATCAGGAAATTCAGGCAGCAGGCCTGCGAGGAGAGGCCGTGGGCGGCATGCTGGTGCCAGGCGATCGCGTTGTCGGAGAAATAGCGGGCGGCAAGATCGCGGATTTCGGGATTGAGGTTCGAAAGCTTGCGATCAGGCGGGAGTCGGTAGTCGCAGCCGTCAAATCCGCACTCATCGGGCGACGTCGCGCGGAAGAACGTCGACTGGCTGGCGCGCTCCTGTTCGACGAATGTAGGCTCGCGTAGGGCGATCATGTCGCAGTCCCGCCCAGTGTCTCGCGCAGGGATTTCTCATACCGCTGTGACGTCTCCCACAAGAAATCGGCAGCATCATCCCAGTTGCCTTGGTCGTTCATGTCGAGGTCGAGTCGCTTCGAGAAGAACCTGTCGCTCTCCCCAGGACTTCTCAACGGCGCGCCAAGCGCTGGGATCAACTCTTCCTGCCAGCGCGTCAGACGCTCGTTAAGCGTCGACGTCTTGCCTCCTTCCGGAGTTCGGACGAAAACGCGGACGAAGTCTATGCCCGTCGTAATGGTAACCCGGCAGCCAAGGTCGGGAAGGTCGTGCCAACGCGCGCCGACAGGTTGCGCTTTGCCGTGCAGCATTTCGCGGTTGTGGCGCCCGAACATATCGAGCCAAAAGCGCTTGATCACGTCGGTCTTCAGATCGTTGTAGACCATTGTCCCCTCATTCCGCCGCCATCGTCATTTCGGTTTCGGCGCCATCAGTATCGCGCTCTTCATCCGTGCCTTCCTCCAAAACGTCGCCGCCATAAGATTCCTTGCCCATCGCCTTCTCTATAAGTGCCAGGAGTCGTCTTTGCCGGTCGGCCATGAACGTTTCGAAGGCATCGGCGCGAAGCAAGGCAGGATCGATCAAATGCGAAATAAGATACTGGTCGAGGTTTGCACCCGTGATGGCGGGCGTCGTGGGATTGCCACGTTCGAGATGGGCCAGGTAGGTAGAAGGCGCGTCGCCCCCAATGATGCGGTTTGTTCGGTAGGAAAGCGGCGTCTTGTTGATGATAGAATCAAAGATATCTTTGGCGATGTTCTTTGCTTTGCACCAGGCCTGCGGAAAGATGTGGTGGATGTCGACATCCTCGCCAAAAAACACCGTGTGATCGAAGGCTTGACCCGTCCGAAAATCCTCGGCGCCTTCCCTCATGAGAAGCGCATTGACGCCCTTGTAGGCGGCGGAGAGACGTGTGCGCATTGACTTCAACCGGTCCGCGCGGAAGATCGTCTCGCTTACGGTAGAGGGCTCGGGGCCGCCTCGTAGCCAGGCGGGAACCTCCATAAAATCTCGCGCGATTCGTGTATCCACGGCTGAGCCGTAGAGCTCGCCAAACACGCCGTTCCAATACCAACGGATGAGCTTGGCACGTATGGCCTCGTGTTCCCAGGCGTCCCCGATGTCCGCAAGGATGGCTGCCAGTGGGATGATTTGCGATTGGTAGGGGAGATCGTAGATACGGTAGATGTGCAGCATGTGCAGGAACTTTGCAGCCCTGATAAATCCGCTTTCAACCTGAGCCTCGAATTTCTTGTAGGCATCCAGCGGAAGGCCAAGCAGTGCCTGTCGGTTGCCAGTGACGGGCGGCAACTCATTGCCTTGTCTGCCGGCTGCCTCAGCCGTGACGCGCCGCGCTCGCGTGTAAAAGAGTGAAACCGCCTGCAAGAAATCGGTGTTGGCGACATTGGCCAGAATGCCGGTATCTTCACCGGGTGCCCTCAGAGTTTCCGCAAATCGCCTGCGGCGACCCTTCGTAGTCTCATCGCCATACCAATCCTTGCGTAGCTCGTGACCTCGAGCGGCATACATGGCCGTAACGAGCTCGAAGGCGTCCAGTGGCTTTCCGCCTGTGTTCACCTTCTCAAAGACGACGCAGACCGCCTCCTTTGATGTTTCCTTAGCCAACGCGATGACTGGCACTTGGTAGCGCGTGAAATTCTGGAGAACGTCGTTCTTGAACTTCCGGAAAAGCTGACGCTTCTCCTTGTGCTCATCTCCCGACCAATGGTTGTCGAACCCGTCTTGCCAATTATCCCAGTCGAAGACGCTAGTGACGGGATATTTCAGCTCGGCGAACTCCCGCTCTGGCGAAGACAGATCCAACTTGATCGTCCTGGCAAAATCCTCGCGCAGCACCCGGTCCTCGGGAACGCCGATGATCGCGTCTTCGCGATCCATAGCGTCGTCAAGGGCCTTCTCAATATCAATGTAGAACCAGCGCTTGACCCGCTTCTTCTTGGTCGTCACCGTCTCGACAACCGAGTTGCGGATCGTGACCTGATAGAGAGATGTTAGCCGCTGCTGTCCATCCAGAAGTAGTGACGACGGTCGGGCTTCCTTTGCTGCGGCGGGCGCCCCTTCGATCGGGCGCGGCTTGAATTCGACTTCGCCGCCGGTGTCCAGCGTCATCAGCGCGCCAACGGGGTAAGCCCTCGAAATAGATGCAATCAGGCTTTTGATGCGATCCTCGTCCCAGACCCAGCTGCGCTGAAAGTCTGGCAACTGGAGCGAGCCTTTCTGGCAGCTCTGAAGAATCTCGCGAAGATCGTATGGATTGGTCTTGAAACTAGTTCCGGTCATTGCCCACCCTTATTGCCTACACGTTCTAAGTCCGGATTTATTGGGCAGGTTCGGCCACCTTCGCGACATTCTGAACCAGCTTCTCCCACTCGATCTCGAGCGCAAAAGCGTCGCGGAACTCCGCAAATGCCCACCGGCCAAAGTTCTTTAGGTTGTTTACGCCTGGGACCCATAGAGCGCGCATTGTCTCGGCCTTGATCTGAGCGTTCAGATCCTTAAAACCCTTGATCTCAATGATGAGCTGAAGCGGATCGTCCAGCCCTTTCCCGTCATCCAGGAGCACAATGAAATCCGGCAGATATTTGCGATTGGTCGAACCATCGCGGTAAGGCACCTCGAAGCCAAGGGCCTGGTTCTTCACGTAAGCTAGGGTCGAGGGGTGCGCCTCGACAACACGGGCGAACTCGCCTTCCCAGTCGGAGTCGCAGACCACGTAGTTGACATGGGACTTATCGGCCGCGGTCGTCCAAAGATTTGTCTTCGTCGTGATGAACGAAACGTGGCTCGTATTGCCATACGGATTATAGGGGTCGAGCATGGCCTTCACGACGGGCTCTCCGCCGGCGCCTGCTTCGTGCACGATGGCCTTGTAGATCAATCCGGCAGCGATATCCGCGAGTTCGGCGTAGGTGAGCATGCCGGCTTTGGTCCCGCCTTTCATCACCAGACAGTCCCTGATCCACCGGCGCGTGATAGGCTGTATCTGATTGTAGAGATGGTAAGGCGGCGGCTGGTCAGGGTCACGGAAATAGCGTTCGACAAGCTTCTTCGTGAGGTGCACCGCAACGGTGTTCGGCCTCATATCGTCAAGCGCATCGGGAGAGATGTCATGGCCTTCACCGACAAGGCCCTCAAGCCGGGCCGTGCAGGGGCCGACGAGCTCAGGCGTGAGCTCAAGCCTCGAATCCCCGGTGAATGTTGCGCTGATGCGATCATCCGGCAGATCGATTCGGTAACCGGCGACGCGAGGGAAGCGGATCGAGAGGCGCTCTCGCTCCCGAAGGGCGAAGACGCGCGTAACCGGCTTTGGCGGCTTTCTCACCACGTCCTGCGGCTCGGTGGCGAAATCAAAGGGGATGCCGAGAATGTCGGCATATTCGGTGTCGAACAGGCCGGTCTCCGGATTGATCTCATAGCTCTGTCGCCGCAAACCACGGCCAATCACCTGCTCGCACAAAAGCTGGGTGCCGAAGGCGCGCACGCCGAGGATATGGGTGACGGTGTTGGCGTCCCAGCCCTCGGTCAGCATCGAGACGGAGACCACACACCGTATGCGTTCGCCGAGCCGGCCCTTCCGCCCAACGGTGTTCATCACCTCACGAAGCAAATCCGCGTCGGAGATGTTTGACGCCTCGGCAGCTCCTTCTCGAGCAGCTTTTTCCTGCCGGAACAACTCGATTTCGGCAGCCGCGATCTTGCGGAAATTCTCGTCGAGCGCCTCGCCGGAATCGACCTGCTGACTATCAATCAGCAGCGTATTCATGCGCGGGAGTTGATTGCCATATTGGTCGAAATTGCTGAAGAGCTTTAGGTGGCCGCGATGAATGTTTTGGCGTTGGCTTTCGACATCCCGATCCCATCCGGAAATCCATTCATAGACGAGATTGGAACTCGACGTGTTGTTGCAAACGACGATGAAGACCGGCGGCACGCCTATGGCCGCCCGCTCCCAGGCCTCATATTCCTTCTCGTAGTGGCTGTAGAGCGCGTAGAGCGCCGTCTGTAGCTTGGCCGGCAGTTGCAGCGGATCGAGTTCGCCCGCCTTTCCCTTACCCTTCTTCGGCATGTCCTTGCCGATGTAATCCCAGAGGTTGCGGAAAACGGGTGTCTCGGCGTTTACGGCGTTGTCGGAAACGGGAACGCGAGGCAACTTGACGATACCGCATTCAATGGCGTCAACGAGCGAGAAGTCCGACACGACCCAGGGAAACAGTGTCCCCTCCTCGTAGCCGGAACCACGCAGGAAGAACGGAGTCGCCGAAAGGTCATAGACGGCGCGGACCCCGACCTTCCGCTTCAGAGCTTCGATCCCGGATATCCAGAGCCGAGCCGCCTGGTTATTCTTTTCTGCCTCTTCCTTCTCCTCACCCTTGAGCGCCAGTTCCTCTTCAGTCGGAGGGCGTTCGCGATAGCAGTGGTGCGCTTCGTCGTTGATCACGACTACGTTCTTCAACGAAAGCAACTCGCCGCATGCGCGCTGCAGCATCTCGCCTTCAGTCTCCTTCGTGACGAGTTCCTCGTTGCGCCAGCCTGACAACACCGCTCGCCCGGTCTTGTTGGTCTCGAGCTTCTCGCGGCGTTGGAATGCATGATAGTTGGTGATGACAATCTTGGCCTTGCCAAGATCCGTCATCAGCTCAGGCGGAACCAGTTCCCGTGTCTGGTAATAGTTCTCGCCGTCGGCTGGATTGAGGACGCGCAAACGATCCTTGATGGTGATGCCTGGGGCAATCAGCAAGAACCCCTTCGAGAACAGCGACGAGTTCGGCTGCCGTGAAGCGTTGATCACCTGCCAGGCAATCAGCATCGCCATAACTGTCGTCTTGCCGGCGCCGGTGGCGAGCTTCAACGAGAGCCGAAATAGCTCAGGGTTCGCGCCTGCGTTGGCTTCCTCAAGGTGGCGGAAGATGTGCGCATATTGACGACGGCCGCGCGCGACTTCTGTGAGCCAGATCGCCCCCTCGACGGCCTCGACCTGGCAGAAGAACGGTCTCGCGCCCTCAAAATCATGATGGCGCCAATGCTGCAAGAGGCGTTGGGTCGTCGGAGTCACACCCCAATCGTTCGGGTTCGGAAGCGAGCGCCAAACTTCCAGATGTCCACGGATCTCGTTGATGATGGGGGTGGGGTTGTAGGCCTGGCCATCGGCTGCTCGATCGAAACCGAAATCCTGCTGTTCTCGATCGCCCTTCTTGACTTTCCGAGCCCTTGGAACCGGCGTGACATATTTCGACCTCCGCCGTCCCTCGATAGGAGGGTGCTCGAGCGGCTGCCCGTCCTCGCTCAACGCATGATGACGCGTCGGCGCCAGATACGGCGAATTGAGAATCGGATCCTGGTAGAACGGTTTCGTCATGGCCCCCCGCCAAACGATTGTTCGCGGCGGCGACATTGAACCGGAAATGGTCCGCGGATCAACCCAGTAGAGGGCTGAAACTATGTTTCACACAATTCTAAAGCGCTGTTCACCTCTCAAGAAAAAGACCGAATCCATTTCTTGTTGATTTCATCGCACGGCTATCGCTTCCGCAGTCGACCCATGGACACCCATCCGATCTCGGCCTCGACTGAAGCTCGATAGAGATGGCGTTCCATCGAAGGGGCTTCTCGAGGCATCATTGGATTTAAGTGCTGATAAACGCACTGCAACAGGCGAACGCCGTATTGCTGCACGTCTGCGTTGGCCAGTTCGCCGGCTCGGTGATTTCGAAGCCGTAGTCGCGGCGGGTAATGCGATTTACCAACATAGAGGCCAAACGGATCTTCGAAATGGGGGAAGTCCAACAGCACCACATAAACATAATTCACATACGAGATCTCACCGCGGCCCAAATTCGTCCACTGCTGGACCTCATATCGAGTCCTCGATTTGATTGTCCGCGCGGCCTCGTAGGCGATCCTGATGCGTCTCGTTGTTGAAGCAGTTGCTGGCGGCATAATGATGATAATCCGATAAGCGTAGTGATCCTATCGCTTTCGTGGTTTTCTCCCAGCCCAAACAACGAGGTCAACCGCCATGGCTTCCGCACAGAAAGATCCGCCGGCAGTCATGGCGTTCATGGCCATTTTCGCGAAAGTAAAAGATTGGTGCGACGACGACGCTGGCACAGGTTGTTTGGTTCGCGCCTCGCGAGCTCACGTTAACAAAGCGCGTCATTCCGTCGGCCGATGAGACGATTCCGAGGTTCCAAAGCGCCAGCCGCAAAGCGCCGTTGTGAGCATCGAAAAGCGTGCTACAGGCACCTATACCCATTTTCGAGAGCCATCTGCGTATCATGGCTGATGATGTGCGCGAACGGCTTCGCATCGAGGCGTGGCGGTCAAAGCAAGCCAAGATCGCTGCGGAGGCAGAAGCTAAGCCCGCGAAGGCAGAAGCCAAAGCAGCTGCCGCTGCGAGCTGACCCCTCAGGATAGGCGGATCGGTCCTCATCGGCCTGGCAGCGCGCTTCGAGCGCTGCCAGGCCGCTCGATGTCGTCATGGGGAGCCATCATCGGTTTTGTCTGCCGGACGGTCACAGGCAATGATGTCGGCAGGCTCCGCGCCGGTGAGCGAGGCGGAACGCTCGCTTGCCAGATGCCCAATGCCGTTGACGGCTGCCGGGGGCGCCAGAGGCCTCTTGTTATCCCGATCCTCTTCGATCGCGTCTGGCCATATACCAGCGTGTGCGAGCGCCTGGGCAATCTCCTCACGCCTCGTCAATTCAGGGTCATTCGGGTCGGGGGCCTCCGGGTAGGCCAAGTCGTCAAGCAACCGGTGCCATACGCCGGTATCGATATAGTGGTCGGTCATCTCATTTCTCCGAGTTTCGACTACGATTCAGACGTGAATCTTCCAGCACCGTTCGCAAAGCCAGAAAAATTCACAAAAACAGCATGTTAAGGTCACCAGTGACTTACATGCGGCTCTATAAAAAAGCCCGGCGCGTCGATGACGGCCGGGCTATACACAAGGGAGGGACACACCACCCGGATAAGCACCGGAAGATGATGATGTGTGTTATAGCAATCGGATCGCCGGCTATCGCAGGGTGCGACAGCCTGCCGCAGCCTCTTCGACATTGTCAGGGCCAACGACGTCGAGAGCCACGTCGGTGAGCTTCACCAGGCCGACACCCGACACCAAGCCTGCTCGCTTCGCTCGCCCGCGCTCCGCGCGGTCTTTTTTGTGTGTCCGTCTTTGTCGTCGTGACCGCCTTATCGAACAAGACATAGACACATGCGGAATGGAGCTATCCCCCCTGTCAGAAAGCTGAATAAGAACGAAGAGCCGAAGCCCTTCGCCGCTCTCTGACAAGAGGGAACTCTTAGAACCATGCGTCTAAAGAGAGTTGGAGCTACTAGGCGTTTATCAGACGCCGGATGGCGGTTAGCTGGACCATCCGTAAAGCCGTATCCCGGCTCCTCTCGGAGCCCTAACGGTCGGCACCTCGCGGTGCCTCACTTCCGGCGAGCACATACTCAACAGGCCGGAAGTATCAGGGCGTCCCTACCCCATCCTGTGGGGCTTTCGACGGAGCCTGAATCTTTTAAGGCGATATTCGTCTCGAAATGAGAACTGGATTCAACCGGGTCAAGGTATCTCCGCGAAGGCCGATGACCGATATACCATTTGTGGCTTTGGGCACTCTGGGGATGGTCCTGTATTCCATCGCCCATTTGAAAAGACGCGGTCGCATGTGCGACCCCAAAGCTATGTAACCCACCCGGTGATAGCCGGGCGGGTTTTGGGTCTCTTCTGTGGGATGACACCAGTATAGCAGAATCTTGCCGGGGTGAATGAAAAAAGTTCTGTTTTTGTTTCGCCTCTTGATGTTAAATCAGATCAGACATTCTCCCAGTCCTCGTCCTGACATAGGTGACCTGGCTGCTCTCAGCGCGTTGCGCCAGATCAGACACAGGGCTGCCCAATCTAGTCACACGGACGTTCGTGCAGGATGGGCATGCCGGGTTTTTGAGGGCGGAGTTTTCGAAGTCAGGTCATGGAACCCGAGAACCACGACAGACTTGTCGCGGTATCAGCACCCAACAATCTCTACGGTGCACAGCGACACGGCGATCCCAAATAGCTCAACTTCGCTCGCCCCTACCTTCTGGATTGGTCAGCGTTTCGCACCGCGACGCGTCGCTGAGCCAGTCTTAAGGTAGGACGTGTCGCACGACCGAATACATATTCGCCCTTGGGATACCTGGGTTTCTTATCAAGCCAAATCGCATGGAGTGCCTTTTACAGGGAGCTCTGTGAGCGTGTTCCGATAGTTGTTCGCTGCTGTCGGCGTGCGGGTGCGATGGCCGCGTCTGGTAAGCTTGCCTGTCTGTTTTAGGGTGTGTCGCTGATGTTTCCCAGGCGCTGATTTTTGATCTGGCTGTTGGAGAGGGAACGTTTGGGAAACATAGCGGGCACATATTAGCTTTGGTTGAAAGCTGGCTTTACGGAATATGTTTCCCTCGGCGTAAACATCTGGCAAGCCTAAGTTGACATGGATTTGACCCTTCGTTGCGGAAATTGGAGGCAAATGCCCGCGTGGGAATGGCGCTGCCAGACACGCCCCACTAGGATGGGTGGTTCCGGAATTTTCCGATCTGGTGGCGCCAAAAGGCATCCGGATAGATGGATCGCGGTATTCCTAGGACTTCGCCCGGCTGGAATCGTTCTTTGACTAATGTCGATTGGTTCCTAAGGCGCTAGACGCATCACTTTTCACGGTCGGCCAACCAGCTGATCAAGGAAAAAACGCGATTGACGTTGCACGCATGATGTCTGGTCCGCGAGCGGGTTCCTTCGACCGCTTGGCGTAGATGACAAGACGACGCACAGCTGACCAACTCGCTGTGGATTCGCAGACGACCCATGGTGGCAGCCCGACGGTCGTCATCCAGACGGTGTGGTATTGTTGACGCTTTCGCGCTCCGGTGCGAGCTCGATTTTCGTCGGAACCCATCTCCCAGAAACGCATGCGCAGGCGAACTTGCTTTTCACGTTGGTCATCGTTCATGAGTCAAACACGGGGCGGGTTCCAGATGGCTTTTATCTTCTACGATACCGAGACGACCGGAGCTGACAGGTCTTTCGATCAGATACTTCAGTTCGCAGCGGCTCTGACCGATGATGATCTGAACGTCATCGACAGTTTCGAGATCCGTTGCCGGCTGCTCCCACACGTCGTCCCATCGCCAGGCGCCATGGTGGTCACCGGGGTGCGTGTTGATCAGCTGTTCGATTTGCAGATCCCCTCGCACTACGAGATGTGCAGGCGAATTCATGAGGTCTTGACGGCTTGGTCTCCCGCGACCGTGGTCGGCTACAACTCGATCAGCTTCGACGAGGAATTGCTCCGGCGTGCCTTCTATTCGAGCCTCCTGCCGATCTATCTGACAAACACCGGCGGCAATTCGCGATTGGACATCCTGCCGCTTGCGATTGCTGCACATGCCTTCGCGCCGGAAGGCTTCAATTGGCCTGTCAATGAGAAAGGGCGGACAAGCTTCAAGCTTGATCGGCTGGCTCCTGCCAACGGCTTTGAGCACAGCAACGCCCACGATGCTCTGGCTGACGTTTATGCCACCATTCATATCGCCCGCCTGATAAAGGACCGTGCACCGGTGGTCTGGGAATCCGCCATGGCCTACCGGTCAAAGGCCATCGCCACCCAATACGTTGAGCTGAATCCCGTCTTCGTAGCGACGCGCCTGCGCTTCGGCCTGTGCTCATCCTTCCTGGTGACCGCCATCGGAACCAATCCGGACAATTCGGGCGAAGTCTTCTTGTTGGATCTCAGACAAGACCCCGCAGCTCTCTCGACGATGACCAGCGAGGAACTAACGGCACATATCGCAACGAAGCCGAGGCCTGTGTCCTCACTGAAGCTCAACGCATCGCCTTTGTTTTTGCCGATCGAAACGGTCGGCGAAAAAGCTCCTGGATATGATTTGGGGATGGAGGAGATCACTCGCCGATCGGAACTGGTGCGCAGTGACGAAGGTCTGCGCCGGCGGCTGATCTCAGCTGTTTTGCAGGCTCGCTCGCCTTTCCCGGAGAGTCCCCATCTCGAAGAGCAGATATACGGCAGCTTCTACTCCCGGTCGGACCAATCGCGGATTGACGAGTTCCGCGAGGCGGGATGGCCGCGTCGGTTTGAGCTCTCGGGGCAATTTGAAGACCGGCGCCTCAGAGGCTTGTCGCGGCGACTGGTCTACATTGATGCGCCTCATGTCATGCCCGCTAACATGCGTGCCGACTATGCCCGAGCTATTGCCCGCAGAATTCATTCGAGGACCGAGTCGACCGGCCGTTGGACAACGCTGGCCCAGGCGATCGAAGAAGGCTGGGAAATGCTGTCTGATGCTCCTCCCGGCTCTGAGGAAATCCTGCGAGAACATCTAGTTAAATTGACTGCTTGGCGTGATCGGGTCGCCATGCTTTTGGGTGAAACAGGCTTAAGCTCCGACCCTTCGGAAGGACGGAGTTCGGATCCTGTTCGGACATTGGCCGAAAGCGTCGATGGCGAATCTTAGTCGTCATGGACCTCCGAACTGGATCTGCGTCCGGCAGCAAGTTGCTCGGGTTATGCCGGATCTATCGAAGGATCGGCGATCCAATAATGCGGTCGGACGAGCTTGTCTTCAGTTGCGCGTCGATATCGCGAGTATGTCGGCAGCCTGGAAACTGGTTGCACCCGAAAAAGACCGTATCGTCGGGTCCACGGCGTTCGACCATCTGCCCCACCAAGCAGCTTGGGCATTGATCGAGCTTCTCGCCATCAATCGTTTCGAACCTGACATCATCTCCTGCAATTTCGCAAAGCTCACCGATGTAGCGGGAAGGTTTGCGACTATTGCACAGGAGGAAAGTGCCTCTGCTGGCACGGGTTAACGCGACGTAAAACAGGCGTCTCTCCTCGGCGTAGGCGAATGTTTCCGGTCGGGGAATAACCAGGTTGAGTAATTCGTCGTCTTCAATGCGACTCGGGACACCATAGTCACCTTCGCTAACATCAAGCAGGATCGTGTAATCGGCCTCTAGTCCTTTGGAACGATGAAACGATACGCCAGAAACGTCGATGGTGACGAAATCCGGCCGTCGCTGGCCAAACGGATCCAACAGGTTGTAGCGCCACAGGACCAGAACCTTTAGTTTCTGGCCCTCCTCCTGCCGCCATTGTGCCGAGATGCTCCCAAGGAAGGCGTCCAATCTTTCGAGCACCCGGAAGCACGCATCCGAAAAACTTGGCTTTCTCCATTCGACGCTAATCGGGATGATGCGGATTGATCGGGAAATGGCAGGCCGGGTAGAACGAACTGACTTTCTGATCTGCGCCGGATTTTTCTGAACGAACTGCGCCGCTGTATCGGCCAGCAGCTGATTACATCGGTAGGTCTCTTCTAAACGACCCTGCCAGCAAGCCCCGAAGTTCGCCTCAAACTGAGTGAAAATGGTGATGTCTGATCCGGCAAAGCGATTTATCGACTGCCAATCATCGCCAACCGCAAACACCTTCGCAAAAGACTTCTGGTGCCTAAGCGCCTTGACCAGGTTCGCCCGAGGTTCAGAGATATCCTGAAACTCATCAACGAGGATCAATGAGTATGGGCTTTGATACCTTCCCGTCTCAACAAGTCTGACCGCGTCACCGATCATCGAATCGAAATCGATGCGTTTGGCATCCTCAAGTTTGCGGGAATAGGCCTCTGTGACGAGCCACACCGCTCGCGCGAAATGCCGCGCCCGCGCTTGGTCATGAAGGGATTTGGTCCTTTCGAGAAGCATCTCGAGCGTCAGCCGGCTGGCGCGAATATGTTTGATGCAGACACCGACCAGCTTCTGATAATGCGTAATTACCACTGGCTCGATCGCTTTCAGAATTTGCTCAACGCTTTTTTCCGAGAGCGGAATGTCGCGCCTTGCCAGTTCGGCCTCGAGATGGCTCAACAGCGTTCCATCAGATGCCTGAGCCGACGTCGTTTCGAAGAAGTCGATTTCCTCCTTCCTGAACCCAGCCCGTTTGCCTTCAGCGTGCTCCACATAATTCAGGAAAGGCGACGTGCCGTCCGCGTCGATCGCGAAGTGCTCATGGATCGTCTGTGTCAGGGGATAATAGAAGTCAGGTTGGACAAACCTCTGACTGCCGTCCGGCTCTTCAAACGAGATTTGCCGCTCATACTCGAACTCCACCGAATATCTCCAAAGCCAATTGGCAATTCGCTGCTCCTGCAGCGACTTGACGTATACCCCTGCTAGTGTGCCGACGACGTTCCCTGCCCTATCGAGGCGATCGGTGATGTAGCTTCCAAACTCAGTCTCAGATTCGAAGGTTTTTGCGGGGATATCTGCCTTCGGCAGGATTGAGAGCAAGTCGATCCATAGCTGCCGGAATTCCTGATCTGTCTCCATCAGCTCCAGAATGATCTTCTCGATCATGCGGGTCTCGCCAGCCGGGTGTTCAACCCAGTTCGCAAGTTGCGGTGGCCGCCCTTCCACCTCCTCGATGATTTCCCGACCTACAGCATGGAATGTAGTCACACGGCATAACAACGCATCCCGTTCGACATTCAACTGCCGCGCGATCCGTTCTTTCAGTTGATCAGCTGCGCTCTTGTTGAAAGCCAGAACGAGGATCTCGCTCGGGTGATACAATCCTTTCTCCAGCACATAAGCCACCTTACCCACCATCGTGGCGGATTTGCCCGACCCGGCAGAGGCGACAAGAAGGTTGTTATCCTCAAGGCGGATGCATGCCTCTCGCTGCTGTTGGGAGAGAGAGAACCCGCCGAGATCGTCGAAGAACTGTTCGAATTTCTGCATCTCATGCAGAACGAAATTCTCATTGTATCGCTTCCGAACGGTCGGATCCGTGAGTAAGGAAAAAGAAGTTGGGAGGTAGGCCCTCAAGGATTGCGGCATCAGCGTTGCGTCGAATAGCGGATGCGACAAAGCGCGGGATGCGCTTCCAGAGATGCTGGCAATTGCACGGCCGACGTCGCCTTGTGCCAGATATTGCCGTTTGCTTTCTGTGACTGCCCGAACCAAGGTGTCGACCTCAACGAGGCGCTCCTTATCCGAGACGATAAGCGCTGAGAGGTGCTGGTTCACGAAACCTAGCAGTTCGGTCGCTAAATGTTTCGCCGCCTTCGAGGTCAGGCCGGAGAGCAGGTCTGAGCGATCCTTCGATCGTATTTCAACGGTGTGCCAGAGCAAAGTCGTGGCGATAGAAATGGACGTTATCTCGATGCACTGAATGCTTTCCTCAATCGAGGCCGTCAGGCGAATCCGCTCTTGAGCCGACGTGCTCAAGACTAGCTTCCAATTGTCCACATGGAAGATACGAGCCAACAAGTTTGGGCGGAAAACGCGAGGTTGGTCGAACATCAACAAATTCGCTGCCGCATCCGCTGTTCCTCCTCACTGGCGCCGGTTTCACGATTGGCGCGAGCCGAGCGACAGAGCGAGACGCAGTTTCTTGCCATGGACCCGCCCGCAACCTAACTCCTACCCTGTCAGTCTCTGCTAACAGGGTCTCGTTAAAATTCGTTAGCAAGTCTGGGCGGTGCAGGTGGCGGACTATCTCACAGCACGATGCGCCCTAGTCCTGGGATTTGACGCGTTTGGCCACATGTCCTAGTGGCGATCGGGGTCAATCTTCCCGTTTTCCCATTCGGCGTCGCTTCTCGTTTAGCCGCTTCTCCGGCGGCCATGCGGTTATGACCTGTTTGCCGTCCGACAAAACATAGATCCGTTCGCCGAGACGATCGATCCTAACGGAATAGATGGCTGTCTTTTTCGATCGCTTCTCAATCAGCTTGGCGTAACCAGTCCTGATGTCGTGAGCCATGTCGGAGAACTCACCGGGTCCAAGGACGATCCCATATCGGATTAAGAGCTGCCGGTGAAAATGCCAGTGCTTTTCTGGGATAGAAGCACCGTCCCAACGCGGATTGAAGTAGGGCCTTTCGCTCATCGGTTAGCGGCTCGATAACCGGAAAATTTGCTGGAGTCGCTGAACTCGGTTCAACGTAGGGGCTGGATCGGTATCGCCGCTCGCAAGTCTAATGAAGTTTATCCATTCGGCTTCATTTGGTGTGATAGGCCTCTCCGCGACCCGTCTCCGGTCGAAGACAATCGGGACTTCCTCCTGGGTGTCCGTCATTGGCCGAAGATCCCGCGGAGAGCAGCCCTCGACCTCGATGTGAGGCTCGGATCCGAATAGCCTGACGCTTTGCGGATTTCCTCCAGCCAGGCTGTCTCGTTTTCGGTAACGAGGGTCCCGAAGATTTTACGAATGGCCAACTCCGTCGTGTCTCCCCCGAGCTGCTCCACGGCCATCATAAAGAGGAGGGCCGCATCGACCTCTAGCGCCTTAGCAAGAGCCGGAACGCGGTCAAGTGGAAGCTTGCTATTGCCCAGCTTGATGTTCGTGAGCATGTTGTGTTGCCCAAAGCCGGCCTCGCTGGCGATAGTCGACTGAGTCTTCTTTGCTTTTAATTCAAGAATTCGTCTTTCGACAAACTGCGCAAGCCGCGTGTTTGCATAGGGTTTTTTCTCCGAGTGCATCAGATTTCACCTTCCTTGCCATCGCTCAGATCTTCGATGATCTGTCTTGTGTCTTTATAGCGATCTGCAGACGGTGAAGTCGGAAGGGATCGAGGCGAAACGCTATAGGCGCAATTTCGCCAAGCGGCGCGTTCCCCGGTGGCGGCGCGGAATATCGGACCGGTGGTTAACCGCCCGCGAAGTCGGCAGGCTTCAGTTCGTCTAAAACGCGTATTGCGATGGGCGTTAGCTTGTAGCCCATCCCACCCCAGGCACTCAAAGGTTCGACGAGCCCGAGGCGCATCATCGCGGCAGCGGTAGTGCTGAGTGAAAGGTATTGGTCGTCCGAGAATCCAAGCTTCTCTCGCACCTGATGAAGGGTTGCGTGTGGATCCGTGGCGAGCCAAAGGCCGAACAGTTGCATCTCATCGTCGGTTAGCCCCTCCACTGCCGCTGCCTTCTTCGCAAAATCCTCCGAGTTTGCTTTTCTGAATGATACCTGCCTAGCAAAAATAATTGCCAATAACCGCAAGTTCCGAGCTCGGGTGCCTTCTTCGGCCGCGCGCATATAGCGAATAGCTATACCAGCGAATTCATCAATCTGTTCAATGGCTGCAACTTCAAAATCCGCCCGCCCCTCGGCGATCGCTTCAACCAGGCTTTCACGCGCCTGAGATCGACGACGATCGATCGCTTCCTTAATCGCTTGGCTGGCAACGCCACCGAGCCCAACGATACCCGCGAGGTCAGTGGCGATCGCGATCGCTCTGTCGGCAGTGTTTTTGTGTCTGGTGAAATCCGGGGCAGTTTTATCCGACACGTTTCCCTCATTCATCGCATGCCGCGTCTCAGTGTTTATTCATTCATCAGCTTGGCGAACGCATAACTACAGTAGCTGCATAATCCATCGTGGCTAGAAAATATTATTTCGTTGAGTGGGATTGGGTTGTTGCAGCGATAACAATRTCGATCGTCATACTCATGTCCACAAACAGCGCACATTTCTTCGAAGTCAACGTAAGTCTCGTTGCCGCATTCTGAGCAATGATATAGGGGTCCATCCTCGCCTGTTTCCTTTACTCTAGTATAAGCCTCGTATCCTAGCGCCAAAGACAACGCGGCAGCGATTGCCCTATCTGTTTCTGGTTCAACGCCGCAAGCCCGACAGATCAACTCCATGTTCCGTTGTTCTGAATTCTCAGTGACCTGCTGCCGCACCAACTTTGAGCCACAAGCCGTGCAAGCAAGTCCAGAATTGGCGATTGTCGTCGATATCCACTCGACCTGCGAAAAACTGCCGCGACAAGCCATAAGCTCCCTCTCAAAAAGGGCTTTGGCTTCCAGCATCACAGGCCAGGCTTTGTGGAGAAAGTCGCCCGGCATTAACTCCATGTGCTCAAATAGTTGGACAACCACCGGAAAGGCATTTGCAATTGCCTCTCGAACTGCCTCGTCGGGCGTTTGCGTGTAAAGATGTTCGACGTCATTTCGTAGCCGGTTCAGCTCCGCCAACGCTTTCTGATCTATCGCTAATGAAAAATCTTTAAAGCGCCTTCCGATGGTAACGAAGTCAATCGTCGTTGCACCATCCTGAACGAAATCGACGCCACCCAGGCCATCTGGAACCGGCTTATATTTAGCCCCAATGAGGTCGCTTAGGTCGGCGTCTGGCGCACTCCTGGCTAGCGTTTCCTTGGCCAATAGAAGGACCCCGGCGTAAAAATTGCGGACTGCAGAAATAGCACGTTTTGGGTCGTTGGCTTGGAAGTCTTCGACACCGAGTTGTATTGAAACGACCGCATTCTCTAGAAGTTTGCTCATTCTTTAATTTCGTCAAGCAAGGCATTGAAGGGGGAGTAGGCGTCGACGTCTATATTTGGCATGGAGCTATTTCCCAATTTTTGGGTCATGGATATAAAACTTAGCCCATTTTTATTGAGTGGCGGAAGTCCCTCAAAAATGTTTGGTTGAGAATCACTTGTATATGACATAACAGTCTTATCTTTTACCTTGAATGCTTCCAATTTTTGCAAAACTCCACCAATGTCTCCGAATGTATCTTTTAATACGAGATCTAAAACAGACTTTTCTATCGCTCCTGCCTTTGCGTTTTCGTGCCTTGAAATTTCAAGCTCAAACTCAAAGGAGTCATCAAAGCTTTTTTTCTTGATAGAGATCTTGTGCCTCTCTATGTGCTTCGTTAATTTTACAATAGTTTCCGAAAAATCACTTTTCCCCCCAGCACTTCCTATGACATGGAAGCCGCTGTCTGTAAGCGAAAGAGATCTCGTCTCGGTCGCCGCGTTGCTCCTATGTGTTATATGGCTTGCCATGGGCTCCCCGGAGGTTGGGCAGTAGCCATAGACGATCAGGTCGATGTTCTGGCGGTCTGGGTGCCTGTGGGTTTTAAAAAACCGGTCACTCAATTCCCTGACCAAATCGACGATGCCCGCGTGTAGGGGCCTCGAGCCGGTCCCCACTTTATCTACGAGTGTCGCGAGACATTGCTGCGCCAAGGCTATGACTGACATGGCCTCAAAACATTGGCCTGCGAACCCGATGCCGATCTCAGACTCGTAATAGGGGCTACCCAGCAAACCGGTTCCTGGCTCGATCTCGAATTCAAAGCACCTGATTGGCACCCGAAACAGCTTGGGGGTTGCATCTACGTAATGATCAAACATCGTTTGGTCCCGCGGTGTGGACGCGCGTCCGTCGGCCAATCCGACCACTCTTTCAATTGACTGCGATCGATCGAGCCAGCAACATATGATGGTCATGGGTCAAACCTTCTAAATTCAGTCTGGATCGGTGCAGGTGCTTAGCCCTTGCCAAGCAGCCCGATTGTGCTTCTGGCATCTACAGACTTGGCGGCTGAAACAACATGCCCACGACAATGAAAATGTCGTCAATTCGGTCTGCCAGCAAGTGCCGGGCGCTTGTGGCGCGAACCCAATACCTCCGTCCTTGATTGGCTAGCTTAGGCGCATGACAACCGTTACCCGCACTTTCCTCCATGACCTCGTCTGGACGAAACCAATGGACGAGGTCGCCGCTGATCTCGGCAGTTCGGCCGGGACAATCGTCGCGGTCTGCCGAGCAAACGATATACCAGTTCCGCCACCCCACTATTGGCGAAATGTCGCCAATGGCAGTCCACCGAAGCGCCGGGCGCTGCCGACAGATAAATTCAAGCGAAATCAGACGGTGCTGATAGGCCACCAAGTGGAACCAGTTATCAATGAACTGAGGATCGCGAACTCGGACGCGGGCTCCGAAGAACTCCTCCGGATTGCGGTCGAGGTAATCGACCCAGTTGCAGTCGCAATTCAGAAGGACCTGAAGCGTTCGTCGTTGGCTGGCGAAGTCCGTCAACGATCGGGCCTCATACGAGTAGACATAGGCTTAGAAAGCCTCCCTCGTGCTGCAAATCTCATCGCCAGCATAAAGGCTGCCATTCTGGGGCGTTCATGGAGCGTCGCTGTAGATGCCAAGGCTGGTGTGGCAGTCGATGGTGAGGATGTCGAGCTGGCCTTATCCGAAGCATACGCGTCGATCCCGCACACGCCTACCGCAGCAGAAATACGCGACAATCGAAGCTACGGTCGACATATCCCCGAGCACGATCAAGTGCGGTCCGGACATTTGCAACTGTCAATCACAAATGCGACCTACCTCGGTGTCCGTCAAAAGTGGGCTGACGGCAAACGTCAACGGCTCGAGGATATCTTGACCGGCTTTGTCGACGGGATCGAGCGCGCTGCCGCGGCCTTGAAGCAACTGCGCATCGAGCGAGAGGAGCGAGCGCGTAGGTGGGCGGAAGAGGAGAAGCGTCGAGAGGAGCGAGAGCGGCTGGAAGCGATTGACCGAGTTCGGGGCGCAACTTTCAGAGAACAGGCAACCGCACATCAACAGGCTCGGGAACTCCATGCTTATATCGAAGCTGTGAAGAGCCGGCTCGTTCGAGGATCCGAGCGCGACGTTCAAGTTTTGGAATGGATCACTTGGGCAGAAAACTACGTTGCGCGAAAGGACCCGCTCAATGGTGGGTTGCCTGTCCTTCTTAGCGAAGACGACGCCTTCAGAATGAGGTGGCAGTATCCCGACAGGTAGACTTTCGGTTGCGGGAACTTGCCGTTCAGCGGACACAGAGGGCGCCTTATCAAACTCTGCTAGGGGCTTCCTGGGAAAACCGGAAAATGAACGCGCCGGGGAGCCGGCCGGCCACGCCATTAGGGAAATCGCAGGCTGGCTGCATGCGAAAGGCCGCTGCGTGTGGGGCGATCAACTCTAATCAAAGACGGACAAACGATGAACACCCGGTGTGATTTTCGGTGTGACTTTTGGTCTCGAAACCCACACCGAGACCCCATTTGTTCTAATTTCGCCGATTTTGTTCCGATAATGCTCTTGCGCGCCAACCCTTGAGAATATAGGGCTTTGCGCGGTCCGGAGTGTAGCGCAGCCCGGTAGCGCACTTGACTGGGGGTCAAGGGGTCGTCGGTTCGAATCCGGCCACTCCGACCATTAGTTCCTTGAAATCCCTAGTTTTTATTGAAGGCGCCCTCCGGCGCCTTTTCTCGTTTTCGGAACGAAAGGCGCCCATATCGCCCGTTTCGGAACCCGGAGACCCGAAAAAGTCCCGAACTAACCGCGCGAATGTTCTGCATCCGTGCACGTTGCGATTCCGGAATTCGCCTACCAATCGCTCCCAAGGAACCCGAAATGCTAGGTCCGTCAATGGTTGATAATGCAACGGCCTGGCTGGCCTTCGCAGGCGTCGTTCTGGCGCTTGCGTGGTGGTGCTGAAATTTCTTACTCCGCCGCCCCCTTGGCAAAAGGTGACGCGCTCGGCACGCACAGCAGCGACCAACCGGCAGGCGCCGGCTGTTTTTGATATTCGGTGATAGCGGCAGCGCATTGTTCATGTGTGTCGAAAGAGCCGGGCAGAATGGCCATTCCCCCTTGCGGACCGGCGACTACCAAATACCAGATCAACGCTGCGGTCGAAGCCATGGCCTTCCTCGTCAGAGGGTTTGGAGCAGCAAACTAGTCGCCTAGAGGATGCTAGATATGCAGGACTGACCAGTGATAACACCCGCACTCCCGTCGCCCCAATGGGCGACGGGCTGCAGCCGTCTGCTGTGTTCAGTCATAGACTTTGATGATCTTGTGCGTGCCCGGATCGACCACCACCGTCCGATTGTCGATCACGGTGTAGCGGTACTTCACATTCGGAACTTCATGAAGCTCCACCGTATCGGGGAGAGCCGTGCCGACATTGAGTTCCACACCGGGCAGCTTCAACGAAGCCAGGGGCTGCTTCTTCACGTATTCCCGGATGACCGTTTCCTGTTCCGGCTGAATGATGATGTCCTCGGCCGCGGCTGCGCCGAGACCGGCAAGCAACAAAACCGCCGCAGCGGTGCTGGTAAGATGGGTTCTCATAATCTGCTCCTTTTTGGGCTCGGCAGAGCGATATTGGCTCCGCGCAAAACCAACCGGACCTGCGAAAAAATGTTCCCCGGGCTGGACTTCGGTCGGAAGTGAGTCAGACCTAGGTCTGATGATGACAAGCAATGGTCTTACCAAGCGCGCTGGCCGGAACGAGGCCCCATCTGCAGCCGTTGTTTCACGTCTTCAACGGGAGGAATTCATGGATAGGAGTGTTGGCCAAGCGCGCTGGTTGCTCGCACCAATCTTCGGTGTGGCCATCACCGTCATGGTGATTGGATTGGCCCTTGGCTGACAGTTTGCACATTGGCGCAGCTGTGTTCCATTCCTGCGCCGATAGGGGTTCGCCCGCTACGGCGGGATGGCGAGCGAACCCGCATTTTGGTGAGGGAGAGGCGGACCTAATGTTCAACGATAAGGAAACCCGATTTTGGGAAACTGGGCTGGTCCTGGCGGTGCCGCTCACCGTGTTGATCGCAAGCCTCCTTGGCCTATTGTGCATGCCTGGACTGATATGAACGCGGTCGTCGCTTTTGCGTGAAGAAGCCTCGTCTAGACCCGCGCGAAGTCGGCAAGCCCTAGACGTCGCCGCTGGCCTTCCGCGAACACGAGCGCGAATGCCTCCAATTCGAATGAGCGGGTAACTTCCTGGTCTTCCTCGACCACGCGGACGAACCATTCGCCGCAGGCCTCAACCACTTCAACGCAAGGACGGACCTTGTCGCTGGCTGCCACGTCATCCACCGCAACCTCCTTAGAAAGCAATGGGAACGCCGATTTTTATGTCCGTCAAAACGGGTCTTTCAATTAAAAAAGACATACGCTTGCATTTTTCGAGCGGCCTTCAATAGGAACCATCGCCGCCGGGGTTTCGTTTTCGTCCCACGGATGGCTCCGTGACTGCCGGGCCTTCCACTGTTTGTTGGGAGCGACAAATGATCAGAAAGCTCAAATCCGGGAAATACCGTCTCTATTCGCGCAAGAAGGATGAAAAGACCGGCCGCCGACGCAATCTCGGTACTTTTGATAACCGCGAGGCCGCCGAAAAACATGAACGCGAAGTCCAGTATTTCAAGCGTCATTGAGGCGGATCCCGCCAATCACGAACTAGCGACCTGTTTCGTGATTCGTCGGTTCGACCCTAGGTTGTTATCGAAGGGTGCCCGCAGGCGCCTTGTTGTTCCCCGAACGAAAGCCGCTCGAACCGCCTGACGGCGGCCGGTGGAACAAGTGCGGCGATGCCGACACGCTGTTGATTTGCCAGATCGGCAAGAGGTGCCAGTGACTCCTGGCCAGGCTCGAAAAGAGATCCCGTTGGTTTCCTCTCCGATCGAAATGCACCGCGAGGCCCTGGTCCGCTGCGAACAGGACCGCGTAGCGCTCGATCTGATCGTCCGATAGCTCGCAATCGCAGACTGTATCCCGCACCGACTGAACTGCCGAAAACGTTGAGATGATGCGTCCGGGAGCACAGCAGTCGATATATCGCGCGACAGCGTCGATGACGTCGTCAGGAACGAGAAAGTTGAATTGGCGCGAACTGGTTTTGGTCGGCGCTACGATCCGCTTTAGCATTTCGCCTTCTGAAAGCCCCGCGCGATGCTAGCTCTGGGGCAGATACATCAGCAAGGGCTAATGGACAGCAGGTGGATGTTATGCACTGAATTCTAACATGCCCAGGAAACACCCGTCCCGCGCATCACCCTACTGGCAGACATCGACCCACTCGGCGCTGACGATTTGCGCCATAAGCTGCGGGTTGAGCCGCACGGCGGCATTGGTTGCACCTGCGGCTGGCACCACCTCGTCGAAGTCGCGCAGCGACACGTCGCAATAGACCGGGAGCGGCGCCGGCAGACCGAACGGACATACCCCGCCGACAGGATGGCTTGTCGCAGCGAAGACCTGCTCGGCGTCCAGCATGCGCGCCTTGCCGCCGAAGCGGTCCTTGAACTTGCGGTTGTCGAGCCGGGAAATCCCGCTGGCGACGATCAGCATCGTTTGATCGCCAACGCGCAGGCAGATCGTCTTGGCGATCTGTGCCGGTTCCACGCCATGCGCCTCTGCCGCCAGAGCCACCGTCGCCGAACTGGCCTCCGTCACGAGGACCTCGACGTCGGGGGCACGGGCAGCGAGAAAGGCACGGACCGAATCAAGACTCATTTCGCCGTTGTTTCCTTCGAAATAGGGGCTGGAGCTCACTGGATAGCTTCCCCATCAACCGGCGGCAACCTTGCCGCCTTTCGACGCATGCGGCGAGAACAAGCCGCTCGAACACAAAAAGCCCGCCAGGGCAAACCATGGCGGGCGTGTTGCGAAGACGCTTGCCGTCGCTGCTATCAGACGGCTCGCCTTTCCGCGGGTTGCGCCAGCACTGCCGGATCGATCAGCGCACTTTCCGGAAGTCGAAGTGCCGCGGCGATGCGTCGAAGCCGCGACGGATCATGATCCTTGCCGTTCTCGATGTTGGCAATCTCATCAGTCGACAGGCCGCATGTCAGGGACAGCTCTTCCAAACTGTATCCCCGGCTTTCCCGTATGGCGCGCAGCGCGCTGTGGTCGGGCGCAATGTCAGTCGCCGCCAGTTCGGAGAGGGCTTCGCGTTTTGCATTTTGGGGCATTGGCAACTCCGTGGGCTGAAAGGGTTTGGATCAAATCATGGGTGTTGCCTGAGACGCGGGAGAATGCCTGCTCATTAACTATTTGCCAAGTGGCAATGGAGGCGTCACGGCATCGTGAACCAATGCCGGAACGGCCGTCTTGCCGACGAAGCCGGCGCTCCTCAAAGACTGTCCCATCAAATTCTTTTGAAGGACTGCGGATCGAATTGTTCGACGGTTTCAGGCCGCCCGTTCGTTGAACTGCTGTGGCTGGCAAACCAACCATCCTGGCCAACCACCCTGGCCAGCTTTTCGCAGAAGGACAAAACCCATGAATTTGAAGACATTCGCGATCGTGCTCGGCACGATTTCAAGCCTTGCCGGCATCAGCCTCGTTTCGGCTCAGGCAGCGGACACCACGCGCGTGCGCGGCACGGCGGTCGGTTTTGCCGGATCGACGCTGACGGTGAAGACCCGCGAGGGCAACACGGATGCGATTACGCTGGCGCAAGGCTGGAAAATCTCCGGTGTCGCCAAGGCATCCGCGCAAGACATCAAGCAAGGCTACTTCCTCGGCATCGCGTTGGTCTCGAAAGCCGATGGCGGCAGCGGCGCGCTGGAAGTCGTGGTCTTTCCGGCTGCTCTGAAGGGTGCCGGCGAAGGCGACCGTCCTTGGGATCTGCAGCCCAACAGTCGCATGACCAACGGCACTGTCGCCGATGTCACCAACATCGATGGCCGGACGGTGACGCTTACCTATGACAATGGCCAGAAGAAGCAGATCGCCATTCCGCAAACGACGCCGATCGTCACCTTCGCCCCGGCCGTCCCTGGCGACCTCAAGCCCGGCGCGACAGTGTTTCTCACCGCCAGCGGGGCAGCGGTGGCGCACTCACCTCCGCCAGGGTCGTCGTCGGAAACAACGGCATCGTGCCGCCGATGTGAGGTGTCGAGCCCGTGAACCCCTCGGACACAATCCGGAAACAAAATTCTACAGTCGGGAAAAACTGTCGAAAAAATCCAGGAGGATAGTTCCAATCGCGGCGCTCATATCACCGGCATGATCCGGTGCCCCTCAAAAGCGGTCCGCGCAGAAAAGGAACCGAAGTCATGAAGAAGTCTCTCCTGTCGGCCCTCGGCCTGGCTTTTGCCCTGGCCATCTCGCTGCCGGTCATCGGTGCCAGCAGCGCCGATGCAGCACCGCTGCACAAGAAGCATCATCACCATCATCGTCATCACCACAAGCATCACTGGCATCACTGGCATCACCACCACCACCATCATCATCACAAAAAGGTGGTTGCGAAGAAGATTTAGTATCCGTCTTGTCCAGTGGGAAGGCTGGCTTTGGACCTCTAACCAGGCCGCCTTTCTGCTGGTTTTTCATGCGCGTGCTCGCCTCGCCAAATGAGGGCTTGATGCGGCCAGGGTGATGTATGCTAGGGGGATGACTTCGGGTCGATCGGCCCGCTTGCCGGCCTGACAGGGACTTTCCCGAGAGGTATCCCAAGTGAAGGCCAACATCCCGGTCAGACACCGTCTCGTTCTGGCTGTTGCGCGCCTGCTGCTGACGCTTCGCCACCCGGCCCTGGTCGTTCGGTTCGTCATGAAGCTGGGCTATTTGCCCAATCCGGCCGCCCCTGAGAGCTATCACGAGCGATTGCTCTGGCGAAAAATCTTCGACCGCAATCCACTGTTCGTGACTCTGACCGACAAGCTCGCGGCCAAAGCCCATATCCGCGACGCCTGCCCGGAACTGGCCTTGCCGCGGACGCTCTGGTCCGGACGCGACGCCATAGACATTCCTCGCGACCTGCTGGCCGGCGATGTCGTCGTCAAGACAAACCACGGCTGCGCGATGAACATATTCGTTGCCAGTGGCGACCCCAATCGCGGCTTCATCGTCGCCAAGGCGAAGCACTGGCTGAGAAAACGCTATGGCCGCCGCGATGGCGAATGGGCCTATTGGCCGATCGTTCGCACCGTGTTCGTGGAAGAGCGGCTGGCGCTCTCTGGCGCACGGATCGCAACCGACATCAAAGTGCATGTTTGCGGCGGCGTGGTAACGCATGCCTGGGTCGAGGATAAGGCTGCGGGGCGTTCGCTGCTTTTGGATCGGGACGCCAATCCATTGCCCGGGCGCGATCCGGACTATCCCCGCGAGGATCAGGCGGTGCCCGTCAATGCGCGACTTCTCAGCTATGTCCGCCAGGCGGTGTCGATCGCCCCTGCCATTGCCGGCGACCTCGACTACATCCGCATCGACTTCCTGGTCACCGATCATCGTCTCTATGCCGGCGAGATCGTCGTCTATCCCGGCGCCGGCTATGGCACCACCACCAATCCGGCGTTCGCCGGCGAAATCGAGCGGCTCTGGCGGCTCGATCGGTCGCATTTCATGGGGCGGCGGCACAGAGGTCTGGCGCGCTTCTATGCTGGCGCGCTGCTCGCCAAATGCATGATCGATGCCGGCCATTCCCGACAGATACCGGCAGATTGCGAAGCCTGAAATTGACGCCGAGAATGACGCTTTGATGCCTGCGGCGCTCAAAAAAGTTTGAACCGCCGCGTGAACCTTTCCCCTCTGGGCCGCACCAAGTCGGCATGGACGCCAAGAAGGCGATCCCAATCCAGAAGGACGCCACAACGGCGATCCACGATCCAGAGAAGGAAATGCTCAAATGACCAACTATTCGAACTTCAAGCGCCTGTCCCTTGCCGCTGCTGTCGCCATTTCGGCGCTCGGCTCGATCTCGGTGCCGGGCTCGGCTTTCGCCAATGGCACGCATCCCACCGGCGACGGCGGCGCGGTTTGCAAGGGCGCAGGCCACTGTCTGGTGCTCGAGATCGAGTGCAAGGGCACCTACACGGACGCCACCGACAAGAACGGCACCGCCTATGGCAAGTGCAGCCAGACCGCGCAGGTTTCGCCGCAGGGCAAGATCAAGCTCGCGAAGTAATCGAATGCCGATCAAGGAAATGGCGGTCGTCCGCGGGACGGCCGCCATTTTCTTGTGTCCGGAACAGAGCGCCGCTACCTGCGGCTGAAGAGCAGGCTGGCGACCAGCCCGACCACCACCAGGCCCACGGCAGCGGCAGTCGCGGGATGATCGCGCGCCGTCCTTTCGATCGCCCTGCCCTGCTTCCTGATCGCGGGCAAGGCGTCACTGATGCGGTCGGCAAGCTGCGCATAATAGTCCGACGCGGCATCACGCCCGTCTTCGT
Organism: Mesorhizobium sp. P3_B5; assembly: GCF_056402815.1. NCBI lineage: Bacteria > Pseudomonadati > Pseudomonadota > Alphaproteobacteria > Hyphomicrobiales > Phyllobacteriaceae > Mesorhizobium > Mesorhizobium sp. P3_B5. The sequence continues at coordinate 71,772 of NZ_JBFUGR010000005.1, read as the reverse complement.
AATAGGCGCCGCCCCGCTTGGCCACGACCTTGCGCAGTGCAGCCAACTCGTTGGAAAGGACAGCGACCCGCTTGTCCAGGTCGATGTCGGTGATGGTCGAAAGCGATGCCATGATGTGTTTCCTTCATTGCAGAAGGAGAGGTAACGCATGGCTGCAAAGCCGGTTCCGGCTTTTGGAAGAACAAGGCGCTGACGCAGCGATCGACCTGCGGTCAGCGCACCTGATCGAGCAGGCGCTTGCATTCCAGGAGGTCGAAGAGAGCTTCCTGCAGCAAGGCGCGGTTGTCGCGCGACAGTTTCGACGCTCCGGGCTGGACGGGACCTTCGTCGTCGGTCTTGCCGAGGCCGAAGAAGCGGCGGCTGGGTTTCACCTTGGGTTGGCCGACCAGCATCTCGTCGTCCATGCCGCGCGGCTGGGCCGCAGGCGTCAGCGGCACGGCGTCAGCCTGCCGGCGCTGCGAGATCGCCTCGACCGCGGCCATGTCGCCATTGCCGATGGCGACCAGGAAATGGTTGCCGTTCTCGCGCAGCAGTTTTTGCACGCCCTTGATCGTATAGCCCTGGTCGTAGAGCATATGACGGATGCCCTTGATCAGTTCGACATCCTGCGGCCGGTAGTAGCGGCGGCCGCCGCCGCGCTTCATCGGCTTGATCTGGTTGAAACGCGTTTCCCAGAAGCGCAGCACATGCTGCGGCAGATCGAGATCCTCGGCGACCTCGCTGATGGTGCGGAAAGCATCGGGGCTCTTGTCCATGGGCGAATCCTCACGCTGGACGGCGATCCGGCTCATTTTGCCGAATCGAGCTTTATTTCAGCGGTTTATGAAACAATATTCAAGCCCGGCGTCAAAGAGGACCACCGTTTTCAACCGGCTTCGACGCGGAGCCTATTTGCTGCCCTTGGCCTTGCTGTTCTGGTGAGAGCGCAAGATGCGGCTTTTCAGCACGTTTGACGACTTGAAGGTCATCACCCGGCGCGGCAGGATCGGTACTTCCTCGCCGGTCTTCGGGTTGCGGCCGATGCGCTCATTCTTGGAGCGGACGTGGAACGTCGCAAAGGACGACAGCTTCACCGTTTCGCCGCGAACGATCGCTTCGCAAATCTCGTCCAGAACCGCTTCGACAAGCTCAGCCGATTCCGTGCGCGACAAACCGACCTTGCGGTAAACAGCTTCGGCAAGGTCGGCGCGCGTAAGTGTCTTTCCCCCCATGCGACCGTCCCATCAGCTCAAAAACATAAATCGATACAAGCAAAGGCAGAGCCTAAGTAATTGATCCGGCAAGGTCAAGGACCGAACCCGTCCGTTCGGCACTTACCAGCGGACCAGCACCGCGCCCCAGGTGAAGCCCCCGCCCATCGCCTCGAGCAGCACCAGATCACCCTTCTTGATGCGGCCGTCGGCGACCGCCACTGAGAGAGCCAGAGGCACGGAAGCAGCCGAGGTGTTACCGTGCAAATCGACGGTGACCACCACCTTTCGCTCTTCTATCCCGAGCTTTTTGGCCGAAGCGTCAATAATCCGTTTATTGGCCTGATGCGGCACGAACCAGTCGAGGTCTGCGGCGGTGATACCGGCCTGAGAAAACGTCGCCTCGATGACGTCGGTGATCATGCCGACGGCGTGCTTGAAGACTTCGCGACCTTCCATCCTGAGATGGCCGACCGTCCCGGTGGTCGATGGTCCGCCGTCGACAAAGAGCTTCTCCTTGTGGACGCCGTCGGAACGCAGGCTCATCGCCAGCACGCCATGGTCGGCAATGCTGCCTTCCCCCTCGCCGGCTTCCAGGACGATCGCGCCGGCGCCGTCGCCGAACAGGACGCAAGTCGAGCGGTCGCTCCAGTCGAGGATGCGCGAGAAGGTTTCCGCGCCGATCACCAGAACCCGCTTGGCCTGGCCGCCGCGGATATAGAGGTCGGCGGTGGTCACCGCGTAGACGAAGCCCGAGCACACCGCCTGCATGTCGAAGGCGAAGCCATGATGCATGCCGAGCCGGTTCTGGATCTCGACGGCGGTCGCCGGAAAGGTGTTGTTGGGCGTCGATGTCGCCAGCACGATGAGGTCGATATCGGCCGGCGTCAGGCCGGCGCTATCGAGGGCGGCACGCGCCGCCGCTTCGCCCAGCGAAGCCGTCGTCTCGTCATCGGCCGCGATATGGCGCTGGCGGATGCCGGTGCGCTGGGCAATCCACTCGTCGGAGGTTTCGACCATGCCTTCGAAGTCGGCATTCTTCATGATGCGGCGGGGCAGCGCGGCACCGGTGGGGGGGGGGCCGCGGGGAACGGGTGCCGCSCACGACTGATCTGATCAAAGCTCTGTCCTATTCCTTCGCGTCGACAACGACGTCGGATTTCCTGTTTGCCTGGGCATGCGGATTGCGCGCATGGAACAGATCGAGGTCGGCCTCGATGCGGTCAAGCAAATTGTTGCGCACCATGTCGTAGCCAAGCTCGATCGCCGCCGCAAAACCATTCGAATCGGCGCCGCCATGGCTTTTCACCACGATGCCGTTCAGCCCGAGGAAGACGCCGCCATTGGAGCGGCCGGGATCCATCTTTTCGCGCAAGCGGTCGAAGGCGCCCTTGGCGAAGACGTAGCCGATCCTGGCCATCAGCGTCCGGCTCATCGCCGCGCGCAAATAGCCGGCGATCTGCCTCACCGTGCCTTCCGCCGTCTTCAGCGCGATGTTGCCGGCAAAGCCTTCGGTGACGACCACGTCGACCGTACCCCTGCCGATGTCGTCGCCCTCGACGAAACCGTGATAGTTCATCGAGGCCAGATTGGCCTCGCGCAGCATGCGCCCGGCTTCCTTGACCTCTTCCTGGCCCTTGATCTCTTCGACGCCGACATTGAGCAGACCGACTTTCGGCCGGTCGATGCCGAAAACCGAACGCGCCATGCCGGTGCCGAGAATGGCAAAATCGATGAGCTGGTGCGCATCGGCGCCGATTGTGGCGCCGACGTCCAGCACCACGCTTTCGCCACGCATTGTCGGCCAGATCGCCGCGATCGCCGGACGATCGATGGTCGCCATGGTGCGCAGGCAGAATTTCGACATCGCCATCAGCGCGCCGGTGTTGCCGGCCGAGATGCAGGCCTGCGCCGTGCCGGATTTGACCGCCTCGACGGCTTTCCACATCGACGACTTCCAGCGGCCGTGGCGCAGTGCCTGGCTCGGCTTGTCGTCCATCCTGACGGCGATCTCGCAATGGACGAACTCGCTGACATCGGCCAGCTTGGGAAATTTGGCGAGCTCCGGGCGCACCACGTCCTCGCGTCCGTAGATGATGAAGCGGATATCAGGACGCCTTGTAGCGACCGTCATGAGCGCCGGGATGACCACGCCTGGTCCGTGATCGCCGCCCATGGCATCGATGGAAATCCTGATCACGCGGTGTTCATCTCACTTGCTTGGGGCCAGCGGCCTCGCGAAATACGGGGCTCGCGAAGGTTCGGCGAAAATAGCGGTTTTGGGCTGCCGCACAACCGACTTTTCTAATATTGGATCGGCTTTTAGGATTTTCCCAACAAGGATCGCAGCTTTTTCTGGAAATCGCTCTCCGCGGGCTCCGAATCGCCAACGGCGTCCAGGGATACACCTTGCTTGCGCGGATAAGGGTCGATGGCCAGTCCGAAGAACTGTTCGGCGAGCGCCCCGACATCGATCGTGTCGCCGGAAAATGTCTCCGGGCTGTCCGGCCCTTCGGCATCGAGCAGGATTTCGCCGCCGCCGTCAAAGCTCTGCCGTCCAAGCTTGGACTGCTCCGGCAGCAACAGTGCGTCGACCGGCTCATCGATATGCGCCGCGACCGGTTCGAGGGTGACGATGCAGGCTTGCGTGATGTCGGCCACCACATGGCCGCTTACCTTGACGCCATTGCGCTTCCACGGCGCCACCAGCAGTTCGGCGCGGTAGCTTTCGACCGAAAGCAGATCGTGCTCTTCGGCCAGAGCGATACGCTGCGCGGCATCGGCATCGATCACCACCATCAGGCCCTTGTGTGGCAGGCGGGCGACATTTGCCTTGAACGACACGGGGCTTGGGAGATCCGCAGGGTTCATCGGGTTCCTCCTTCAGCCTGGCCCGGCACGGGAAACACCAGCGTGCCGGAAACGATCGATTCGGTCGGCTGTGCCGCCAGGCGCTGGTCGACATTGACGACATAGGACGCCAGCAGCGCTGCTTGCGGCCAGGCGCCGGCGTCGGGCCTGATATTGCGGGCAAGGGCTACAGCAAGCGCTTCGCGGTCGTCGTGCTCCAGCGCGTCGTCATAGGCGGCAGTGCGGCCATAGAACATTTTCGCCAGTTTCTTCATGCGCTTCGGCACGCCGACGTCGCCAATGCCGAGTTCGCGCAGCGAATGCTCGACATCCAGGAAAAACTCGTCGATCAGCACCTGCGCGACCTCCCCGGCAACGCCGCTCTCGCCGCGCAGCCGGTGCTGAAACAGGAACATGTGCAGCGACAGCATCTCGAAACGGCCGAGAGGCGTGTCCGGCACATTCCATTCGGAATAAAACAAAGTCTGCCGCGCCGCTGCCACGATTTGTGCGTAAAGCGCCTCGGTGATAGCGCGGTTGGCGTGACGTTCGCGACCAAAAAGGCGCAGGAACATTGAGGGTGGTCTCCTAGGGACCGTATGTTGAATGGGCCTTGTTGCATCGGCAAGCAAGCTGGTTTACCGGTTTTGCGGCCCAGCGCAAGTTGCGGCCAGCTTATGGAGTTGTAGTTGCGCGCGCTGAAATTCAAGTCGACTTTTTTACCCATGCCTGCCGGCGCGATTTCGTTGTTGGTGATCGCTTCGGCGCTCTCCGCCTGCAACTCGTCCAAGATGATCGGCGATCTCAATCCGAGTGAGACGCTGACGCAGGGTTATGTCATCGATCAGCAGGCGGTCGACTCGGTTCCGGTCGGTTCCAGCCGCGAACAGGTGCTCCTGGCGCTTGGCACGCCGTCGACGACGGCGACCTTCGACAACGAGGCGTTCTATTACATTTCGCAGACGCGCAAGCGCTACGTCGCCTTCGACAAGCCGAGGCTGGTCGACCAGAAAGTGCTGGCGGTCTATTTCGGCCCTGACAGCCGTGTCACCCAGATCGCCAATTACGGCCTGAAGGACGGCAAGATGTTCGATTTCATCTCGCGCACCACGCCGACCGGCGGCAAGGACCAGAACTTCCTCAGCCAGATCATCAACGGCGCCAGCAAGCTGGCGCCCGGCCTGCCCAGCGGCGGCGGCGGCACGCCCTGATCACCAGATTCTGCGTTCCCTCCAGGGAAAGCAGCACCATCTCAGGCGACCAAAAACCCGTGGGAGCAATCCCACGGGTTTTTGTTTTGAGACGGCAAGCTATGGTCGCCAGACATCAATCTCCCAACACGCAAAGAAAAACCCGCGGGATTGCTCCCGCGGGTTTGTTTTCGAGCGCTGGGCGCTGATCAGCCGTGCGCGAGCACGGCCAGCAGCAGCAGCGCGACGATGTTGGTGATCTTGATCGCCGGGTTGACCGCCGGACCGGCGGTGTCCTTGTAGGGATCGCCGACCGTGTCGCCGGTCACCGAAGCCTTGTGCGCCTCGGAACCCTTCAAGTGCTTGACGCCGTCCTTGTCGACAAAGCCGTCCTCGAAGGACTTCTTGGCGTTGTCCCAGGCGCCGCCGCCCGAGGTCATCGAGATGGCGACGAACAGACCGTTGACGATGACGCCGAGCAGCGAAGCACCGAGGGCGGCAAAAGCAGACGCCTTCGAACCCGAGATCAACAGCACGCCGAAATAAACGACCAGCGGTGCCAGCACCGGCAGCAGCGACGGGATGATCATTTCGCGGATCGCCGCCTTGGTCAGCAGGTCGACGGCGCGCGCATAGTTCGGCTTCGAGGTGCCGGCCATGATGCCCGGATCCTCGCGGAACTGCTTTCGCACCTCCTCGACGATGGCGCCCGCCGCGCGGCCGACGGCCGTCATGGCGATGCCGCCGAACAAATACGGGATCAGGCCGCCAAAGATCAGGCCGGCGACGACGTAAGGGTTGGAGAGGTCGAAGGAGACATCGCCCATGCCCTGGAAGTAGGGATATTTGTCGCCATTGGCGGCAAAGAACTTCAGGTCGTTCGAATAGGCGGCAAACAGCACCAGGGCGCCGAGGCCGGCCGAACCGATGGCGTAGCCCTTGGTCACCGCCTTGGTGGTGTTGCCGACCGCATCGAGCGCGTCGGTGGATTGGCGCACTTCCTTGGGTAGGCCGGCCATTTCGGCAATGCCGCCGGCATTGTCGGTGACCGGGCCGAAGGCGTCGAGGGCGACGATCATGCCCGCAAGGCCGAGCATGGTGGTGACCGCGATCGCCGTGCCGAAAAGGCCAGCGAGCTGGTAGGTCGAGATGATGCCGCCGACGATGACGATGGCCGGAAGCGCCGTCGATTCCAGCGAGACCGCAAGGCCCTGGATGACGTTGGTGCCGTGACCGGTCACCGACGCCTGGGCGATGGAGTTCACCGGACGCTTGCCGGTGCCGGTGTAGTATTCGGTGATCACCACGATGAGGCCGGTCACCACCAGGCCGATCAGGCCGCAGATGAACAGGTTCTTGCCGGTGATGACCATGCCGGCGACGGTACCGACTTCGCCCCAGCCGAGGGTTGCCGAGGTGGCGACACCGAGGCCGACGATCGACAACAGGCCGGTGACGATCAGGCCCTTGTAGAGAGCGCCCATGATCGAGCCGTTGGAACCGAGCTTGACGAAGAAGGTGCCGACGATCGAAGTCAGGATGCAGGCGCCGCAGATGGCCAGCGGATAGAGCATCGCCGCACCCAGAGCGGCGGTGCCGCCGAAGAAGATGGCGGCCAGAACCATGGTGGCGACGACGGTCACCGCATAGGTCTCGAACAGGTCGGCGGCCATGCCGGCGCAGTCGCCGACATTGTCGCCGACATTGTCGGCGATGGTGGCCGGGTTGCGCGGATCGTCTTCAGGAATGCCGGCTTCAACCTTGCCGACGAGATCGCCGCCGACATCGGCGCCCTTGGTGAAGATGCCGCCGCCGAGACGGGCAAAGATCGAGATCAGCGAGGCGCCGAAGCCGAGCGAAACCAGCGCGTCGATGACGATGCGGTCGTTGGGCTCGAGGCCCATGAAGTGGGTCAGGATGAGGTAGTAGATCGAAACGCCGAGCAGTGCGAGGCCGGCCACCAGCATGCCGGTGATGGCGCCCGACTTGAAGGCGATGTCGAGACCGGCGGCGAGGCTGTTGGAAGCGGCCTGCGCGGTGCGCACATTGGCGCGCACCGAGACGTGCATGCCGATGAAGCCGGCAGCGCCCGACAGCACGGCGCCAATCAGGAAGCCGATCGCAGCGGTGATCGAAAGCAGCCACCAGGCGAGCACGAGCACGACCACGCCGACCATGGCGATGGTGGTGTACTGGCGCGCCAGATAGGCCTGCGCACCCTCGCGGATGGCCGCGGAGATTTCCTGCATGCGTGCATTGCCCTGATCGGCCGCAAGGACCGAACGCGTCGCCCAGATGGCGTAAAGGATCGAAAGCAGGCCGCAGGCGATGACAGCGGAAATTATGGTCATTGCCGAATTTTCCTCGATTGGTGGCCCAAAAGAACCCCTCCCTGGGCCGTTGAGACGGAGAGCGGATGCCGCCAGGCAGAATCCGTCCCTTCGCAGCGGCTTATGCGAAACAGGGCTCGGAACGTCAAGATATTGTTCGGTTTTTGCCCGGCTTTCACCGAAAAGGCGTATGTGCCAGCGCGTCTGCGGGCGCCGCCGTCCTATTAGATCGATTGAAATCGGTTCTGGCGCCGTGCGGGATTACTCTGCCTCACGCCCCATCCGGCGCGCGGTGTAGCGCTCGATCGCCGACAGCCCGTCATAGATCAGCACCGCAAGCGCGGCGACGATCAGACCGCCCTGTAGGACGAAGGCAAGGTTGTTCGACAACAGCCCGGCGATGATCACCTCGCCCAGCGTCTTGGCGGCAACGGTCGAGCCGATGGTGGCGGTGGCCAGGCTGATCACCACCGACAGCCTTATGCCGCCCAAAATGATCGGCGCGCTGAGCGGCAGCTCGACCTTGACCAGCCTCTGCCAGCCGGTCATGCCGGCGCCGCGCGCCGCCTCCACCACATTGCCGGGCAATGTCGTAAGGCCGGTCAGCGCATTCTCGAAGATCGGTAGCAGGCCGTAGAGAAACAGCGCGATTAGCGTCGGTTTTTCGCCAAAGCCGACGGCCGGCACGGCCAGCGCCAGCACCGCCACCGGCGGAAAGGTCTGGCCGATATTGACCAGGCTGCGCGACAGCGGCAGGAACTCGACGCCGACCGGCCTGGTGACCAAGATGGCGAGCGCCACCGCAACGATGGTGGCGGCCACGGTGGCAATCAGCACGGTCCTCAGATGCAGCAGCGTCAGCGTCAGCAGGCTGCCCTGATTGTAGATCGCCGGCGCGTTGTTTTCGGTCAGCGGCTTCAGCAACGGCTCGAACCAGCCGGGATTGGTGACGAATGCGACAAGCAGCACCACCAAAGCAAGCCTGAGCAGTGACGGCAGCCAGGCTTTCATGCCGGCCTCGCCGCGCGCTTAACAAGCCCGTCGATGGTGACGCGGCCGAGCGGCTTGCCGTCGGCGCCTTTGACCGGCAGCGCCGGACGGCCCGACCACAGAAGTTCCGCCAGCGCATCACGCTGGCTGGCATCGCCGGGAATGGCTTCGCCTTCGGCGGCGCCCTTTTCTACGGCATCGCGCACGCGGCCGAGCGACAGCAGCCGGAACGGTCTTTCGCTGGCGCCGACCAAGGTTTCGACGAAGGCGCTGGCCGGCCGCGCCAGGATCTCTTCCGGCTTGGCATATTGCACAAGCTTGCCGGCATCCATGACGGCGATCTTGTCGCCCATGTGCACGGCTTCTTCCATGTCATGGGTGACGAGGATGATGGTGGTGCCGAAGCGTTTTTGGATCGCCAGCAGATCTTCCTGCGCCTTGGTACGGATGATCGGGTCGAGTGCGCCGAACGGCTCGTCCATCAACAGCACGTTGGGTTCCGCCGCGAGCGCGCGGGCGACGCCGACCCGCTGCTGCTGGCCGCCGGACAGCTCGTGCGGATAGCGCGGCCCGTAGGCTTGCGGATCGAGCTGGTAGAGTGTCATCAACTCGTCGACGCGGGCCTTGATGCGGTCCGCGTCCCAACCGAGCAGCACCGGCACCGTGGCGATGTTCTGCGCCACCGTGCGGTGCGGAAACAGGCCGTGGCCCTGGATGGCATAGCCGATGCTGCGGCGCAGCTGGTAGCCGGGCAGCGAGCGATTGTCGGCGCCGTCAAGCTTGATGATGCCCGCGGTCGGCTCGACCAGCCGGTTGATCATCCTGAGCAACGTCGTCTTGCCGGAGCCTGACGTGCCGACGATGACGCAGACCGTGCGCGGTTCGATCACCATCGACACGTCGTCGACGACCGTCGTCGCATCATAGCGCTTGGTAATGCCTTCGATCTCGATCATGCCGTTTCAACCCTGCGTTTGGTCGTCGTCATTTCGATCACCGCGTCGAGGATGATGGCGGCGGCAAAGGCCAGCGCCACCGTTGGTACGGCGCCGAGCAGCACCAGGTCCATCGCCGTCTGGCCGACGCCCTGAAACACGAACACGCCAAAACCACCGCCGCCGATCAGTGCGGCAATGGTGGCAAGGCCGATGTTCTGCACCAGGACGATGCGGATGCCGGTGAGGATGACCGGGAAAGCCAGCGGAAACTCGACGCCGAACAGGCGCTGGCGGTCGGTCATGCCCATGCCCCGCGCCGCATCGTTGGCCGCGCGGGGTACACCTGCAAGCCCAACCACGGTGTTGGCCACCACCGGCAGCAGCGAATAGAGGAACAAAGCGACGAAGGCGGGCGCGGTGCCGATGCCGCGAATGCCGAGCGCGGCTGCCCCCGGAACGTGCGTCGCAACCCAGCCGAGCGGCGCGATCAAGAGGCCGAACAGCGCGATCGAGGGAATTGTCTGGATGATGTTCAGCACATTGAGCACGCCGGCGCGCAACCGTTCGACGCGGTGACAGAGGATGCCGAGCGGCAGGCCAATGATCACCGCAGCCGCCAGCGAACCCAGCGCCAGCGTCACATGCTTGGAGCCTTCGGCCCAGAAACTGTCGGCGCGATTGGCATATTCCTTGAGGATGGAGAGACTGTCCCAGCTCCCCGACACCAAAAGCAGGCCGATGGCCGCAGCCGCGACGACAAGCACGCCGACCCGTCCCCAAGGCGACAGGTTAAGCCTGGTCAGCACATCGGCGAGCAAGAGCGTGAAGGCAAAGATCAGGAGCCAGAAGCCCGAGGCCGGCGAGATACGGGCGAAAGTGTTGCCCGCCGGGGTCAGGAAAGTGCCGGCGACACCGATCAGAAACGTCAGCGCGGCGAGCGCGACAACACTGGCGGCAAGGCGCAGAACCAGCGGCGTTTTCAACAGCGCGATGAGCGCCGCGACGACGACGACCGCCAGCAGCAGCAATCCGGCCGTTGCCGGCAGCGCTTCAAGGATGGAGCGCGCCTGGCCGGGAACGATGCGGTTGGCGCGAAAGGTGGCGAACGGGGCGAGGAATGCCGCATAGGCCACGATCGCGGCGATGACCACGCCGAGCTTGTCGAACCGGATGCGCACGCCCTGCCCCCGTCAGTCGATCCGGCGCGCCACGAATGCGGCGCGCCGGGATCGCCCTATTTCAGGAAGCCGTTCTTCTTCAGGAAGTCCTCGGCGACGCCCTTGACCGGCTCGCCGCCGACCTGCACGCGGCCATTGAGTTCCTGCAGCGTGACGAGGTCGAGCTTGGCGAAGACCGGCTTCAGCAGCGTCTCGATCTCGGGGTGTTCATTGAGCACCGCCTCGCGGATGATCGGCGCCGGCTGGTAGACCGGCTGCACGCCCTTGTCGTCGTCGAGCACGACCAGTCCGGACGGCGCGATGCCGCCGTCTGTGCCGTAGACCATGGCGGCGTTGGCGCCGTTGGTCTGGTTGGCGGCCGCGGCAATGGTCGCCGCCGTGTCGCCACCAGACAGCGTGATCAGCTGTTCCGGCTTCAGTGTGAAGCCATAGGTGGTCTGGAACGCCGGCAAGGCTGCCGCCGAATTGACGAACTCGGCCGAGGCAGCCAAAACCACCGTGCCGCCGCCCGAAACGTATTTGCCGAAGTCGGACAGCGTTGCCAGCTTGTTGCTATCAGCAACCTCCTTGCGCAGCGCGATCGCCCAGGTGTTGTTGGCCGGCGATGGCGACAGCCAGACGATCTTGTTGGCGTCATAGTCGAGTTTTTTCGCGGCCTCATAGGCTTTCGCGGCATCTTTCCAGACCGGATCATCGGCCTTTTCGAAGAAGAAGGCGGCGTTGCCGGTATATTCCGGGTAGATATCGATCTCGCCGGCAGTGATCGCCTTGCGCACCACCGGCGTGCCGCCGAGCTGGATGCGATCTGTGGTCTTTATGTTGTTGGCGTTCAGCACCAGCTGGATGATGTTGCCGAGCACGCCACCCTCGGTGTCGATCTTCGAGGATACAACCACCTGGGCGCTGGCGGAGGCGGCGGTGATGCCGAGCGCAAGGGCTGCGCCGGCGAGAGCCTTGATTGAAAACATTGTGAAAACCCCTTGCTGTGAACCGAAATTCGGTGGCCGCATATGAGCATGGCTTCAACGCCCAGTCGGGGCACACGGTTTCATAAGATGCGGGATCAGCGCAATAATTTTGTTCGGAAGCGGCCATTCCGGCTTGGCCAGTCCCGACAGCGTGTTGTCAGCTGGGTTGGCGCAAGTCCGTGAACTTCAATGTCCCCAGCGCGACGAAACACAGCACCGTCACCGGGAAGACGATCCAGTTCAGCATCTCCCAGCCCCAGGCATTGTAGATCATGCCCGACATCAGCGATGCGAAGGCGACGGAGCCGAACAGGACGAAATCGTGGAAGCCCTGCACCTTGCTTTTTTCGGAAGGGTGGTAGCTGTCGGCGACCATGGCGGTTGCGCCGATGAAAGCGAAATTCCAGCCGAGGCCAAGCAGAATCAGCGCCGTCCAGAACTGCCACAGATGCAGGCCCGACAACGCCACTGCGGCGCAGCCGATGAGTAGGACCAGACCAGTGGCAACGATGCGTTCGGCGCCGAAGCGGTGGATCAGCGAGCCGGTGAAGAAGCTTGGCGCAAACATCGCCATGACATGCCAGGAAATGCCGAGCGTGGCGTCGTCTGTCGTCAGGCCGCAGCCGACCATGGCCAGCGGCGCGCCGGTCATGACGAAGCTCATCAGCGCGTAGCTGCCGACGGCGCAAAACAGCGCCGCGACGAAGCGCGGCCGGCTGACGATCTCGGATAGCGGCCGGGCGTCGCTGATGGCGATCTCAGTCTTGCCAGCAGCCTTGGCGGGAATGCGCAGGAACGACAGGATGATGGCGCCGACCGCGGCCAGCGGCAGAATGGCGGCGAACGAGCCGGCAAACATCACCGGCGCAAACAATTCGCGGGTGAAGATGACGATCTGCGGCCCGAGGATGGCGGTGATGATGCCGCCGGCGAGCACGAAGGAGATGGCGCGCGCCTTGAATTCGGGCGGCGCATTGTCTGCGGCCGCAAAGCGGAATTGCTGGACGAAAGCGCCACCGATGCCGATCACGGCCAGACTGAACGCGAACAGCCAGAAGCTTGACTGAAACAGCGCCAGCGTGGCGACCAGGCCGCCGAGTGCGGTGATGACCGTGCCGGTCATGAAGCCGCCGCGCTGGCCAAGCTGGCGGATGATTGCCGCGGCCGGCAACGCACCGACAGCCACGCCGACATTGAAGCCGGTGATCGGCGCCGTCGCCAGCGACTTGTCGGCGGCAAGCAGATACTGGCCGGCCAAGCCGCCCATCGAAATGGCGATCGGCGCGGCCGAACCGATGATCGCCTGCGAGACGGCCAGGATGATCGCCGTCCGACGCGCTTCTCTTGCGACCCCGGCGGCGACAGTCATACCGCGTCCTTGCCGCGCCCCTCGCCGCGCACTCGGCGCGACACGCGATCGAGCACGGCATTGACCAGCTTCGGCTCGTCGTCTTCGTAAAACGCCTTGGCGATGTCGACATATTCCGAAACGATGACGGCCACCGGCACGTCCTCGCGCTTCATCAGTTCATAGACGCCGGCGCGCAAGATGGCGCGCAGCGTCGAGTCGAGCCTGGACAGCGGCCAGTCTTCGGTCAGCGCCTGGCGGATGATCGGATCGATGCTTTTCTGGTTCTCGACGACGCCGGCGAGGATGGCGCGAAACCATTGCGCGTCGGCCTCGCGGTAGAGCGCGCCGTCGACTTCCTTGCCGAGCCGGAAGGCCTCATATTCGGCGGTGATTTCGATGACACCGCTGCCGGCAACGTCCATCTGGTAGAGCGCCTGAACGGCGGCAAGACGGGCGGCGCCACGCTTGTTGGCGTGGCGGATCGCGGGTTGGCCGGGCGCAGCGGGTTCGCTCACGATCCGGCTCCCAGCTGCTGTTTGAGCGCGATCATGGTCAGCGCGGCACGCGCAGCAAAGCCGCCCTTGTCGCCTTCCGAACGCTGTGCCCGCGTCCAGGCCTGCTCGTCGTTCTCGGTGGTCAGGATGCCGTTGCCGATGCAGACGGAGTCCTGCACGGAGATATCCATCAGCGCCCGGCTGGATTCATTGGCGACGATGTCGAAATGATAGGTGTCGCCGCGGATGATGGTGCCGAGTGCGACAAAGCCATCATAGTTTGTACCGCCTTCGGCCATGCCGTCGAGTGCGAAGGAAATTACAGCGGGGATTTCGAGCGAACCGGGAACGGTGACGACGTCATAGGTCGCGCCCGCGTCCTTGAGCGCGCTTGTCGCGCCGTCGAGCAGCGCGTCGGCAAGATCGTCGTGGAAGCGCGCCTCGATGATCAGAAGGTGGGCCTTCTGCTTCGGACGGATGAACGCTTTGCCGTGTTGGGATGTGCCAGCCATAGATGTCTCCGGGGGTAACCGGTGACTTAGGCTGAAGCCGGTTTGATCGCAAGCGGAAGATTGCCGGAGGTGCTCATTCGCCGGTGGCTTGACGGTACCGATGCACGGTGTCGCGTAGACGATCGTTCACCGGGCGCGGTGTGGTCAAGGCGTCAACGAAGACGTGAGCGTCCCTGGCGGACAAATCGAGATGCTGGCGCTTCTCAATAGCAAAGCCGATGTCCCCATTTGCCACTGGCTTGTGAGTCAGCTTGCCTTCCCGGGTAGAATTTACTCTGTCCTTGGCCATCAAAGCCCCTCTTTCGCCGCCTCGACCAGCCGCGCCGCGTAGCGGGCCATGGTGTCGATCTCGAGGTTGACGCGGTCGCCGACGTTCCGCTCGCCCCAGGTGGTCACAGTCAGCGAATGGTGGATCAACAGCACGTCGAAACGGGTGCCTTCGACCTTGTTGACGGTAAGCGAGGTGCCGTCGAGCGCGACCGAGCCTTTTGGCGCGATGAATTTCGCCAGCTCGCGCGGCGCGTCCATGGTGAAGCGCACGGCGTCGCCCTCCTCCTTGCGGGCCACGATCTCGGCCATGCCGTCGACATGGCCCGATACGATGTGGCCGCCGAGCTCGTCGCCAATCTTCAGCGCCCGCTCCAGATTGATCCTCGTGCCGGATTTCCAGCCCATGGCCGTCGTCAGCCGGAGCGCCTCTTCCCAGGCCTCGACCTCGAACCAGCGCGCATTGGCGCCCCTTTCCGGCAGTGCCGTCACCGTCAGGCAGACGCCGCCGCAGGAAATCGAGGCGCCGATGGCGATGGTGTCCGGGTCGTAGGCAGTGTCGATGCGCAAGCCGACGCCTTCCCGCAGCGGCCTCACGGCGGCGACTGTGCCGACATCGGTGACAATTCCGGTAAACATCGATGCTGATCCTAGAAGTTTCGTATCCATTCCGCGTAGCTGTCTTCGCCGAACTGCATGTCGCGCAATTTGCGAAATCCTGCCGGGATATGGTTGGCGTCGATGGGCGATGCAATGCCGACCTTGCCGATCGCTTCCGGCCCCTGGAACAGGATGATGCGGTCGACCAGCCCGTCGGCCAGGAAAGCGCTGGCGACCTTGGCGCCGCCCTCGACCAGCACACTCGCCATGCCGAGCGCGGCCAGATCCTCGAGCAGTTCCGGCAGTGCGACGCCGCCTTCATGCGTTTCGGTGCCGATGAAGCGCACGCCGGCACGCTCCAGCGCTGCGCGCCGGTGCGGATCGGCCTCCAGGCACGCGGCGACATAGAGCGGAACCCGGTCGATGCCGGATACCAGCTTCGACGTCTCCGGCAACCTGATCTGGCGGTCGAGCACGATGCGCGCCGGCGAGCGGTTTTCCAATCCTGGCAACCGCACGGTCAGCGCCGGATCGTCTTCCAGAGCCGTGCCGATGCCGACCAATATGCCGTCGGCCTCGGCTCGCATCAGGTAGACTTCGCGCCGCGCGATGTCGCCGGTGATCGAGACCTGCCCGTCGCCTGCCACGCCGATCTTGCCGTCGCTGGAAAGCGCAAGCTTCAGAATCACTTCCGGGCGTTTTTTGAGCGATCGAATCAGATAGCCGGCCATCTGCTCGGCGGCCTCGGTCGCCAGCACCTTTTCGACCACCTCGACACCGGCGGCGCGCAGGATGGCATAGCCCTGGCCGGACACGCGCGGATCGGGATCGCTCGCCGCCCCTACCACCCGTGCCACGCCGGCATTGACCAGCGCATTGGCGCAAGGCGGCGTGCGGCCGTGGTGGGCGCAAGGCTCCAGCGTGACATAGGCGGTGGCGCCACGCGCCAGTTCGCCGGCCTCGGCCAGTGCCTCGGTCTCGGCATGCGGCCGGCCACCGACAGCGGTGACGCCGGTGCCGACGATCATCGGCCCGGAGCCGTCGTCACGCACGATCAGCGTGCCGACGGAAGGGTTGGTCGAGGTCCGCCCGGCATTTTTGCGCGACAGCCTGAGTGCTGCCGCCATGAAGCGGCGATCAAGAACCTCTTGCGCGGCTTTGTCAGGCCTTGCCATGCTCAGCCGGCTTCCTCTTCGCCCTTGGCCTCGTCGCCCTTGAGCTCGCCCAGCACGTCATGGAAATCCTTGGCCTCGCGGAAGTTGCGATAGACCGAGGCGAAGCGCACATAGGCGACGTCGTCGAGCGACTTCAGCGCCTCCATCACCAGCCGCCCGACCTCACCCGAGGCAACTTCGGTCTCGCCCGAGCTTTCGAGCTGGCGCACGATGCCGGTGACGGCGCGGTCGATGCGCTCGGGATCGACATTGCGCTTGCGCACGGCGATCTCGACCGAGCGCAGCAGCTTGTCGCGGTCGAACGGCACTTTGCGTCCGGACTTTTTCACCACCACGAGATCGCGCAGCTGGACGCGTTCGAAAGTGGTGAAGCGGCCGCCGCAATCGGGGCAAACGCGCCGCCGGCGGATCGCCGCGCCATCTTCGGCGGGGCGCGAATCCTTCACCTGCGTATCTTCGGACTGGCAGTAGGGACAGCGCATGAAAAGCCTTCGGTTCGAGATTCCTGGTGAGCGAAAGGCTTAAAGCCTTCCGCGCCTCAGAGATAGCGAGGCGCGAGGAAGATTGCCAGCGCCACCAGATGCGTCAGGGCGCGACGTCCTTGGTCGGGAAACCGCAGGATGTGCCGAGATTGCGATAGGCCTTGGTGAAGCCGTCCATCGGGATACTGGTGACAGTCTGTTTGCCGAAAACGACATCGAGCGAGACGACTTTGCGCATGGCGCGCAATAAAGCGAGGCTGGTCTTGGCTTGATTGTCGACCGTCCAGCTCGGGCGCCCTTTGATGGCATCATTGGAATAGACCGTCGCGGAAACCTTGACGCCGGGATCGCCGAAGGTCGCCGCGATCTTCTTGCCGACCGGCAAATCCTTGTTGCCGACGGTGATCATAATCGCCGGATAGGCATCGGGCGGCAGAGCGTCGCCGCTCGAGATCGAAAGCGTCAGCGTGCCCGCATTGCCGCTGCCATCGACAAAGGCCGTGGAGGCGGCACAGGTCTTGTGCGAATCCTGGCCGGTGTCGAGCGTATCGATGATGGTGGTCCACCTGCCAAAGGTGTTGGTGGCCGGACCATCCGTGCTCGGCTGCTCCTGGGCAACCGCTCCTGAGACAGCGAAGGCGGCAAACGCGCCGAAAAGGGCCAGAATGGCAAGACCGAAAGTGCGCATCATCAAGTCTCCAGTAAGCCGCGCCGCCCGATCAAGGAGCGGCGCAGAGTGCAGGATAAAAGAGGACGCGCCGCTGGCGGTCAACCGAGATAGGGATAGAGCGGGAAGCGATCGGTCAATGCCACCACCTTGGCCTTCACCGCGGCCTCCACGGCAGCGTTGCCTTCGTCGGAATTGGCGACTTTCAGCCCGTCCAGCACTTCGGCGATCAGCTTGCCGATCTCGCGGAACTCGGCCTGGCCAAAGCCGCGCGTGGTGCCGGCCGGGGTGCCGAGACGCACGCCGGAGGTGACGAAGGGCTTTTCCGGATCGAACGGAATGCCGTTCTTGTTGCAGGTGATGTTGGCGCGGCCAAGGGCTGCCTCGGCGCGCTTGCCGGTGGCGTTCTTGGGGCGCAGATCGACCAGCATCAGGTGGTTGTCGGTGCCGCCGGAGACGATGTCGAGGCCGGTTTCCTGCAGGCTGGAGGCGAGCGCCTTGGCGTTGGCAGCAACGCTCTCGGCGTAAACCTTGAAGCTCGGCTTCAACGCCTCGCCGAACGCCACAGCCTTGGCGGCGATGACGTGCATCAGCGGGCCACCCTGCAGGCCAGGGAAGACGGCCGAGTTCATCTTCTTGGCGATGTCTTCGTCGTTGCACAGGATCATGCCGCCGCGCGGGCCGCGCAGTGACTTGTGCGTGGTGGTGGTCACCACATGCGCATGCGGCAGCGGCGACGGATGCACGCCGCCGGCGACCAGGCCGGCAATGTGGGCCATGTCGACCATCAGATAGGCGCCGACCGCGTCGGCGATCTCGCGAAACCGCTTCCAGTCCCAGACGCGCGAATAGGCGGTGCCGCCAGCCAGGATCAGTTTCGGCTTGGTCTCGTGCGCGGTCTTCTCGATCGCGTCCATGTCGAGCAGGTGGTCTTCCTTGCGCACGCCGTAGGAGACGACCTTGAACCATTTGCCGCTCATATTGACCGGCGAGCCGTGGGTCAGATGCCCGCCGGAATTGAGGTCGAGACCCATGAAGGTGTCGCCGGGCTGCAGCAGCGCCAGGAACACCGCCTGGTTCATCTGGCTGCCGGAATTCGGCTGGACGTTGGCGAAGTTGCAGCCAAACAGTTTTTTGGCGCGCTCGATGGCCAGTTCCTCGGCCACGTCGACGAACTGGCAGCCGCCATAGTAGCGCTTGCCCGGATAGCCCTCGGCGTATTTGTTGGTCATGATCGAGCCTTGCGCCTCGAGCACGGCGCGCGAGACGATGTTTTCCGACGCAATCAGCTCGATCTCATGGCGCTGGCGGCCGAGTTCGTTGCGGATGGCGCCGAAAATCTCCGGATCGGCGTCGGCCAGCGTGGTTTCGAAGAAGGATTCGAATTTGTTCGACACTGCCGCTGCTGTTGCCATGGCCTGAAATCCTCGGGTTCGGGGGCAATTTACCTATGCATATCGTTGCCCCAAAACCGCTGCACACGTTTGGGCGACATGCATTGCCGCGCCATTAACACAGTTGTTTTCGCCTCGCCACGTTTGCGGCGCGAAATTTGCTGGCCGGTTTGCGCCAGCAGGGCGGGTAGTCGCTATTTCCTGGACTGCCGGCCTTTCAACAAGGCCTCGGTCAGCGTGATCTCGGCAAACAGCGCCTGTGCCGTATGGTCGTTGATTTCGCCGCTGCGCAACATGGCGCGTATAGCGGTGCGCTCAGCCTCGATGGCTGAGAACCGGAGTTCCAGCTCCAGCCGCCCGGCTTCGCGAGCCTCGGCTCGGGCTTCATTGGCTTCGTCGGAGGCGGCGATGCGGCGGCGGTAGCCGGCAACGATGCTGTCAGCCACCGCCAGGCGGGCATCGGCCGCCTCCCCTTCGCTTGCGTCATTGGCGACGCTCTCGATGCGGGCGATTGCTGCGTTGGCCGCGCCGACGCGCGCCCGGCGCTCCTCGGCAGCACTCGGATCCTCGCCCGGCTCGACCAGCCCGCGGGCGATCTTCGGCAAAGCCAGGCTGGCGATGATCAGCGAGCAGATGATGACGCCGGCGGCGAGGAAGATCACCAGATCGCGCGCAGGAAAGGGCGAACCGTCCGGCATGGCGAGCGGCAACGACAGGATGCCTGCCAGTGTTATTGCGCCACGCACGCCGGCCACGGAACCGGCGAGACGCACGCGCAGGCCGAACGGCTCGGCCTTGCGCTTGCCCAGGCGCGCCGCGATACCGGCTGCGATATCGCCGACCCAGATCCACAGGAAGCGCAACGCGATCAGGCACAGCGTCAGGATCAGCACCGTGGCAACAGGTTCGACCAGCCAATGCCGGGTCGAAAGTTCTGGTGGCACCTTTCGGATGATATCAGGGAGTTGCAAGCCGAGCAGGATAAAGAGCGCGCCGTTGAAGACGAACGACAGCGTCGTCCAAAGCGACATCGTCTGCATGCGCGCCGAGACGCCGAGATAGCGGAAAACGCCGGAGCCACCGGTGAGCAGACCAGCGGTGACTGCCGCCAGAATGCCGGAGGCGCCGGCATGTTCGGCGCCGAGATAGGCGATGAAGGGGATCAGAATCATGACCAGCACCTGAGCCTCGGCCGGCACGCCGCCGATGCGGTTCAGGAGCTGAAGCGTCTTGGCGGCGGCGAACAGCGCAGCGACGCCGACCAGGATGCCGACCGCGACGGCGTAGAGGAAGGTCAGGGATGCGGCGGCGAAAGAAAAACTGCCGGTCAGCACTGCCGCCACGGCGAAGCGGAACATGACCAGGCCCGACGCATCGTTGAGCAGCGACTCGCCTTCCAGAATGTGCATCAGCCGCGCCGGCACCACATTCCTGTCGACGATCGAGGACACCGCCACCGCGTCGGTCGGCGACAGCACTGCAGCGAGCGCGAAAGCGACCACGAGCGGTATGCTCGGCACCAGCCAGTGCAAGGCATAGCCGAAACCGACGATGGTGAAGAAGACCAGCCCGATGGCAAGGTCGAGGATCGGCCCGCGCAGTGCCAGCAATTCACGCTTCGGCGCGGTCGCGGCGTCGCTGAACAGTAGCGGCGGGATGAACACCAGCAGGAACAGTTCGGGATCGATCTCGACATGCAGGCCGCGCATCGGCCAGGCAAGCGCGGCGCCTATGGCAATCTGCAGCACCGGCAGCGGTACCCGCACCAGCCGTACCAGCGCGCCGGAGACGGCGACGAAGACCAGCACGACCAGGATGAAGACGGCGACTTCCATGTTGCGGTTCCAGACGCGTTCTTGCCGAGCATGCGCAAAGCCGGCCGATCCGTCCAGCCGGCAGGAAACAGCCGCGCCGACCAGGAATTCAAAAACAAAAGGCCGCCATATCGGCGGCCTTTTAGTAAATAAAATCAGTTTCTTAGAGCGCGGAAGTGATCTGCAATTCGCTGGCTCCGTCGAGGCCGTAAATGTCATCGCGCAGCTGCACGACGCCTGGCCCCGTCGACCAGGCCGAGACATAAAGAAAATGAACCGGTACCGGATTGGTGACCTGCACCGGCGTGTTCTCACCGGTTTTGATCGCCGCCTCGAAGTGCTGGCGATCCCAGCCTGGCGTGTCGCGCAGGATCCAGGTGACGAGGTCGCGCACATTCTGCACGCGCACGCAGCCCGAGGAATCAAACCGCATCATCTTGCCGAACAGGCTCTGCTGCGGCGTATCATGCATATAGACGCCATCCGGGCTCGGGAAGTTGATCTTGACCGAGGCCATGGCGTTGCCGGACCCCGGATCCTGGCGGAAACGGTACTTTTCTGCATCGTCGGTCGACCAGTCGACCGTCATCGGATCGACTTCGCTGCCATCCGGCGCGAACAGCCGGATATGGCTGTCCTTGAGATAGTCGGGGTTCTTCCGCATCAGCGGAATGATGTCCTTGCGCACGATCGAGACCGGAGCGTTCCAGTAAGGATTGACGATGATCTCGTTGATCTTGGAATTGACGATCGGCGTCTGGCGGTCGATCTTGCCGACGATGGCGGTGTGGCGCAGCACGACACGATCGTTCTCGACCGCCTCGATCTGGGCGCCGGGAATGTCGACCAGTACGTAGCGGTTGCCCAGCGTACCGGCCTTTTCGCGCAGGCGCTGCAGATTGGTCTGCAACTGGCCAAGCCGGATTTGCGCCGAAACATTCATCGCCGCGTAAGTGTATTTGCCCATCGAGCCGTCCGAAGGCAGGCCGTGGCGCGCCTGGAAGCGCTTGACGGCCGCGTCGACATAGGAATCGAAGGACGTCGAAATGCCGGCGCTCTGCGCCAGGTCACCCGACATCATCAGCCGCTTGCGCAGCGGCACCACGTCGGGATCATCGACGCCAAGCTGCAGCTTCTTGGTCGCGGGAACCTCGACCCAGCCGCCTTGGGCGACGATGTTCTGATACTGCGCGACGGCCTGCTCGGTGAAGGCAACGGTCTGCAGGCTGAAGATCGGCAGCGTCGAGGCTACCTTACCACCTTCTGAGGCGCGGGCATCGAACTGGTCGTCCCAATTGCCGCGGGCCGAGGATTTCAGGATATCCCCGATCACATCCTGCGCATTGGCGCTGTTCGCAACCATTGCGACGGCGAGCGCGGAGGCTCCGGAAAGGAAGAAACGGCGGCTGGTTCTCATGGACGTTCCAGACATTCTTGCAGCAATCGGATCACCGGGCGATCTCGCCCGCACTCTAAGATTGGCAATCTTAACAATTAGCCAACCATGGCTTGCATCACTTGGGCGTGAAACGCACGGGTGCGATGCCAGTTCCGGATGAGCACTCTGCCTTGTGAAATCTTGGCCTTCACCGCAGCATCACCCGTATCCTCGCTTTCACCGGGAATATGGCGGCAACGTGGCTGCTGCCCGAATTTGGATTGGCCGGAGCGGCGAAAAGCCGAGATCGGTGCTTTTCGGCACCGTCATCGCTCAGCGCGAAGTCTCAACCCTTCGGCTCCTGACCCGGCGGCGCCTTCAATTCCGAGCATCGCTGTAACACCTCATTTTGGGGATAGCGCAGGACCTTGTTGTCCAATTTGAGCAGCATCTCCCGTCTCTTGTCCGGGCTACCCTCGCCGTCCGTGCAGCTCATGTCCAGAATGATCGCGTCCAGGCGGTTGATCTTCTGGACTTTGATCAATGTGCAGCGGACTTCCCACATCTCCACCGCCTTGTCGGTGAACGTCACGATGGAGTCATTGTTGTCGCATGGGGCGCTGCCTTGCGCGGCAAAGGAATCCTTCCACCACTCCTCCGCAAACGCCGGTTGCGCGGCCAGCAAAAACACCGCGGCAAGCGAGCAAATCGTCGAGCGGTTCCCCAGGTCCATCATGCGCTCCCTCCAGGCGGCGACAATTAAGCACCGTTGCCGCAACCCTGCCAAGGAGGCTGCCGACGAGGCGGCTGAGCTTTGGGCAAGGTTTCTGCGCCACCAAAGAAAAAAGGACCGGTGCCCCCCGGCGCCGGTCCTTGATTTCCTTCTGCCCCGGCCGCGCTTCTTTCTGGCGCGGCTCGAATCTTGCTGCCTGGGATGCCTTACATCCGGTAGGCGATGGTGTCGTTCCAGAAGCGATCGAGCCGCTGCAGCGCGCGGTTCATCTGCTTGAACTCTTCGCTGTTGATGCCGCCGACCTGTTCGATCGAACCAACATGGCGCTCATAGAGACCGGCAACGACATCTGCCACCTCATTGCCTTTCGGCGTCAGCGAAACGCGGACCGAACGACGGTCGATGCGCGAGCGCTGGTGGTTGATGAAGCCAAGATCGACCAGCTTCTTCAGATTGTAGGAGACGTTCGAGCCGAGATAATAGCCACGCGAGCGCAGTTCGCCGGCGGTCAGCTCGGAATTGCCGATGTTGAACAAAAGCAGCGCCTGGATGGCATTGATGTCGGAGCGGCCGTTGCGGTCGAATTCGTCCTTGATCACGTCAAGCAGACGGCGGTGCAGACGCTCCACCAGCTGCAGCGATTCCATGTACAGCGAACGGATCGCCTCGCGGCGGTCGTCGGATACGTTGGCGGTCTTCGCCGCCGGACGCGAATTGATCATTGTCTTTGCCTCTCGTTTGTCGCCCTGGTGATTTTTTGTTTTTCACCTTGATCGCGACACTATCGAATACTCATAAAATTCGACTTAAACGCTAGGGCTAACAAGAGCTTACCGGTAATAGGTTTCGCAAGACGCTTAACGAACGGTCACCCGAGCAAGAATAATTAACCTAAAGATTTAGCCAATGATTTCGAGCCAACCAGGGCTCACGCTCGCGTCGGGCGTTTGCGCATCCAGATTACGACGCGGAAGACGATATAGAGCAGCGCCGCCGCCACGTGGGAAAAGATGATCAGCGGCCGGTGGCCGAAAAGATCAGGGAAACCGGCATACATGATGGTCTCGGTGATCGCGCAGATGAACCAGATCACGGGGCCCCACGACGCCAGCATCCACAGGCCGGCGGCGGCGAAGGGAAAGAACACGGCGAGCACCACGGCCGCCACCTGCCAGTGCACCGGCATCAGATCGAAGCGCCACAGCGGGCCGGGATAGAAGCCGATCAGCCGGATCCAGTAGAGAATGCCGAACAGCAGGCAGTAGCCCGCTATGACGCGCTGGAACCAGGCGAAGATGATCTCGACGCCGGAGGGCTGCAGCACGATGCGTCTCGAGGCGGCCTCGCTCACAGTTCGAGCTCCCGTTCGAGTGGAGCGAAATAGGCATCGATGTCGGCAGTGCCGACCGCATCGATGCTGGCCGGCTGCCAGTGTGGCTTCGAGCCCTTGTCGATGATGACGGCGCGGATGCCTTCATAGAAATCGCGGCCTGACAGCATGCGGTTGAGGATGCGGAACTCCATCTTCATGCATTCGTCCATCGACAATGTCAGGCCGGCGCTGATCTGGCGCCAGGCGACATGCAGGCTGGTCGGCGAKCGGGTGCGGATGGTCGCCAGTGTCTTGGCGGCGAATTCGTCGGCTGCTGCCGCCCGCTCCAGGCTGTCGATGATATCCCTGAGCGAGGCTTGCGCAAAATGCTGGGCGATTGCCGCCAGCGTCGGCCTGTCGGTCTCGCGCCTAGCCGAGATGAAAAACCCGCGCAGCACCGATTCCGGATCGCCAGTCGCCGCCAGCCGGTCGAGAAAGCCGGCCTGGTCCTCTGCCTTGATGGTGTGCGTGGCGAGGCCCGACCACAGCGCGTCGCCATAGCGGATGCGGTTTCCGGTCAGCGCCAGATACATGCCGAAGCTGCCGCCGAGATCCGGCAGCAGATGGCTGCCGCCGACATCGGGGAAGAAACCGATGCCGACTTCCGGCATGGCGAACTGGGCGTTCTCGGTCAGCACACGCTGCGAGCCGTGGAAGGAAATGCCGACGCCGCCGCCCATGACGATGCCGTCGATCAGCGCGACATAGGGTTTTTTGAACCGCTTGATGCGGGCGTTCAGGCGGTATTCGTCGGCGAAGAACTCGACCGGCGGCTTTCCCGCCCGGGCCTCGTAGACGTGCATTATGTCGCCGCCTGCCGAAAACGCCCTGCCCTCGGCCTTGACGACGACGACATCGACGCCGTCATCGCGCTCAAAGGCGTCGAGCGCCTTGTCCAGCGCCTTGATCATGCGATGCGTCAGCGCATTGAGCGCCTGCGGCCGCGTCAACGTGACGACGCCAGCCTTGCCCAACCGTTCGAAGCGAATTTCGTCGCCTCCGCCAAAATCCATCGTGAAAGAATCCCTCCCCGCGCCTGCGGGACTGAAGTGCTAAAGCGTGGCGCATGGGTGCGTCAATGGCGCGAGTGTATTCACCCCACCTTGGCCACCGCCACCGCCCGATGTTAGAAAGTCCGCCGCCGTCGCAGCCGGGGCGTACTGTCTTTCAGCGGCTATGACCGTCTTCGGGGGATTGTGAGCCATGCCTGGACATTCGCGCCTCTCGCTGGTGATGATCGGACTGATGGCCGTTTACGCAACAGTTCGGCCTGTGTCCGCCACGTCACTCGACGAACTCTACCAGGCGCAGACCATCGTCACCGGCCAGGGCGAGGTGAACCGCCAGATCGGCTTCAAGGCCTGCCTGGACTCGGTTCTGGTGCGGGTTTCCGGCGACCAGCGCCTGCCGAACAGGCCGGAAATGGCTGATCTGCGCGACAAGGCCGGCAGTTTCGTCGCCGAGTTCCGCTATCACGACCGGCTGGAAGGCATTCCGGTCCATGACGAACAAGGCACGCACGACCGGCCGCACGACCTCACCTGCCTCTACAAGCCGGCCGCAATCGACCCGGTGCTTGCCACGCTCGGCAGCAAGCCTTGGCTTGGCGAACGGCCGCGCCTGGCGGTGTTTTTGACGACCGAGCAAGGCAAAAGGCATTTCGCGCTGACCGCGGATGACGAGCACGGCCAAGCGATGCGCGAATCCTTCGTCAACGCCACCGGCCCGCTGGTGATGCGGATCGCCTTTCCCACGGCATCGCTGCTGTCCGGTGGCGGTCTCGACGACAAGACGCTGCGCAATGCCGATTTGGCGATGCTGGACCAGTTGGCCAAGAAAGCCGGCGCCGACCAGGCGCTCGCCGGCAGCATCGTCTGGAGCGACAAGGATCTGGGCTGGATCGCCAACTGGCGGCTGGCCATGGGCGGCAAGACCTACACGTGGCAGGTGCGCGGCGTCAGCTTTGATGAGGCGTTCCGTGTTGCGATGCGGGGCGCGGCTCAGGTTCTGAGCGGCAACGGTCAGCCTAAGTCAGGCTGATATTCAGGTGATGCCGGCCTGCAAATGGCGACTTCCTGCGCTTCCGGTGCTCACGTACCCAAAAGTACGCTCCGCTCCGGTTCTCGGAACCCACCATTTTCGACTCGGCCTGACCTGAATCTCAACCTGCCTTTGCCTCAGAGCGCACCCGCATCCCTGGCACACGTGTCGCATTGGTCAGCGGCAGGGGCTCGTGGTAAAAGCCGCCGAGCGAGAGTTTTGGCGATGAACAAATTCACCCCTGCAAGAGCTGCCGGCGCACGCAGCGTCGACGAGATCACCGGCAGCCGCCGTCTGCGCCGCATGCGCAAGGCCGACTGGTCGCGCCGCCTCGTCCAGGAGAACCGGCTTTCGGTCGACGATCTGATCTGGCCGATCTTCGTCGTCGACGGCAAGAATATCCGCGAACCGATCGCCGCCATGCCGGGCGTCTTCCGCCTGTCGATCGACCTTGCGGTGAAAGAGGCCGAGCGTGCGGCCAAGCTCGGCATTCCGGCCATCGCCACCTTCCCCAATGTCGAACTGGCCTTACGCGATCAGACCGGCTCGCACATTCTCGACCCGGAAAACATCATCAACCGCACCACGCGCGCCATCAAGCACGCAGTGCCGGAGATCGGCATCATCACCGACGCCGCGCTCGATCCGTTCACCTCGCATGGCCATGACGGCATCTTGCGCGACGGCATCATCGTCAATGACGAGACGGTGGAACAGGTGACGGCGGCGGCCGTCATCCAGGCGGCGGCGGGCGCCGACATCATCGCGCCGTCGGACATGATGGACGGCCGCATCGGCGCCATCCGCGACGCGCTCGACGCCAATGGTTTTCAGGATGTGGCGATCATGTCCTATGCAACGAAATTCGCCTCGGCCTTCTACGGCCCCTATCGCGAGGCGGTCGGCACGGCCGGCCTGCTCAAGGGCGACAAGAAGACCTACTATATCGACCATGCCAACTCCGACGAGGCGGTGCGCGAGGCCGAGCAGGACATCGCCGAGGGCGCCGACATGCTGATGGTCAAGCCCGGCCTGCCCTATCTCGACATCATCCGCAGGCTGAAGGACGAGTTCCAGATGCCGACCTTCGCCTATCAGGTGTCGGGCGAGTATTCGATGATCAAGGCGGCGGCCGCCAATGGTTGGATCGACGGCGAAAAAGCGATGCTGGAATCGCTGCTCGCCTTCAAGCGCGCCGGCTGCGACGGCATTCTTACCTACTTTGCGCCAGAGGTGGCGGCGATTCTGAAGGGATAGGGTGGCCGCCGCGGCCGCCCTGCTCCAGCGTTCTCAAAACTCCACGTCGAGTTCGATGATGTCCTCGGGCTCGGCAAGCGCGTCCTGCGTCCATTCCTGCATCAGCGGCCAGGCGAGGATCGCCTCGCAATAGGTGGCGAGCGGTGCTTCGAGCTCAACCGCGTAGGTGCGAAAACGGGTGCAGACTGGCGCATACATGGCGTCGGCAACGGTCGGCGAGGAACCGAACAGCCAGGGACCGCCATAAGTCGCCAGGCATTCGGACCAGATCGTCTTGATCCGCTCCACATCTGGCCGCGCGCCGGAAAAGATCTTGAAGCTCTTGTGCCGGGCTTTCAGGCTCATGGGCAGCGCCGAGCGCAAATTGTGAAAGCCTGAATGCATCTCGCCGGATACCGCGCGGCAATGCGCGCGCGCCACGCGGTCGGCCGGCAGCAGGCCGGCACCCGGCATGGTCTCGGCCAGATATTCGGCGATCGCCAGCGTGTCCCACACCGTCACCCCGTCATGGGTCAGCCGCGGCACCAGCACCGATGGCGACAGGAGCAGCAATTCCTGGCGCTGCTCGGGGTCATCGATATCGATGCGCTTCTCCTCGAACTCCAGCCCGGCCATGCGGCAGAGCAACCAGCCACGCAGCGACCAGGACGAATAGTTTTTCGACGAGATCGTCAATGTCGCCTTTGCCATGCCATTGGCCCTCCGAGCCCTTTGCCGGCAGCAATCCTCTCGCAATGCACAAAATTTTGCACTAGATTATTTTGCACTGCCACATGGCCGCTTCGGAACGGGATGCATCTCGATGCTGTACCAGGCCTACCAGGTTCAGGACGACCTCATCGCCCCGTCGCGTTTTTTCGCCGATCTCATGCGCTCGGCGATGAGCAGCATGGTTTCAGGCGACAGCGTCAAACAGCGCCTGGCCGCCGGGCTGGAGATGATCGGCCGCTTCAAGCTCACCCATGCGCGGCCCGATTTCGATATCAAATCGGTCAAGGTCGGCAATCGCAACGTGCCGGTTACCGTCGAGACGGCGCTCGAGCTGCCGTTCGGCACGCTTCAGCGCTTCGCCAAGGACATGGATACGCGCCAGCCCAAGGTGATGGTGATCGCCCCTTTGTCGGGCCACTTCTCGACCTTGTTGCGCGGCACGGTGGAGACGCTGCTGGCCGACCACGAGGTCTACATCACCGACTGGGCCAATGCCCGCGACGTCCCGCTTGCGGCCGGCCGTTTCGGCGTGGACGACTATGTCGACTACATCATCCGCTTCCTGGAGGCGATCGGCCCGGGCACGCACATACTGGCGGTCTGCCAGCCCTGCGTCCAGGCGCTTGCCGCCGTTGCCGTCATGTCCGAGGACCGGCACCCGGCGACGCCGCGCTCGATGACGCTGATGGCGGGGCCGATCGATCCGCGCGAGAGCCCAACCAAGGTCAACGAATTCGCCGTCAGCAAGTCGCTGGCCTGGTTCCAAAGCTCCGTCATCTCGCGCGTGCCGTGGCGCCACGCCGGCGGCGGACGCCGGGTCTATCCGGGCTTTCTCCAGCTTGCCGCTTTCATGGCCATGAACATGGACCGCCACAACAAGGCCCACCAGAAACTCCACGACCATCTGGCCGCCGGCGAGACCGCCGAGGCCGAGAAGATAAAAACCTTCTACGACGAGTATCTGGCGGTGCTCGACCTGACCGAAGAGTTCTATCTCGAAACCATCGACCGGGTGTTCCAGAAGGCGGAGCTCGCCACCGGCACGTTCACGTTCCGTGGCAGCCCGGTCGATCCGGGCGCAATCCGCAACACGGCGCTGCTCACGGTCGAGGGCGGGCGCGACGACATTTGCGCCCTTGGCCAGACCTCGGCCGCCCATGAATTGTGCCGCTCGCTGCGCCCGCATCTGAAGCGCCACCATTTGCAGGCCAATGTCGGCCACTACGGCGTCTTCAACGGCAAGCGCTGGGAGCGCGAAATCTATCCGGTCGTGCGCAACCTCATCCTGTCGATGGAATAGTTTTTGCTCGACAGGGATAGAGACTCTGAAGAGGTAGCCGGAACCCGGAAACGCCGGGTTCCGGCTGCTCCTTACGCCTTGGGCAAATAAGGTATCGTTCCGGCCAGATCGGTATTGTCGATCATCTGGAAGCGGCTGTCGCTGCCGGCCTGACGCGCTGCCACGAACGGAGCGTATTGCGGATCGGTGGTGAAGGCCTCGGCGGCCTGAGCCGAGGGAAACGCCATGATGGCGATGAGGCTAGTGTCCAGCGGCTTGCCCTCAAGCGTCTTCACATTGCCGCTGCGCGCCAGATATCGGCCGCCATGCTTGTGCACGAGATCGTGCACCGAAGCGGCATATGCCGGCACCCACTTGTCGTCCTTCACCTTGATGTCTGCGATCACATAAGCGGTCATTGTCTTTCAAACTCCTCATTGATCGGCACCGGACTGCCCGGTGACGTGACCGCTGCTTCCCACGGCGATGACGCATCCCTCCAGTCACCGAACTGTACCAGGGGGCCCAGTACAGGTTCTGTACTGGCCCCATGATCGGCTTTTGGGTAATGTCGGTCATCTTCTGTTGGAGATCACCACATGACCCAAGCCGGATACAAACAGTTCTGCCCGCTTTCGATGGCCGCCGAACTGCTCTGCACACGCTGGACCATGGTGCTGCTGCGCGAACTGGTGGCGGGATCGACCCGCTTCAACGATCTGCGCCGCGGTGTTCCGAAAATGTCGCCAACCCTTCTGTCGCAACGGCTGAAGGACCTTGAAGCCGGCGGCATTGTCGAGCGCACGGAGGTCAAATCCGAGAAGGGCGTGTTCGAATACCGGCTGACCGAGGCCGGCAGAGATTTGCGCCCGGTGGTCGAAGCGATGGGCTTCTGGGGCCAGAAATGGGTCGAGGCCCGGCTCTCGCTGAAGAACCTCGATCCGTCACTGCTGATGTGGGACATGCGCCGCAATCTGAACCCCAGTCCGCTGCCCGACGGACGCACCGTGATACAGTTCCTGTACCATGACCTGCCGGCGACAAAGCGGTCCTGGTGGCTGATCGTCGAGAAGCAGGGTGATGTCGATCTGTGCTGGTACGATCCGGGATTTGACGTCGATCTCTACGTGTCGACCGACCTGTGCACCATGACCTCGATCTGGATGGGGCTGACGACAGTGCACAAGGAACGCGACAAGATCAGCCTGACCGGAGACCTCGATATCGCCGCCAAAATGCAGACCTGGCTTGGCCTCAGCCCGTTTGCGGTGATGCCGAAGCGTGCCGCGGCGTAGCTGACGTCACCGGCCTCTCGACTAACCGCTTGCAATTCGCAATCAGTTTGCTACAAAGAAGGCAATTGCAAATCACAATCGGTTATCTCGGAGGCACTCATGTCAAAGCTTCGCGTCAATGCATTCACCCTGTCGCTCGACGGCTACGGCGCCGGTCCAGACCAGACCCTGCAAAATCCGCTCGGCGTTGGTGGCGAGGAGCTGCACAAATGGATGACAAGCACCCGCAGCTTCCACCAAATGGTCGGCAAGGATGGCGGCACCACCGATGTGGACGACCGCTTCACCGTCCGCAGCTTCGACAATCTCGGCGCCTGGATCCTCGGCCGCAACATGTTCGGGCCGATCCGCGGCGACTGGCCGGACGACAGCTGGAAAGGCTGGTGGGGCACCAATCCGCCCTACCACGTGCCGACCTTCGTGCTGACCCATCATCCGCGCGCCTCTATTGTGATGGAGGGCGGCACAACCTTCCACTTCGTCACCGATGGTATCCATGCCGCGCTTGAACAGGCGAAAGCGGCGGCGGGCGGCAAGGATGTTCGCGTCGGTGGCGGCGTCGCCACCATCCGACAATATCTCCAGGAGAAACTGATCGACGAAATGCATCTGGCGATCACGCCAGTGCTGCTCGGTACAGGCGAGAACCTGTTTGCCGGCCTCGACATGCCCAAGCTAGGCTACCAGTGCAGCGAGCAGACCGCTACGCCGCTCGCGACGCATGTGGTGATCAAGCGGGCGTAATTACAGCTATTTCTCCCCGTCACTAGACGGGGAGAAGGAAGAACCCCTCAATATTTCTCCGGCACGTAAAGCTCGCGTGGTAGCGTCTGGCGCTCATATTCGGGGTTGAAGACGCGCTCGGGCAGCGTGATCTCCTCGTGTGGCACTTCCTCATAAGGCATCTGCTTGAGCAGATGATCGATGCAGTTCAGCCGCGCGCGCTTCTTGTCGTTGCCTTCGACGATGAACCACGGCGCTTCGGGAATGTTGGTGCGGGCGAAGGTCTCTTCCTTGGCCTTGGTGTACTGCTCCCAGCGCACGCGCGACTGCAGGTCCATCGGTGACAGCTTCCACTGCTTCATCGGATCGTGGATGCGCATCAGGAAGCGCATCTGCTGTTCCTCATCGGTGATGGAGAACCAGTATTTGACCAGCGTGATGCCGGAGCGGACCAGCATGCGCTCGAACTCCGGCACGTCGCGGAAGAATTCCTCGACCTGTTCGGGTTCGGCAAAACCCATCACCCGCTCGACGCCCGAGCGGTTGTACCAGGAGCGGTCGAGCAGCACGATCTCGCCACCGGCCGGCAGATGCGGCACGTAGCGCTGAAAGTACCATTGCGACTTCTCGCGCTCGGTCGGCGCTGGCAGTGCCACGACGCGGCAGATGCGCGGATTGAGCCGCTGGGTGATGCGCTTGATGACGCCGCCCTTGCCGGCCGAGTCGCGGCCCTCGAAAAGGACCACCAGCTTCTTCTTGTGATAGGCGACCCAGGACTGCAGCTTGATCAACTCGGACTGCAGGGTGATGAGGTCACGAAAATACTGCATGCGATCGATCGAAGGCGGATGCGCGTTCTTGTAGATCTTGGCAATCTCCATCGACAGCGCCGGCTCCGACATTTCCAGTTCGTAGTCTTCGTCGAGCGTGTCGGCCAGCTCCGCTTCAAGCCAATCCCTGGCTGGAGAATTCTGTTTTAACTCGGTCATTTGCGCTGCTCCGCTTGCCGGCTGACATGAAACCCTGAGCCGACTTGATATAGGCCGGTAGTGACGGTTTTATTGCAGCCACCGGACGCCGCAAATCCGCGAGGCATGGTCGATCCGTCGCCGTGGCATGGCGACAAGCCACTCATATTGTCCTACAAATGCCGAACCCGTTCGGGCTCCCCTGCCCTCCCCACCGAAATTGCGAGGATTTGACATGGAATACCGCACGCTTGGCCGTTCCGGCCTGAAAGTTTCGACGCTGACGCTGGGCACCATGACCTTCGGCGGCACCGGGCCGTTCGCCGCCGTCGGTAATTCCGACGTCGCGGAAGCCAGGCGTATCATCGACACCTGCATCGATGCCGGCATCAATCTCATCGACACCGCCAATGTCTATTCGAACGGGCTTTCGGAAGAGATCATCGGCGAAGCGCTCGGCGGCAAGCGCAAGGGCGATGTGCTGATCGCCTCCAAGGCGCGCATGCGGATCGGCAAGGGTCCGAACGACGAAGGCCTGTCGCGCTACCACCTGATCCGCGAGTGCGAGAAGAGCCTGAAGCGCCTCAGGACCGATGTCATCGACATCTATTTCCTGCACGAATGGGACGGCGTGACGCCGCTCGAGGAAACCATCGCCGCGCTCGACACTTTGGTGGCGCAGGGCAAAGTCCGCTATGTCGGCTGCTCCAATTATTCCGGCTGGCACGTGATGAAGGCGTTGGGGATCAGCGACAGAAGTCATCAGCCGCGTTTCGTCACCCAGCAGATCCACTACACGCTGGAAGCGCGCGAAGCCGAATACGAACTTCTGCCAATCTCGGTCGATCAGGGGCTTGGCGTGCTGGTATGGAGCCCGCTTGCCGGCGGATTGCTGTCGGGCAAGTACAATCGCGACAGCCCTACGGCCCGCCAGCTCAGCGGCTGGTCGGAGCCGCCGATCCGTGATGAGGACCGGCTGTGGCGGATCGTCGACGTGCTGGTCGAGATCGGCAAGAGCCGTGGCGTTTCGGCGGCGCAGGTGGCGCTGGCCTGGCTGCTCGGCCGCCCCGCGGTCAGTTCGCTGGTGATTGGTGGGCGCACCGAAGCGCACTTCAAGGACAACATTGCCGCTGCAAGCCTGGTGCTTGCCGAGGACGAGCGCGCCCGGCTTGACGCCGTCAGCAGGCCGCCCTTGCTCTATCCCTACTGGCACCAGCAGCTCACGGCAAAGGACCGCTTCGGTCCGGCCGATCTGGTCATCGACCGGAGCGGTGTCTGAGCGACCTAGAAGCGCCGGCGCTAGCCCGAGATATAGCGCCAGACCTCGGCGTCGGGCTCGACCTGGCCACTGAGCACGAAATATTTGTAGAGCACGAGCAGCGAGATCGCCTGCTCGGTCTGCTCGTTGCAAAACTTTCGGCAATAGGCGTTGGCGGCGGCAATGATGCGTTCGGCCTCCGCCGGATGCTGCTCGAAATACCGCATTTTTTCGGCAAGATCGGAGAAATCCGGGGCGAGCGGCACATAGTGGATATCAGCTTCTATCTGCTTTTCGGCGAACCAGGTCTCGTATGTCGGCGGCGGCATCAGGCACAGCGAATTCGAACTCATGATCCATTTGAGGTTGGTCGCCACATCATTGCCTTCGAGCGAAACGATGTAGCGGTAGTGCCGCTGCTGGTCGATGCTGAGATACGGCTTGCGGTACGCCGCTGCGGTCGACTTGGGTGAGCCGACGTCGCAGAACGGCAGATCGCGCACCGCCTTCAGGAACACCGTCCGGATCGGATTGTTGAGTTCGCCGCGCCAGACCACGGCCGGACGCTTGTCCGCGAAACGCATGGTGTCTGCGGGCATGTTGAAATGTCGAAACTTGTCGAGCTTCATCAGCACGGCATTGCTGTTGTCGTCCTGGATTGGCCGATCCTTGACGATCGAAGGCACTTTTGGCACGTCAATGACGTCGCCGAACTCCAGATCGATCAGCAGGCCCGGATCGAAATAGCGGGCGAATTCCTTCAGGTCGTAATAATACATGCTCGGCCTGAACGGCAATCGGCGGACAGGCACGGCATTCGGGCTCGGCACGAAGGCGTGCTGCAGCTTGTTGTAGTAATCCAGCCGTTCGCGCACCGCCGCGTCGGAAAGGCTTGCCTGGCGAAGCCGACCGGCCAGCCTGCTGCGGAACAATGCCTGCGGCGCCAGATCGCGCACGACGTTGCGTGCGTAGTAGAACACCTTGACTGAGTTGCGTAGGACTGTGGCCATCGGTCACTTGATCAAAACAGACTGGCGGCCCCAGCATTTCGGCGCCTCAAGTCTTTCCTACACCATTGTGCCGCCTATCTTGCAAGCCCGGAACCACTCGGAAGCTCACCGCAGGGCATCTATGGGTGCCGATCGTCCCCTGCGGTGTTGTGTTTGCAGCCCAATGCTCCTAGGCAGGGGCAAGTCTAGAGAAAGGATACGACATGGCACGACCACCGAACTACGGGCAGGAACGCAAGGAGCKTGACCGGCAGAAGGCTGCCAAGAAGGCGGAGAAGCTGGCGGCCAAGGTCGCGGCCAAGGATCGTTCGACGCCCGAGAACGAGACCAACGCTGAAACCGAGACCGAAACGGCAGAATAGAACGGCAGCCGACCCGCGCGGCGGGTCGGGTTACGCCACCCGGTTATGCTTTGGATTCGCCGTGATCAGGCCGGCATTTTGTCGCTGACGAAGACGTTCACTTCGCGCGCGGCGGCGATGAAGGCGCGCCTTGCGTTCATCGCCGGCTTGTCGCCGGCCAGCGCGTCATGACAGGCCTGCAGCGCTTCGCGGTGCTTCATGCTGCGCTTGCCTGGCCAGCTGTTGAGCAGATAATCGGAAGCCTCGCGCGCCGTACGCAAGAGCTGAGTGCTTCCCTCCGCGACCGACTTGACGGTCACGGGTGTTTCAAATCGGTTGTTTTCCATGGCCGCTCTTACGCCATCGGCGTTCGCGAAGCGAGGCCGAAAGTGATTGCACCGCCCGTTCTGCCTTTTTCGTGATGACGTGCGTCAGGCGGCGACGACGGCAAACCCCCTGGCGCGCAGGCCGCGCCGGTCATTGTGCAGCGACGTCACCAGCCGGTCGCGGCTGCCGACGATGTGGGCTGAAAGCAGGCCTGCCGCCGCGTCGGCATCGCCGGCCCGCACCGCCGCCAGAATGGCGTGGTGCTCAGCCCAGGCACGGCCAAGGGCTGCCTCGTCGCGGACCTCAAGCCAGCGGGCGCGCGACAGACGCGTCATCGCATCGCGCACCGCCCTGAACAGAAACTCGTTGCCGGACAGACGCGCCAGCTCGATGTGGAAATCCATGCCGACGCGGTGCCATTCCTCGCGCGGGGTGCCGGCATCGCAGGAGTCGAGCATCGCTTCGATGACGTCGACGGCGCTCCTGTCCTCAAGGGCGCAGGTCAGGCGCAGCGCCCCGACCTCGACCGCCTCGCGGTAGACGGCGATCTGCTCGAGCTCGGCAAGGTTGATCGGCGACACCGTCCAGCCGCGCCCGTCGCGGCAGATCAGCCCCTCCGTCTCCAGCCGCAGCAGTGCCGCCCTGACCGGCGTGCGCGACGCGCCGAAGCGGCTTTCTATCCAACGCTCGGTCAGCCGCTCGCCCGGACCGATCTCGAGGCCGAGGATCATCTCGCGAAGCTGTTTTTCGACACTTTGCATCTGCGACATTTTCGTTCCGCTGTTCTTGTGACTGGACCAATCGGCCGGCCGTCTGAGGAGGCCGCATTGACAGCAGCCGGACTTGCGTCCATGACGGATACCAGCTTGGTATCCCAAAATGGTATCCGCAGCAAGCCATCGGCTGCCGGAACAGGACAAAGACATGCCGCAAGACAGCGCAGGCACATACAACGCCCATTGGCGGCGCAATCTGTTCGTCTGCGTTGCCGGCTCGTTCAGCACGCTGATTGCGATGACGCTGCTGCTGCCGTTCCTGCCGCTCTATGTCGAGCAGCTCGGAGCCGAGGGCCACGCGGCAATCGTGCAATGGTCCGGCATCGCCTATGGCGCGACCTTCTTTGCCGCGGCACTGGTCGCGCCGCTGTGGGGACGGCTGGGTGACCGCTATGGCCGCAAGCTGATGCTGGTGCGCGCCAGCTTCGGCATGGCCATCTGCATGTCGCTGACCGGCATGGTGCAGACTGTCTGGCAACTTGTGCTGCTGCGCCTGCTGATCGGATTTGCCGGCGGCTATTCCTCAGGTTCGACCATCCTTGTCGCCATGCAGACCCCCAAGGAGCGCTCCGGCTGGGCGCTCGGCGTGATGTCGGCCGGCATCACCGCCGGCGCCTTGGTCGGCCCCCTGCTCGGCGGCGTGCTGCCGCCATTGATCGGCATCCGCACCACCTTCCTCATCTCTGGCGGCGTCATTTTCCTGGCCTTCCTGGCGACGACCTTTCTCATCAAGGAGAACCCTCGCCCGGTCGCGACAGACACCAGGTCAAAGGAGAAACCCAGAGGTGGCTGGGCGCAGATTCCCGACAAGCGCCCCGTCGTCGCCATGCTGGCGACTGGCATGCTGTTGAGTTTCGCCACCATGTCGATCGAGCCGATCATCACCGTCTATGTGCAGCAGCTCATCGAGGATCAGAGCCGGGTCACGTTGATCTCCGGCGTCGTCATGTCGGCGGCCGCACTCGGCGCCATCCTGTCGGCCTCGCGGCTCGGCAAGCTCGCCGACCGCATCGGCCACTGGAACGTCATCGTCGGCGCCCTTGCTGTCTCGGCGCTGCTGCTCATCCCGCAGGCTTTCGTCACCGAAGGCTGGCAGCTGGTGGCCTTGCGTTTCCTGATGGGCCTGGCGCTCGGCGGCCTCCTGCCCTGCATCACCAGCGTCATCCGCCACAATGTTCCGGACGGTGTCGGCGGCAATGTGCTCGGCTTGTCGATCTCGGCACAGTATGTCGGCCAGGTTGCCGGGCCGCTGCTTGGCGGCTTCGTCGGCGGTCATTTCGGCATGCGGGCGGTGTTTCTCGGCACATCGGTGCTGATGGCGGGCGGCGCGGTGTATAACTGGCTGGTCCAGTCACACCGCACACGCGACATGCTGGCGCAAGCCGGCAAATCCTGACACTGCTATTTCAGATCACGGAGACATTGACATGGCCGAGCAGCTTGCAGGCAACAGTGGCCGCATCCTTGTTTTTGCCGGCGGCCTGTGCGGCGCGGCGGGCGTGGCGCTGTCCGCCGCGGCGGCGCATCTCGGCGGTGCATTTGTAAGCACCGCTGCATCCTTCCTGCTGATGAATGCGCCGGTGTTTCTGGCCGTTGGCCTTATCGGCGTGAACCGGGTACTGCGGATCGGAAGCTTCATCCTTCTCGCCGGGCTGCTGTTGTTCTCGGGCGATCTTCTCGCCCGAGATTTCCTTGGCTCACGGCTGTTTCCGATGTCAGCGCCGATCGGCGGCACCTTGCTCATCGCCGGCTGGCTGGTGATTGCCGGCTCGGCGCTGGTGCGTCCACGCGCTTGAGGTGCGCCCTGTTGTGAGCGTCGGCCCTAATGACGTTCACCCTTGCCGGCGCTCGTCCTCCCGGCGCTCAGGTCGGAGCGGCAGTTCACGGTCGCGCGTGGCCGGCTCGGCGGCACGCCGCCGCTCCGGCCGATTGGAGGCCGGCGACATACCCCAATAATTGCGAAGAATTTCTTCGAACAGACGATTAACGGGATGCATGGCACTCTCCCTGTTATGAAACTTGAATCGATCCAATCGACCGGCACAAAAATGCCGCGCCGATCAGCTCCGCTTGCGCTCCACGAGGAAACGCAGATCGCGCTTCGCGGCCTTGCCGCGGCGCTTCCGGGCAACCGGAGCGATGCCCCAGTCGTTGCCGTAGATGTCTTCGAACAGATAGTTGACGGGATGCATGGCACCCTCCTCTTCAAGCGATCCAACCACAATTGGCATGACACTTGGATCGATTCAAACATAGGTCTTGACGGGCGGATGTCAAGCAAAAATTTGAATCGATCCAACGAAAGTGCTAGATGCTGCCAACGAACGTGCTAGATGGGAGATGGAGGCAAGCAAAAATGGCGCTACGCGGCGAAGGCAGCACAAGACCCATCCGGCTGGCGGACATCGCCAAGGCCGCCGGGGTTTCGCACGGCACTGCCTCCAATGTCTTCAGCCGTCCCGAGATCGTGCGCGAGGAAGTGCGCGAGCGGGTCAAGGCGGCGGCGGAAGCGATGGGCTATGCCGGGCCTGACCCCAAGGGCCGGCTGCTGCGCGCCGGCAAGGTCAATGCGATCGGCGTCGCGACAGGCGAACCCCTCGCCTATTTCTTCGACGATCCCTATGCCCGCGCCATGATGGCCAGCATTTCCACGGCATGCGACGCCACCGGCGCCGGCATAGCACTGGTGTCCGCCAACAATGAGGAAAAGCTTGCCTGGAACATCCAGAGCGCGCTGGTCGACGGCTTCATCCTGTTTTGCATCGAGGGCGGCTCGCGCCTTGTCGAGCTGACACGCGAACGCAAGCTGCCCTTCGTTGCGCTTGAGCTCGGCTTCGAGGACGAGACGGTTTCGGCGATCGGTGTCGACAATGTCGCCGGCGCCCGCATGGCGGCGCGCCATCTCGCCGAGCTTGGCCATCGCCGCTTCGCCGTGCTGTCGCTGCAGTTCGCCGACGGCCGCACCGGCCTTGTTTCGCCTGAGCAGGTCGCGGCGGCGGTCTACACCGGCACGCGCGACCGCCTTGCCGGCTACTTCGAGGTGCTTTCCGGCTTCGGCGTCGACACCGCCAAGGTGCCGGTTTACGAGACCGAGAACGACGAAGCCAGCACAAGAGCCGGCCTCGAAACCATTTTCGCAAGCGGTGAGAAGCCCACAGCTATCCTGGCGATGTCGGACCGGATGGCCATGATCGCCATCGAATGGCTGGCTGCGCGGGGTATAGCGGTGCCCGGCGATGTCTCCATCGTCGGCTTCGACGGCGTGCCTGGCGCCGCACTTTGCGATCCTGCGCTGACCACGGTCGCCCAGCCGATTGCCGAGATGGGCCGCCGGGCGGCGCGGGCGATCCTTGATTTCGACGGCAAGGTGCTGCGCGAAATACTCGATGTCGAGCTGATCGTCAGGGCTTCGGCCGGGCCGCCCAAGAAAGCTTGAACCCGAATCTATCGGTTGGCGCCTGCCGCCGCCGGCTGCGCGCTGAAGGAGGCCCGCCCGGAGGCTGCTTCGCTGCGTGTCGGCCTCTTGCCGGATGCACCGACGGTCGAAAACCATTCGAGATAGAAGGCGAGCGCGAACTGCATGGCGATGCCTGCAGCGATCAGCAGAGTGTCATAGACAAGGCCTCCGGGATTGATCAGCTTCAGCACCTGCGCTGCCATGGCGAGCACCGTGCCGGCGATGAACACCGGCAGCGAGCGCTTGCCGAGTATGGCGAGCGGATGATCGCGAGCGGTGCGGAACAGGTTCGAGATGGCCGGAAAGGCAACGATCAAATAGCTCATCGCCAGAATGTGCAGCAACCGCGGCAGCGACAGGAACGTCTTGTCGAAGCCGGTCAGCACCACCGGCAGATCCAGCCATGACACGTGCCCCCAGAGCGGGCTGTGCACCCAGACAAGCGCTCCCGCGACATAGATTGCCGCCGCGCCGACCAGCCAGCGATTGACTGGAATGGTGCCGCCGCGCCTGACATGCAGCGTGCCCGCCAGGCCGATGTTGAAGAGGAACTGCCACGACAGCGGATTGAGAAACCAGAACCCCGGCTCGGGATAATTGGGCGGCGCGATCTGGTAGATTCCGGCAACCAGCCACAACGTGCCGGACACGGCCAGCGCCAGCAGCGGCCGGTAGCTGACGAACAGCAGGAAGGCCGGCGCCATCAGCAGCAGCGCTGCATAGACCGGCAAGATGTTGTTGTAGCCGAGCTGATGACCAAGCGTGACGATGCCGATCAGCACCTCCGGCGTGTTTTTCATCAGCGGCTCGATGTTGATCAGTTTCAGCAGCTCCGGGCGCCGGGCGAACACCGCTGCCGCGCAGAACATGGCCATCACCGCCATCGTGGTGACGATATGGGCGGCATAGAGCACACCCGCCCGCCGCCACATTTTCAGCGTCGCCAGCAGCCGGCCTCCCGGCTGAAACTTGCTGCCATAGGCAAGGGCGACCGACATGCCCGAGATCAGCACGAACGCTTCCGCCGCGTCCGAAAAGCCGAAATTCTTGTAGGTCAGGGTTTCGAAAGCGGTGCCTGGCACGTGGTCGATGAATATTGTGATGAGCGCGAGTGCGCGAAACACATCGATACGCGTGTCGCGTTCGGACGAAACTGGCATGGACATCGACAAAAGGCCTCAAAGCTGGTCGTTCATTGGGGCAATGCGACCCCCGACGCACCGCTTCGATTCCTCCCGTGAGAGAGTGTATCGGCGCAGAAACGGACTGAAGTTAGCCTGGTTCAATCAACTTTCACGGAGCATGAAAATATTCCGTTTTGAAGCCGGCAAATGAACAAAAGTGACGTTATATCAAAAGGATGTGATGATGGCTGAAGAGGCCGCTGAAGATGGATTTCTGAGGCGCGACCTGGACTTTCCCTACCGCCTCTACAGGCCTGCCGATGCAACCGGCGAAGTGCTTTTTCTGCTGCATGGTTCCGGCGTCGACGAGACCACGCTGGTCCCGCTCGGCCGGCAGATCGCGCCGCGCGCGGCGCTGGTGGCGGTGCGTGGCCGCATCCCCCAGGAGGACGGGTTCCGCTGGTTTACACGCATCACGCCGACGCGCTTCGAGCAGGACAGCATCCGCACGGAGACAGACGCATTCGCGGATTTCATTGCCGACGCCGCGAAGCGCCAAAACCTCGATCTCTCCCGCTCCACATTTCTCGGTTATTCGAACGGTGCCAATCTGGTTTCCACCATGATGCTGCTGCATCCGGGCCTCGTCGAACGGGCGGCGCTGTTACGCGCCATGCCGGTGCTGGACGACGTGCCGCCGGCGGACCTCAGCAAGGCGCAAGTGCTGATCATTGCTGGTGCCGCCGACCTGACCTACGCCCCTTTCGCGCCGGCGCTGGTGTTACTGCTCAGCCAGCGCGGCGCCGAGATCGACGCCCGGATCATCCCATCAGGTCATGAATTCGGCGGCCGGGATGCCGAAATCGTCAGGCAATGGCTGGCAGGCCCAGCGGCCATCACACAGGCGGATTGACCGCTCAGCGCGCGGCGACGGCCGCATGGCATTCCGCGGCGAGATCGACCACGCCATGCTGGTCAAGATTTACGGCGTCGCCGGAAAGCGTTGGGAGATTGCAGACATCGTTGCGCTGATCGAGGCGAAGGAAGCCGAGAAGCCACTGGCGCGCTGCCCCTACGCGGTTGACAAGCCATCGCGTTCGACGAGCTTAATTGGAGCTATCTAGCGGAATGTGCTATGATTCCTGTCGTGGGCAAGAAGGCAAAGCAGAGGATCGAATCCTTGGCAGATCGCGAAATGGCGATCGAAGCCGCCTACTTTGCCCGCAAGTTCGGCCTCACCAAAGAGGAGGCACTCAAAACCCTCAAAGAGGCCCGCGTCGTGAAACCGTTGCCTAGCAGAAATCTGACAAAAACCCGATAAGGGTTGGGTTGGACGACAACCGGCTTTTGGCAAGAAATCGAACGGCACTTCAGGGCCATAGATTTTGCGTCAGATCTCTATGGACGTTCATATTCAGATTTCGGCGTCCTCTCCGCGTCAGCCGCCCAGGCGCGTGACAAGATAGGTGAGGGCCGAAATGGCGGCCGTGGCCGGCAAAGTGACGATCCAGGCAATGACGATGTTCCCGGCGATGCCCCAGCGTACGGCCGAGACGCGGCGGGCCGCGCCGACGCCGATGATGGCGCCGGTGATGGTATGCGTGGTCGACACTGGAACGCCGAGCCAGGTGGCGGCAAACAGGGTGATGGCACCACCGGTCTCGGCGCAGAAGCCCTGCATCGGGTTCAGCCGGGTGATCTTCGAACCCATTGTGTGGACGATGCGCCAGCCGCCGAACAAGGTGCCGAGCGCCAGCGCCGTCTGACAGGTGAGGACGACCCACAGCGGCACATAGAAATTGGCGCCGAGCATGCCTTGCGAATAGAGCAGCACGGCGATGATGCCCATGGTTTTCTGGGCGTCGTTGCCGCCATGGCCGAGCGAATAGAGCGAGGCGGAAAAGAACTGCAGGACGCGGAAGGTGCTGTCGACGGCGAACGGCGTCTGGCGCACGAACAGCCAGGAAACGACAAGGATCAGGGCAAGCGCCAGAACAAAACCTGTCGCCGGTGACAGGACGATCGCGGCGACCGTCTTGCCAAGCCCCGTCCAGACGATGGCGCTGACCCCACCCTTGGCAACGCCGGCACCGACCAGCCCGCCGATCAGCGCATGCGAACTGCTCGACGGGATGCCGGC
The DNA here is from genome assembly GCF_056402815.1 of Mesorhizobium sp. P3_B5. Taxonomy (NCBI): domain Bacteria; kingdom Pseudomonadati; phylum Pseudomonadota; class Alphaproteobacteria; order Hyphomicrobiales; family Phyllobacteriaceae; genus Mesorhizobium; species Mesorhizobium sp. P3_B5. The sequence goes on along the minus strand of NZ_JBFUGR010000005.1, from coordinate 29,193 downwards.
AATCCAGGTGACGATGTTCCAGACAATAGCGCCGACAAGGGCTGAGAAGATCACCGCCGGCGTGACGATGCTGACGTCGACGATGCCCTTCCCCACTGTCTCGGCGACATGGAGACCGAAGAACATGAAGGCGATGAAATTGAAGAAAGCCGCCCACAGAACGGCATATTGCGGCCGCAGCACGCGGGTGGAGACGATGGTGGCGATGGAATTGGCGGCATCGTGCAGGCCGTTGAGAAAATCGAAGAACAGCGCCACGGCGACAAGGCCGATCAGCACGGGAAAGGCAATGGTGGCTTCCATCACCTAAACATTCTCGATGACGATGCCGCTGATCTCGTTGGCGACGTCCTCGAAACGGTCGACCACCTTTTCCAGCTGGCCGTAAATCTCGCTGCCGATCAGGTAAGCCATCGGGTCGCTGCGGCCGTGCCGCTTGAACAGGTCCTTCAGCCCCTGCTCGTGCAGATCGTCGGCGCGGCTTTCGACGCGCATGACCTCTTCGGCGATGGCGTTGAGGCGCACGGTGTGCGTGCCGACCTTGCTCAGCAGCGGGATCGCCTCGGCGACCAGCTTGGCGGCAGCGACGATGACGCCGCCCATTTCCTGCATCAGCGGGTCGAATTCCTTCTTTTCGAACAGCTTCACCGTCTTGACGGTCTTGTGCATCATGTCGATGGCATCATCCATCGACTGGATCAGATCCTTGATGTCGCCGCGATCGAAAGGCGTGATGAAGGAGCGCCGCACCGCAAGCAGTACTTCGGCGGTGATATGATCGGCCTCATCCTCGAGATCGATGATCTTCTGACACCAGCGATCGATGTCCTTGCCCTGCAGAAGCTGCTCCAGCGCCTCGGCGCCGCCGACCACGGTGCGGGAATGTCGCTCGAACAGCTCGAAGAATCGATCCTCGCGCGGCAGCAGCTTGCGGAACCAGCCCAGCATGTCCGACCTCCCGTCGCGCTTCCATGACCCTGTCCATTCACATAGCGCCCCAGCGAGCCACTGGAAACAGTAAGCCGGCTGAAAGATGTGGATGCGGACAACGAGGCTTGAGACGGAAACCGACTTTCGAGAAGCGCAGGATATCTGCGATTAAGATCGCCGGCGTGCGGCCGGCGGAAATCGAAGCGGTGCTGCCGATGCCTTCGGCCAACGTCATGCTGTCGCTGCTCGCCCAGATGGAAGGCTGAGCAGAAGTAACCGCCTACCCTCGCCCCATCCTGTTCCAGGCATCCAGCCCGGCGATCTTGTAGGCTTCGGCGAGCGTGGGATAGTTGAAGGTGTTGTTGACGAAGAAATCGACGGTGCCGCCGAGGTTGATCACCGCTTGGCCGATGTGAATGAGTTCGGTGGCGCCCTCGCCAACGATGTGGGCGCCGAGCAGGCGGCGGGTTTCGATTGAGAACAGCAGCTTCAGGAAGCCGGTGTTGACGCCCATGATGTGGCCGCGCGAGGTCTCGCGGAAGCGCGCCACGCCGACCTCATAAGCAGCGCCACTGTCGCGCACCTGTTCCTCGGACTGGCCGACGGTGGAGATTTCCGGCACCGCGTAGATGCCATAGGGAAAGGTTTCCGGCGGCGGCGGCAAGGGCACGCCAAAAGCATGGCAGGCGGCCACCCTGCCCTGCTCCATTGAGGTGGAGGCAAGGCTCGGAAAGCCAATGACGTCGCCGGCGGCATAAATGTTGGGCACGCTGGTCTGGAAAGTCTGCGGGTCGACTTTGATGCGGCCCCTGGAATCGGCGTCGATGCCGACCAGGTCGAGGCCCAAGGTTCCGACATTGCCGGTGCGACCGGCGGCGTAGAGTACGACATCCGAACGGATGGTGCGGCCATCGGCCAGTTCGACTTCCGCGGCCTCCGGCTTGGAGCGGATTTCCTTCACCGCGCTGCCCAGCCGGATCGTCATGCCGCGGTCGCGCATCTGGTGGATGAAATCGTCGACGATCTCGCGGTCGACGAAATCGAGGATGGTGTTGCGCGGCTCGACCAACGTCACCGGCACGTCGAGCGCGGAAAAAATCGTCGCATATTCGACGCCGATGACGCCGCCGCCGATCACCGTCAGCGTGCGCGGCAACTGGCCGAGCTCCAGCATCTCGTCACTGTCGAAGACACGGGTCTTGTCGAAGGGCACGTCACGCGGCCGATGCGGCCTGGTGCCGACCGCGATCAGCGCATGGGCGAATCCGACTTCGCTGTAGTCGCCGGTGTCGGTGGTCAGGCTGACCTTGTTGGGTCCGAGGAACTTTACCGCGGCGCGCGCGCTCTTCACCGTATTGCGCATGAACTGGTGCTGCAGCACCTCGACCTCGTGATCGAGCGTCTTGTGCAGGCGTTCGACCAGATCGCCAACCGAAATGTCCTGCTTGACCCGGTAGCCGCGTCCGTAAAAGCCACGCTCGCGCCAACCGGAAAGGTTGAGCACCGTCTCGCGCAGTGTCTTCGACGGGATGGTGCCGGTGTGTACGGACACGCCGCCGAGGCGCCGCCCCCTGTCGACCACCAGCACCGATTTGCCGAGCTTGGCCGATTGCACCGCGGCGCGGCGCCCGGAAGGCCCGCTGCCGATGACCAGCATGTCATAATCCATATTGCCCCGTCCCTCGCCCCTGGCGCCTGACTGCCTTTGTTGCGCCGCAGCAAGCTAACGCCATCCGTGCGGTGAATTCAACCGATTCGCACCGCGCCGGCGCAGCTTCGTCATTGATGCCGCTGAAAGGCCCGATCTTGATTATGCCGCAGGCCTTCACCATTTCATCACAGCCAGGTCCGCACCCTATTGCGGCCCCGATTACGAGGATATGACATGAACGCGCGCGTACTTGACGGCGAAATCATCACCAGCAGGCTCGAAGATATCAGGGCCTATGAGGGCGTGCGCTCTCGGCGCATCTTTGCCTTCATCATCGACTATTGCATCGTCGCGCTGCTGACCATTCCGTTCGCGATCCTGGTGTTCCTGTTTGGGCTACTGACGCTCGGTCTCGGCTGGATGCTGTTCTCAATCCTCGTGCCGGCTGTCGCCATCCTCTACATCTGGAACACGCTGGGCAGCATCGACCAGGCGACGACGGGCATGAAGATGATGGGCATCCGGCTCGACCGCCTCGATGGCACCCGCATTGATGGGCTCACCGCCGTGGTGCATTCGGTGCTGTTCTGGGCCGGCAACGTCATGCTGACGCCGCTGGTGCTTCTGGTGACCCTGTTTTCCGACCGCAAACGCACGCTGCACGATCTGCTGCTCGGCACGGTGGTCAGCCGCAGCGACCGTTGAAACAGCTTTTTACGAGTCCCGGGAGCCGCTTTTGCATAAATGTGAAGGCGTCCGGTCAACCAAGCGTCTATAATCCTGTTGAATTTTTCGCCGTCCGCGCCAAAGGTAGGACGATTCGCAGGAGTGTTTCCAAGGCTCGATGACGCAGCACCCGACCCAGTCGCCGCAGTTCTTCCTGACCGCGCCGTCGCCGTGCCCGTATCTTGAGGGCCAGTTCGAGCGCAAGGTGTTCACGCATCTGGTCGGCGACAAGGCGCCGGAGATGAACGACCTTCTGACGCAAGGCGGGTTCCGGCGCTCGCAGAACATCGCCTATCGGCCGGCCTGCGAGACCTGCCGCGCCTGCGTCTCGGTGCGCATCCTGGCGCAGGAATTCACCGCCAGCCGCAACATGAAGCGGGTGATCCAGCACAATTCCGATCTCGTCGGCGCCATGCACGACGCGCAACCGTCGACCGAACAGTACTCGCTGTTCCGCTCCTATCTCGATGCCCGCCACCGCCGTGGCGGCATGTCCGACATGACGGTGCTCGACTACGCCATGATGGTCGAGGACACCCATGTCGACACCAAGGTCATCGAATATCGCCGACGCGGCCCCGACACCTTCATCACCGGCAAAGGCCAGGGCGAGCTGATCGCCGTGGCGCTGACCGACAAGATGGCCGACGGCCTGTCGATGGTCTATTCCTACTTCAATCCCGACTTCGAGGACCGTTCGCTCGGCACTTTCATGATCCTCGACCACATCGCCCGCGCCAGAGCCATGGGCCTGCCCCATGTCTATCTCGGCTACTGGGTCAACGGCTCGCGCAAGATGAACTATAAGATGCGCTTCATGCCGCAGGAGCATCTCGGCCCGAAAGGCTGGGAGCGCTACGACCACGAAGCGGTTTCGCGCTGATTTTTTCCTTCGCTGTTCATCCTTAAAGCGCGTCGCGTTGAAGCGGATTTAGGCAACGCGCTTTAAGTGTTTGTTTTGATGCATGTCGTTGTCCCAAAACCGCTGCGCACTTTTGGGCGACATGCATTGGACTGTTTCAAGGGGGATGCCGCTGGTCTTCCGGTCAATCGACTGGAAAACAGACGCTGGGCCGGTTTACGGCTGCCTCAAATTCATTGAGAGAACTGCCCGCATGTCGGCCCACCACGACCACCAGAAAGGCCTTCTCATCACCGCCATAGGCGGGCTGGCGCTGACTTTCGACATTCCGCTGATCCGGCTCGCCGACGGCGGCGCCTGGACAATCCTCTTGCTGCGCACCGGCACAACTTTCCTCGCAGCGCTGGTCATCTGGGCCGTCTGGCGCTCGCTGAGCAAGGACGCGCCGCAGCTCATCCCCGGCTGGTCGGGGCTGATGGTCGCCGCGCTCTACGGGCTGGGCTCGATCTGCTTCGTCACCGGCGTCTTCAACACCTCGACCGCCAACCTTGTCTTCATCCTCGCCTTCACGACCATGTTTTCAGCCCTGCTGTCATGGCTGTTCCTGAAGGAGCGGCCGCGGCCGATCACGCTCGCCGCTCTCGCCCTGATGATAGTCGGCGTCGCCATCATCGTCGGCGATTCGATCGGCACCGGGCATCTGTTCGGCGACCTGATGGCGCTGTGTGCGGCGTTCATGATTGCCGCCGCCATCACCATCTCGCGCGCCAGCGGCAAGGACATGGGGTTTACCGCCCTGATCGGTGTCATCCTGCCCTGTGCCGTCGCCGCGTTCATGGTCTCGAGAACCGGTGTTCAGGTGAACGCGCCGTGGTGGATCATCTTCAACGGCGCCGTCATCATGCCGATTTCGTTCTTCTGCCTCGCCAACGGGCCGAAATACATTTCCGGCCCGGAAGTGGCGATGTTCTATCTGCTGGAAACCGTGCTGGCACCGGTCTGGGTGTGGGTGATCTTTGCCGAGACCCCATCGCGCAACAGCCTGATCGGCGGCGCCATCCTCATCGTCACGCTGGTCGCCCATTCGCTGTGGCAATTGCATGAGGGGCGCAAGCGCCGCGCCACGCTTGCCGTCAGTCACCCGGCTTAGAGCGCGGACGCGCAAAGATGCGGCCCGCTTGCTAGATTGAACTGGCAGCTGGTTTGAAACTGCTCCGATCGACAAATGCCGCAAACAACGCCGCCAACAAGGCGAGCGATGCCGACGTGAGCAAGATACCGAGCAGCAGGCGCACCGCGCCTGCCTCTCTGAGGAACAGGCCGGCGATCATGGCGATAAGCGCGCCGCCTGCTAACGACATCGCGGCAGCCAGACCGGCGGCGGTGCCGGCAAGATCAGCACGAACCGACAGCACACCCACATTGGCGGCGGGCAACGTCAGCCCGTTGCCTATGCCAATGAACATGCAAGGCACAAAGAACGCCAAAGCGTGAGTCGCGCCCGAGATCGACAGGATCAATCCGAAAAACAGGCCGAGGCAAGTCAGGAGGCGTGCAACCACGAGCACAGCGCCTCGCGCATATCCGGACCCGTATCGGCCGGACAAAAAGCTGCCCAGCAGAAAACCGGTCGGGACCATTCCCATAAAGAGGCCCAGCATCGCGCTTGAGCCGCCGAGAGATCCGCTCATGGCCAGCGGAGCGCCGCCAAGGAAGATGTAGAATGTGCCCATCGAGCAGGCCATGCACAGCGCGAAAGCCCAGAATCTGACCGAGCCCAGCAGCTGCAAGTAGGACGCAAAATAGCTGCTTGCCGACGTCCTTGAAGGCGCAGCCGTCTCTCTCAGATCGCGCAGGCAAAAAACCAGCATGGCCGCACCCAGCGCCGCAAGTACGATGAAGATCGACCGCCATCCGAACAACTCGTCCAACACCCCGCCGAGGGTAGGCCCGAGCATCGGCGCAACAGCCCATCCCATGGCGGCGTAGCCTATTCGGCTTGTCGCTTCGCGTTCGCCTGATGTCTCCTTGATGACCACGAGGGCGACGGAGAAGCAGGCGGCGATGGATGCTTGCATCATTCGAAAGAGCAAGAAAACTTCAATGCTGGTGGCAAGGGCGCATCCAACAGACGCAAGGATGAAGATCGCGATCGAAGTCAATGCGACCGGCCTGCGCCCAAATCGATCCGACAATGCGCCTGAGATCAGTTCTGTCAGCGCCGTGACAATCGCGTAGCCGGCAACCGAAAAATTGACGAGCGCGAAATCAGCGTCGAACTCGACCGCGATCTTGGGCAGCGAAGGCAAATAAATGTTCACCGGCAGCACCGAGAGGGCCGTCAGGAATATGAGGATGGCATAAGGGGGTGGCACCGAAACCGTCTTCCCGGTTTGCATGCCTGCAGGCTTGGTGGAGCTGTCGCGCGTCATGGCCGTACCGTCTTGTCAGGTGGATTTTCAGAAATCTGACGAGGACCGGCCCGGGCTGCAGGCACAAAAAAGGCCCCGTCAGGAGCCTGCTTGCCGCGCATGGGTGCTTCCGCCGGGTGGCTACCCCACCCTGCCCATGCGCTCTCCTACCACGACAAAGACGAGTTCGAACTTCATGGCGACATAGCTAGACAGCAATTGAAGGGCCGTCAATCGCCGGATTCTCAGCCTTCCGCAGGTTCATGCCCTGGCCTTTTTCTCGGCGACAATATCGATCTGCGGTGGACCACCCGCCGGCTCCTCGGGCGCAACGACGGCAAGTTCGTCCACCAGTTCCACCTCGCGCAACCATTCGCGCCAGATCGCGACCAGCAGCGCCATCAGCACCGGGCCGATGAACAGGCCGAGAAAGCCCATCGTCTTGACGCCGCCGATCAGACCGAAAAAGGTCGGCAGGAAGGGTAGCTTGATCGGCCCGCCGACCAGCTTCGGACGCAATGTTTTGTCGACGATGAACAGCTCGACCGCGCCCCAGATGAACAGCGCCAGCCCGGCCATCGGCGAACCGCTGGCGGCGAGGTAGATCGACACCAGGGTGAACGAGAGCGGGGCGCCGCCGGGAATCAGCGCCATGACGCCGGTCAGCGCGCCGAGCGTCACCGGCGACGGCACGCCGGCCAGCCAATAGGCGATGCCCAGCACCAGCCCCTCGCCGATGGCGATGACGGTCATGCCGGTGACGGTCGAGGAGATCGTTGCCGGCACCACACGCGAAATCCGCTCCCACCGCGTCGGCAGGATGCGCTCGCCGAGACGGTCGACCTGGCCCGCGAAATGCTCGCCGTCGCGATAGGCGAAGAACAGCGCGATCATCATGAACAGCAGCGTCAGCAACAGGCCGAAGGCGCTGCCGCCGGCGGCCAGCACGCCGCGATAGATGCTGCCGATATTGGCGCCGCTGATCAACTGGATCAGCTCGCCGATGCCGCCGGGATGGCCGATATTGGTCGTCCACTGATCGTTCAGCCACTCGCCCACTACCGGCAGTGTCGCTATCCAGTGCGGCGTCACCGCGCCGTGCCGGTTGGTCTCGATCGCCCAACCGACCCATTCGCGGACCTCGTTGATGGCATAGGTGCCGGCAAGTGCGATCGGCACCACCAGGAAGGTGAGAATGAACAGGATCGCCAGGGTGGCGGCAATGGTGCGATTGCCACCAACACCGGCGAGCAGCCGCCGATAGAGCGGCCAGCTGGCGAAGGCGATGACCAGAGCGGCCAATACCGGGAACAGGAAGCCATGGAAGAAATAGACGCCGGCGGCAACAATCAGCACCAGCAGCCAGCGCGCCGCCGACAGCGGCGGGATGACGGCGGACCGAACCGGCGTCGACAGGCCGAACAGGCGCTGATGCCGCTCCGGTTTCTGGATTTCAGCCTGCTTCAAACGCCCATCTCTTCCCTGCCATCTCAGCGTTTATGCACTGTTATAGTGCCGCAATCGTGACGATAGTCCAAATGCGTGGGAATCTCCCCCCTCGAGGGGGAGATGGCCGGCAGGCCAGAGGGGGTCGCCGCGCGTGAAGCGCTAGCCTCTCCTGCCGGCAAAGGGGTGTCGCGTCTGGACGTACCGACCCCCTCTGTCGCCTTCGGCGACATCTCCCCCTCGAGGGGGGAGATACCTACCCAAATTTCCCCGTCCTCGGGAATCCCTTCGGCACCATGCGCCCTGCCGAAGCGCGAGCCCCGATCCACTCCGCCAGTTCCTCTCGCGATCTGGTGAAGGTGCGGTCGGCCGAATCTTGCCACGACAGGCCGCTCTCCAGCACGAAAGGCTTGAGGTCGAGCACGCCGCCATCCTTGTATTTCTGCAGGCGAACGCCCTTGCCGCGGCCCATTTCCGGGATCTCGGAGAGCGCGAACACCAGCATCTTGCGGTTCTCGCCGACAATGGCGAGATGATCGCCGGTGACCGGCACGCAGCGCTTGGCCTCGTCGGGCGCCTTGACGTTCATCACCTGCTTGCCCTTGCGGGTGTTGGCGATGACCTCTTCCTCCGGCACGACAAAGCCGTTGGCGTCGTGCGACACCAGGAGCAGCTTGCGCTTGGGATCGTGGATAAAAGCGGTGACGATGTCCTGGTCGTTGTCCATGTCGACAATGATGCGGATCGGCTCGCCATGGCCGCGGCCGCCCGGCAGCCGGTCGGCGCCGATGGTGTAGAACTTGCCGCCGGTGGTAAACACCAGCACCTTGTCGGTGGTCTGGGCATGGAAAGCGAGCTTGAGGCTGTCGCCCTCCTTGAAGGTCAAGGTGGAATGATCGGTCAGGTGACCTTTCATCGCCCTGAGCCAGCCCTTTTCCGAGACCACCACGGTGACCGGCTCGCGCTCAATCATGGCGTGCGCGATGTCGGTCAAATCGTGTTCGGGCGCGTCGGCGAACTGGGTGCGGCGCTTGCCGAGATCGGTCTCCGGTCCGAATTTGTCGCGGATGCTGGTGACTTCCCACTTGATCGTCGACCACTGCTTGGCGTCGGAGGCAAGCAGCGCCTCGATCTGCTTCTTCTCGGTGGAGAGGCCGTCGAATTCCTTGCGGATCTCGAATTCCTCCAGCTTGCGCAAGGCGCGCAGCCGCATGTTGAGGATGGCTTCGGCCTGGGTGTCGGTGAGCGACCAGCGCGCCATCATCACTTGCTTGGGCTCATCCTCCTCGCGGATGATCCTGATCACCTCGTCGATGTTGAGGTAGGCGATCAGATACCCGGCGAGGATCTCGAGGCGTCTTTCGATCTCGCCAAGGCGATGCTTCGAGCGGCGGACCAGCACCTCGCGGCGGTGCTCCAGCCATTCCCTGAGCACGCCCTTCAGCGACAAGACGTTCGGCACCTTGCCGCGCGACAGCACATTCATGTTGAGCGGGAATCGGCTTTCGAGCTCGGTCAGCTTGAACAGCGATTCCATCAATATGCCCGGATCGACCGAACGGCTCTTCGGCACAAGCACGACGCGGATGTCTTCCGCACTTTCGTCGCGGATATCTTCCAGCAGCGGCAATTTGCGCGCCATCAACAGCTCGGCGATCTTTTCGATCAGCCGGGCCTTCTGGACGCCATAGGGGATTTCGGTGACGACGATGCTCCAGGTGCCCCTGCCCTGGTCCTCCTGGCTCCATTTGGCCCTGACGCGAAAGCCGCCGCGGCCGGTTTCGTAGGCTTCGAGAATCGAAGCGCGGCTGTCGACGATGATGCCGCCGGTCGGGAAGTCAGGCCCCTGGACGAAGTCCATCAGCTTGGTCACCGGCGCATCCGGATGCTCGATCAGATGCAAGGCGGCGTCGCAAAGCTCGGCGGCGTTGTGCGGCGGGATCGAGGTCGCCATGCCGACCGCAATGCCGGACGAGCCGTTGGCGAGCAGGTTCGGGAAGGCGCCAGGCAGAACGACCGGCTCTTCGTCCTCCTCATTGTAGGTCGGCCGGTAGTCGACCGCGTCCTCGGTGATGCCGGCAAGCAGCTCGGTCGCCACATCGGTCATGCGCGCTTCGGTGTAGCGCATGGCGGCGGCGTTATCGCCGTCGATGTTGCCGAAATTGCCTTGCCCGTCGACCAAGGGGTAGCGCATCGAAAAATCTTGCGCCAACCGCACCAGCGCGTCGTAGATCGACTGGTCGCCATGCGGATGGAACTTGCCCATCACCTCGCCGACGATGCGGGCGCATTTGGCAAAGCCCTGGTCGGGGTTGAGCCTGAGCAGCCGCATGGCATGCATGATGCGGCGATGCACCGGCTTCAGCCCGTCGCGCACATCCGGCAGCGCCCGGTGCATGATGGTCGACAGCGCATAGGCGAGATAGCGCTCTTCCAGCGCCTTCTTCAGGTCGACCGGTTCGATATGATCGCCGCCGCCATCTTGAGGCGGCAAAAGCCTTTTTCCCATGGGCTGGAACTAGCCGAGCGGGTGATTCGCGGCAAGGCGCCGGTGTGGGAATCCGCATCGGCGCGACCTTGGACGGTCTATGAGCCCACATTCCGGCAATGGGAGCATCGCCATTGACCGCGCTGTGTGATGGATTTCACTGAATTGCCGGCGCGAGCACTCCAATTTGCCGACCTTGTGCAACAGCATCGGAAGCGGTGCGGGCGCCTGCCAACATCAATCTGTTACACGCGCTGTCTAAGGCATGACGCGACGACGCATGGACCCGATCTTCATGACAAATTCACCGCATCACGCAAAGGCTGGCGATCGGGTTTGCGTTTCGCCGTGATTTTCGGCCATTCTAATGGACAAATGCCTTTATCCGGTCCAGTTCGTCACGGAATGGTGACGACGCAACGAATGAAACCATTCTTTCAAGGACATCTCAGGGGACTTGCAATGACAATCCAACGCTCATTTTACAAACTCGCTCTTTCGACCTTTCTGCTGACGTTGCCGCTGAATGCGGCCCTTGCGCAGAACACGGCGGTCGCCGACCGGCTCAAGGCTCTGGCTGCCGCCCAGGGCATGGACATCTCCTGGACCGGCGTGACCGGTGACGACTCCAATTTGGTGCTGCAGGGCGTGACCGTGAAGCCGGCGGCAGAAAAGGAAGCGCTGCCGATCGGCGACGTCAAACTTGAAGGCGTGACCGAGGCCAATGGCGGCTACGATATCGGAACCGTCTCGACCTCCGCGTTCACGCACAGCAAGGATGGCGTCACGCTCGATCTCAGCCCCTTCGTGATCCACGACATGAACGTTCCGGCCGAGGGCGCCACGGGCCCGATGGGTTCGATGATGATGTACAAGTCGGCCGAACTCGCCAACATGACGGTGAAGGTCGCTGACAAGACGGCCTTCTCGATGGACGGGCTCGCCGTCGAAATTACCCCGCCGGCCGACGGCAAGGCGATGGAGTTTTCCTTGACGACGGAAAAATTCAACGGCGACCTCACCCTCGTCGACGATGCCCAGTCCAAGGCAGTGATCGAAGCGCTCGGCTACCAGAACATATCAGGCAATATCGAAATGGCCGGCACCTGGCAGCCCGCGGACGGCAAGATGGAATTGTCGAAATACGACATGTCCGTCGACAATGCCGGTACGCTCGGCATGACTTTCGATATCGGCGGCTACACGCTCGATTTCGTCAAGTCGATGCAGGAGATGCAGAAAAAGATGGCGGCACAGCCCGAAGGCGCCGACAATTCGGCGCAAGGCATGGCCATGCTCGGCCTATTGCAGCAGCTTTCGTTCAACGGCGCCTCGATCCGCTTCGACGACGATTCGCTGACCGGCAAGCTGCTGGACTATTTCGGCAAGCAACAAGGCATGTCCGGCAAGGACATTGCCAACCAGGCCAAGGCGATCGTGCCCTTCGGCATGGCGCAGCTCAACAATCCCGAGCTGACGGCTGAAGTGTCGGCCGCCGTAAACAAATATCTCGACGATCCGCAGAGCCTCGAGATTTCGGCAGAGCCGCCGGCATCGGTGCCGTTCGCGCTGATCATGGCCGGCGGCATGTCCAACCCGTACGACTTGCCGAAGACGCTCGGCGTCCACGTCAAGGCGAACGAAGACTGATAAACGCGCTTTCAAATGGAAAAGCCCGGCAGCGATGCCGGGCTTTTTTGTGGGCCGATTCTCGAATCGGAAGAACCGGTTGAGCCAGGTTCTTAAACCTCTTTCTTCGTCACCGCGACGCGCAGCGACAAGTCGCGAAGCTGCTGCGGGCTCGCTTCCGACGGCGCGTTCATCAGCAAGTCGTAGGCCTGCTGGTTCATCGGGAACATGGTGATTTCGCGCAGGTTCTTGGCCCCGACCAACAGCATGACGACGCGGTCGACACCCGCCGCCATGCCGCCATGCGGCGGCGCGCCGTACTGGAAGGCACGATAGAGACCGCCGAAGCGTTCCTCGACCGTCGCACGGTCCAGCCCGACCGTCTCGAAAGCCTTGACCATGGTTTCCGGCAGATGGTTGCGGATACCGCCGGAGGCGATCTCGAAGCCGTTGCAGACCATGTCGTACTGGAACGCCTTGATGCCGAGCAGATCCTCGCCGTTGAGCGCGTCGATGCCGCCCTGCGGCATCGAGAACGGATTGTGGGCGAAATCGATCTTCTTCTCGTCCTCATTCCATTCGAAGAACGGGAAGTCGACGATCCAGCACAGTTCAAAACGCTCGCGGTCGACAAGGTTCAGCTCCTCGCCGGCCCGCGTGCGCGCAGCGCCGGCGAAGGACACGAACTTCTTCGGATCGCCGGCAACAAAGAAGGCGGCGTCGCCGTCGGCGAGGCCGAGCTGGAGGCGGATCGCTTCGGTGCGCTCCTCGCCGATGTTCTTGGCCAGCGGTCCGGCGCCTTCGAGCTTTTCGCCCTCCTTGCGCCAGAAGATGTAGCCCAGTCCCGGCTGACCCTCGCCTTGCGCCCAGGAATTCATGCGGTCGCAGAAAGCGCGTGAACCACCGGTCCTGGCCGGGATGGCCCAGATTTCGGCCTTCGGGTCGTTGGCTAAGATGTTGGCGAACACCTTGAACCCGGACTCGCGGAAATGATCGGAGACAGCCTGCATCTCGATCGGGTTGCGCAGGTCCGGCTTGTCGGAGCCGTATTTGCGCATCGCCACGTCATAAGGAATGCGCTGGAAGTTCTGCGTCACCGGCTTGCCGTTGGCAAAAGTCTCGAAGACGCCGCGCATCACCGGCTCCATGGTCGACAGCACATCATCCTGCTCGACGAAGCTCATCTCCAGATCGAGCTGGTAGAACTCGCCGGGCAATCGGTCGGCGCGCGGGTCCTCGTCGCGGAAACATGGGGCGATCTGAAAATAGCGGTCGAAGCCCGACACCATGATCAATTGCTTGTACTGCTGCGGCGCCTGCGGCAGCGCGTAGAAGGTGCCGGGATGGATGCGCGACGGCACCAGGAAGTCGCGCGCGCCCTCGGGCGATGAAGCGGTCAGGATCGGCGTCGAGAATTCGGTGAAGCCGACCTCGCCCATGCGCTTGCGCATCTCGGCGATGATCCTGGTGCGCGCCACGATGTTCTTGTGCAGGGTCTCGCGGCGCAAATCGAGGAAGCGGTATTTGAGGCGGATGTCCTCGGGATAATCCGGTTCGCCGAACACCGGCAGTGGCAATTCCTTGGCCGCTGACAGCACTTCGATCTCGCGCGCGAAAATCTCGATCTCGCCGGTTGGCAGATTGGCATTCGCGGTCTCGGCCAAACGTGCCTTGACCTCGCCGTCGACGCGGATGACCCACTCGCCGCGCACGGTCTCGGCGATCTTGAAAGCCGGCGAATCCGGGTCGGCGACGATCTGGGTCAGGCCGTAGTGGTCGCGCAGGTCGATGAACAGCAGGCCGCCATGGTCGCGCACGCGATGCACCCAGCCCGACAGGCGAACGGAAGCGCCGACGTCGCTCTTTCGCAATTGGGCACAGGTATGGCTGCGGTAACGATGCATTGTCATAGGGATTAAGTCCGGATGCTGGGGTTGCGGGCCGACGGCCCGGCTCGAAATTTGCGCGAAAAGCGCATGAGAGCCCAGCTTTGTCAAGGCAAGCGGGTGCGGGCGCTGCCTGTTCAGGCGAAGTGGATTTCGGCGCCCTGCCGTTCGAAATCCGCGAGGATCGCTGCCGGCGCGGTCTTTTCAACCACCAGATGGCGGATCGCTTCAGGCCCAGTGACGCGGTAGGGCGCGGCGGTGGCCAGCTTGTCGTTGGTGACGGCGATGACGATGCCGGCGCTGTTCCTGGCCATGGCCCGCTTCACTTCGGCCTCTGCCGAATCGAAAGCGGTGACGCCGCGTGAGGCATCGAGACCGCAGGAGCCCAGGAAAAACAGATCGGCGCCAAGCTGGGCGACGGCCGCCAGCGTATCGCCGCCGACACAGGTTCCAAGGTCGCGATCGAACCTGCCGCCCAGCACGATCAGTTCGACCAGGGGATGATCGGACAATGCCGAAGCAACACTGAGCGAATTGGTGGCTATGGTCAGCTCGAGGTCGCGCGGAATGGCCCTGGCGATCGCGGCATTGGTGGTGCCGCCATCGATGAACAGGCTCTGCCCGCTGGAAAGCAGCGCCACCGCCGCGCTCGCCAGCCGCATCTTCTCCTCGACCGCATGGCCACCGCGCTGGCCGACCGGCGCCGCGGCGAAGGGCGCCGGAGCGACCGCGCCGCCATAGACGCGGCGGCACTGCCCGGCCTTTGCCAGCTCCCTCAGGTCGCGGCGGACCGTGTCTTCCGAAACGCCGAACCGGGTTGCCAGCTCGCCGGCCAATACCCTGCCCTGCGCCGCAAGCCGGTCGCGGATGAGCTGATGCCGTTCATCGGTGAGCATTGCATGATCCTGTTTCTTCATGCACGTTCTTGCATGTTTTGCACGTTTATGCAAGAAGCGAGGCGCGCCTGCAGTTGGACAAGCCAACTGACGGCCCCCTCCTTCGTTGAAAGCATTGCGATGATTTTTGGCCTCAGCCTCACCCCTCAACACCGGATTTATGCCGGGTTTGCGATCTATTCGTTTGGCATGGGCAACATCTTTCCGCGACTGCCTGACATCAAGCACGCCATGGACATCCAGGACGGCACGCTGGGGCTCAGCCTGATCGGCACGCCGATCGGCACCTTGACCGCGCTCACCCTGGCGGCGCCGATACTGGAGCGCGTCGGCTTCCGCCGCGCGCTGCTCGGGCTGGTTCCGCTGCTGACGGTGGCCTATGCGATCGCGGTGCACGCACCGGGGCCTGTCTCCCTGTTCCTCATGCTGTTTCCGGTCGGGCTGATGATCGGCAGCATCGAGATCATGCTCAATGTCGAGGCCGACAGGACGGAATTCCTGGTCAAGCGCCGGATCATGAACCGGGCACATTCGTTCTGGAGCATCGGCTTCTTCGGCGCTGGCCTGTTCGGCGCGGCACTCGCGCATCTCGGCGTCTCGCCGCAATTGCACCTGGCGATGGTCGTGCCGATGGTAGCAATATCGACGGCGCTGTTTCTCGGTGGTTACCAGCCTGCGCCAAGCCGCTTTGCCGGCAATGGCGACGAGCCTCCCATGCGGGCACCCACGCTGGCACGGCCGACGCTGCCGATCCTTGTCCTCGTTGCGGTGACGCTGTCGGCAATGCTAATGGAAGGCGCCAGCATGGACTGGTCGGCGATCTATATGCGCACCGTGTTCGAATCGGGGCCGTTCGTCGCCGGGTTCACGGTGGCGCTGTTTGCATTCTCGCAAGCAACCACGCGCTTTTTCGCCGACAGCTTCGTCGAACGCCACTCGCCAAGCGGCGTGGCGCGCGTGCTGTTGGCGAGCATGGCGGCGGGCGTGCTGCTGGTCTTCCTGTCGCCTGCCCCATTCCTGTCCATGCTGGGCTTTGCCCTTCTGGGCATCGGCAGCAGCGCGCTCTTTCCACTGGCGATTTCCGCGGCCGCCCAGCGAACGGATCGCCCCGCGGCAATCAATGTCGCGGCGCTGTCGCAGATCTCCTTCGTCGCCTTCCTGCTCGGTCCGCCGCTGCTCGGCTTCGTCTCGGAGCATTGGGGCATCCGGTCGGCCTTTGCCATCGGCATCCCGTTCATCGCGCTCAGCCTGCTGACCGCCGGATCGCTTGGCCGACGGGCGCCGTCGGACAAGCCTGAGGCGCCGTCGAGCGAGGCGCCCGACCCGGCCCGGCGGAAAATGTCGGCGCAGGCCAGCGAGGCATGAACGGCTCTCACTGCTAAAAGCACAGGTCGTCGCAACAAGACGCCCTGTTGGCGGATAAGCCGCTGGCAATGGCCGCACCGATGGTTCAGAAAAGCATAGCCATCCAACCGCGGTCCTCCATGTCCTCGATCCGCCCGCTGATCCCGCTCCTTCTCGCCGCCGGCATCCTGCTTGGCGGCAATGGGCTGCAGAGCACGTTGATCGCGCTGCGCGGCGCGCAGGAAGGCTTTCCGGCCTCATCCATCGGCCTCATGGGCACCTTCTATTTCGCCGGCTTCCTGCTCGGCTGCCTCGCCGTCACCCGCATCATGAAGGCGGTCGGCCATGTGCGTGCCTTCGCGGCGCTGGCCGCGATCGCCTCCGCCGGCACGCTGCTTCTGGTGCTGGTCATCGATCCGGTGATGTGGTGCGCGGTGCGTTTTGCCGGCGGCTTCTGCTTTGCCGGTTTGTTCACCATCATGGAAGCCTGGCTCAATTCCGGAGTCACCAACAAGGATCGCGCACGGGTTCTGGCCATCTACCGCATGGTCGACATCGGCTCGGTGACCGGCGCGCAGTTCCTTATCCCGATCTTTGGCGCCGGCGGTTTTGCCATCTTCGCCATCATGTCGATCATGATCACTTTGTCGCTGGTGCCTGTCTCGCTCGGCGACCGTTCCAACCCTGCGCCACCCGAAGAGGTCAAGCTCGATCTGGCGCGCGTCTGGCGGATTTCGCCGCTCGGCTGCTTCGGCTGCATCGCCGTCGGCGTCACCAACAGCGCCTTTCGCACGCTGTCGCCGGTCTATGCCGAACAGATCGGCATGTCGGTCGCCGATGTCGTCACTTTCGTCAGTGTCGGCATTTTCGGTGGCGCCATCATCCAGTATCCGCTCGGCTATCTCTCCGACCGCTGGGACCGACGCCGGGTGCTCTTGATCACCACCTGCTGCGCGATGTTTGCCGCGCTGGCGCTGGTGTTCGTGGCGGGCACCAACCCGACGCTGAACTTTATCATCATCTTCATCTTCGGCTGTTTTGCCATGCCGCTCTATTCGCTTTCGGCGGCGCATTCCAACGACCGCGCCGACAAGGGCGAGTTCGTGCTGATCAACGCGGCCTTGATGCTCTTTTATTCCTTTGGCGCCATTGGCGGCCCGTTTGCCGCTTCGACGGCGATGCAATATTTCGGGCCAAGCGCGCTGTTCGTGTTCAGCGCCACCGTCTACGCTGTCTTCATCGTCGTCATCCTCTACCGCATGCAGGTGCGCTCCGGCGTGCCGGCAGGCAAACGCAGCCGGTTCATCGCGCTTTTGCGCACATCGACGGTTTTCGCCCGGCTGGCGAGGCGCAGCGGCGATTCCGACGGGTCCGCTGAGCCCTGATAAAGGGGCTGCGGCTTGACGAAAGCCCGCGCGGCTGAAATTGAAAGAGACCGTACCCTTGCCAAAAGCGATTTGATGCACGTCATCACCACCCAGAATGAACTTGAGACCGTTCTCGCCGCTTTCGAAAAGTCGGAGTTCGTCACCGTCGACACCGAATTCATTCGCGAAACGACCTTCTGGCCGATTCTGTGCCTGATCCAGATGGCGGCGCCGGGCGTGACGGCGCTGATCGACCCCTTGTCACCCGACATCGACCTGAAGCCATTCTTCAAGCTGATGGCCAATGAGGCGGTGGTCAAAGTCTTCCATGCGGCCCGCCAGGACATCGAAATCATCGTCCATCTCGGCGATCTCGTTCCGCATCCGGTGTTCGACACCCAGGTGGCGGCGATGGTGTGCGGCTTCGGCGACAGCGTCTCCTACGACCAGTTGGTGCAGCGGATCACTGGAGCGCGGCTCGACAAATCCTCGCGTTTCACCGACTGGCGCCATCGGCCGTTGTCCGACAAGCAGCTCGACTACGCGCTGGCCGACGTCACCCATCTGATCGATGTCTACCAGCACCTCAGCGCCGAACTGGTGCGGGAAAACCGCGCCCATTGGCTGAACGAAGAGATGGAGGTGCTGACCTCCCGCGAAACCTACGATCCGCATCCCGAGGATGCCTGGAAGCGGCTGAAGATGCGGCTGCGCAAGCCGCAGGAGCTGGCGATCGTGCAAGCGGTGGCCGCCTGGCGCGAGCGCGAGGCACGCGAACGCGATGTGCCGCGCGGCCGGGTGCTGAAGGACGACGCCATCTACGAAATCGCCCAGCAGGCGCCGCGCGATGCGGCCGCACTTGGCAAGCTGCGCACCACGCCGAAGGGCTGGGAACGCTCGTCGACAGCAACGACGCTGCTTGGCGTGACCGCCACGGCGCTTGCTTTGCCCAGAGAAGAGATGCCGAAGCTGCCGAAGAGTTTTCAGCCGCCGGAAGGTTCAAGTGCTGCAGCCGAACTGCTGAAAGTGCTGCTGCGCATCGTCGCCGAAAAGGAAGGCGTCGCCTCGAAGGTGTTGGCCTCCAGTGACGATATCGACCGCATCGCCGCCGAGGGCGAGGCCGCCGACGTGCCGGCGCTGCAGGGCTGGCGGCGCGCCGTGTTCGGGGACGCGGCGCTCAAGCTGGTGCGCGGCGAGATCGGCATCAAGTTCGACAAGCGCAGAATAGCGGTGTTCGACCTCTAGACGCCGTAACCCCGCTCCGCTCGGCGGAGCGACCCTCCCCACAAGGAGGAGGGTAAACAACTTCCCTACACCGCTCCGAGCAGGTGCAGTGCGAACCAGATCCATGCCAGCAACAGAATCACCGCGCCCACGTAGAAGGCGCGGCTGCGAAAGCGCAGATTGTTGCTGGTGAGATGGACCCAGGCGTGGGCATAGCGCGAGATCACGAAGATCCACATCAGCGTCAAGGTCAGGTAGTTGACGCCGTTGGTCACGTGCAACGTCAGGCATAGCACGTAGAAAAGCACCGGCAGCTCGAACTGGTTGATGAGATTGTTGGCGACGGTGACGCTGGACGCCGGCTCGGTGGTGCGCACCTTGTATTGACCAACCCTGGCCTCGCCTGATCTGACCGCGCCGTAACGGCGCCGGGCCATCACGCCATAGACGAGATAGATCAGCAGAACCTGCGCCAGCATCGGCCAGAAGATCGCAGTCTGGTTCACAAGCTGTTCCCTGCCCCGTTAGATTATTTTGCTCACGCCTGACGCCGGCGCTGGCCGGCCAGCGTGAAGGCCGCAATGACGATCGCCGGCACCGCCAGAAGCGCGAATTTGGTGACGATCAGCGACGAGGCGAAAGACAGCGAATCCGGATTGGCCGACAGGAAATCGGACAAAAGCCGCGCAACCGCGATGTTCTGCGCGTAGTCGGCAAGCGTATAGGGCAGCACCAGCACCAGTGCGACCAGCGATTGTAGCTGCGTCGACAAGGCGCGAAAATTCGTCAGCCGCCGCCCGGTGGCGAGAATCAGGCTGACCATGGTCACCGACAGCAGCGCCGGGAACAAAAGGTCAAAAGTCAGATAATGCCAGACCAGGATGATCTCGCTGCCGCGCCGGCCGAGCGCCGTCAGCCAGGCCATGCCCTCGTCCGGGGTAAAGCCGGCAAAGCGCAGGTCGAGCGACGGCAGCCCGCCGCTCAAGCTGCGGAAATAGAAGAACTCCATCGCCGTCATGGCGATGAAAACCGCCGCTGAGACCACACAGAGTGCGGCAGCATGGCGCGACAGCCGCAGGATCATGGCCGTCAGGCCGCGCCAGAGCGCATACTGATCGGGCTGATCAGGCTCCGCCGGGATAGTTCGGGCTTTCGCGGGTAATCGTGACGTCATGGGCGTGGCTTTCACGAAGTCCGGCATTGGATATGCGTACAAAGGTGGCGCGTTCGCGAAAATCTGCAAGGTCGCGGCCACCGACATAACCCATAGCGGCTTTCAGGCCGCCTGCAAGCTGGTGCAGCACGCCAGACACAGGCCCTTTGTAGGGAACCTGCCCTTCTATGCCTTCCGGGACCAGTTTCAGCGTGTCGCGCACCTCGGCCTGGAAGTAGCGATCGGCCGAGCCGCGGGCCATGGCGCCGACGGAGCCCATGCCGCGGTAAGCCTTGAAGGAGCGGCCCTGGTGCAAATAGACCTCGCCCGGGCTTTCATCGGTTCCGGCCAGCAGCGACCCGATCATGGCCGCACTTGCGCCGGCGGCGAGCGCCTTGGCGAGATCACCGGAAAATTTGATGCCGCCATCGGCGATGACCGAGACACCCGATTTGTGCGCGGTCTCGACCGCCGACATGATCGCCGACAGCTGCGGCACGCCGACACCAGCGACGATGCGGGTGGTGCAGATCGAACCGGGGCCGATGCCGACCTTGACGGCGTCGGCGCCGGCGTCGATCAGCGCCAGTGTGCCTTCTGCCGTGGCGACGTTGCCGGCCAGGATGCGCACCGAATTGGAGAGTTTCTTGGCCCGCGTCACCGCGTCCAGCACGCGCTGCGAATGGCCGTGTGCTGTGTCGATGACCAGAAGATCGACGCAGGCATCGATCAGGCGCTCGGCGCGCTCGAAACCGTCATCGCCGACGCTGGTGGCGGCAGCAGCGCGCAGGCGGCCCTGCGCGTCCTTGGTGGCGTGCGGGTTGAGCTGCGACTTCTCGATGTCCTTGACGGTGATCAGGCCGACGCAATTGCCGTCCTTGTCGACAACGACCAGCTTTTCGATGCGGTGCTGGTGCAAGAGCCGCTTGGCCTCGTCCTGGTCGACGTTTTCCTTGACCGTGATCAGGTTCTCACGGGTCATCAGCTCGTAGACTTTCTGCGTCGGGTCCGAGGCAAAGCGGACGTCGCGGTTGGTCAGGATGCCGATCAGCCGGCCAACCTTCTGGCCGCCTGAGCCGCCATTCTCGACCACCGGAATGCCTGAGATCGAGTAGGTGCGCATCAGGCCGAGCGCGTCGGCGAGCGTGGCTTCAGGGCCGATGGTGACGGGATTGACCACCATGCCCGATTCGAACTTCTTGACCTGCCGCACCTGCTCGGCCTGTTCGGCCGGCGAGAAATTGCGGTGGATGACGCCGATGCCGCCGGCCTGGGCCATGGCGATGGCCAGCCGCGCCTCGGTGACGGTGTCCATGGCGGCCGACAGGATCGGCACGTTGAGGTCGATGTCGCCAGCGATGCGGGTGCGGATATCGGTTTCACCGGGCATGACCTCGGAATGACCGGGCTGCAGCAGCACGTCGTCAAAGGTCAGCGCCAGCGCGCCGGTGGACGTTTCGATGATTTTTGCCATGGCCAGTCCTCGGAATACAGAAAAAGCGCTTGACCAGAATGGACAGCGCCGACTCGTCTTCTTCCCTTTCAGGATTGGCGCTGGCTCGTAACACGTCGCGGCGCCGATGAAAAGCCGATGATTGCACGCTCCCGGAAAGGTGACGTTTCGCTCAGAAAGACACCACCTCTGGTTGCCGGTCGCGCAAACGTGACAGCAATTTAATGCGACATGCGGGCCAAGCCATGATAACCGCCCCTCGTGTCGGCTTGCCCCCAGTCGGCGACACAAGAATCAAGTCCGGACGCGTTCGTTGAACCGCACCATTCCGCTCATCCTGGCGGTCGCCCTGTTCATGGAAAACATGGATTCGACCGTCATCGCGACGTCGCTGCCGGCGATCGCCATCGACATCCATACCAGCCCGATCGCGCTCAAGCTGGCGCTGACCGCCTATCTGGTGTCGCTGGCGATCTTCATTCCGATCAGCGGCTGGATGGCCGACCGCTTCGGCGCCAAGAACGTGTTTCGAGCCGCGATCGGCGTGTTCATCGTCGGCTCGGTCGCTTGCGCGATCTCCGATTCGCTGCCGGCTTTCGTGGTCTCGCGCTTCCTGCAAGGCATAGGCGGCGCGATGATGACCCCGGTCGGGCGGCTGGTGCTGGTGCGGGCGACGCCCAAGAGCGAGCTGGTCGCCGCCATGTCGTGGCTGACCGTCCCGGCCCTGGTCGGGCCGCTGGTCGGGCCACCGATCGGCGGCTTCATCACCACCTATTTCACCTGGCACTGGATTTTTCTGATCAACGTGCCGATCGGCCTGGTCGGCATCTGGCTCGCCACCCGCTTCCTGCCGCAAACCGAAGCGACCGAGACGCCGCCGCTCGATTTCATCGGTTTTGTGTTGAGCGGGTTCGCCGCCTCAGGCGTCGTGTTCGGCCTGTCGGTAGTCAGCTTGCCTGCGCTGCCGCCGATGGCCGGCTTCATCACCGTCGCCGTCGGATTGGCGTCGGGCGCGCTTTACCTCCTGCATGCGCGCCATGCGAAAAACCCGCTGCTTGCGCTCGAATTGTTCCGCCACCAGGTGTTCCGCTCCTCGGTGCTCGGCGGCGGGCTGTTTCGCATCGGCATTGGTGCCGTGCCCTTCCTGTTGCCGCTGATGTTCCAGATTGGCTTTGGGCTGACGCCGTTCCAGTCGGGCATGATCACTTTCGTCTCGGCGATCGGCGCCATCGGCATGAAATTCGCCACCGCGCTGATTTTTCGGGTTGCCGGGTTCCGCCGCGTGCTGGTGGTCGGTTCGCTGGTCGCCGCGGCGTCAATCGCCGTCAACGGCCTGTTCACGCCCGACACGCCCTATGCGCTGATGCTGGCCATGCTGCTGGCCAGCGGCTTCATCCGCTCGATGTTCTTCACCGGCGTCAACGCGCTCGCCTATGCCGAGATTTCGGCTGCCGACACCAGCAAGGCGACGCCGATCGCCGCCGTCTTCCAGCAACTGTCGATCGCGCTCGGCGTCGCCGTGGCGGGCGGCATCCTGGAGGTGTCGCAGACGCTGCATGGCGGGCCGCTGACGCTGGCCGACTTCCACACCGCCTTCTTCATCGTGGCCGTGATTTCGGCAGCGGCATCACTGTCGTTCATGCGGCTGGCGCCCGATGCAGGCAACGCCGTGTCGGGCCATGGCAGGCTGACAACGCCCAAGGAATTGGAGCCGATTAGCCCTCCCGGCAATTGAGGCCACGCAACGGCGACCTCAACCTTCGGTCGGCGCGCGCCCCTTGAAGTCCTTCGCCAGCAAATACAGCTCCACCGACTCATCACGCGAAGCCGGCGGCTTGACGTGATGGACCGAACGGAAATTCTGCTTGAGCAGGGACAGCAGCTCGTTTTCGGCGCCGCCCTGAAAGGTCTTGGCCAGAAAATGGCCGCCCGGCTTCAGCACCGCCAGCGCGAAATCTGCCGCCACTTCGCACAGATACATGGTGCGGATGTGGTCGGTCCTTTTGTGGCCGGTGGTCGGTGCCGCCATGTCGGAGAGCACTATGTCGGGCGGGCCGCCCAGCGTCTCGGCAAGCTTTTGCGGCGCCTCGGGGTCGAGGAAATCCATCAAAATCACCGGCGCGCCGGGCACCGCGGCCATTTCGAGATAGTCGATGCCAACGACATGCGGGCTCTCCGCCGTCGATTTCGTCCGCGCCGCGGCCACCTGGCACCAGCCGCCGGGGGCGGCGCCGAGGTCGATGACCTTCATGCCGGGCTTCAAGAGATGATGCTTGTCGTCGATCTCGATCAGCTTGTAGGCCGCGCGCGACCTGTAGCCGTCGGCCTTGGAGCGTTGGACATAGGGATCGTTGATGTGGCGCTGCAGCCAGCGGCGCGACGATTCCTTGAGGCCGCTTTTCTTCTTGATCCGCGTCTTCAGCACGCGAATGCTGGCGGAGCCTGGTTTTTCTGGTTTCTTGGTCATTGTTTGATTTCTTGTTTGAGCATGATCTCTTCCGAAACCCGCTCCCCACTTTTCGGGATCATGCTCTGCCCCGCCCGCTGTTGCGCCAGACACCGTCGTCGGCCATCAGTTCGCTCAGTATGCCTTCGCGCAGGCCACGGTCGGCGACACGCAGCCGCTCCGACGGCCACACGGCGCGGATCGCTTCCAGTATGGCGCAGCCGGCCAGCACCAGATCGGCGCGGTCGGCGCCGATGCACGGGTTGGCGACACGCTGCTGGAAATCCCAGCCGACCAGTTTTTCTACCATGCGGTCGACGCTGTTGCGGTCCATCCAGAGCCCGTCGACGCGGCGACGGTCATAGCGCTCGAGGTCAAGGTGAACGCCGGCCAGCGTCGTCACCGTTCCGGAAGTGCCCAGCAGATGGAATTTCGGGCTGGCGAGCACATGCGCCAGCCGGTCGCGGCCGTCGAAGGCGCGCAGGCGCACCGCGACATCCTCGACCATGGCGGCAAAGATCTCGCGCGTTACCGTGCGGCCGCCAAAGCGCTCGGCCAACGAAACGACGCCGACCGGCAGCGACGTCCACGAAACGATGTGGTTGGCAAGCCGTGGCGAGCGATGGCCGGTGAGATCGATCAGCGCGATTTCCGACGAGCCGCCGCCAATGTCGAACAGCACGACGCCTTGCGTGTCGCGCTCGACCAGCGAGCCGCAGCCCGACACCGCCAGCCGCGCCTCGGTCTGGCGGTCGATGATCTCAAGTTTTAGCCCAGCCTCGCGCTCGACGCGGTCGAGGAATTCGACGCCGTTTTCAGCGGTGCGGCAGGCCTCGGTGGCGATCAGCCTGGCCTTCCTGATCTTGCGGTTGCGCAATTTGTCGCCGCAGATCTTTAGCGCCTCGACGGCACGATCCATCGCCGGCTGGCCGAGCCGGCCGTTGGCGGTGAGCCCCTCGCCCAGCCTGACAATGCGCGAGAAGGCGTCGATGACGCGGAACTGGCCATGGCGCGTCGGCACCGCGACCAGCAGCCGGCAATTGTTGGTGCCGAGATCGAGCGCGGCAAACACCGGCAGTTCCTGCATCGGCGGCCGGTAGTCGCGCTGCTCCTGCCTTGCCGGCGGGGTTGCAGGCAATGGGGCCGCCACGGGCGGCTGGACGGCTGGAGCGAGAACAATGGCGGGCGACGAGAGCCCACCGGGCTGATTCTCATCGCGCGCAAAAACCTTGCGTCCGCGCCGGCGTTTGCGCCGCTTTCTCGCCTTGCCCTTCTGATGTTGGGCGTCTCCTGCCTGCCCGTCTCCGGACTGTGGACCCGCCCGGCGGTCGTGATGCCGCCCGGTGGGTGGGCTTGCCTGGCCTGACGGCGGCGAAGCCCTGGACACGCCCACTTCCGGCGCGCCAACGCCGGTGTCGTGGTCTTCCACTTCAGTTCCTTCCGGCGCCGCGCGAACCGGAAACCGGACGCAGCAGGCGCTTTCATGTGTTTTAAGTTGCCGCCAGAGTAGCAGCGCCGCGCCGGATCACCAAGAGTGCAAGGGGCGAATTTTGCCGGCGTCAGGCAGCGGCAAGGTGTTGCCGGTTGAATAGCCGGCTTCAATAAGGCATTTCTCAAGTGAAGGGGTGAATACTGATCACGTCTTCGCACCCCGACCTGGAACCGAGCTGCAACGCATGACGACACCGCCATGAGGGCCATGAACTGGAGGCGCTATCTCTGGCCGGCCATCGGCATTGCGGCGGTGATTTTTTCGCTGCTGCTGCTCTGGCACGAATTGCGCGGCATTTCGCTCGACGATGTCTGGGCCGGCATCGTCGCCATCCCGACGCGCGGGTGGGTGCTGGCCGGCCTAAGTTCGTTGGTCGCCTATGCCTCGCTCGCCGGCTACGACCACATCGCGCTGCTGCATATCGGCAAAAAAGTCTCGTGGCTGTTCGTCACCTTCTGCTCCTTCACCACCTATGCGCTGTCACACAATATCGGCGGCTCGGTGTTTTCAGGCGCGGTGATCCGCTACCGCGCCTACGGCACCAGGGGCCTGACGGGACAGGATGTCGGTATTCTGGTGGCTATCTGCTGGATCACCTTCATGCTGTCGACGATCTTCGTCTCCGGCATCGTGCTGGTGCTGGAGCCCGAGATCATCGACCGCTTTTCCGGCGCTCCGCACCATGGGCTGGCGATCGCCGCCGGCCTCGCCATGCTGATCCTGGTCGGCGCCTACATTTTCGGCAGCTGGCTGCATCTCAAGCCGCTGACAATCGGCCGCTTCCAGCTGCATTACCCGGCGCTGCCGATCGTGGCGCGGCAATTGCTGATCGGCCCGATCGAGCTTTTGGCAGCAGCGGCGATCATCTTCTTTGCCCTGCCCGCAGGCAATCCCGGCTATTTCGTCGTGCTCGGCGTCTTCCTGGTGTCGTTCTCGATCGCGCAGATCTCGCACGCGCCGGGCGGGCTCGGCGTGTTCGAGGTCGTGTTCCTGGCCGGTCTGTCGCATATGGACCCGGTCGGCGTGCTGGCGGCATTGCTGGTGTTCCGGCTGTTCTACCTGATCATCCCGCTGCTGATCGCGCTCGGCATCGTGCTGTTCTTCGAACGCTCGCAATTTGGGCGGGCAGAGAATTGAGGCGCTGCGCCTGAAGCGCCTGTCTGAAATAGACTGACGAAACCCGGTGATTGAAACGCTCGACAGGCTTGACTATTTTCCGTCGGCGGCTACAAGGCACGCGCGGCCAGTTGGCTGCCACGCCTGCGTGGTTTGTAAGAACTACGCCTGCTGGGGAATAGGTTAACGGTAGACCCACGGACTCTGACTCCGTTAGTCCTGGTTCGAATCCAGGTTCCCCAGCCAGTTGATTTTAAAGCGATTTTCCCGTTTCACCATTAGAACATTTCGTGTCAGTCGGACGCACGGTCGGGAATTTTTGTTCCCGTTTCGAGCTTGCGGATGGCGCTTTCGCCGAGCGCCGGATCGCGGTTGAGGTAGTTGGAATCAAGGATTGCATTCACGTCGCGCAGGCTGTGGCCGGTGATCGTCGCAATCTCAGGCACCGTCGCGCCGGCGATCGCCAAGCGCGTCACAGCCGTTCCGCGAATATCATTGAAGGTGACGCCGACCACGCCGGCGGCGGCGCATGCCTTGCGCCAGGACGATCGGAAGCCGTCGGCTGTCCACGGCACGCTGTCGCTGTTGAGCAAAATCTGGCCGGCCTTGCCGCGCAGCGCATCGAGCGCGGTTTTCAGCGGCGCGCCAACTGGGATGACCACGCGGGTTCCCGTCTTGGATTGCTGAAGGCGGATCAGCTTGCCGTTATACTGCTGCCCGGTCAGGCGCAGCAGGTCACCCTGGCGCTGGCCCGTCCACAGAGCAAGCGTTAGCGGCAAATGCAGCCGGCTACCTAGGACCGTGCGGATGTTTTGACTTCGACTATTAACCATCGGCCAAATTGGTGCGTTGACGCGCCCTCTCCGATAGAGTTAATAATCTCCTAATATTAGCGTCTTCTTAAAACTTGTGATGCGAAAACAACGAGTTGGTCGACGCAATTGGGGTAGGGAGACGTAGCGCGACGACCAATGTCGTCGCAGCCATCATCATCATCGAGCCGCCATCCGTCTGTAAACGGCCAGCTTAAGCGGTCGTTCGTAGCGCGGCGGCTTCTTGGATGATGCGCTGACAATCCACCTCCGCCCCAATTTGTGTGCCGATCGTGCGATTTGACAGGAGCAGTTGGTCTTTCAGGGCGGTCAATAAACAGGCGTTGGGCGCGTCTGTCGTTAAACAACAGGGGGTGAAATATGGCTACTCAGGTCACCGGTGCCGGCGGCACCACGACGTCGTTCTCCAACACACCGCAGGCGAAGGATGACAGCTTCCTCTTTTCGGAAGATGCCACGGGCATCCTGATTCTGAATGTGCTGGCCAATGACCTGGGCGGGGCGGCCAAAACGCTCTACTCCATCGATAACGCTGACAGTTCTTCGACTGCAACCAAGACCTATGCCCCGGCGGACCTGCTGACGCGCGACACGACATATTCCACCGACCTTGCGGGAGCCGCCAGCACCGACACCAGCCTCCTGGGCGCCAAGATCTGGATAGCCAGTGATGGTACGATCCACTACAGCACGGCGAGCATCAACGGGCTGTTGCAGGCACTTGCCCAGGGACAGGTCCTTGTCGACAAGGTGACCTACGCCATCCAGCTCGGCAACGGCACGCTGAGCTGGGCCACGACCACCATTCAGTTCACCGGCACCAACGACAAGCCGGACATCCATCTGGTGACGACGGACAAAGACGCCGCCTCGCTGACCGAGACCAATGCGCCCCTGACCGCCAGCGGCACGCTGACCGTCAACGATGCCGATGTCGCCGATACGGTGAGCGCGGGCGTGACCTCGGTGTCACTCGGCGGCACCACGGGCGGCCTGAACAGCGCTGCCGTCATCAACATGCTGACGATTTCGCCGGCCTCGCTGACGGCCAATCCGGGCGAAACCCACAATCTGAGCTGGGCCTTCAACTCGACACCGCAGGCCTTCGACTTCCTGGCTGTCAATGAAACACTGACGCTCACATACACAATCAATGCCAACGACGGCCACGGCGGCACCGACACTCAGCTGGTGACGATTACCATCCAGGGCACCAACGACGCGCCCGACATCACCGTTGGCGCCGGCGACAGCGCAGCGACGTCATTGGACGAGACCAACGCCGCCCTGACCGCGAATGGCACGCTGACAGTGAACGATGCAGATCTCTCTGACACGGTGACCCCGAGCGTGACCTCGGTGACGCTCGGCGGCGCCACAGGTAGCCTGGATAGCGCTGCCGTCATCGGCATGCTGACGGTTGCGCCCGGCCCGCTCGCGGCCAATCCTACCGACACCCACAATCTGAGCTGGGCGTTCAATTCAACGCCGCAGGCCTTCGATTTCCTGGCCGCCGGCGAGACACTGACGCTTACCTATACGGTCAAGGCTGACGACGGCCATACCGGCACTGATATGCAGACGGTTACGATCACCATCCACGGCACCAACGACAGCGCCGTGATCGGCGGCGTCTCGACCAGCGACGTCACCGAGGACAATGGCGCCGACGGCATCGTTGCCGGCAATCTGACCACCGGCGGCGCGCTGACCATCAGCGACGTCGACGCCGGCCAGGCCAACTTCGCCACCCAGGCCGGCACCGCCGGCTCCAACGGCCACGGCACCTTCAGCCTCGATGCCGCCGGCAACTGGACCTACAGCGCCGACAACACCCAGG